>DUMC01000102.1 GCA_012840075.1 Clostridiaceae bacterium | reverse complement strand
CTTGCCCTTGACAACATGAGGAAGGCAGCTAAATTTTTTAAAGGGTTGAGTTAAGTATAAAACAATAGAATTCTTACAGTAGAGAGAGTTCTACGCAGAAATTCTCCAATAACGGGGGGTCAAGGCGTTACCGATAAACTGGCAAGGCTAAAATAATATAACTTTCAGTGCATAGTAAAAACGAAAACCGCTTTTTGCCATGAAAGTTAAACAAACATAATTTTTCAGCTTTAAAATTTAATATAAAAATTTTCATAAATTGAGGTTCTAAAAATTGCGGTTTTGCAATTGGAAGGTTTATAATAGCTTTTTATAATCCACATAATAGCTTTTTACAATACACTCCTATTCATTATTATTGATTATCGATATTTATTTTATCGATTCTTTGGTATTTTCTTCATATAATTTTAAAATCCTATCATTATAATTAGGCACGATATTCATCTCCTCTCAGACTACATCATCCATTTTACTTTTCAGTTTTTTCAGACCTCTATATAAGCTGCTTTTTATTGTGCTTAGATTCTTCACGAGTACATATGCTATTTCTTCAAGTTTAAGGTCTTCAAAATATCTTAACTGGATTACTGCTCTATCGTTATATGGCATAGAATCTAATGCTCTCATTAAATCTATATTTTCATATGTATCTTCAACCTGGAACTCAGTAACATCTTCATCATCAATAGACTTTATTACTTTTGTATCTAATCGCCTATAGATTTCATTCATCATAATTCTGTATACCCAGGTTTCAGCATATTCAATACATTTAAGAGAGTCACTGCTTTTAATTGCTTTATATGCGCCTTCCTGAACAATATCAGCAGCATCCTCCTCATTATGTACAAAGCTTATTGCCATCCTGTAGAAGCTGTTATATTTTTTTAAATGATCTGTTCAATTTTCTCCTCTTTTTCGTCTCGTTTCTTTTGTAGAGGAAACACAAAGATTCCACCTGCCTTATCCTTATTATGTTTCTATATGTTAGATCTTTCTATGAGATAAATAGTTTCATTAGTTTATTATTTTATCTCCTGTATGGTTGGGAGTATGATAGGGTTGCACCAAGCCATCGTATACTTTTTTTAAAGGCAAATTCATTTTGATTAATGTTGATATAAAAATTCTCCTCCTTTACAATTACTCGGCAAGGAAGAGAGATTATGTCATCTTTATACAGAAGTTTTTACATCTATATGCAGAAGCTTTTACTTTTCCTTAGATATATATATATGAATACTAATATAATTAATTATATATGTAATTATATATGCTATGTCGAAATTTGTCGATAGATTGAAAAATAAGCCATAAATCAACAATAACCGCCCGTCGTGTATACTGAACGGACGGCTTTTATTTTACGTAGTGGTAACGGGCAGGAAATTTCAATGAAAACTATTCTTGACTATCATCCTTACTTGAGTTGTTTCTATTCATATTAAATGATAGTATAATAGTAACGGGACATCTATCACGTAGGAATCTCAAATAAATTCAAATGAACCAGAGGTGTTAAATATGAAGAGATTTGCAAAACTAAGTTTTTTATATGGTATATTGGGATTGTTTCTTGGAGTTTTTTATAGGGAATTTACTAAAATAAACGGCTATACGGAAGAAACTGTCTTAAGCGGTCTACATACTCATGTAGTGGTTTTAGGAACATTTTTCTTTTTAATCGTATTGTTGCTGGAAAATTCCTTTGAATTAACCCGGAATAAGAATTTTAATAAATTCTTTATAACTTACAATATAGGGCTTTTATTAACAGTTATAATGATGGCTATTCGTGGATGTGTAGAGGTATTAAACCTTGAAATATCAACTATGATAGATTCTTCAATTTCAGGTATAGCAGGTTTAGGTCATATTATTATTGCAATAGCTTATATCTTATTCTTCCTAATATTGCTTGATAGAATCAAAAATGTTGATAGTAAAAAAGTTGATTGTATCCAATCGGGAACGTAAAGTCATCCACTGGGTCAAAAGTGTAATGCTGGTAAAAGTGCCTGAAATTAAGGACTTCTACAAATCTGC
Organism: Clostridiaceae bacterium; assembly: GCA_012840075.1. GTDB lineage: Bacteria > Bacillota > Clostridia > Acetivibrionales > DUMC01 > DUMC01. The sequence continues at coordinate 57 of DUMC01000102.1, read as the reverse complement.
TCTTTGTATTTTAGCTATAGTCTCTACATGGAACGAGCCGCTTGGATTGATGTCTTG
>DUMC01000101.1 GCA_012840075.1 Clostridiaceae bacterium | reverse complement strand
TAACTGTTATTTAGACTGTCACAGTAGTAGTTTTTCTGAAATACTGGATACTAATATCATTTTGGATCTGTTTTCCGAAAATAGATATGTAGCTATTGAAAGGTTTAAAATTTTTATGCATGAAGAGTGCGAAGATACATTTATTGACTTGGAAGAAATGGAAGAAGTTATGGATGAAGCAGAAGCGAAGAAACTTTTTCAAAAGATGATTATAGATCATGGGCTTAAAAATATGGTTTATGGATTTAAACGTAAAAACAATCCTAAAGTGCAAATACCTGACGGTTTGATAAGGGAATTCCGCGAAAAAACCAATCTGCCAATAAGAAGGATTGCAGCTATCACTGGTTTAAACAAAGACAAGGTAAATAGAATTCTGAAGAGTAAGATATGAGAACCATCTTTGTGTCTCTTACTTGGGTCATTTAGACATGAGAACCGTCCCCTTGTCTTTCCCCTTGTCTTTCGTTGAGACAGAAGAACCGTCCCCCTGTCTTGCTTTTTGTGTTATAATTTAATAAACATTTTAAGCAAAAAGGAGAGGAAGGTTCATATGCAATTTAAAATTCAAACCACGAAATCACAACAGTTTATTAACATAACAAATAAAGTTGCGGAAGCAGTTAGAAACAGCCACGTACAGGATGGCATTGCAGTCGTATATGTACCCCATACAACGGCTGGAGTTACTATAAACGAAAATGCTGATCCGGATGTTGTACATGACATGATTACTGCATTGAATAAAGCTTATCCCATATACGGAGAATACCTTCACATTGAAGGAAATTCTCACGCTCATATAAAAGCTTCTTTAATGGGTTCATCATGCACTGTGATAATTAAGGATGGGAAACTTATGCTTGGAACCTGGCAGGGAATCTACTTCTGCGAATTTGACGGACCAAGAAATAGGGAATTCTATGTGAAAATTATTAGCGGTTAATAAAAATAGAGCAAGAATATAGATAAAAATATAGATAAAAAGAATAATGGATAATAACATACCAAGATTTTGGCAAAAACTTATTGATAATTAATTGAACATGGATAAAATTTATTGATTTCAACAAAGAAAATTAAATTTTCATATAAGCATATATTATACGGATTTCTAATTAAGAGAAAAAAGCTGTTATTTTTGATAAGCTTAACTTTTCCTAAAAACAATTGGAATAAATAAGAAATAATTCTTAAAAAGTGATATTATTAGGAATTGACATTTTATAACAATAATAAAATAATATTCTTAGCACTCTTATTATAGAGTGCTAAATTTAAAACAGTTGATACCAATTTTTACCTAAAACATTGGAGATTCCTAAAAGGAGATTTTATTTATGAAATTTCCACAAATGCTACAATTCTCATAGCGCTATCATGGATTTAATTGTAGAAGCATCAAAGATTTAGTCTTTTTAAAACATCTTGCATTATGGTTAGATGTTTATATATTTCAAATGCTGTAGAATACAAGCTAGGTATTTTGTGGAAGACACCAAAGAACCTCTTAGATTTTAAAGATAAATTTTTATTCAGGGGGTTACAATATGAAAAAGTGTCTTCTTTCGATAGATTGGGATTACTTTATATATACCCAAAAGAATAATTGGGGGCTTTACTCAGAAAACAAAAGAAGCTTGATTGATCTTTGGTACAAAAGGTATATCCAAGCGAAGGCACATGGTGAAGACATTCAAAACGAGTTTAACGTCTCTTCAGAGCTAGACATATTCTGGAATAAAATAAAGAGATATTTTAAATTTGAAAAAAATATGAAAGTCTATGTTTCAGACTCCCATGCTTTATCATATATAATAGCAAAAGAAAACGACTGTCAAATTGTGTATTTATTTGATTCTCACTCTGACCTTGGTTATGGAGGACTTGCTTCTCTTAACTATGAAGTTAATTGCTCCAACTGGCTTGGTAAACTTCTAAAAGATAAGTACATCAAAGAAGCTTATATATTCTATAGCCCACATACAGCAGAAAAACCGGAATATTTCAAACATATAAACAGGATATATAATGTAAAGTATTGCGATTTTAGTGATTTGAGTAATTTAGATGCATTAATAATAGTGTCGGCAGTTCATATCTGTAGATCCGGTGCGTGGACACCACCGTGGTTGGATGATAAATTTATCCAATTTATTAATGCATTGGGTTTCCCTTATAAAATGGTGGACTGCCCGGAAAGAAAATGGGATATAGTTCACATCAGTTTAGCAGATCAGATTAACTATTTAACATCATAAGTATAAGGAGCTAGGCTTGAAAAATCTGTTTAGAGCATAATGGGCCAGTTTGAAGTGAAGTATAAAGAGTTTGAAATAAAGTATAAAGGATCAAGCTTGAGTAATTTACTTGTCTTCAAATGAGAGTAAAAAATTAAATAAATAATTTACTTTTCTTCAAGTTCAAGCAAAAGTAATTACAGGTCTATTTGTCTACTGCTTGCAGTAGACTGAAACTTTTTGTATTATAATGTTGTTGCTTGAAATTATGTTGTCATTAGGCTAGATTAATGTAGACTGGCAATAAATCGTAGAATGGTATAAACCGGAAATAAATATAAGAACAAAGCTAAATATAGAATAGAAAAAGGGCTAGAATTAATAAAATATAAAAAAGAATTAAATATAAAATTTAGAAACAGTATGAAGCAGGATTAGTATATAAACAGGGAGTTTGAAACATGAAGAAAGGAACTCAATACGTAGGTGAAGTTACAAGAGTGGACTTTCCCAATAAGGGACTTATTCAAGTTAACGGTGATAAGGTAATAGTAAAAAATACTTTACCGGGTCAGAAAATTAGCTTTATAGTTGACAAGATACGCAAAGGAAAAATTGAAGGAAAGCTTGTAGAAGTACTATCTAAATCACCATTAGAAACAGAAAAGCCTAGGTGTATTCATTTTGGACCTTGTGGTGGATGCACCTATCAAGCAATACCATATGACAAACAGCTTAAGATAAAAGAAGAACAAGTCAAACGCTTACTTGATGAAGTTTGTTTCGAATATCGGGTTGAAGGAATAAAGGGAAGCCCCAATCAATGGGGATACCGTAATAAGATGGAATTTTCCTTCGGTGATGAACAAAAAGATGGTCCTCTCACCTTGGGTTTACATAAAAAAGGAAGTTTTTATGATATTTTAACGACTGACCATTGCCAAATAGTGGATATTGATTATAATAAGATACTCTCTAATGTTTTAGAGTATTTTAGCGGTATAGGTGTAAGCTACTATAAAAAGCAGACCCATAAAGGTTATCTTAGGCACTTAGTTATACGAAAAGCAGCAAAAACAGGAGAAATATTAGTAAATCTAGTTACATCAAGTCAGTGGGAGTATGAAAAATCGGAAGCTGCAATTATGGAAGAATTCAAAAACAGATTGTTAGAGCTTGATTTAAACGGTAGCATAGTAGGAATCCTTCATACTTATAATGATAGAAAAGCAGATATAGTACAAAGTGACAGAACCGATATTTTATATGGTCAGGAGTATTTTTATGAAGAACTCCTTGGACTGAAATTCAAGATATCCGCTTTTTCTTTCTTCCAGACCAACTCTCTTGGAGCTGAAATACTTTATAGCACCGTCAGAGAATATATAGGTGATACAAAGGACAAAGTCATTTTTGATTTATACTGCGGTACAGGAACCATTACTCAGATTCTAGCCCCGGTAGCGAAAATGGTAATTGGGGTGGAAATTGTTGAAGAAGCAGTTATGGCTGCAAGAGAAAATGCTGCCCTTAACGGTCTTGATAACTGTGAATTTATCGCCGGGGATGTTCTCAAAGTTTTGGATGACATTTCGGAGAAACCTGATCTGATAGTTTTAGATCCTCCGAGAGACGGAATTCATCCGAAAGCTTTGAAAAAAATTATTGATTTTGGCGTTGACCGGATAGTTTATGTCTCCTGTAAACCTACAAGTCTTGCAAGAGATTTAGTGGTGCTGCAGGAAAGAGGGTATAAGCTTGAAAAAGTATGTTGTGTGGATATGTTCCCTAATACGCCTCATGTGGAGTGCGTAACGTGGATACAAAAGAAAAAATAGTAGAGATTGCCCATTTTTCAAGGGTTACGGAAGCCTACCAGTTTACAAAAAACGGTCCTGATTTTCGCAACAAAGTGCCTGTTTCAG
>DUMC01000100.1 GCA_012840075.1 Clostridiaceae bacterium | reverse complement strand
TTTTGAAAGAAGTTCCGATCTTATGTCACTTGTTAAAAAAGCCGAGGACAGTGCCGGGATACTGATTCTTGCAGATGATTATCCCATACAAACAGTAGTTATTAACCAGGATGTACTAAATCTAGCCCGGTCAAAGAATCTAAAATTATATATTGAATATCCTCTTTCAATCGAAGGCTTAACCTTTGGGGAACCAAGTAATACTAAATATGAAAGACTCGTTGTAATCTCTGATTTCTTTGGAAATAAGCTGGAAAAAAATACAATAATGATGCTTAACGGATGCTGGTATCTCCCATTGGAAAAAGGCACAAATATAAATTATTATGTTCACCTTTGCATGGCAAAAGTTGCAGGATACGACAAAATTGCATTTGGATTGCCTGAGGTCACATTCCCTATTTTGTTTCAAAAAGACGATAATAGAAATATATTAATATCAACTAGCTGCTTGAGCAATTTTGTAACTGCAAGGTATGCACCATATAATTGCTGGAAAAATCTCTGGGAGTCTATTCTACAGTGGCTTTCAGGTAATAGGAATGAGTTTAATCTCTCATGGGAACCAACTGTAAGACCTTCTTATAAAAAAGATGAACCTCTCCCCGAAGATTATGAAAAAACGGCCTTAACGCGCTCATTTAATTGGTTTAGGAATTATGCAATTTTTAGTGTTGACACTAAAAAAGGCGCTATTGAAGGCTATGAATCCGGAATTGATCATAGAGGAAGGCAAATGTTACGAAACGTGGTACGGGGAGATTGTGTTTCGGAATCCGCAATGGTTTTAGCTCTTGATTGGTATATCAACAAGGATCCGGATAAAAAATACTATTGTAAAAAAATACTTGATTTTGTTTGGTCACCTGCATTTTTCCACGATGACCCTGACAGCCCGATGTACGGTTTAAACAATTGGTATGAGAACGGCCCCATATTTTACGGAGATGACAATGCTAGAGTAATAATGGCGTCCCTTTTAGCCAGAAGCTTACTTAATGAAGATACCTGGGATGAAAGCATTTTAAAATGCCTTTTGGCAAACTTAAGAACTTCGGATTTACAAGGCTTTCGTCATAATTCACTAAGAGAAAGTTCGTTCATACCTAAGGGACGAAATTGGACCTATTATATGTATGAAGACAAAACACCAAAAACATTTTCACCTCATTTTCAGGCTTATCTCTGGGCTGCATTTATATGGGCATATGCCCTTACAGGTTATGAGGATTTTCTAAAACGCTCAAAAAACGCTATAAAAATGACCTTAGATGCATATCCTGAAAAATGGTACTGGACAAACAGCCTTACCGCGGAAATCTCAAGAATGATATTGCCGCTGGCATTTTTGGTAAGAGTGGATGATACTCCTGAACATAGGCAGTGGCTTGATAGGATGGTAAAGGAGCTATTGAAAAACATGGTTGACTGCGGAGCAATACAAGATATGTTCGGAGATTTGAAAATGGGTAAATATCCACCTCCGCAATCAAATGAACAATATGGCACTACTGAAGCTTCCCTAATACAAAATAACGGTGATCCGGCTACTGATTTACTCTATACTACCAATTGGGCATTTTTAGGGCTACATGAAGCCGCATTCGCTACAGGAAATAAATCTTACAAAGAAGCTGAAGATCGACTGGCAGAATTTTTATGCAGGATACAGGTAAAATCAGATGCACATAAATATCTTGACGGTGTTTGGATGAGGAGCTTTGATTTCGAAAAATGGGAATACTGGGGCAGCTCGGCAGATATAGGCTGGAGTGCCTGGTGCGTTGAAAGCGGCTGGGTAAATTCTTGGATAGCCTGTGTTCTCGCAATGAGACAAAAAGGTGAATCAATCTTTAATTTAACCGCTAATGACAAGTTTAAAGTAATAGCACCCAAGTTAATAGAAGAAATGTTTACTGTAAAACCTTTACCGGCAACTGAAAAAACTAAATACTCCGCCTCTATGCCCGGCGCAGAACAATAATCTTAATACAGAATCGTAGAAATATAACTAAATTGGAATTATGAGGATGATTTATAACAAATTTGGTTACGATGCATAACTAAATTTTGTATTTATGAAGAAGTATTTATTAAGGAAAGAAGTATTTATAAAGATTTGATGAGAATGTGGTATTTGATTAACATGTTGGACGGGAGTGCATAGGATTTTATTATTTACTGCACTCCCGTCGTTTTATTATGATATTAACTTTAACTACCTCGCAATTCTGGTTATACTCAATTACTTATGGTATAACTTGTTAGTTTGATACTGAGGCTCACATGTTATGTTTATGCCCAGCCTATGAAACACATTTTCATCTACCCGTGAAAGTATAACAGTTGAGTGTGCTTCGCATCCTCGCAATTTCGGGAGCTGCTCTATAGCAAGCGCTGCAGTTGGATTGGTAGTAGCGCAAATAGCCAAGGCTATCAGTATCTCATCCGTATGTAAGCGGGGGTTTTTATTACCCATATGCTTAACTTTCAAGTTCTGGATGGGCTCAATAACTATTGGTGAAATAAGATGCATGTCGTGATTGATTCCACCCAATTCTTTCATTGCGTTTAATAACAATGCAGCAGATGCTCCCAGCAAGGGAGTAGTTTTCCCTGTTACTATACGTCCGTCATTTAGCTGAAGCGCAGCAGCAGGTCCATTGGTTTCTTCAGCACGTTTTAATGCAGCCTCTACAACAGGTCGGTTTTTTGGAGATATTCCCAGCTTGTTCATCAAAAGCTCCTGTTTATATACTTCTTCCTTTTTAGCCAAACCCTGTCGATATAGACACCTGCTATTATAATACCTGCGTATAACTTCTTGTTCAGATGCCCTGCATACTACATCGTTATCTATTATACAAAATCCTGCCATATTTACACCCATGTCTGTCGGGCTCTTATACGGGGAACCGCCATAGATTTTTTCAAATATAGCATTCAATACCGGGAAAATCTCTATATCCCTGTTGTAGTTAACAGCGGTAATTCCATATGCTTCTAAATGAAAAGGATCAATCATGTTTACATCATCAAGATCTGCCGTAGCGGCCTCATATGCTATATTAACAGGATGATTCAAAGGAAGATTCCATATCGGAAATGTTTCAAACTTTGCATAGCCGGCTTTTATGCCTCTTTCATGTTCATGGTATAACTGAGAAAGGCAAGTGGCCATCTTACCACTACCCGGACCCGGTGCAGTAACCACTACAAGGGATCTTGTAGTCTCAATATATTCATTTTTGCCATATCCGTCTTTACTCACAATCAATGATATATTAGAAGGATAATCGGGTATAGGATAGTGCCTATAAACCTTTATACCAAGATTATTAAGACGTTTCTGGAATAAATCTGCTGCATATTGTGAACGGTAACGTGTAATAACTACGCTTCCTACATACAACCCTACTTCACGGAAAGAGTCTATTAAGCGCATGACTTCCTGGTCATATGTGATTCCAAGGTCTCCGCGGTGTTTGCTCTGCTCAATATCATCAGCAGAAATTACAATTACAATTTCTGCCTGTTCCTTAAGTTTTAAAAGCATTTTTACTTTACTATCCGGATTAAATCCGGGAAGTACTCTTGAAGCATGATAATCGTCAAAAAGTTTTCCGCCGAACTCCAAATATAGTTTTCCGCCAAAAAAATTAATCCTTTCAAGGATTTTTTCTGATTGCAAATGAATATATTTTTCATTATCAAATCCTATTTTATTCATTTTTAATTGCTCCTATACAACTAGAAATTTTATTACATGTTATTTTATCGTATTCAAGTTTTTTCACCTTAATTTTTTTATATTCAACACATGCAAGTTATACTAACATGCGAATTTTACTCACATTAAATAATAATAATATAACACTATTTCAAATGTCAATTGCAATTCCGGGGATCCAAAAACCCTTGGAACGCTACAAAATAAATATTTTATGAGACTAATAAAATATATTCATTAATGGGTGCATTTTTTATATGAAGAAATATTTGCTACCTTTCATTAATATATTTCATTGCTTATGTTAACATATTAAATTATAATAATTAAGAATGTATTAAAACCTTTTACTTTCCTAAGGAGGATTATCGCATGAATAATCGTGAAAGAGCTTTAGCCGTATTAAATTATGAAAAATATGACAGACTTCCTATAGTACATTTCGGTTTCTGGAGAGAAACTTTGATTAAATGGCATGAAGAAGGACACCTGACAAAAGAAGAAGCTATGGAATGGTCAGACGGAAATGAGATTGACAAAGTCATATCTGAGAAACTAGGTTTCGATTTTAACTGGTATACCACATTTTCCGGAAATTGCAGTTTATATCCCGCCTTTGAATGGAAAGTTCTTGAAGAATATCCTGACGGAACTAAGAAAATTCTAAACGGTGATGGGGTTATAATTCTTCAAAAAGAAGGTGTAGTCTCTATTCCAAAAGAAATCGATCACATATTCAAGGACAGGGCAAGCTGGGAAGAGCATTATTTGCCAAAACTTCAATATACGGAAGAAAGAATCAACTTTTCAGCTTTGGAAAAAATAAGAAATGATCAAAAAAACGGCATCGAGAGGGATATTCCCCTTGGCATACATTGCGGAAGTTTATACGGCAGGATAAGAAATTGGTTTGGCATAGAAGGGCTTAGCTATTTATATGCAGATGATGAAGAACTATATGACGAAGTAATTAATACTGTTGGTGATTTGTGTTATAAAGTCACAAAAGCAATCCTTTCCACAGGTGTTAAGTTCGATTTCGGGCATTTTTGGGAAGATATTTGCTTTAAAAACGGTCCTCTTGTAAACCCATCCATATTTTATGAAAAAGTTGGTCCTCATTACAAAAGAATAACTGATTTATTGCATGAACACGGAATAAATATAGTTTCCCTTGATTGCGACGGATGCATCGATGCCCTTATTCCAACCTGGCTGGATAACGGTGTCAATACCATGTTTCCAATTGAAGTAGGAACATGGGGTGGAAATATCGCCGCATGGCGTGAAAAATACGGCAGAGAACTTAGAGGCGTAGGCGGAATGGATAAAAGGGTCTTTGCCCAGGATTATAAAGCCATTGACCGGGAAATCGAACGGCTTAAACCTCTGGTAGCTCTTGGAGGCTACATACCTTGCCCGGATCATAGAATACCTGCAGATGCTAAATGGGAAAACGTACAATACTATTGCGAACAAATGAGAAAAACATTTTGAAAAAATATGGGGTCAAGCCTGACCCCGTATTTCGCTGACCCAATATTTCGCATTTGGTAGGGAAATCTCATCTTCTTACTTCATATTCATCAATACCATCCATTATAGCTAGGAAATTTTCTCTCCATCTTTCCTCAGGTACATCTTCTGTTATTCCTATAATAAAACCACCTTCCTGGCCTTTGCTAACGCTTTCTGCTTCTTCAATAAGCCTTATTGTGTCTTTTTTGATCTCTTCAATAGGATTTAAATGCCAAGCACTCGGCCAATTTATCCATAAAACCTTGTTCTTGAAAATCCTCCGGGCTTCTTTAACGGGAGGGCTTATGCCAGGATCATACGCTTCTATGTAATCCAAATCCGTTTCAGCTATAGCATCCATTATAGTTGTATTGTCAGCATCAAGATGGCATCCAATAAGTTTACCTTTTTTATGTAGAATTTCCGCTGCTTCGTTATAATGAGGTACATAGTATTTCTTAAAGTTTTCAACACCTATTACTTGTGGAATTACGTTACCTCCGTAATTGCAAAACTCCAACGGTCCTTCGGCAACAATAGGATAAACTTTTCTTGCTACTTCAACCAAGCTATCATATAGTTTTAATACTTCATCCCTGTTATCCATCCATTCAAAAGAGAATGTTTCAACCCCCATAAAATTTGATATGAGCGCCTGTAAAGGCTCTAAGGGAAGATTATCACGTACAACAAAGTCCTCTCCAAGTTTTTTAACGGTCTTGATAGCATTATCATAATCAGGAACAACAACACTATCTTTAATCATAAAGTGGAGAGCCTTGTAATCATCAGGAGATTTGAACATTCTTTCATGGTGCCAGGTTGTAAATCCTGCAGGTTCATCCAGTGTGGAAAGATCGCCATAAGGAGTCTTATAGACCGTACGAATGAGATAACGGCCTTTTTCATCAGTGAAATGAAATGATTCTACTTTAACATTTGGGTGTATAATTTTGTACGAATTTATTCGCTTTACTATACAAAGCCCTCTGTTTCTTAATTCCCTTTCCACAGTGCACTGCGGTATTTTACTCTCATAAACTGTAAATGGTATCTTATCAGGCCGATCTCCCCTTAAAGCTGTCATGACACGTTTGTAAGGTGTCATGTTGTTGTATTGGTTTTTTTTGATTATTTTCATATCAATTGCTACCCCTCTTCAAAAATACTTTCATATTCTTGAATAATTAATCTACTCAAACTTCACAGTTTCGAAATAGCGCATAAACCTTGAAAAATCAATACTTTATCCTCAAATGGAAAAATTGACTCACCCTGTAATAGATATTATTATAATTATAATACAAAATAATATTATTTGGACCAAAATATGAGACATAAACTTTAAATTGGAAAATATAATGAGATAAGTATGTATCTAGGTAAATTTTGCAGTTTAAAACTTACAGTTTTTGGAACAGCTTGATTTTTTGAAAGGCTTGTTTAAATTCTGAAAGGTCTGAAAGGGGTTTTATATGCGCTTTATAGTTAAACAAAAAATTTTTACCTTTGGCGATGATTTTACAATAAAAGATGAAATGGGTGTTGACCGTTTTTTAGTGAAAGGAAAAGTTTTTGCTCTGGGCGACAAGCTTAGAATGTACACCATAGATGGAACCGAACTTTTTTATATAGAGCAAAAACTATTCCGTCTACTACCTGAATATACTATTTATTATAGAGGTCAACCTGTAGCGGTTGTAAAAAAGGAATTTTCCTTTTTCAAGCCGCGGTTCAACATTTCCAGCACACTAGGCGATTTCACAATTGAAGGTAATTTCTGGGGCATGGAATTTACAATACTTAAGTCAGGACGCCCTGTTGCCCAGGTTTCAAAGAAGTGGTTTTCCTGGAGCGATACTTACGGTGTTGATATTGCAGATACTGAAGATTATGCATTCATACTTTGCTTGGTAATTGTAATAGACCAGGTTTTGCACGACAATAACATAAACAACAGTTAATTCAGTAATTATGCGATATGATTATATGATATGGATTTAGGAACATTTGCCGTAATGTTCGAGAACATTTATCGTAGTCTTTGGATTTAGTTGGTTTCTTTTAAAAAGATCGCTCTTGTAATTATTGAATTGCCATGTTTTTCTTTTAATTCATCAAGTACTTTTTCAAGCCTTTCTTCTTTTGTTCTTTCATCTATTACTTTTTCTTCTTTCGCTCTTTTTTCTTTTTCATTTATTTTTGAGGGCATATCTTTCTTGCTTGCTTCGACAATTTTGTTATTAATAAATTTATTGCAAGATTTCATATTAAGTAAATCCATTATAGTCATCTGCTGAAATTCGGTATTATCACTACTATCATCAAAACCGCTAATACTAATTCCTAGTAAACGAACGGGTTTTTGCGGATTCCAGTTCCTTTCAAGCAAATCGGCACCAGCAGAGTAAATTTCCCTTGTGAGATATGTAGCAGGGATTGTCTTTTGTCGTGTTATGGTTTTAAAATCTGTATATTTTAATGTTATTTGTACCGTCCGTCCCTTCTTTTCATTGCGCCGTGCTGCCATCCCAACTTCATCGGCAAGTTCCATTAAAATGATTTTTGCTTTCTCTATATCATATACATCCTCGGCAAGTGTCATGGA
>DUMC01000099.1 GCA_012840075.1 Clostridiaceae bacterium | reverse complement strand
TGATACGCCTTCTTGCGTTTTTGACCCACATATAGGGGACGGAAAACATATTATATCAACCTCCAAAAAATTTTTTGTTGCTGTGTTTTTGACCCACATATAGGGGACGGAAATTCATTGAACGCATCAGCAGTTTCTAATTCAGCTTTAGTTTTTGACCCACATATAGGGGACGGAAAATATTTAAACATTAAATCAGTCCAGCCATATGTTCTGTGTTTTTGACCCACATATAGGGGACGGAAACTTTTTATCTAGTAATTTTTGTACGTGTGTATTTAAAGTTTTTGACCCACATATAGGGGACGGAAACTTCATTGAATGCATCATCATTCTCTAATTCAGCTTTGTTTTTGACCCACATATAGGGGACGGAAAATACATTTCAATGTCTTCAAGTGTATACTGAGTTACGTTTTTGACCCACATATAGGGGACGGAAATCATCATTTTTAAATGCAGCAACATGTGACTTAGATATGTTTTTGACCCACATATAGGGGACGGAAACCTCATGTAAATATTTGAAAGGACACTCGGCTTTACATGTTTTTGACCCACATATAGGGGACGGAAACCCTCTCTCTCTTAATTCTTTGTATTGTTCGTCTGTTAGTTTTTGACCCACATATAGGGGACGGAAACAAAGAGGTGGGAGTCTTCTTGCTATTTTCTTAGATAGTTTTTGACCCACATATAGGGGACGGAAACCCAAGATTTGCAATATCTAGAAGAGCAATATAATGATGTTTTTGACCCACATATAGGGGACGGAAAAACACTGACGCTCCTGCTAAAGAATTTCTAGCTGCTGACAGTTTTTGACCCACATATAGGGGACGGAAACCTTACTGTGCCATGCTTCATATATTGTCTTTTCTTTGTTTTTGACCCATATATAGGGGACGAAAACTACCCTGTATTGGTCATACCTCCACCTCTTTCCCAAGTTTTTGACCCACATATAGGGGATGAAAACGCAAGTACTCCTTTTGCAATTCCTGGGGACACAGTATGTGTTTTAGATCCACATATAGGGGACTGAAATTCCGCTTGGTGTGAGAAAAATTTCGCATATACATAGATTGTTGATCCACATATAAGAGACTGATGCTGCTCATGTAACCCTATTAATGCGATCCCATATGGTAGCTTTGAGCCATATGAAGTCTTTCAGATAGAGTGTGCTTTTCGATCTCTCCAAGTATTTCCATTTAACACTACACATTTAAAAAGATTTTAAAAAGAAGAAGGATTTTATCGAGAAATGTAGAAATATTAAAATAAGCATTGTTGACTTAACAATTATTTACAAGAGACAACGAGGTGATTTATATTTTTAATACTCGTGCAGCAATAGTTAAGTTTTACATACAAGCCGAGACTAAAATAGCGCTTCCTGCTTTTAAAGAAAGTGCGTTAAGAGGCGGTTTCGGACAGGTATTAAGAAAGATGGTTTGTGTATATTCAGTTGAAAAGCCGTGTTATCAGTGTGAATTAGCTAACACTTGTGCTTTTTCCATAATTTTTGCTCCTTCAAATACCGAAGATGATTTTTTGAGAAATCATGTAGGTATTCCAAGGCCCTATTGCTTGTACATATTAGATGATAAAAACACCCTCTTACCGGGGGAAGAGCTAACAATTGAAATGGTGATAGTAGGTAAGGCTATAGAGTATTTTCCTTATGTTTTCTTGGCTTTAAAAGAGCTAGGAAGAATCGGGTGGGGCAGAAAAGAGACCGGCGAGAACGCAAGAGGGGAAAAAGGCAAATTTGGAGAAAAATTTGGGGATAAAGTGGAAGAAAAATTAGGAGAACGAGGCAAGTTTTTCATAAAAAAGATAGAAGAAATAAATCCTGATGGTACATATAAAGTTGTTTATGATTATAGGAATGAAAACAAAGGGAAAAAAATCACAGGATTTTGTTTAAATGAAACATTTGATTTGGTTGAAGAAGAAAAGATAGAATCAGCAGAAAATTTTAAGTTAATATTCGAAACTCCTGTTAGGTTAAAAAAAGACAGAAAAATAACAAGCAATCCTGAATTTGAAACAATAATGAGATCTATAATACACAGGCTTAATTCTCTTTCATACTTTTATGGTGACGGAAATAGGGAAAAGAATGCATCCGATATATTAGAGGAAGCCAAAAAAGTGAATATAATTTCTAATAATACATCTTTTAAGCAATATCCCTACTATTCACGAAGGCAGTCCAACAAGCTGTATTTAGGCGGCCTTGTAGGGGAAGTTACTTACAACGGTAAACTAAAATTGTTCTATCCCTATCTCAAATCGGCTGAAGTCATAGGGGTGGGGAAAAACAGTGCCTTTGGCTTTGGCAAGATTAAGTTACAAATTTTGTCGTAAGCTTAGCCGTAAGCTTAAGAGAGGAGGGAAAACAGTAGTGTGAGAAACGAAAAAGAAAAGATAATAATATCGGCTCTATTACATGATATTGGAAAATTCATCTATCGAAGTATTGATTCCCAATTTCAAAAAGAAGCAAGACATCAGGAGTTAGGCAGGGAATGGGCTAAGAAAGTAGGTTTGCACGATGAAGTCATAACTGCCATAACAAGACATCACAGATTAAGAAAAGATGACAAAAAATACCATGAATTAAGTGTTGATAGCTATAAAGGCGATATTGCCATAGCTAATCTTATTAAGCTAATAGATTTTTCCGACAATATAAGCTCGGGGATGGAAAGGGAGCAATTTGAAAATGATACAGGACATTTTAAGGCAGATGCAGGTCTCAAGCCCATATTTTCGGAGATTTCCTTAAGCGATGGCGGTGAAAGCAACGACATTGGTAAAAGCACCGAGAATAACAAAAGTATTAACAAAATTAATAAGAACGTATCGCTGTTAGGAGCTGGTAAATCACAAGCAACAAACGGTGAGTCGCCGAAAAAAGACGGGCTTGTTTGGGAAGCAAAAAACATACAATTTCGACCTTATCCTGTAGAAATTCAAGGAGAAATACTAAAGTACGAAAGTTTTTATAAAAAACAGTGGACAAGCTTTGTCCAAGAATTTGATGCAATAAAATCAAACTTAAACGAGGAAATTCTGTTAATGCTGTTGCAAAAGTATGCCATGCAGATACCTGAGCACACGTGGGTGGTATCCGAGCAACTGCCTGATACTTCATTGTATCATCATTTAAAAAGCACGGCTGCCATAGCTTGGTGCAATTACAAGTACATAATTGAAGAAAAAATAGAAGAAAAAGCAAAATGGCTTTCCTCGGACTTAGGAGATTTAATATACAATGAAAAAGAAGAAAAATTTTTGCTAATAGCCGGCGATTTATCCGGAATACAAAGCTTTATTTATACCCTCACTTCAAAAGAAGCGTTAAAAACAGTAAGAGGAAGGTCATTCTACTTAGAATTGCTAATGGAAACCGCAGTGCAAAAGCTAATAGAAAAATTGGACTTGTGTTATTCCTGCATAATATATAACAGTGGCGGAAGCTTTTATATCTTGGCTCCAAATACAAAAAATGTAAAAGAAGAATTGGAAAGACAAAAGACAGAGATAAACAACTACTTATATGAAAAATTTGGGCTGACCCTTTATTTAGCACTGGGTTTCAGACCCTTGAGCCCGGAAGACCTTAAGAAAGAAGACGGCAAGCTAAAAGATGCATGGGGGCAAATAAAAGAAGATTTAGGAAGAGAAAAAGGTCAAAAATGGAGTTATTTATTTTCAGATGAAAATAAATTTAAAGAGCTTTTTGAACCTAAGGTTATAGAAAAAGAATGTATTATATGCCGGCAGCCGGTAAAAGGTAGTCCGATAAACGATAATACCGATGACAAATGTGATGTTTGTAACCGGATGATTGAAATCGGTGAAAAATTGGCTATAAGTGAGGAAAAAGACAAAAGATTATACCTGGTTTCAGATAAAAAACAAAGTGATATAGAAATATTTGACGAATATTACTATACTTTTGATGAGCCGGCACGAAAAGACGACATTAAAAAAATATATTTACTTGAGAATTTATGGGATACCTCTTTTGGCCATAATATAAGGAATTTTCCTACAGGAACATATATATATCAAAAAGAATTAGCAAAATTAGTCGAATATGCTACAGGATTTGAAAGACTGGGAATACTCAGAATGGATGTAGACCACCTGGGCGCAATTTTCAGCCGTGGTTTAAAAGGCAGAGCTACTTTTGCAAGGCTGAATGATTTATCTGAAAGGATAAATCTATATTTTAAATATTATGTTCCTCATATATTAAAAGAAAATGTATCTTCAGCATTAACTAATAACGATAAGAGAAAGCACAACAAAGTAAATCTGATTTACTCGGGAGGGGATGATCTATTCCTGTTAGGCACATGGGACAGCGTTTTAGACGTGTCTTGGCTTATATACTCCGATTTCAAAAAATATGTTGGTTATAACAAAGACCTTTCGCTTTCCGCAGGCTATGTATTAGCAGATGAAAGAATGGCTTTTTACCGTTTGGCAGATACTGCAGGAAGTGAAGAAAAGAGAGCAAAAGAAAACGGGCGAGATAGTATATCTATTTTTGGGAAACCTCTTAAATGGGAGAAAATAAAAGCTTTAAAGGAAGAGGATGAAAAGAAGAACACCACTTTGGCAGATATATTATCCATTATAACAAAGGGATTGGAATTTACTGAAGATAAGGCAATTTGTAAAGG
>DUMC01000013.1 GCA_012840075.1 Clostridiaceae bacterium | reverse complement strand
CTAACTACAAGGATAAAGGTTTTTGTGGGTGCCTGCAATGACCTTTGCAAATCTGGGGAATTTTAAGTTGCAAAAGTGGGGATTTTTACTTTGCAACTCTGTCCATTTTTATTTTACAACAAACAAATTGCCCGTATATAATCATCAAGTCCATCAAATCTAGTGTTTCTGGCAAGATTTTCAATAACGCGCAGCCAATCTGAAAATTTTTCTTCTTTATCCTTTTCTACGTTTCCCTTGTTATAGCTGATGTAAGCTGTAACTGCAAAAAGCATGACCCTGCCAAAATATGTAACTGAATCCTTGCACACACAATCCTTTATCCATTTTATTCCCTTAATATTGTCTATAGCGCATATCCGCTGTTTAAGGTACGATGAAAAATATGTCAAAGTATAATAAATATCCTTAATTACTTTTGCATCAATTGCCTCATATTTCTCGTAATTTTTCAACCTGTAGTATTCTTCTCTATTCATCTCCTTACTAACCTGGACATTAGACTTTTCTGCGGATGTTTGCTTTTCCGCCCAACGATTCCACAACATCCAATGAAAACAATTCATATATATCCTATCGAAATTATTCTTATTGTTACCCGTCCATATCCATATTAAATCAGCCCATTCGCCATCTAATTTTAAAGGATATTGTTTAGCTATGTTTTTATCTAATTTACCCTCACTTGCTAATTGTTCTATATATTTTATTAATTCTGCTTTAAAGTTTTCAAAGTCTGTAAGCTGTCTACCACGGGCATTTAATTTTATGTAAATCGTATCTTCCATTCCCAAGTTATGCATATTTAAAAAACGAAAAGAAATATAGGCATGGTTAACTAATTTATCAGATAGATCAGAAATATCGTTAAAATAATTCCTGATTTCATCAAGCATTATAAGCATGGAATTTACAGTAGGGTCATAAGACCAGTCTACCCAGAACCAAGCTTCATTTTGAATCTGCTCCTTCAAGCTTTTATTATCATTGATTATATTAGCAAGAGTATCAATATTTTTAACCAGTTGTTCAACGAACTTGCGTGAACTGATTCTTGTTTCATACGAAAATTTATACAGATTATTTGCAAGATCAAATTGGCGTTCCTTTGCAAACGCAAACCAGTGAAGCAAAAACAAAGTGGTTAGACGTTGCTGCCCATCAAGCGGAATAAATACTTTTTCTTTGCCATATGTAACTTCCTTCCCGTATACAAAATTAAGATCAATGTTGTTATTGTTTTTCAGTGCTTCACGCATTTCGCTGAGAAGGTTTCTGCGAGCATCTTTGACCTGATCCTTTTCTCGTCCTTGAACATAATCCCTTTGAACTATAGGAATGCGTATGCTGTATTCTGTAATAAGCGTCCAAAATGTCATTTCTCTCCCAATACTATTGTTCATTTTTCTCACCTCCAGGTATATAATCGGAAAGAACCTCCTTCATTGCTTCCATATATGCTGCCCTATCTCTTTCATCCCAACACATCATATTTGAAGGATTTTGGGTGTATAGTTTCAAAAACACATTTTTTGTACAGACAGGCACAAAAACAGCACCTTTATCGCGTTCAATAATTATATTTCTTTTATAGGGAAATGGCGCATTTTTATAAGAGCGATTCGTTTCAGCATCAAGAAGCGTGAGATTTGATATATCGTTGACGTCAATATCCCCATACCTTTCATCAAGACTTTCACAGAATCTTTCATACTCTTCCGTATTGTTGAGCTTTCCACTCTCAATAAATTCATCGATCTGCTTTACAGCATCAGAATCAACTTTTTCTAACTGTTGTTTCCTAAGGTTCAAAAATTCTAACCTACCGGTATACGTTTCTGGTATTTTGGTTTTTACCGCATGGATATGCTCAATATCCCATGACTGTTTTTTGAATAAATCAAAAGGGAACCTCATAGACGCTTTGCTTTTTATAAGAGTCAAAATATTAAACAGCAATAAAACCCGCTTAATATAAGCTTTATCACTCTGGTTGTCATAAGTTAGGTCCTCTAAATTTTTTATCCCTTTAACGGTACCACGAACAAGTTCGTTAAAATAATTTTCTATTTCTGTTTTTTTCATGTTTTCTGTTTTTTTCACTATTTGTTCCACTTTAATACCTGTACTTACAAGATATCCTATCAAATGGTACAACTTATCATTTCTATACCATTCTGTAAAAATTGCATGATATCGCGCCACTCTCTCCCACAGGTCATTAATTAGCTTTTCAGGTGATGTACCTTTTTGTAGTTCTTGTTTGAAGAGTTTATCAAAAACAAGAAACGAGAAATATTTATTATTTACATCCCATATCGGTTCTTTCAGTGAATTATTTATTTCCTTTGCTAAAAGTTCAAAAATGAAATCGATACGTGTGTCATATGCTTTCTCATCGTTACAAAGGAACATCCAAAAACTATCGTTATGCAATGACTGCTCAATTCTATCCCATTCCGAAGATATTTCCAATTGCCTCTTGTAAATTTCTTCATCTTGCGTCAGATTAGAACTCTTAAGAAAATTATCCCTTTTGAGAAAAAGGGCTTTTATAAGCTCGGCATTTGTAAGTGGAATTTTACCAATATTTATTCTAGTAAATATAGTCTCTGGATCCGAGCCATCGTTTATCTGATACCAGATAATTTGAGTACTATCCATTAATTTAGTATAAATATTAATTACTGCTAAAGAATAAACCTTCTGTTCTTTGAACCATTCTTCCATTGCTTCCCATGCATTTATTATATGATAATAATCAATGTTATCTTCTCTTTGCGCTTTACTGTTTTCCGAAAGATTACGCAAAAAATCAGCACTACCCGGGCGCGTTTCGTACTCTATCTCATAAGGAACCTCGGCACTTTTTATTTCATCAGAAGCAATCTTCAACAAGATATAAATTGTCGTAAGACGTTGTTGTCCATCAATAACTTCCCAACTTCCATCACTTCTTTTTCTCACCACTATTGGCTGAAGGCAATATTTTTGCGTATTGTTCTGTGTATCAAACTCGTTCAAGTCCGATAAAAGATCCCGTACTTCTTGTCTCGTCCAGCGATATCCGCGTTGATAGCTGGGAATAAAAAAACGAAAACCTTTAAGATCGGAAATCATTTTAGTCTCAATAGTATTTACCATACTACTCCTCCTTTTTATCCATAATACTGTATATCTCCCTTTTCTTTCATATCTAGCGTATACTTTAACCCAATACCGTTGGCATCTCCAAATGCGTTGTCGCCACACTATCCTCCACACCGTCCACCTTAACCCCTTCTGCATACGGAGCAAGCTCAACAAATACTTCAGCCCCTACCTCCTTTAATGCCTTTATGGTCCTCTCAGGCTCCAGCGTCAGCGCTATGATGGTGCCACCGCCACCCGCTCCTGCCAGCTTGACAGCCAGCGCACCGTTTTCCCTGGCCACCTTTATCATGTAAAGGTTTTGTTCGCCCGAATCGGCTGGGCTGTTTTGTATCTCGTGGTTTTTGTTCATAAGATATGCCAGCTCGTCCCAATCTTCATTCAAAAGCGCCTTTTTACCTAGGCGGGCTATATCGGCAATCTCCTTGTAGCCTTCAATCACCGCTCTGTCGCCTTCAAGCCATCTCTCCCTCAATGGCTTGTGGAAATTCCCTGAATGATGCTTTATGCCGGTGTGTGCAACCACAAAGGGAAGAGTTTTTACAAACGGGACAAGAGGCTCAACTGTGGGTATCCTGCACTATCCACGCATACAAATTTGGAGTCACCCTCACAAAATATATAGCTACCATAAGGTCAACATATTCTATTCCTGATACTGCTATTTTGAATAGGACGCAGTACCAGCCTTCCTGTTTGGTATAATTTTCGTAAACAACTCAGTTAATTCCTTTTTCATGTCTAGAAACAAACACAATATTGCAAAACAAAATATGCTATTTTGAAAGTAGGTAGTTCATCTTTCCTTTAATTTATTTCATTCTAATCATTTTAGCCATATTCTTGACCATATTCAATAATTTCAATTTTTTAAGTACTGAACGTACTGCGGCTTTTAGATTTCTTTTTACTCTTACTAATATTCTATCTGAACAATACTTCTTGACTAATTCATCAAAAGGAACTCGATCCAATTCTTTAAAAAATTTATCTCGTTTCGGATTTTTTTCAACAGATTTTATAGCTGATAAATTATATTCCACAGCTTTATTTATATCAACTTCCTTGTACAAAATCTTATCTTTTATCCTTTTAAACACTGATTCACCACGAGCACTATTAATAAAAACAAGGGATGTACCTTTATCGTCATCAATTTCGGGCAACAAATTCTCTATTCCCCAAAAATCTGCAAGAGTAATATCGCTTTGTCTATATAAAGTTTTAAAATTACATGCATAACACGAGGGACGCAAACAAATGTTTTTCAGAAATGCCTGCATAAATAGATCTTTATCAAAAGTTTCTAGATACTCTGTGTCATTATTGAACAATAATGATACAGAGAATCGCTTCCAGCCTTTATCCTTACGCCTGAAAGCGATTCTCTTCACAGATGCCCCAATACGATTTTCATGATAAGAAATATATCTTTCCCATACCTTTGGCGAAGGCACTCCATGACAAACAATATCTATGCAGAGCAAATTGTCGTATTCCCTTTGCAAAAAAGACTTCAATCCTGCAATTTGACAAGGAGTTCCTGAAAATAATACTTGTCTTCCATCTCTTAAAAACTGTTCTGCTTGTTTATATGCATCTCCGATTTTGCTCTGAACGTACTTAGAGCCTCGAAACTTTTCTAAATCTTCTTTTGTTTCTACATAACTGTGTACTACTGTAAAATCTTTATGAAAACTTGCTCCAAAAACAACGCCGTCATTATTAATTACATGTTCTGCAACTAAAGTAAATATACCGCCGGAAGAACTTTTCAGGCGAACTATTTCATTTTTATTAATACAAGCGTATGCCCGTGGCTCGTTATTTTCTTGTGTCTTATGCATCACAGGACATACCTTCTCACACAAGCCACAATTTGTACATTTGCTATGATCAACAACTGGGTACCAAAATCCTTCAAAATCATCTTTCATGACAATGCAACTTCCTGGACATACATTTACACAGGCATAACATCCAGTGCAATTTTGTTTATCTGTTAGTTTTATCATTTAATTCACCTGCTTAACCTTTTATTTTACAAACCATGTTATAAATTTATGGCAAAACATTAATTTAAAAATAAAAATCTTTACTGCTTATTTCTTAATTTCTTCATGTTATTAATATCTTCCACTACATTTTTTAATTCCTGGATAACCATGTGAGTTGTCATTGCAACATTTTTGTCTATTTTTTTTACTAATTCATCGTAGTTATCCAATACATATTCAACTTTTTCTGTCACCAACTGACTTATAATACCATTCTCCCAAAGTTTAGGATCCTGAGCATCTATGACTAATTCTCGCATATCTAAACCTTTTGCTATAACTCCTTCATATTTTACACTGTAAGAAAGCGATATAGCTGGTTTTCTCATATAAAAACTAGAAATTGCTGCGTGCATACGCCCTGTTATAGTAAAAATTCCATTTCCTAATATTGCCCTAGCCTCTGAAGCTAATATATCATCTTTAATTGAGATTATTCTTGATTTTTCGTCTGAAGTTAATCTTCTTTCTAACTCTTCAATTATTATTTTATCAGCATTTCCTGTAGCTCTAACGTGTGCCATGAGTACTATAGTTTTATCTTTCAATCTTGGATTATACATTAAACTCTTCAATATCCTATATTGTTCATTTAAATAATCCTCATATCTGTTTGTATAACATTTTACTAATCCTGATGGTACCATCACAACATACGTTCCAGGTACTAAGTCATATGTATTTAAAATTGAATTGGCCTTTTCTTGCATGGGTAATTCTAAAAATGCTAAGTCTCTGCCTCTTTTAGCTGTTTTTACTCCTAATTTACAAAGATATTCAAAACATTTATCATCCCTTGTATATATTATTGCTTTGTTTAGAGCAAACTTGGCAAGTAATTTTCTGTAACTAGTAAAAGGTCCAATAGTTTGACCTAACATAATTGTTGGTAAACATATATTTTCTATAAACATAATTGGGAAACCTATTAACCAATAATCCTT
>DUMC01000098.1 GCA_012840075.1 Clostridiaceae bacterium | reverse complement strand
CTGCAGTTGATGTGGGACTTGCAATAGGTCTTCTTGCTGACCTTTATAGTATAACGGGCGACCCAAAATGGTTGGAAGGTGGTTTAAAGCTAGGAGAGATGTCATTGTCAGTGTATCTTGACAAGGACTTACCCAGGGGAGCTTCCAATATAGACTGGTATGAATCCCAGATGCTGCCGGGTACTTTGCTTTATTCACTGGCAAGGCTTGTTTTGTTAGACATTTACGGTATAGACTGCGGGATGGATGCTGATTACACGTATAGATAAAATTACGCGTATAGATAATATACTGAAATTTCAAAAAAACTTGTGATTTTTGACATACATGGTAAGTTTTTGCAATATGGTAAGAGTTTATAATGCTAATAAAGTGACAATGCTTGTAATTTTGCATGATTAATTATTGAGGAATTAACATGTATGATTGATTTTACAGGGGGTACATCTTTAATGAGTGAAGTTATGCGCTGTTTACATATGATCGGCAATGCCCACATTGATCCCGTCTGGATGTGGAGATGGCAGGAAGGATATTCCGAAGTCATGGCAACATTTAGCTCTGCCCTGGAGAGGTTGAAGGAATCACCGTATATATATTTTAGCTGCTCCTCGGCAGCATATTATAAATGGGTGGAAGAAGCTAATCCCGAGATGTTTAATGAGATAAAGAAAAGAGTTGAAGAAGGCCGGTGGGTAATAGTAAGCGGATGGTGGATCCAACCTGATTGCAACCTCCCTTCGGGGGAATCTTTTGTAAGACAGTCTCTGTATGCTCAACGGTATTTTTTGAAAAAGTTTGGCAGGACATGCAAAACAGGGTATAATGTGGATTCTTTTGGACATAGTGTGGCATTGCCTCAGATACTTAAGAAGAGCGGTATGAATTTCTATGTCATGATGAGGCCTTCTCCTGAAGAAAACCATGAACTTCCGTTCCTGTTCTGGTGGCAGAGTCCGGATGGTTCAAAAGTACTTACATATAAAATACCTTTTTCATATAACAACAGTTTTTTAAACTATAAAGATTCCGAGGACATAACACCTCTGGAACGTAAAATAAGGGTTGTATCCGATCTTGCAAAAGAGTATGATATGGATATGATGTGTTTTTTTGGTATCGGAAACCATGGGGGAGGACCGACAAAAAGAGACATTGCTTTAATTGAGAGACTTATGGAAGAGAGCAATTTACCGGATAGCGACCTAGCACATATCATATTTTCCAACCCTGATATATATTTCGAATCCGTTCTTCAAAGAAGTGAAAATAAAACGTTAATACCTGTATGGAAGAAGGATTTGTTGCATCACGCAACAGGATGTTACAGTTCATATTCAAAAATAAAAAAAGACAACAGAATAGCAGAAAACAGGCTTATGCAGGCTGAAAAATTCGCAGCGGCAGCAAATGTAATTTTTGGTGATCTTTATCCTGGAGATGAAATAAGGAAGGGCTGGGAAAATGTTTTATTCAACCAATTCCACGATATAATGGGAGGATGTAGCATAAAGTCAGCATATAAGGATGCAGAGGAATTACATGGAGAAGCCCTGAGCATCGGAGCCAGGATACTTAACAAGGCGGTGCAAAAAATCTCATGGAATATAGATACCGTGCCCCAGGAGCTGAGAGGAAAGAACATAGAAGGAAAAACAGGCAATAGGTTATGGGATGTAAATGACCATGGAGCACCGGTAATACTTTTTAACCCCCTGTCCTGGGATGTTGAAATACCTGTAAGATTGGATAAATCTATAAAATGTATTTGTGACGATCAAGGAAACATACTGCCCCGCCAGGAAGTCCAGTGTGAGCGGATGCATAAGGAAGATTTCGTAGATAATATATTTTTTGCAAAAATCCCGGCTTTTGGTTATTCCAAATATACAGTGTTCACCAATATAACTGCAAATCCCGAACCTGAAGAAAAATGTACAGCAGGTGAAGATTCTGATGGATATTACCTGGAAAATGAATTAATCCGGATTGAATTTGATAAAAAAGGTTACATAACTTCGATGTATGATAAAAAAGAGGGAGTAAACGTATTTGACGGTCCGGCAGCAGTTCCTGTAATAATTGATGACAGGGGAGATGCCTGGGGGCATAATATTGTAAAATACCGGGACGAGATAGGCAGAATGGAAGGTTATGAAATCAAAATCACGGAGAAAGGACCTTTGCGTTCATGCATAAGAGTTAAAAGCAGGTATGAAAGATCGGAGATTTGGCAGGATTTCATGCTATATTCAGGTAAAAAAGACATATTTGTGGATGTGAAGTTGGACTGGCATGAAAAAAGCAAAATGTTAAAACTCTCTTTCCCGGTTAATATAAAGAGTACCATAGCTACTTATGAAATACCTTATGGTTGCATCACAAGGGAAGCCAATGGTGAGGAAATGCCCGGACAAACCTGGATTGATGTTACAGGTGAGTTTTTTTGCGAAAGGGAAATTATAAAGAAGGAAATTACTTCAAAAAGCACAACTATACAGGAAAAGAGCTGCCAAAATGAGACTTTAAAAAACAGCCGGAATGAAACCATCAAATACGGTGTTGCAATCGCTAATGATTCAAAATATGCTTATGAAGTATTTAACAGTGAAAAAAACAGTGAAATGCGCTTGACTGTTACCAGAAGCCCCATATTTGCATCTCACTTTACAAGAACACCAAAACCCGGCGAAGACTATGAGTATATAGATGAAGGTATTCAATATTTTAAATATATGATAATCCCTCATTGTGGGAGTTGGCAGGATGCAAGAGTGGTAAAAAAATCATGGGAGCTCAACAACCCACCGTTCATTGTGTATGAAACTTATCATGAAGGGCCTTTGCCTGGAAGAGGTAGTTTCATTAAAATAAGCAAAGATAATATTATAGCTACGGTGTTTAAAAAAGCTGAGGATTCAGAAAATTATATCCTTAGGTGTTATGAAGCGTTTGGAGAAGAAACCGAGGCGGATATTGAACTGTACATACTGAATAAGAGCTGGAAGGCGAAATTTTACAAAAACGAAATTAAAACTTTCCTTATTCCCGCTGACGGAAGTGAAATAAAAGAGGTAAATCTCATAGAGCTTGAAGAAAAGAAGAATTTTCAAGTGGATACGGAACTTGAAAAAGAAACGAAGCCTGAAATTGATACAGAGCTTAAAAGAGACGAAATTTGAAGTTAATCCCGTGCTTGAAGGAGGGAAGGAGAATGAAAAATAATATATGTGGTAGTAGACCAAACATACTGTTTATTTTTTCAGACCAACACAATGCTTCATTTATGGGTTGTGCAGGAAATACGGTTGTAAATACTCCGAATCTTGATAAACTTGCCAAGGAAGGGGTAAGGTTTAGCAATGCGTATTGCCAGAACCCCCTATGCGTGCCAAGTAGAGTATCACTGTTAACCGGGCAATACTGTAAAAAAACCCGTATATATGAAAACCGCCATATTTTGGAGGCAAACAGCGTTACAATACCAAGAGTGCTTTCACAGGCGGGATACAGGACTTGCGTAATAGGAAAGACCCATTTTAACGGAGAGCAGTATCACGGATATCAGCAAAGGCCATATGGGGATATATTTGGGCAAGCTCATCAGCCTGATCCGAGAAGAACACCGGACAGCCTCGAACACGGCTTAGGAAATCTTCTTGAAAATACCGGAATATCGGGAATACCTCTTCCTCTTACCCAGACGGAAATTTGCGTTGCGGAAACTGCAAAATGGCTTCAGGTACATCTGGCTTTACATTCGGATAGACCGTTTTTCCTAAGTGTAAACTTTGACAAGCCTCATTTTCCAATAAAATGCCCAAAAGAGTATTATGAAAAGTATAAAGGAAAGGTAACCTTACCGGAGTTCCCACCTGATTATCTTGAAAAGCAAGCTGTTCCTTTTGTACGTGAAGCCATAAGAGTTAACGGAGGGTGGGAACATTACGGAAAAGACAGGGAAATACATGAGAGAGCCCTTGCAGCATATTATGGGTGTGTGGAGTGGGTCGACAGTGCAATCGGCAGAATCTTGGATACCCTCGATTACCTGGGATTGTCTGAGAACACTGTTGTTATCTATTCATCCGACCATGGTGAGATGGCAGGGGAAAAAGGAGCCTGGCAAAAAACTGTTTTCTTCGATGCATCAGCCAAAGTTCCTTTAATCATAAGGTGGCCCGGACATTTCAAGGAAAACGCATGTGTTGACGAGATTGTAGGGCTAATTGACCTGTTCCCGACAATATGTGAGATAGCAGGAATAGATATTCCAGAAAGCTGTGATGGAATAAGCTTGTTGCCGGTCCTCAAAAAAATGAGTAATGAATCATTAGGAATGAATAAAGAATCATCGGGAATGGATAATAAATCATCCGCATCCGGACCGGTTGTGTCAGGAAAGGATGTTGGATGTAACGAGAGCGTTGGTGAATGTAATTTGCCGGGCAGGAATACAATTTGCCTAGGCAGAGATGCAATTTTCTGTGAGAGTACGGTATTGAAAGTTCCCGAACATGCAGGTTGCATGATAAGGACTAAAAGGTGGAAATATAGTTATTACCTTGATGGAAATGAAGAATTGTATGACATGGAAAATGATCCCGGGGAATGGAATAATCTTGCGTCAAATCCTGATTACGCAAAAATAAAATCCGAGTTAAAAGAAAGGGTTATTGAATTCTGGCAACCTGAGAAACAGATTGAAAGATACTTATCAACACCCATGATGAAGAGGGAAAAACACTTTTATTATTATTCAAACCAGTTTGTGCTATCCGACGGAACTATTGTAGATGGAAGACCGTAGATGATTTTGAATATTGGATTTGATTTTTTTATTTAAGTTATTATTCATTAAAGCAACAAATCTGTAATTAACTACAATTAATTGCATAAATTAGATTTTACATATTATGTTACCCATCACTTTTATGTAAAGGTTGATGGGTTAATTTATTGCGTTTTATTTCATCCAAATTTCTTATTTAAATATCACATCATTTATGATAGAATATTTTAAAATACCGGTATACCAGTGTTTAACCTGAATTTATTAAAAAGTTTATAGTAAATTTTACTAAAAAGCTTATAGTAATTACAGGTTTTTGTTGCTGGTTTTTTTAGTATAATATAATTGAATTTTTTAATTTAAAGTCCGAATTCTAATAAGAGAGTGAATATTAATAAATTAATAGCAGGGAGAGTATGAGGTACTTTGCAAAGAGAAAAAAACAGCACAAAAGACAGTAGAATATCAGGTTTTTTATTATTTTTGCTTCTTGTAGCTGTTATAGTATTTATAGCTTATAAAGCTTATTTAAAAAGTAATGAAGGAAACTTTACTAACATAGATATTGAAAAACTAATATCAAAAGCATTAGATGATTCGGAAGAAGTTGAGGAAAAAAAAATTGTTGAAGTCAAATATGAAATAAAGGATAAACCATATTTTGAGGTATATAATGACTGGATAATAAAATGTACTATATATAATGTAACAGCTCTAGATAGGAATGGAAGAGAACAGTGGAGCATACCGCTTTTATTGAACAAGCCGATGTTGAAAACAGGAAAATCAGGATTGTTAATTGTGGATATAGGTGGTAGAAATATTTATTTTATCAAGGATAAAAACATAAAGTGGCAAAAAGCTGTTGATGGAGATATAATAAATGCGGATATTAATGATGATGGATATGTCACAGTTGTACATAAGATGGAAGGATATAAGGCTTTAGTGGTATTATTCGATCCGGAAGGCCAGGAGATCTTTAGACGTTATATAGCTGAAACTTTTGTAATTTCCAGCAAGGTGTTACCTTCAGGAAATCAGGTTATAATAAATTGCTTGGATGTGTCAGGTGCCAGTGCCAGCAGTTATATTGAATTCACGGATTTGTTGGGAAATCCCTTTGCTGCATTAGTACCAGAAGAAGGACGGATGTATTCTCTTTTGCTTACATTGAATGATAGCACTTTTTCTCTGCTGGATGATACTACGATAATCTGCTACGATAAAAATAGGGAAAAAACATGGGAAAATGAATATGAGAGAATATATGCCGGCAATGTACTTTCAGGCAAATATTTTATAATAGCTGTTAAAGATGACAGTGACGGAAGAAGTAATTTAACTGATATTCTTATTATTAATAAGAACGGTCAGGAAATATGCAAGCAAGCTATTGACGGTGAGGTGTACAATATATTTTCAAGTTCGGACCATGATATTGCAGCAATAAACAACGAAAGAGAAGTTATTTTTATAAACAGCAAAGGAAAAATCCTGGGCAGATTCAGCTCTATTTCCGATATTCAAAAGGTGTTAATACTTAGTAATAATGAAGTTGCAATAATTACAAAAGACAGTATGACAATTACGGAGATTAAATGAGAAGGGGATGGGGTGCCTGCGAAGGATTCTGACCGAAAAAGCAGATCCCAAGGCTAATGAGATGACAGTTTAGTTTGCTGTCTTTGTTCACTTGTATAATATTAAGGTAGTGTCAAAAGTATTATGAAAACATAAACACAAGTTACAAAAATGTAATAAGGAGGATTAAAGTATGAATTTGGCAGATATTGGAGTTTTATCGGTAATCATAGGTTTTGGGTTAATAGGACTTCGGACAGGCTTAATTCTATCAATTTTTAAAATTGCTTCATATTTTTTATCAGTATTTTTATCAATAAAGCTTTACCCACATTTTTCAAAGATAATAGCTGACAGCGCTCTTTTTGATAATATCAATAACGCTATTTTAAACAACCTTTTACTTCAAAGAGCGGAAGCAATAAAACAAGCAGGAGAACAAGCGAAACAGGCAACGGTTGATGCAATAGTAAACAAACTACCATTGCCGGAATTCCTTAAAACGTACATAGTTTCTCATATTCCTGAAACAAGTGAACTTATCGATATAAATAAAGCCATGGAAGCAATAAGCGTACAAATCACTAATATCATAATTAGCATAATAAGCCTGGTTATACTTTATATAGCTATAAGAATCGCTTTGGTAATTGCCAAACACATCCTGGAAGGAATAACTCAACTTCCGATAATCAAGCAGTTTAACAAATTAGGTGGTTTCATCTTTGGCGCTGTGGAAGGATTGTTAACAGTATATATTATATTTGCGGTAATAATGCTATTTAATTCTTCACCTACTTTTCTTAAGGTATATGAAATTATAAATCAGTCAATGTTTGCAAAGTATTTCTTTGAAAATAATTTTATAATCAATTTTATGTTTCCGGATCGAGCAGCAGCTATTGCGTTAGGCTACACTTCTTTGCCACAAAGGGACTTTTCATAGACATTGGTAGACATGGGGATAGACATAGGGACGGTTCTTTTTAGACATGGGGACGGTTCTTTTGTCTTAAAATATTAGACATGGGGACGGTTCTTTTGTCTTAAAATATTATACAGAGAAACGGTTCAAAATCGCTAAAATAGCCATTTTATTAAGAGTAAAGTATGATGAAAGAAAAATTTTATATTATTCGAAAGAACATGACACCCTGGTTAGAAAACATTGATTAAATAAAAATATTAAAAAAAGATGATGAAAAATGAAAATTAAAAAGGAAAGGATATCATCCGTTTATAACAGTATACTATCTTATCATTATACGCTCTAGTTTAATGAATTTATAACAGTAGAATCAATTTGTTAAATCACTTGACAAAGCACTGCAAAAATAATATAATTAAATCAATTAACAAAATTCCGGGTGATGAAGATGCGAAAAATTGTCGGAATTGATATTGGTGGAACAAAATGTGCTGTTGTTCTGGGAAGCTATAGGGATAAGGACCTAGGAAATTATAGTAACAAATCCTTGGAACAATCGGAAGTACAAGATAACATAATTATTCTTGACAAAATTAGCTTCCCGACGGAAGTGGAAAAAGGACCTGATTATATAATTGAAAAAATAATAGGAAATATTGAGTATATGTTAAGTAAAAACAATTTAACAGCCAAGGAATTATTAGGAATAGGCATAAGTTGCGGCGGTCCGCTTGACAGTGAAAAAGGTATAATCTTATCGCCACCTAATCTGATAGGATGGGATGAAATACATATTGTAGAGATTATTGAAAAAAAATTCGGAGTGAAAACCAAGCTTCAGAATGATGCAAACGCTTGCGCTTTAGCAGAATGGAAGTTTGGTGCGGGCAGAGGTTATAGGAATGTAATTTTTCTTACTTTTGGAACCGGTATGGGTGCAGGACTTATACTTGATGGCAAACTTTATAAAGGTACGAATGATATGGCAGGGGAAGTAGGCCATATAAGACTTGATGATAATGGACCCGTAGGGTATGGAAAGTCAGGCTCTTTTGAAGGTTTTTGCAGTGGAGGAGGTATAGCACAGTTAGCCAGAATAAAAGTGCTGGAAAAGCTCCAGTTAGGAGAAAAAGTGTCTTTTTGCCGTAACATGGCAGAATTGGACAATATAAATGCCAAAGTAGTGGCAGAAGCCGCTGAGAAGGGAGATGAACTGGCAAAAGAAATATATTCTATTTCAGGACATTATTTAGGAAGAGGGCTTGCAATACTAATAGATATTTTGAATCCTGAAATAATAATCATAGGTAGTATTTTCACCAGAAGTAAAAACTTATTATGGCCATATGCCGAGAAAGTCATAGAAAATGAATGCCTCAGCTATAATAGAAAGGTATGTAAGGTAGTAACTTCAGAGCTTGGCGAAAGAATAGGAGATTTTGCTGCTCTAGCTGTAGCTATGAGTGATTAATATGACTAAATAACAAGAGTAATTGATGTGATTATTAATATGACTAATTAATATGAGCGATTAATATAAGCGATTAATATAAGTGATTAATATTTATGGTTAATTAATATTAATATTAGTAATAAAACTGTAAAAAATTGCAAGAAACATATTTAATCTGATCTAAAAACTAGAAACGGGTGTATGGTGTATGAAAAATATGAAAAAGTCTGTAAGTGAGATTTTCAACAGACTATTTTTAAACTACCCTGAGCTTGTAGTTTGCAAAGAAGATATAATAAATACTTTCAATGCCTTGGTGCAGTGTTATGAAAAGGGAGGAAAAGTATTAATCTGCGGCAACGGTGGAAGTGCCGCAGACTCTGAGCACATTGTCGGAGAATTGATGAAGGGTTTTATTTTAAAACGTGAAATCCCGTTTGAAGATAAGGAAAAAATAAAAGCTGCTTTTCCTGAGGATGCTGATTATCTTGCGGGAAATCTTCAGCGCGCTTTGCCTGCTATCTCACTGATTAGCCAAACATCCTTATCTACGGCTTTTATTAATGATATGGCGGCTGACATGGTATATGCACAGCAGGTCTATGGGTATGGACAAAAAGGAGATGTATTAATAGGGATCAGTACGTCCGGAAATGCTTATAATGTTGTAAATGCCGTAAAAATAGCAAAGGCTTTTGGAATTAAAACTATTGGCATTACAGGTGAAAGCGGAGGCATGCTGAAAGATTTGTGCGATTTAACAATAAAAGTACCGGCAAAGGAAACCTTCAGAATTCAAGAATATCATCTTCCAGTATACCATGCTCTATGTGCTGCATTGGAGGAAGAATTCTTTGGTAGGGAGTGAAAACTGTTAAATGAAAAAGAACGCGACAAATTCAACAAGCATGAAACTCAATAACCGGCAGCTCATACTTAATATAATCAGAAAAAAACCTATATCAAGGGCAGATTTAGCACGTTTAACGGGTCTTACTCGTGCTGCTGTTACACTTATAGTTGATGAACTAATACGTGAAGGTATATTGGAAGAAGTAGGCATAGCAGAATCCAGCATGGGAAGAAAGCCAATACTACTTGATTTAAATATACATAATCATTTTGCTATTGGTCTATATATATCACGTGAAGAATGCTATGTTAGCATTTCAAATATTAAGGCTGAACTTATAATAAAAAGAAAAGTTTTATTGGAACCATTTGAAAATGCGACAGAGTCTATGAATAAAATTATAGGTGCTATCGAAAGCCTTATATATGAATCTAAACTTACATATGAAAGTTTTATAGGAATAGGTGTTGTTACACCGGGTCCGGTGGATATTAATGCAGGAATCATCCTTAATCCTCCGAACTTTGATAAATGGCACAATTTCAATATTGTTCGAAAGTTACAAGAACACTTTAAGCTACCTGCTTATCTTGAGAATTATTCAACTTCACTAGCCCTCATTGAAAAGAACTATGGAAGGGGAATTGATTTTGAGAACTTCATGCTTATGGTAGTAAACGAAGGAATTGGTGCAGGTATAATTATGAAAGACCAACTATACAGAGGTGTGGGAGGCTTTGGACATGAAGTCGGGCATACAACTATAAATTTTTCAGGACCTAAATGTAGTTGCGGCAACAGAGGATGCTTGGAAGTCTACGCCTCAATTCCTTCAGTTCTTAAAACATTTGATAAAAAAGGTATTGCTTTATCGTCTTGGAAAGAGGTTGTTGACAAAGCACTGGACGGAGATGAAATCTGTAAGAAAGTTATTGAATATGAGGCTTATTACCTTGCTGCAGGCATCACTAATGTGACAAACATGCTGGAATTAGAAGCAGTGATATTAACAGGAGATATAATCTATAAACCGGAGCTTCTGCTAAACTTAATACGCCAAAATGTAGAAAACACTGTGATTAATAGATACTTCCGCAAATTACCCATTATGTGTTCATCAATAACCTGCGACGTCGAAGTAAAAGCAGCAGCAGCCGTAATAATTGAAAAGTTTTTCGAATGGTCGAATAAAGAATGAACATCATAAAGCTAATGCTTTCCAAAACCAATGCTTTTTATTAAGGTAAAAATCAATACTATTTCTGTTAAAGTAAAAATAAATACTATCAAGACAGAAAAATCAATACTATCAAAATAAAAATTAATGCTATCAAAATAGAAATCAATACTATCTAATAAAAAAACCAATACTTTGCAATAAAGAAAATTAACTGAAATCCTGTTTTAATAGGAAGTTCAGGAACATAAAATAGTCGTAAATGAAGATGGCTTTACTGAAAGATGCTAGCAGGAGGATAAAAATGGAGATTTTAATAGAACTACAACCCAGACATTCAAAGGTGAGAGCGGTACTATTTGATTTTGACGGTACAATATCCACTCTTCGCTACGGTTGGGAGAAAATTATGGAGCCGCTGATGCTGGAAATGATAGCAGGAAATACGGATATTGATGAAAGTTTAATAAAAGAAGTAAGAGAGTATATAGACCAATCAACAGGCATTCAGACATACTTTCAAATGAAGTGGCTGGCGGAGACAGTTAAAAAGTATGGCAGGAATCCAGGAGCAAGTGAAGACCCTTGGTGGTACAAAGCTGAATACAACCGCAGACTCATGAAAATGGTTGATGAGAGGATAGAAGCAATCAAAACCGGTAAAAAGAAACCTTCTGATTTCCTGATTAAAGGAAGTAAAGAATTTATAGAAGCCCTATTCCATAAGGGCATTGATATATATGTAGCCAGCGGAACTGATGACCCTGATGTAAAAAATGAAGCGGATGTACTTGGCATCAGAAAATATTTCAAAGAAGTTGCAGGTGCTCCTTTAGGCAGAGTTCACTGCTCAAAAGAAGCCGTTTTGCATAAGCTTATGGAAGAAAATAAGCTGAAAGGAGAAGAATTGGTAGTAATAGGAGATGGGAAGGTCGAGATTTCACTCGGGCGAGAAGCAGGTGCTTTGACTCTCGGTGTGGCTAGTGATGAAGAAAAACTATGTGGTGTGAACCCGGTTAAAAAGAAAAGGCTTGTTAAAGCCGGAGCCCATGCCGTAGTTGGTGATTACCAAAATTTAAACGAGTTATTATCATGGATGGATGTTTAATTTTTATATATATGTATTATTCCTGAATCCCTAAAAGCCATAATTCCAAAGGCTGTATTTTAAAGGAAGGTGAAAACAATATGGATGATAAAAATGTTAAAATATATGGCTATCTTGATTTTTCTAATATCAAAACTTACCCTGTAAAAGAGAGAATTAACCTTGTTACTGTTGAAAATATGGCAAAACCCGGTGAAGATGAAGTTCCTGAGTGGGGTGGTAAAGACTTTGATGAATTAATTGAAAGAATCATAATCGCCAGAAAGAACAGAAGACCGGTAATATGGTCAATGGGAGCTCATGTAATAAAGAACGGACTTTCAAGATATATCATTGAGCTTATTAAGAGAGGATTCATCACCCATATATCAGGAAACGGTGCGGTAAGCATACATGACTTCGAACTTGCTTTTAATGGAGGTACTTCAGAGGATGTTCCAACGGCTATTGAAGACGGATCTTTTGGTATGTGGGAGGAAACAGGAAGATGGATGAATGAAGCTATCAAGGAAGGTGCCAAGAAAGGACTTGGTTACGGAGAAAGCCTTGCAGTATACATAGAAAAAAATCCTGAAAAATTTCCATATAAAGAAGATTGTGTTCTATATCAAGCATATAAAAACGGTGTACCGGCT
Organism: Clostridiaceae bacterium; assembly: GCA_012840075.1. Classification (GTDB taxonomy): domain Bacteria; phylum Bacillota; class Clostridia; order Acetivibrionales; family DUMC01; genus DUMC01. Next base: position 1,929 of record DUMC01000098.1, on the reverse strand, counting down.
ACTTATCATATAGCTTTAGGAACAGACATAATTCACCAACACCCCACTGTAGACTTTGCAGCTATCGGAGCAACCAGTGGTACTGATTTCCACAAATTCTGCTATTCGGTATCCAGATTGGATAGGGGAGTTTTTCTAAATTTTGGCTCTGGAGTTATCGGACCGGAAGTATTTTTAAAAGCCTTATCTATATCCAGAAATTTAGGATATCCTACATATAACATTACGACCGCTAATTTTGATATCATAGATCTTGGAGATTACAGGTCGAAGATAGGATACGATAATCCCCATTACTATTACCGGCCGAGGAAGAACATTGTAAACAGACCTACAAGCATGGGAGGAAGAGGATGGCATTTCTGCGGGGACCATAAAGTTACAATCCCAAATCTATATAAAAAGCTCATTAGTAAACTATCCGAAGTTGAGAAAGGGATTGACTAGAATAAGGTTAAAAAAGGAATTGAATAGAGAAAAGCAGGAAAGGATGAGAAAGGAATTGTCTAATAAGAATAAGATTGAAATATTTGAAATGTTCGACTATGAGAAATTAGAAGAGATTTTATGTAAAATAAAAAATATTCGTGTAGCTGTGATTGGGGACCTATGTCTTGATGTATACTGGATAGCTGATATGACGAAAAGTGAGTTATCCAGGGAAACACCTCATTTTCCTTTGCCGATTATTGAGGAACGAATGTCTCCGGGAGCAGGGGCAAATGTTGCGGCAAATATTGCTGCGCTGGAACCTGACAGCATAGAAGTGTTAGGTGTGGTAGGTGAAGATTGGAGAGCTGATGCCCTGTTAAAAGCTATGCAAAACTTGGGGATTAATACAAATAACATAATAGGAAGTTCGAAAATAGTTACAAATGCTTACTGCAAGCCTATACGAAAGGGCATATCTCCGGTGGTATATGAAGATCCGAGAATTGATTTTGCAAATTATAAGAATTTACCAGAAGAGCTAGAAAATGAATTACTTAGCCGGCTTGATGAAATCATTGACAAAGTTGATGTATTATGCGTAGCTGACCAGTTAAGATTTGGCTGCATAACACCGAAGATTAGGCAAAGAATAATATCTTTAGGACAAAAAGGAAAGATGATTGTAGTAGACAGCCGGGATAGAATTAAAGAGTATAAGAATGTCATATTAAAACCTAATGAAGTAGAAGGTTATAAAGCTGTATATGGTGAGGCAGTTCAGCATATTAAAAAAGGACATAATATAAAAGAAGATAATAAAAAAGAAAACAAAGATGCCGATAATAATACGTATAATGAATATGGCGTTAAATCCGGTCGTTCGGATGATAAATCCCGTTGTTCAAATGAAGGAAAAGAAATAGTTAAAAAAACAATACCTGATAACTATGTTAATGCTGCAAAAATCCTTGCAAAAGGAAATCAAGCCCAGGTATGTATGACACTCGGTCCAAACGGATGTCTCTACACAGACGGTGAGCAATTAGTTCATATACCTTGTCATGATGTAAAGCCCCCTATAGACTTTTGCGGTGCAGGAGATACTTTTCTTTCCGGTTTTTCTTGTGCTATAGCAGCAGGTGCAAAACCTTGGGAAGCAGCGGCATTTGCTAACATGGCTGCCGAAGTGACTATAAAAAAGATAGGAACTACCGGTACGGCACGTCCGGAGGAGATTAGAAAAAGATATAGAGATATAATTGAAAAAGTTGCGTCAGCATCCTTGTAACTATATCCATGTGAATTGCACGAAAAAAGAGATTAAAATAGATTTTATATAGTAAAGTATTTGTTTTACTTTTAAAAAATAATAAAGACCAGCTAATTAAAGTCAAGAGTTTTTAACAAAAATTTTATTTAATATTTGAAACTTTTGACAGCGAAAAAATGGCATAAACAAGTAAACCATCCATTTAGAGTCGACATAAAATGGCTGGT
>DUMC01000012.1 GCA_012840075.1 Clostridiaceae bacterium | reverse complement strand
TTGCAATGCATTCAAGATTTTCATTCTCTCCCAGTAATAAAGCTTTAGCCTTGTTTAATCTTACCTTATTGATATAATCTTGTATTCCCTCTCCCATGGTATCTTTAAATATTTTAGAGATATATGGTGCTGTCAATCCAAATTTGCTTGCTATGCTGGTAATGCTCAGGTTATAGTCCATATAACTGTTTTCTATAATAGAAACAATTTGCTCTGATATCTTCTTATTGCGATCCTTGCTGCTGGATTCTACATACTGGCAAACTTTTTCAAGTATATCCATCATCTGATGCTTCATTTCCATAATGGTATCAGAAGAAAGCAATCGTGATATAGGATTTAATTCTTCTATAAAGCAATTGTTATTCATTAAGTTTATATCATTTAAAGCCTTAATCATGGTACTTATTAAGTCAAAAAACAAACATTTTATCATTTGCACGGATAGTATCTCGCCGGAAAAATTTTTCTCGAATACTTCATTAATAATATTCTGAGCTGTTTCCAAGTCCCCTATTTTAATAGCATTGATTAATTGCTGCTCCAGTTCCAGTGAATAGTCATAGTTATTTCGTCTTGGATTCTGTATTTGACTATATCGTATAATCTTCTCATTTCCCATTATCATTCGATATTCCATTGCTTCCTGAGCTTCTCTGTAAGACTCCGGGATACCGGCTAAAGTTCTGTGTATTCTTCCTATTGACACGGTAAAATGTACAAAAAAGTTCTCTTTTATAAATTTCTGAGCTTTTAAAGCAATTTCCACAAGTTCATCCTCAATTTGCTCCATACGGTTTTTGTTAACATTAATCAGACATACTATCATATCATCCACTTCTGTTACTAATCCGTAATGATTTTTACCAATCAATTCTTCGATTACATTGGATATAATAAAATGTACCAGTTTTACCTGCTCCATTGAATCTGATTCTTTTAAGGAAGCTTTTCTGAATAACTTATTGAAATCCTCAATGTAAAACAGCATTACGCAAAAAATGTCACTAATCCACCGGATATCATAGGAATATAAGGCTTCTTCAATAGGTACCGTCTGATCATATCTACCCTTTATTAATCGTGCCAGAAAGCTGGAGCGTAAAGCCAGATTTTGCTTCTCCAACTTTTCCATTATAATCTCCTTTTCATTTAAAGTGTTATTTATTGCTTGCTGTACAAAGCTATATTCATTCAAGCCCGGATTAAGCTCAATTCCAACTCGTCCTGCCAAAGCCTGAACCATTTGATAAACTGGATTATAGTTCTTTTTTGTAAAAATGTAAGCTACTAAACCGCCAATGATTAAGCAAATTAGAATACTATATATCATCAGATTTTTTATATATTTTACTTTTACCATGAAAGTAATAGATGGCATCATGAACACATATTTCCATCCATTTTGGCTGGAACTTATACTTGATATAGTGAATTCCTGCCCGTTTATATATTCATAAAGCAAATTGCCGTCACTAAGTTTTTCATATTCAAGGGATATGTTATAATATTTCTCTCCTGTTATTGCCACTATTTGGTTGTTTTCTCCGAGAATCAATACAGTACCTTGCTGAAGTTCTTCTATTCTTGAAACCTCATCCAGAAAGGTACTATAATCCAGAAGGATAACCAGCGTAGCTATGGATTTGTCATATATATCATAAGGAAGTGATAGTATATAAGCAATAGCAGTTGCTTCTTTATTTCCGTTCTGCCGGATTTTCAAAGTAGTAAATACATGCTTTAATTCCTGCCTGGACATTTCTATAAATTGTTCCGCACTGATTTCCGCATCTTTAGCCAGTACAGTTTGTAAAAGATCCATACTATATGAAGTGCTGGAGTTTATAAACATCTCACTGTTATGCAAGTACACGTATATCTCACGAATATATCCGTTTGCAACTTTATAAATACGTAAATCCTTTTGCAGCCTGCTTATAGAATAACGTCCTTCAGGATTCATCGGTTTGTCATTGTAAAACAAAGATACTAATTTAGAATTCCACGCTACTTGAAGTCCCAGCTGTTTAACATCCAACATTTTTTTATCAATCAACTTTTGAACTTGTTTAAGCAGTATCAAATTATTATTATTAATCTCTTTTTCAACTATACTTGCTGTTTTAACGTAAACAATTCCGCTGATTATAATAGGAATCAAAAGTATTGATAAGTATGAAATCAGCCATGTAATTAATAATTTTCCTATTTTTATAGTTTTTATTTTTTTTAGATACCTTAAAACAGGCGTTACTCCGGCTCTCATGAACAGCACCTTTCTTATTAGGTATCACCCTTTTTGAAAAGAAACACAATCAAATATTCAAAAGCCCGGATTTAAGCCCAAAAATAAAACTCATGAAGAAAAAGATCATAAATACGCATTATATTGGGTTAAAACCGTTATTTACAGTTATCATAAAAAATTATTAATGCGTGATTATTATTCCTGTGTAAATATTTTACCACACAAGTATTCTATTTTCCATATAAAATTTTATCTATAATAAATTTTTGTATATAACATGTAAATTTCCATTTTAACCTTTTAGTGCGCCGATCATAACACCTTTTACAAAATACTTTTGCAAGAAGGGATATATACACAATATTGGTAAAGTGGCTATCACTATAGTTGCATATTTTACGGTTTCCGCTATAGGTTCCAGGTCCATTCCTGCTAAGCCAGCCAGCATTTGAGTGGTATCACTTGAAATAAGTACTTCTCTTAAAATTAGTTGTAGCGGATATAATTCTCTTTTTCTCAGATATATCAAAGCTGAAAACCATGAATTCCAATGTCCAACACCATAAAATAAGATCATAACCGCAATAACCGGTAAAGATAATGGGATAACAATTTTAAAGAGAATTGTAAGATCTTTTGCACCGTCTATTCTCGCTGATTCTTCCAGACTGTCCGGAATGGATGCAAAGGATGTTCTCATAATAATCATATTATATGTGCTAATAGCACCAGGTACAATAAGAGCCCAAAGAGTATCTGTAAGTTTTAAGCTTCTGACAAGCAGATAAGTCGGAATCATACCTCCTCCGAAAAACATGGTAAAGACAATGATAATCATCATAAAATTCTTCCAGAATAATCCTTTGCGTGACAAAACATAAGCTCCCAATGAAGTCATTATAATATTAATAGTAGTACCTACAGTTACAACAAATAATGTATTCAAATAACCTTTTGTTATCATAGGATTCTTAAAAACCAATTTATATGCTCCCAATTGAAATCCCAGCGGTGCCAATAAAATACCATCATGCTTCACCAATCTTGAAGGTGTGCTTATAGATGCAAAAACTACATATAATAGTGGATATAAGGTTACAATTATTAATAGTATCATTATCAAAACATTTAAGGCATCAAAGGCTTTTTCCCATGGGCTTCTTTTAATGGCCATATTCTTACCCCCTACCAAAGACTGGTTTCATTCACTTTTCGACTAATCCAGTTAGCTATTATAAGCAAAATAAAATTAATTACAGAGTTAAAAAATCCTACTGCTGAGCTATAGCTGTAATTTGCCTCCAGCAACCCTTTTCGATAAACAAAAGTAGATATAACATCAGCTGTTTCATATATACTGGAATTATAAAGAAGGATAATTTTTTCGTATCCTACACTCATTAAAGAACCAATTCTCATAATAAGTAAAATAACAATCGTAGGTAAAATTCCAGGTAGCGTAACATGCCAGACCTGATTCCATCTATTTGCTCCATCTATCACAGCTGCCTGATATAGCTCAGCATCGATTCCGGATAGTGCTGCGAGGTAAATAATTGACCCCCAGCCTACACCCTGCCATATACCTGAAATAACATATATGGATCTGAATAGCTCCGGTCTTAATAGCATAGTCGTTCGCTCTCCGCCGAAAAAAGCAATAATATCATTTATTATCCCATCTCGTGCAGTAAAATTCACAATCATTCCACATATTACCACAAGTGATATAAAGTGAGGTAAGTAGCTTATTGTTTGAACTGCTTTTTTGAACTTTTGACTTCTCAGTTCGTTAAGAAGTAAAGCCAGAATAATTGGAGCAGGGAAAGAAAATATAAGACTATATATATTAATTAGTAAGGTGTTCCGAAGCAATCTTCCAAAGTAATAACTGGAGAAAAAATCTTTAAACCATTGTAATCCTACCCATGGACTTTCTAAGATACCCCTGGCAGGAGTGAAATTTTTAAAAGCAATTATAACTCCATACATAGGACCGTAGTGAAATATAATATAATAGGCAAGTACCGGTATTGCCAATAAGTATATCATCTTGTTTTTCTTAAAATCTTTAACAATTACATACTTTAGGCTCTTTTTATTATTTACATTTATTTTATTAACTGCATTGTTATCAACTTTGCCTGCCATAGATTTTGCCATACATTTAAAACTCCTCTCTTTACTGGTCTATCTACATATTGCAGGTCTTAATTATTTTAAGTCAAAAACTTCATTTCTTCATTGAAACACTGTTTTTTATTAATTCGAAAATTTAATAAACACCAATCTGCAAAATTGATTTACACTACTTTTAATTGAAAATTTCTGAAGGGATAATTATCCCTTCAGAATTATTTTATAATACAAATTACTTAAACTTACTTGGCGTTATAGTATAAATTGCTTCCTGCTGCCTTATCTCTTATAATAACGATCCAGAGCTGCTTGCTGTATTTTAATTGCTTCTTCAATGTTCATCTTCTTAATTTGTTCAACAAATGAATCAAATTTATCAATAGATTCCTGACCCATTACAAATTTCAAAAACATCTCACTTAAATAAGTATTAATTTCACTCATGATAGATGCATATCTTTGACTTTCTTCAGGAGTGGGGGTAATTGGCGGCATTTTTAATAGTCCTTTATGATTGCCCCATGTCTTTAATGCTTCTACCTGTTCTGGGTACTGCAGATACTGTTCCTGATATCTTCTGTCCTGAACAAATGGTCCGCTGAAGCTTGATCTGCAATATTGGGCCAAAGCCTGACCCATTGACAATCCATCTGGATTTTTAGTTATAAGATCGGTATAAGTTGGATAACCATTGACCATTTTGTAGCTAACGTCTTCAATACCAAAGTTGTAAAGCATATGACCTTCTTCACTATATCCATAGTCCAGCCACTTTGCTGCAATTTCAAGCTCATCACACTGAGTGGTAATTGCAACTGAGCCACCGCCTATGTACGGATTATCTTTCTGGCCGGTTATTGGTATCTCACCTTTATTCAAGGTTGGCCATGGAGCACCTGCCAATTCAAATTTTGGATTCTGTTGTCTCACTAAAGGAGTATATTTTCCCATCCCGGATCCAGAATATCCTACATAAGCAGCTACTCTATCCCCTGTTATCTTAGCATCTTTTGTTTTAGCATCCTGGGCTGCAAAGTCAGGATCAAGAATACCTTCTCTATACCATTTTTCCAATGTAGCTAAAGCATCTTTAAACCCAGGTTCTATCGGACCATATTTTACCTGTCCGTTCTCCTGCATAAATCCGTATAAAACACCATAGGCACTGACAATGAAACCTCCCATTGAGATTTCAGAAGTTCCTGATAGTGTAATTCCGGCATCAAGTCCCTTTTTATTTATTAATTCTTTTAACACTGTTTCCCACTCAGAAATAGTAGTAGGAATTTCAAGACCATATTCATCCAACCAGTCTTTTCTTATCTGAGGTCCATAAAAAACTGTGAGAAAATCATCTCCACGGATAAACGGGAAGCAATAATAATTCCCATTGTCTGTTTTTACCATCTTTGCAATATCTTCATTTGCAGCAAAATATTTCTTTAAGTTCGGAGCATATTGATCAATAACATCATTTAACGGCATAATTATACCATCCTGCATAGCCTTTTCAGGTCCACCGGGATAACCCAGCCAGTTGTATTCAATCATATCGGGGAGTTCATTTGACGCTATCATAAGATTAAATTGTTCATTTTCCTGACCAACGGGAGGATGTAAAAACTCAATCTTGACTCCGGTTCGTTTTTCCAGTTCCTTATATAATGGTATTTCGCTATAACTTGTAGAATGTTGAGCAACGTTACTATTTAAGCTAGCCCAGCAAGTTAGTGTAATCGGCTTATCAGTAATCTTACCACCTGTACTTCCTGTGTCCGAAGTTTGTTCTTTACTTCCTTGACTGCTATCTGTTGTTTTTTGACTGTCTGTTGTGGAAGTGCTGCTGTCGGTTTGCTTATTTTGAGCATTGCAACCTGAGAAAATTCCAAGGAGTATTGTTATTAGTATTAATAATGATAAAAGTTTATAAAACTTTTTCATTAAAAGAATACCTCCTTCTATTTAAGTTAGTTAAGAAAAGATTCTTTTTTTGTAAGTTTTTGTAAGAGTTGCTTTATAATAAATTCAGGACGTCCTTATTTAATTGTATGTTCAGTCAATCGGGTATGTAAATATTTAAAAGTTTGAAACTATCACCAATTTTTAGAAAAGTTGCAAGATTGCATTTAGTCATAATTAAATATGTTTATTATGTTAATCATCAAAACTTCGAATCTATTAACAAAAGTTAGAATCTTTTTCTTATTTAGTGCTTATTTTAACGATTTTCCTCAAAAATTACATTGTTATCCGCATCATACCCTCTAATACTAACATAATATACACTGTCATTTTCAGGAGATTTCCAGGTAAATAGAAACAAATCATCATAAAAATCCGTCTGTGTTAAGACTTGACCATTATCAAGGATAATTTCCACTTTCTTAATTCTGTCATCATTAACAATGCCATAAAGTTTCCAATATTGTCTTGAAGCTCCCCAGGTGTAATCTATAGCTTTGGATTTATCATTTTCAAAACCTGTTGGCTGATTCCCAAAACTCCAGAAAAAAAGCAGAGTTCTGTTTACAGTATTGCAGGATACCCATCTATCATATTTGCAAAGTATGTATTTTCCTCCGTCCCAGTCTTCTATATGTATTACTTCAGATGGGCCGTAATGTATGCTTCTTTCGGAATGCTCATGAGCTGAAAGGGGTGTTAAGTAGAGTCCTGAACTTTTCAAAAACAATAGGCATAAAATGATTAATATTATGATATTTCTTATAGCTTTTTTTAATCTATTCATTGCTGTCACCTCTTGGTAAAGGAATCTCTACCCTATACTTTCTATTATATCTATCGTAGTTTATGATCAGCATATCTGCTTCTCTCGGAAAGTTTTTTAAAGTTTTTACACATTTTGATATTATTCCACCACTTTTATAACCAGAACCTGCTGAATATTTGTTACCCAGGTTATCCATTACATCTCCAATTCCGCTTAGACTCCATCCCGCACCCCATAATCTTGTATCATAATACTCATAAAATATATTCAGATCTCCGTTTTTTTCATAAACAATATTTGTAAATTTAATTACTCTGTCATCCAATCGTACTTTTTTATTTATATCAATGCGATATACTATTTCTGATTTTGGAATATCATTGATTGGGCTATGCTGAAAAAAAGTTATTATTAGAATAGATCCATAAAAGTATATAAGCCATATAGAAAGTAAAGCAATCATTACATTAGTTATTTTACACAACCATCCAAGGAACGGGTTATGCTCTTTATTTAGTGCCATCCCAATCTCCCTTGCATCGCCCATATCTTTTATAGAATATTGCTCTGCAGTAGTTCTGTCATATCCCTGCTCAATGTAATATTCGATTTTTTCCAGAATGTGGCTTTCAAGTTCCAATCTGATCTCATCTCTGTCAAAAGGAAATTTAACATAGGACAAAACTTGATCTAAAAATTTATCGCATTCGGAAAAGCTGTCTTTGTCATGAAAAGCCTCTTCATGAATACCTATATCATCATGAAAACGCACGAACGTCACCACCTATAACTCGATTGACAGATATTGAAAATTTCTTCCACTTTTCCTTTTCCTCTATCAGCTGTTTCTTTCCTTTGTCTGTAATCTGATAGTACTTTCGTTCCTTGCCATTTTCACCTTTCGCAATATAGGATTTGATATAACCGTTATTTTCGAGCTTATGTAATACAGGATACAAGGTACCTTCTTTAAACTGAAAAGTTTTGTCTGATCGTACCTCAAGTTCTTTTATTATCTCATATCCATAACGATCAGTTTCCTCCAGTAAGGAAAGTATTAGCAGAATAGTACTTCCACCTATCAAACCTTTATCAAATTTCATTTGGGTACCTCCTATAAAAAACATACCTTGATCATCTATGTATAGTTTAATTATACATAGACTATCAAGGTATGTCAAATAAAACTAGCTTTAGATTAGAATCTTAAGTATTAATATTAGTGCCTAATTTTATGGAAAAGAACCTTACGTTCTGAAAATTAGGCATATTAAACTTATTATACTAAAATTAGCTTCATAGTTATGCTAATGCTATGATATAGTGTAACATTATTCTCCTGCCAAAATCCTATCTATCTCCGCTTTGTTAAATCCCACTACAATATTGCCATCAATATCAATTACAGGCACACCTCTTTGACCTGATTTCTTGATCATTTCCATTGCACCTTCGTAGTCTTCTGCTACATTAATCTCTTTAAATTTTACTTCCTTATAACTCAAATAATCTTTCGCTACTTTACACCATGGACATGTTGGAGTTGAATAAACTATAACATTCATGATAATACCTCCAAATTTAATCATCATACTATTTTTAAATATTTTAGCCACATTTTAAATTGTGCTTTTTAATAATAATAAATAATATTAAATGTTTTACTAATATTAGTACACAAAACTCATTTTATTATTAACCTAGCTCTTACTGCTTTCATAGGCAAAATTTACATGTTAATTATTATATACCCTATATAGGTATTTTGAAACAAAACTTTATAATTTCCTTTTTATTATGCATTCATTAATTTATTGTGCATTTTTTCGAGTAAAAGGTTATAAAATTAAAAATGTTATACTGTTGAGAACTTACAGTCCTAACAACTTAATTATTTCACAAATTATTTCCTCCATATCTTTCCCCGAACAATCAATGACAATATCAGCATATCGCTCATACAACGGTATTCTTTCATTATACAGGTCAAACAAAGTTTCTCCTTTGTTCATCGCAATACCCCGTGTTGATATATTTGTAATTCGCCTTTCTATCTCTTCATACTCAACTTTTAAATAAATAACTGTTGCATTCTGTTTCAAATACCTCATTGCTTTTTCACTATATACAACACTGCCGCCGGTAGCAACTACAGAGGATTCACATTTAAGTGAAATTATTGTATTTTCTTCTATTTTAAGAAATCTGTCTAAGCCATATAAATCTATTATTTCCTGTAAAAGCATGCCTTCTCTCTCCTGAATAACCAGGTCTGTGTCAATGAAACTCAATCCCAAGGTTTTGGCAAGCAATACTCCAATAGTACTTTTGCCGGCACCAGGCATACCTATCAGTACTATGTTTCTTGATTTTCTTGACATTTCCATACTTTATCATCATTTCCTTCTATTATATGGGGTCAGGCTTGTTCTATTATATGGGGTCAGGCTTGAATTATTTACTTGCGTTATATTTGGGGTTAGGGTTGAATTACTAACTCATACTTTCCAGCAGGTATACCGCATATTTTCCAGCAGATATAACATATTTGAACTTCGCCATGACAAAGAACTTAGATAAACTAAAACATCATGCTAACCTCACATGACTAAAGTCACGTGCTTCTGTTGTCACCAACAGAATTTCCTGCTTCTTCCTCCTCGTAACCTACTAACTCCACAGGCACTCCACAGGCATCTGCACTCCACAGGCATCTTACTTCGGATAGTTCCTACCCTGGTCATCTAAATTTATAAATTTATATTATTATATTTGATTCTCTTAATATCTAATTGTTATATTTAATTGTTATATTCAATTGTTATATTTATTTCTCTTAATCCTTGTTTTAATATACTTTTTGCAGAGTTTTCAGACATCCGGAGAAAATAAGTAAATTATTCAAGCCTGACCCCATAAACCATATACGTAAAGAAGTTTAAAAAAATCCCCTTATCATCATTGTAAATCCAAATATTGCAAGAGGTATTCCAACAACAGCTCCTACAATTGTAAAACACAAAATTACACCCAAGATCATAATCAGCAAGCCTAGCAATACTGCAAACATGCGTCCTATCATTTTGAAGATAAATTCAATAAGATTCCATACGGCCACAAATGGCCAGAAAATTATCCATGTATTTCTATATCTCACCAAAACCCTCCCATGTTAATTATTCCATCAATTTCACCTTGCTAAAATAATATGATGTATAAAGCTTAAGATTTCTTAAATTTCCTCAAAATACTTATACAGTTCCTCAGGTATTACAACATTATATACAGCAGATTCTCCGGAAATCTTATCATACAAGCTAAATTCCGTATAGTCCCGCCAATACATGCCGATTGTGCCAGGATGCTGTCCTTTCAGTTCAATGTTAAAACTTACGCTTCCCGTCCAGTCATAACCTTTTCTGCCAGGTTCCAGGTTAATGAAATCACCGGTATTATAACTGACATATATCTTCCATATTGTATCTCCAGGTACACCGGATTTGTACACCCTGCCATCCGGAATTTCATGGCTCTCATCAGTTGATTCAATGCATTTTTCTATAAGTGTCCATAGATAGCCCTTTTCTTCTTTTAATTCACCAATAGTGCTACAATATTCGGTCGTATTCCCATTTACATACTTATAGAACTTTACTTTCCCATCCAAAAAAAGCTTTTCTTTATTTACTACATTTTCGCTATCAACAAAACAATAGCTTATTTTATCTTTGCTATTTAAAGGAATTTGGTAGACTGCTGCTTTTTTGCTTCCTAAATTGGTTATATTTGGATATATTTTATTACCCCTATCGTCCACTACTAAATCATATTCGTCATTTAAAGCGAAATTTCCATAATAGTAAGCATGATTTCTCCCAAAGCTAATCCCGCTTATATTTTTGTTATACCTATCAAAAGGATATTCCTGCAACCATATTCCCAGCTTCTTTATAAATACATACGATATTATTTCATCTGTGGTTTCCGCGTAATATATCCGGAACTCATCATTTGCAAAGCCTTTTGTTATCTTGCTTCCCGCTGCAAGCTTCTCAACCTTCGAAGCAGGGTCAAGTGTAATAGCAGAAAGAAAATTTCCACGGAATATCAGATTCACTACCAAAACTATAGCAATACCTACAACGACTCTTACCAGAAAATATCCTACTTTTTTTATCGGAGACTTTACCATATATTTTTCCTTAGATTCTTCTGAATATCCCTCCGAAACATCCTCCACAGATCCTTCAGCTGAAGATAATATTTTTGTTTTCATAAATTCTCCTTTGCAAATGTAAATATTGTGCAAATACTCTCTTTTCCGGCTCTAGGATTTTATTTTTAACAAGCCTTTTACACTGCTAAGTTAATTTCAACATATTATTTGCATATTATTAATCATTAACACTATTCAGTGCATTCTCTATGGCCTTCAGTATTACTTTACTGCTGTAAGTGGCACCAGAAACCGTATCAACATTCAGAGTCTGAGCTTCTACAACCTTATCAGGTATTATCTCTGCAGGAGCTCCTTTTCCATTATTATGTTCCAACAGTTCAACCTCTATTATTTTGTGATCATTAACTTTAACCTTAACTTTTGCTGATACTAGACCGGTTTTATAACTGCCTGTATAAGAACCATTTTCCAGTTGACTCAGATCCACATCTGATATAGTTATCTTAGCTAACTCCTCCATGCTTTTCTTCAAATTTGACTTAATTCCTATTACTGCTGCAATAATACCAACTACTATTATAGCGAAAATTGAAAATACTGCATACTTCTTTTTCATTTAACGCCCTTCTTCCTTATCTGATCTTTTTTATTCCTGCCTTGCTGTTTCTTTCCGGATTGATAAAGGTAACTTTGTTATTAACATCACATCTATACCATTGTTGTTAAACCTATTTTATCATCTAATTGTTAAATTAACAAACAATTTGTTATAGTAAATATGTGGGGTCAGGCTTGAATTATTTACTTACGTTCGAAGCAGGATCAAGTGTAATAGCAGAAATAAAATTTCCACGGAATATCAGATTCACTACCAATATTATGGCAGCACTTGCCAGAATTCTTATCACGAAACCAACTGCTTTTTTTACTAAAGATTTTACTGTAGATTTTTCGCTAGACCCTGCTAAAGTTCCTTTTGAAAGCTCAGCCGGAAAACCTGCAGGTGAAGATACTTTTCCTTTTTTCATAATTCCCCCTTGCAAATATATTTCTAATCCTTATTTATTTTAGGCAATAATTTCAAAAACTTTTTTATACATCCAGTTTAATCGTACTATTTTCTTTTCTCCTGCATTTATATGTATTTCAATTCTACTATCTAATAATTAGATTTACAACATGTATTAAAATTAAGTGTACTTTTAACATATAAAAAGATTATAACCCAAAGACTTATTCAATATAGACACATTAAACCTGAAGCTATTCATTCTTGCTTTCTTCCGATAAGTTTATAATAAGTTTATAATATGTCTCAAGTAAATTTATAATGCATCTCTAGCCTCATTCATCTCTGGGTTATAATCTTCTTTGCATGTAATAATATTCGCAATATAAATATCCAGTATAAATATCCAGTGTCAATTAACACAACTATAATTTCAAGGCACAATTGCTCCGTCTTTACGCAAAATTTCTTTGATATGGTCAAGACAGCAACCTCTGGATGAAGCGTTATTTTCTTTAACAGCAACAGCGGCTGCAGCACCTGCAGCTTGCCCCATGGCCATACATGACGCTTTTACCCTAAAAGCGGATTGTGCTAACCTATCACCTGAGGCGCAGCGACCTGCCACATATAAATTATCAAAGCCCTTGACAATTAACGCAGAAAGAGGAATTTTCGGCACCTTGCCTTCTTCCAAAAATATTTGATATATTTTTTCCATTCCATCTCTATGCAAATCAATAGGATAAAACGAATTGCATATTGAATCGGGATACTCATATGCTGAAATGTATTCATCAACTGTTATATATG
>DUMC01000097.1 GCA_012840075.1 Clostridiaceae bacterium | reverse complement strand
GCTACAGCCGAAGCACGAATGAAAGCCGGACAAGGAGCATTTTCTGTTAATGGTACAACTCTTAATGAATCAGATTTTCCGGATGGAATTATACACCTTGACGTTCTTGCTCCTCTTACTTCTGAATATGCTGACAAACAGAAAATTATTGCATATGATTATTATTCAACAAAAGGAGGAGCTATAAGTAAAAAGAGCAAATATCCGGCGGAATTATGTCGCATGTTTGATATATGGTTTGCAACTGAGGAAGTTATAGAAGGTTCAGGACTTTATTGTGAAAGCTTTGTATATGGAATATACGGAAAAGAGTGGGTATACACTGATGAGACAAAAACCAGATTTGAACAAATTATTCCTGACTGGTGGGATAGTTCATCAAATTATTATTTATATAAATACAGCAGATGGGAACATGATTTCGGATTATTTGACAATATGATGATCGGTGGTCAGGGTAATAACCTGGCTCGTCAACTTGGATATATTAAAAATAATATCCCCTATGCTATTGAAGGATTTCCGGCAGCTTTACTGAAATTTACAATTGATGAGCAATCTGTTATTACCAGCAAGTATCAAGATATACAATCGTACGTAATGGAAATGCGCAGTAAGTATATTGCTGGAATTGAATCTATTGATGATACTTGGGATACCTATTGTGAAACACTCCGTCAAATGGGAATTGATGATGTGATAGCCGCTTACCAGTCTGCATATGATAGATGGAATCAGTAAAAAGCCACGTGATATGCCATATTACAAATAACGAATAAAATGTCATATTGAAATTTTAAATGTAAATATGAATGCATATAGTTAACAAAAAGCAAAATTTCAGGTAAAATATGAGTATGGTGCAGGTAAAGGTATAAGCAAACATTGCCTGCACCATTTTAACTGATTTAACTAGGCATCAGCAAAAAGATTGCGAGGAGATATTATGGAGCCATTGAATTTTTTTGATTGTAATTGTTCATTTGGCATGAGGAGTGTAAAATATCCGGGTTCATTTTCTTCACTTGAGGGATTAATAAAGAATATGAATAATTATGGCATAAAGAAAGCACTAGTATATCATTCCTTGGCAAGAGAATATGACATGGCAACCGGAAATAAAACGCTCATGCGAGAAATTTCAGATTACCCCTTCCTATACCCTGTTTGGGTCGTCATGCACCACCACACCGGTGAGTTTCCTGCACCTGATCTGTTAAAAATGCAATTAAAAGAAAATAACGTTAAGGCTGTAAGAATATTCCCCTCTATTTTGGAACACTGGTATAGCATATCTGAGTGGAACTGCGGAGAATTGTTCAACATGCTGGAGGCGTGCAAAATACCGTTGATTGTAGGATTTGACCAAATAACATGGGACGAACTGTATAATTTGTGCATGCATCATCCTGAACTTATCGTTATTTTATCTGATGTTAATTACCGTATTAATAGAAATCTATATACATTACTTAAAAAGTTACCGAATTTATATGTCGAAACCAGCGGTTATAAATGTTTTGACGGAATATCAGATCTTTGCAAAATCTTTGGAGCACACAGGCTTATATTCGGTACAGGAATGCCGGTACTCTCAGGAGCTGCCGCTGTTAGCATGATAAACTATGCAAAAATCAGCGATAAAGAAAAACAAATGATTGCCGCAGAAAACTTGGAGAAGCTTATAGGAGGCATAAGGTATGATTGATTTTGCAGGAAAAGTCAAAAGAGGATTACCAATTGACGATATACTTATCATAGACAATCACTGTCATTTAGGATTATGGGCTGCATTTCACGGTCCAAAAGAAACAGCAGAAGATATGCTTATAAATATGGATGTTTTAGGCATTGATATGGCTTGTATTTCAGCACATGCTGCCATTGGCCCTGACTATATATATGGCAATAATCTTGTGATAGAAACCGTCAAGAAATATCCTGAACGTTTTATAGGATATGTTACGGTAAACCCTAATTATCCTGAGGATATTAAGACTGAAATTGAAAGATCTTTTAAAGTCCCGCAAATGAAAGGAATAAAAGTCCATCCTGGTTTTCATAAATGTCCATTGGATCACAAGAATTATCACCAGGCATATGAAGAGGCTAATGAAAGAGGATGTACGGTACTTATGCATACTTGGGGTATTGATACCGTATTTGCCGCCGACAGAATAGCGAGCATGTATCCTAAAGCAAATTTTATTATGGGTCATGCCGGAGGTAATGATATAAGAGTAATGGAGAAAGCTGCTGAGGTTGCGAACAAACATAATAATTTATACATTGATCTGGCTCTTTCTTACGCCTTTCAAGGCAATGTAGAATGGTTTGTAAGAGAAATCGGTTCAAAAAAAGTACTATTCGGTTCTGACATGCCATTTTACGATGCAAGTTTTACTCTGGGAAGGGTAGCCTTAGCTGAAATCAGTGATAGTGAAAAAGAAGATATTTTCGGGCTGAACATGAAAAGACTCTTAAATATATAAAAACTCTTAAATATGCAATATTAAGTAAGGATTATTTTAAATCCGGCATGTCAATTTCAAAATATCATATTTGCAAATATATTTGTAAACAAAATCTCCCTCTGATATAATGTCTATATATGCTTTGTTTATAAGAATAAATTAAATTTAAATTTTGATAAAACAAATTAGATTAAATAAATATTTTAAGAAATAGTTTCCTATATACGCAGATGCTAAATTGCTGTATATAGGATGTTTATCATCGAATGTCGAGGGATTTTATGGACAATGTAAAACGTTTTCGCAAAGATATGGTACTGCTTTTCTCCGCCGAGTTACTATGGGCTTTGGGATTGGCCATGTATAAAAGCTTTTTCCCCATCCATGTAAAAAAACTTGGTGCTAATGACATTATTGTAGGAATTATAATGTCAATTCCCTCTTTAATGGGTGTATTGGCAGTAGTAGGCGGTATTTGGTCAGACTTTGCAGGTAGCAAGAATGCAATTGTGTTCGGATGGGCTATCACTGTGCCTGCACCTTTAATTTGGATGTTTGCAAACAGTTGGCATTGGATGCTGATTGGACAGATATTCTATGCTTTAACATGGGTATGTGCTCCGGCTATTGCATTATATATCCTAGATTATGATACTACCGGTAATAAAATGGCAGGCTATACTTTCGTATTTAGTGCAGGTCCTATTGGTTCCATTATTGCTCCGGCAATAGGAGGAAAAGTTCTTGCTTCCTTTGGCAAAGAAACGTTGTACTTCACAGTTTTTCTATTGTATTTGATATCTACCATGTGTACTCTTTTACTATCCAAACAACCTGCCGGAAGAAAAAACGAAATAAACGTCGAAAATCATTATAACACAGATATTCCAATAAGTTCTAAATTACGTAACTCTATGGATTCTCTAAAACAAATGTCAGACATGATTATTCTTCTTACAATTTTAGTCTCAGCGCAAAATATAGGGGAATCCTTTATAACCTTGTATGCCGAAGAAGCAAGAAATTTCTCCATAGAATCTATTGGTATAGCCTCTACAGCATTATACATAGGCTCTACCCTCTTCACCTTTCTCTTTGGGAAAAGTGAAGAAAAAGTAAAACCTCATATTGCACTTATTGTTGGAAACTTAATATTTGTAACATCGGTTTTTTTTG
The DNA here is from genome assembly GCA_012840075.1 of Clostridiaceae bacterium. Classification (GTDB taxonomy): domain Bacteria; phylum Bacillota; class Clostridia; order Acetivibrionales; family DUMC01; genus DUMC01. The sequence goes on along the minus strand of DUMC01000097.1, from coordinate 14,447 downwards.
CAACTCAAGGAAGCAGAACCATACTTTCGCTTGTTTCAGCTTTCTTTTTGCGAGGAATCGGGCGTTCAATCCTTTTGTTTTCACAAGCCATTCTAGCGAAAAATATCACTGACGGAAACAATAAAGGTTTTATACTATCGGTTTATATTGCCATCAGAAACGTTGCCATTGGGCTTGTTACATACCCGGGAGCATTTTTATATCATATAAATCCTGCATATCCTTTTTATGCGGAAGCTTTAATCACAATAGCATGGATAATTATAGTTTGCATTCGTCGTCATAAAAGCCAAGCTAGTAGATACATGGTAAGTTCGTAAAAGATGGTGTATCATCGTTCATTAAAACTTCTTGGCATTCGTTAAAACTTCTTGACAGAAACAAATTTCTGTCTTATTATAAATCCAAAATATAATATGGCAAAAACGATGAAGAGAAATAGTAGAAATGTATTCTTTTTACAGAGAAGAAATCCTAGGCTGAGAGATTTCTAAAAGAACATTTCGAACCCGTCTCGGAGTTCCGGTATCGAATAAGTTATTGAGTAGATGCCGGCGGTTGCCTTACCGTTATCAGGTTTGAGAGGATAATAACAGGTGTATTTGGGAATTCGTTCAAAATTAAAATAAAGATTTAACAATAAAGATCCAAAATATACCTCAAAGATCTAAAGTACATCTGATATTTATTATCAAGTAGGGTGGTACCGCCGACAACCTCGGTCCCTTTCAGGAGAGATACGAGGTTTTTTTATTATGTACGGTTTTTTTGATGTATACAAGTTTTTTGTATATATAATATGATATATGATATATATTTTAATAATATGAAAGTATGATATATGTTTTTATGATGCATGTTTTATCAATTTTATATTTTATCAATTTATATGTAAGAAAGATGATTCATCTTATTAAAAGTAATTTGCAATTGACATAGATTACATATAATATACAGGATTTATTAGCTACAAATGAATAAATGAATGTAAAGAGAGGAGATCAGAAAATGGAAAAAGAAAAAAAACTTGTACAAGAAATTACCTCCATGGAAGAGGACTTTGCCCAATGGTATACAGATATTGTTAAAAAAGCGGAACTTGTTGATTATTCCAGTGTAAGAGGATGTATGATTATCAGACCGTATGGTTACGCCATTTGGGAACTAATACAAAAACAGTTGGACCAAAGATTTAAGGAAACAGGCCATGAAAACGTATATATGCCAATGTTTATACCTGAAAGCTTGCTCCAAAAAGAAAAAGATCATGTTGAAGGTTTTGCTCCGGAAGTGGCCTGGGTTACACATGGAGGGGACGAAGAATTAACAGAAAGACTTTGCGTCCGTCCTACTTCCGAGACCTTGTTTTGCGACCATTACAGCAAGGTTATACAATCTTACCGCGATCTTCCTAAGCTCTACAATCAATGGTGTTCCGTGGTGAGATGGGAAAAAACAACACGTCCTTTTTTAAGAACTCTTGAATTCCTTTGGCAGGAAGGCCATACAGCCCATGCAACGGCAGAAGAAGCCGAGGAAGAAACTTTGAGAATGCTCAATGTATATGCTGAATTCTGCGAAAACGTATTAGCAATACCTGTAATAAAAGGGAAAAAGACTGAAAAAGAAAAATTTGCAGGTGCAGTTGCTACTTATACAATTGAAAGCTTAATGCATGATGGCAAAGCTCTTCAGACCGGAACCAGTCATAACTTTGGAGACAGGTTTGCCAAAGCTTTTGGAATTCAATATACAGATAAAAACAATCAGCTACAATATGTCCACCAAACCTCATGGGGAATGACAACCCGACTTATTGGAGCTATTATTATGGTTCATGGTGATGACAATGGATTAGTACTACCTCCTGCAGTTGCTCCTATTCAATTGATTATAATTCCTATTGCTCAGCATAAAGAAGGAGTGCTGGAAAAAGCTAACGAGTTAAAAGAAAGACTGAGTAAAATAGCCAGAGTAAAACTTGATGACAGTGATAAAATGCCAGGTTGGAAATTCAGTGAATATGAAATGAAAGGTGTTCCTCTCCGTCTGGAAGTAGGACCTAAAGATATAGAAAAGAATCAGGTAGTACTTGTTCGTAGAGATAATCGCGAAAAAGTTTTCGTTTCTATAGACGAGCTGGAAGAAAAAGTATCCGAAATATTGAAACAAATCCAGAAAGATCTGTTGGAAAAAGCAAGACAGCACAGGGATGCTCATACTTATGTAGCTAAAAATATGGAAGAATTTGAAAAGATTATTAATGAAACACCTGGATTTATCAAAGCTATGTGGTGCGGAGATGAAGCCTGCGAAACTCTGATAAAAGAAAAAACAGGAGCTACCGCAAGATGTATACCATTTGAGCAGGAACAACTTTCCAAACATTGTGTATGCTGTGGAAAAGAAGCTAAACACATGGTTTACTGGGGCAAAGCTTATTAGCTTTTATGTTTTAGCATTAACGTTTGAATATTAACATTTTGATACTAATTAATACTAATGTTTTGTCTTTACCGTTAATAAAGTCAGCAATAGGGTCAGGCTTAACTTTAACGAACTTAATGGAGTCAGGCTTGGATAATTGAATTATTCAAGCCTGTTTTTGCTTTTGTTAAATTAAAAAGTCAGTCCATGTTATTGTGCTTCAGGCTTGAGTTTATTATGCTTAAAACTTGAGTTTTCTATAGAGTCAGGCATGAGTAATTGAAATATTCTATCCTATTATGAAGAACCAGCATCTGCATTCTCGTGACTTTGGTTATGCGAGGTTCACATAATCAATTCCAGAATGAATACTGTGAGACATGCTCCAACTGATACTTTAAAAAGACTGGCACCGTAATAAGCCAGTAAAACTGCTACTGCAAATGAGATGAGTCCCGACCAGATACTCCCGGTAGCCGAAAGTATTGCTGGAAATGTCATTACTGCCAATGTTACATAAGGAACATAATACAAAAATGATCGTATTGTAATATTTTTAATTTCTTTCCGGATTAAAGTCAGTGGCAGCACCCTGATAAGATATGTAACAGCTGCCATCACCAGTATATATAGATAAACATTATTCTTCATGATTTTCCTCCGTATTTATCGTATTCATCATGTTCATTGTTTTTATCGTATTCATCGTTTTATTTTATTATTTCTTTAACATTTGCTAATTCAACATTTGATTCTTTTGTTTGTTCATCATATTCACCCTGTTTTTTTAAGCTCCTCCTGATTCTTCGGTTCACACTCAGATTTAACCGGAAATAAAATAGCTGCTACTCCTGCTATTACAACTGTTAGAATTATAATCCGAAAACCTGCGGAAATATCTCTTAAAACAGGAATATATGTAAATAACGAGCTTGCAGCCATGGATATTACAATCAACCCGGCTATAACTTTGTCCTTTCTGGATGGTGGAATTATAATTGCTATAAACATTCCGTACAGTGCAACACTCATTGCGCTTAAAATTCTGTCAGGCATGACATTTCCCAAAACCACGCCTAAATATGTTCCCAGTGTCCAGCCAGGCACTGCAACACAGATAGCACCATATGAATAAAACGGATTCAATTTGCCATCTACACTGGCTGATATGCCAAATATCTCATCAGTTACCCCGTATGCAACAAATAATCGATGTATAAATGGTAATTTTGAATCCAATTTTTGTGATAATGTACAGGACATCAGGCAATATCTTAAATTAATAATCAATTGCATAACTGCCATTTCAACGTATGCTGCCCCGGAAGCAATCAAGCCTAGCGCTGCAAACTCACCTGCAGAAGTAACATTAGTTATGGACATGAACGCAGCCTGAAAAGCAGTCAATCCCACATTTCTTGCAGCAATACCCAATGTAAATGCAACGGCAAGGTAACCTAAAGCAATTGGAATACCGTCTCTTAGTCCTTTTACAAACCACAGTTTATTTTGCTTCACTTCATCCCCCTCTTTTCTTAAGTAAAAATCAAGCGCCACTATTCATTTATAATATTAATATGTTAAATTATTAATTTGTTAAATATGTTAAGTTATTAATTTGTTAAATCTATGCAAGCGATACAAAAACATCGCCTATGAAATACTAATAGAATATTCGCATAATGTTTAAGATATCTTATAGTATGTAGTATACTATTTATCTTATAGATATCCTATTGTATATAGTATACTATTTCATTCTGTCTTTTGGCTATAAATATTTTACCGGAGAATTTTGAGAAGATTAATAATGGTTTTATTAAAAAAACCCGGCAGTTTGCCGGGTCTATACGGATTTATATCGGAAATGATATGTACAGAATATTCCTCAAAACAGTTTTTTGGGCGCTTGGGAAATAACGAGTAAAACGAACATGGAAAATACCAACAATGCTGTCCCAACCTATATATAATACTTCCATCATTGTCCTGACATGTATATAATACTTCCATCAACAGCACTAATGATAGCATATGGAAATAATTTAACCGGATCATGTTCTTTCAACCTGAGATTTTCGAAGTTGTTTGTGAAGTTTTTGGAACTATCTGCTATGAAGTTCAGTTCTTCTGTACCCAGAAATATCCACGCGGGTTCCATACGATAGACACCGGGTTGTTCATTGATACTAATAGGCATATAACCCAACCGTATGTCTGTTATGTAGATCTCTCCGGATTCAATACTGGCGATAAATTCTTCATGTTCCTGTTGTTCAGGTTTATATGGAGATAATTTATCTATGGTATATTCCTGCTGTATATTCTTTTTTAAAATTTTCACAGCATCTTTTAATGATAAGCTTGCTATATTACAGTTATCTACTGAAATCTGCTCCATTGGACCACTCCAGCTAAAATACGTGATGATACCATTATTCACGTTTATCAATATTGAGTCATTATAATAGGGATTATGTCTATCGCTTCTCTCGTAAAATGGAGTCATATCATAGGCATCAATTCCCCCATAAACTGCAACTCCTCCATAATCCGGCACGAAAGTCATAGAGTAACAATAGATGTCTTCTCCTTCCTCCGGCTCTTGAACAGGCGGTCTTTCACCTGCAGCCAAAACAAGAGCAGCTTGCTCTTTACTTAACCCAGGTACCGATGGAATGATAGTAGGTTTAGGTTTGCCATATGTACGACAATCAGACAATCGCATATTGGTAATTCCTATTGCTTTTAAAACATCATATACCATGGCTACAGCCTCTTCTTTTGTCATTTTCATGGGTTTTGAATCCTTAAGGGAATTCCACCATGCATAATTTCCTTCAATATTAGAGCCCATACTAAAGGTAACGCCACCTGTCCCTTCAGTATACACTTCCAGCATGGCATGATAGCCATCTACTACAGAAACAGCCTGAAATGTATCTTTCGCATAAAGCTCTTTTGCAACTTCTGAAGTACTACCTTTATGGTAGCCCAGTTTCAACTCAGCTTCAGCTTCAATCTTATTCATATAATACAATTGAGGATGAAATTGCCAGTCTGTTCTCCTCAGTGTAACGCTATCCGGTGCAGTTGCGTACATCTTTTCATATTGTGTAATACGTTCCCTATAATTCTCTTTTAGCTTATCTACCGCATCCTGATTGCCATTATAGCCTTTTAGCAACTCTGTCTCGTTATTTATAGCTTTTTCATATTCGGTAATTTTCTCTTTTATTTGAGCTTTAGTCATAATTAACTGAGGTTCGTAAACAGTGTTATTTTTAAAAAATACTTCTGCCATACTCTTAATCTGTTCCATAGTTATAGGATAGGGCTTAACTTCAATAACCGGTACATCCTTATCAGGTATAACAACATCAGCATTTATAATAACCTTCACATTCCTATCGGCTCCATAAAAGGAATCCCGGCATTTTATAGTTATATATTTTTCAGTATTAATATCTCGTAACTTTGACCCTTCCCCCATAGATTTCATCGAAACAGGATAACATGCCGTCGTAAATCCTGTTATAAGCATTGGTATTACTAAGAGAATTGCTATTGCAGTTAATATTCTTGACTTTTTCTGTGGCTTAATCAAGCGAAACACTCTATCTTTCAACTTAGACTTACTTCTGTAAAAGGTTGTAACAACACCAGGAATTCTGTGTTGAGTATTAGTGGAAAAACGAGCTGCTATTATAATAGCTTCACTATAATCTAATAGTTTCTCTTTATTATTTAAATAGCTTATAGACATGTGATCACAACATAATTCAATATCATCCTGGAACATTTTATATCCAATCCATACAAGAGGATTGAACCAATGCACGGCTTTTGCTAACAGCCAGACATAATTGAAAAACATATCATGGCGCTTAACATGGCATATTTCATGGAGTAAAATATAACTTAAGTAATTTTTATCCATATCATTTATAAATTTAGTTGGTAACAAGATACTAGGTCTAACATATCCAAATACCACTGGTGACTGGACATAATTACATTCCAACACTGATATTTTTCTTTTGATGCCAATTTTTTTCTGATAATTGTCCATTATTTGAGATATATCTTTATCGACAACTGGTTTGCAAAATAAGAGTTTGCGTTTAAATAAAACGGCCTTTCTTATGGTAAACAATAAAACAAATGTTATACCCAAAATCCAGAAAATTGTTAGCACACTCCATATAGACATTCTTTTAATGAATTTGTCAACATACCCTTCAAATGGCAGCTCATTGATATTTAATTGAGTTGCAGGAGTTTTTAAATTTTCTGTTCGATTATTAATTTGATTATTAGTCTGAGAATTATCCGTGCTCATTGCAGTACCAGATATTTCATTCATGTAATCAAGTAAGTATTCCTGGAGCTGTTCATGCTTATTTGTTAGTTCATCTTCCGCCTGTTTTATTATAGAATGCTCAGGAATCATGTCAAAAAAATTCATAGGGCTGGAAAAAGTGAAAGGAATACATAAGCGTACCAGTATCATGACCCAGAAAGCCATTATAATATTAGGATTCATCTTTTTTAAGGCAAATACTCTTAGAGCAATTACAATTAATATCATCAATGTACCTATTGCTGATATTTCAAGGAACTCTTTGAGCAGAACCTTCATTTTATTTGCCCCCCTTTTTTCTTAACTCCCGGATCAATTTTTCCAACTCATCTAAGTCCGTATCACTAACTTTCCCGTTTTTCACAAATCCGGCTACCATATGAGATAAACTACCATAATATTTGTTTAATATACTACCTGCTCTATCTGCAGCATATTCATCCCTGGAAACGGCAGGATAATATCTGTATGTCCTTTTGTTTATCTCTTCGACACCAACCAGTCCTTTTTCAATCAGCCGGTTAAGGTATGTATTTACTGTTTGACGAGACCAATTCAACACATTTTTAATTTCTTTTTGAATTTCAGAACTATTTACTGATCCATCTCTCCAAAGTATTTCCATTATAATGCTTTCAGTATCTGTCAAATTAGGATATTTCCCCATACTTTTAAACTCTCCTTTCTATAAAAAATATTGACGTAAAATTTACGTCCTATTTAAAGACTACAATTTTGCGTCAATTTTGTCAATATGCTTCTTAAAGCTTCTTTAAAATTTTTTAGTATTTTATAATGAGCAAGTAAAGCAGATCTGTTGAATAATTATTATGAAGAAGTGAATTTATCATGTTTTTCCACATTACTGTTGCAGATGAGTAAAATAATCGGTATGAGTATTTAAACCTTTGCTGTAAGGAAAAAGTATATATAAAGTTCATATTTATAATATTTATATTATAATATTTATAACACATACATCGCTAATCTCTTAAAATTCAACCTTGTAACCGATCTCAGCAAATAAGCTGATGTTTCAGATCCACTTATCCTGTACTTATTTAACGTGTCGATGAAATATTGATCCCTTCCGATCCCCATGCCGTGTCCATAGTATAATCCGTCACCAAGGTCAATAACATTTTCACCCTGCCAATGAGGAGTTAAGGGGTCAACATCAGGATTTTTGAAATATCTGCAATCACCCGGCAGATAATCTTCAGGTTCTCGTATATATTCAATCCCAAGCCTTCTGTCCAGATACATCCAATCCATTAGATATATATATGAAAAAACACGATCAAATACTTCCTCAGGAAAAACATTGACAATAGCTCCATAAAAAACTATCACCATTGCAGTAGCGCACTCTGTACCGTATAAAGAGCTGTTTACAAAAATATCTTTTATAGCCTCGGAAGGCTTTACTCCGTCTTTTAGCAAAAATCCTCCTTCTTCAGTACGTTCCCAATACTTCTCATTACATTTGGTCTCACGGAATAATCTGAATGAAAACCTGCTCCTGTGAAGGTTCATCGCAGCAGAAACTATGCTCTTACGCAGGTTCAGTTCGAATTCGAGTTCAGAAAGCATATTATATGCATAAATGTTGCTGCTTGACAGCATAATATTTAAAGCTTTTCTTTCTATGCTTTCCGAGGGATATTTCTCAGCTATAGAAGAACTATCAATGAAAGTACCTGCAATATATATCACATTATATCCCTCCCACCCTTGCTGCTGTGGCAATCCTTATTTGCTCATAAATCGGATAATGAATCCAGATGTTCCATTCATAATAATTCTGCTTGAATAGAAAATTTGAATAGTTTGCCAAAAGCATTTTGGTATGAGCATCCATATTGCTAAATGCGTTGAGGCATTGCTCTTCATATTCTGTCAGTTGCCGCTTAAATTTTCCGTCAGTATGTGACACCGGTATACATAAATATTTGGCTTCCAATGATATTGCAAATATCTGAGGGTTACTAAGCTGATGGAAAGTTTCTCCGGTATGATATAGGTAATTTTTATTGTCGTTATACCACCTTATGAAAATTGAATATTTTGAAGGTCCGTCCCTAATATTCTCAATGCCGGGCACAAAACAAAGCAATCTTGTTGCAAGTTCAACGTCTTTGAATTCGGAAGATTGTAACTTATTTCCTATATATAATAGGCTTTCGGGGTCATCATGCTCAAAATAAGCCCAAATTAAGTCGTAGATAAATCGTCCTTCGTTATACCTTTTAAACATCAAATCAGCAATTAGCGGTAGCACTGTTCTATCTTTGAACTTTCTAATCAATAAAGCTGCCACTGCATCAAGAGTTTCGTCATAACCCCTGCTTAATCCATCATCCTGGAAGCCTGTTTCCAGCATCCATCTCAGTGCCAGGTATGTATCGTACTCGTCATCTGAAGCAATGTTTTCAAAATTTGAGCTTTTTCTTTTTTCAATAGCATTTAGAATTTTAAGAACTTTTCTGTGTAGGTTGTTTAAGCGCAGCTTCTTTGCATGAAGCATATTCTTTTGTAAAGAAATACCCCTGGATTTGGCATTCAAATTCAACATGTACAAGGTTGAAAATTTGATATCGCTATCGGTTTTCATATTTCCCCATCTCACTTTTCCATACAAAGTTATATATATATTCATAATATGCAGTAGACAGGGAGACGGTTCATTTAGACAGGGGGACGGTTCTTTTGTCTTGGGTAAGACAGGGGGACGGTTCTTTTGTCTGTTCGTTTAGATTAGAAGATCCATCCCCTTACCTACCCTTGTCTTTGTAGACATAAGAACCGTCCCCTGTCTATGCCCCCGTCTATCGGACAGAAGAACCGTCCCCCTGTCTATAAGCTAAAAAACAAATTAGAAATGCCCCGCATATTAAAGCAATATATCCATATCCTCCGAAAATATCAAATTTTGATGAGAAAAAACCAAAACCTAGACCTACGATAATTGTTATTACTCTCAAACCCAAAGACTGAAAAGAATCAATTGTTGCCCTCATGTTTGAGTCTATTCTGTGATGTAAATAACCGGTTACTATTGGCTCCAGAACTCCCGAAACAGCGTAAATCAAGAAAATTGCAGGCAAGCCATAGTATGCAGATCCTTCATAATTTTTACTAATCCACAAGCAAGCAAAACCTGCAGTATAAATAGCAATAATTCCTGATATCAAATCTCTGTAACTGAATCTTTTTTTCAAAACATAGGCAAACATATTCCCCGGAAGCCTGAATAACATAAATCCTGCTGACAACAAGCCAAAAAACACAATAGGAAATCCAACTCTGTCTACATAAATCTGCCAAAACTCATCGATAAAATTCAGAGCTGATCCTGCAATCATTCCTGAAAATACAACAAGGCATACTACGGGATTCTTTTTGAAAAAGAGCACTGATTCTGTTACATATTTGCCTATTTCATTGAATTCATCGATTTCGCTATATATTTCAGGCTCTATCAAAGTTAATGATATACACAGAGAAATCATCATGCTGACAAATGATAACCAATAATTTAATTCAAACTCAAACCATCTTGTCATGATACTTCCTGATAATGCTGCCAGTATAGCTGCTGAGAGATCACATGCATTCAGCCAACCCAGATACTTTTCAAAAGATTGCGTTTCATTGCTATGCACTAGTGAATCATACAATAATGCATTTTCCGAACCGCTGCACGCAGAAGCCCCAATGCCGGAGAGAAATACTACAAGTGCAAAATGCCAGAATTTCGTTGCAAATACCAGAATGAGAAATTCGCAGCAGCCCAAAAAAACATTCAAAACCATCATTCTTTTTCTACCCCATTTATCGGCAATTATACCTGTGGGGATTTCAAGAAGAACAATGGTGAGTGCGTAGATAATCTCTGTATAAACAACCATCTGGATTGTCATGCCTCTTTGTTCCCAGAACAGCCTCTCAATTACATAAGCAGGTATCAGGTTATGAAAAAACCTGATAATGCAGAGTTTCCATATATTTGACTTATAATTACGATTCATATTAAATTTGATCTCCCTCACTTTAATTTCTTGTTTAATTGCTAACAAAATTTAGTAAATAAAGTGAGGAGGCGCTCGTGTACATCTTGAAATTAAAGATTAACAAGGAGGTCTTGCATATGTCATAAAAAATTCCTCCATATATAATTACACAATATATAATTACACAATAATTACACATATAATAAAAAAACAGTATACAGTGGGATAGTTCGAGACTGCTCAAAAATCTATTTTATTTGAGAACTAAGCCTAAAAGCATTCATGACTTCGTTAGCATTTTCAAAAGCGGCACTTTTTTCAGCAGTCTCGGATGGTTATTTTGTCTGTTGAGACAAGAGAACCGTCCCCATGTCTAACCCCGTCCCCCTGTCTAACCTCCCCTGTCTAACCTATCTCAATGATGGAATAATCTTATTCCTGTGAGGCACATAACCATTCCATATTGATTGCAAGCTTCTATCACTAAATCCTCCCTAATCGAACCTCCCGGTTGCACAATATACTTCACACCGCTCCTAAAAGCCCTATCTATATTATCTCTAAATGGGAAGAAAGCATCCGAACCTAATGTAACATTTTTTAGACCTTTAAGCCATTCTCTTTTCTCTTCAGGGGTTAATCTCTCAGGTACTTCTTTAAACAAGCTGTTTAGAGCATCAAGTTCCTCTTCTGTAGTATCATTCCTTACAAATAAATCTATGGCATTGTCTCTGTCAGGTCTCTTAACTTCCGGTTTAAATTTTAAATTCAATACTTTGGGATGTTGTTTCAAATACCATATATCAGCCTTCTCACCGGCAAGTCTCGTGCAGTGGATTCTCGATTGTTGACCTGCACCGCACCCTATCACCTGACCGTCCTTAACATAACAAACTGAATTTGACTGAGTATATTTTAGGGTGATCATTGCCAGAACCATATCCCTTTTTGCTTCTTCCGGTAGTTCCTTATTTTCTGTTACAATATTCTTCAAATCTTCATAACTCGGTATGTAATTATTCCTTTTCTGCACAAGCTGAACACCGAAAATGATACGTTCTTCAATTTCTTCCGGCTCATATTCTGGATCTATCTGTATAATATTATATTTTCCTCCCTTTTTCTGCTTAAGGATTTCCAAAGCTTCATCCGTATACCCCGGTGCTATAACTCCATCGGACACCTCTCTTTTTAAGACTAATGCCGTAGACTTGTCCACTATATCACTTAAAGCAGCCCAGTCCCCGAATGAAGACATTCTGTCCGCTCCTCTTGCACGAGCATAAGCAGATGCAAGCGGCGAGAGTTCAATATCCTCAACATGGTATGCTTTTTTCAATTCATCAGTAAGCGGCAAACCTATAGCTGCACCTGCAGGGCTTACATGCTTGAAAGAAGCCGCTGCGGGCATATTCAAAGAAACTTTTAATTCCTTTACAAGTTGCCATGAATTTAATGCGTCCATAAAATTTATATAACCAGGATGGCCATTTAGCACTTTAAAAGGGAGATCTCCCTTTACCATTCTAAGTTCTGCCGGTTTTTGATGCGGATTGCATCCGTATTTCAGTTCGAAAGTTTTCATATAATCGTACCTCCGTTATAATAGTAGAATTATAAAAGTTACATGCATAATATCTCATATTTATCTCATAATTATTTCCTGCTTTGTTTCGATTCTTGATCATTTATGAATTATATTAATGAAAATATTATATATAATTTACGCAATATAATCAAAGTTTATTGCTAATGAAACCAAATAATTTATTTGATAAAGTTCTATTAAATTTCAAAATATGTAACCGGCAATGAGTTGGATAAATCGATCATATTAGATCATATTAGATCATATTAATGAATTTGAGCGATTGGAAGTTTTATATATCACTTCAGTTTCTTTTAATAAATCTTCAGAAATATTTAAAGTAGTTCTCATATACATCAACTTCTTCATACTAACTATACATCAAAGTATTATGATTATAAAGTCATCTTTATAATCATATCTTTTATTTCCCTTGACAACTTTTAACACAAATGTAATTATAGAATTAACCAATATCGTTAAGCGTATACAATTAATAAGCAATATTTAAATAGGTAATATTTTAATAGGCAAAATTTTATTAGGCAATATTCAACTGCAAGTTAAAATTATTGCAATAATATGTTTCCTTCCATTTCATAAAAAATTTTCGTTGGTATTTAGAAAAGGAGTTGAATTATAAATGATAAAAAGAAATTCCGATATGACATGCGAAATAAGAAACAAAATGAGAGGTGGAAACGGCGATGTTAAAATACGCCACATATTCAAACCGGAAGAGTTAAAGGGTAAAACACGTCTTTATGCAAAAATAACACTTGAGCCAGGATGCTCAATTGGTTTGCATGAACACGTCGGCGAAGAAGAGATATATTATATATTAAAGGGTGTAGCTACAGTTAATGATAACGGAAACATCAGCACCCTTTATCCTGGAGACGCCGTCTTGACCGGTAACGGTGCTTCACACTCAATAGAAAATAACGGTTCGGAAACCTTGGAATTAATGGCTTTGATACTTCTTTATTAAACACTTTACTTTTTTATTTATTTTTAATTTGTTCTAAATTTGTTATTAATTTGTTATTATATTATTAACTTGTTATTAATTTGTTATATTCTCGTATCATCAAACCTTCTTTATAAAAATAAACCTTTGTAATCTCCCGCCAGTAACGGATACAAAGGTTTATTTCTTTTTAGCTGTTAAAGTCAAGCACTCATCCAAAACAGGGGGGATTTCTTCATAATTTTCAAATCCGCCCTCCAGAATAATTAAAGAGCTAAATCTTTAATTAAAGAACTAAATCCTCATTCTTATGTATGGATATACAAATTATCGTTCGCATTCAATAGGCATCTTCTTTTTTGGTATTATCACAGGCATACCTGTCTCTGCAGATTCCGCAGCAGCTATTGCTATAGCTGCACTGTCTCTTGCACCTAATATTCCGGGTAAAGCAGGTTTCCCTAGTTTAACTCTTTCAATAAACTCCCTCGCTATTCCTTCATCTCCGCCGCCATGTCCACCACTTCTTCTCTCAGGTAAATATATGTCTATTTTTCTTGTGTGTCTCTTCCAAACCTTAATCACAAATTCTTGTTCATTATTGTAAAATCCATATATCTTTCCTTTATCTCCTACAAACATAAATTCTCTGGAGTATTCGGGAGTAAAATGGCATTCCATATAGCATATTCTTGCCCCATTCTCATAATCAATAAGTACTAGACTATTGTCATGGACATCGCATTCCTGGGCATAAACGCAAAAATCTTCCTTCTGAACTATTGCATCATAATCCATCTTAAATCCTCTATAATCTATGAAATACGGACACTGGTCTTTCTTATCGCAATCTCTGCACCTTTTATCATTAGGTTCGTTTCCGCCAAAAACATCAATTCCACCTGAGCAATAAACTTTTTTCGGAGAAGAATTTACAAGCCAGTTCGCCAAATCCAAGGAATGAGTACCTTTTTCAAGTATAAGGCTTTTTACATATTCCTTACGTCTCCGTTTCCCATGATAATAATAGTTACCACCGACCGAAACATTATCAATAACAGTTCCTATCTTTATATCACCAATTTC
>DUMC01000096.1 GCA_012840075.1 Clostridiaceae bacterium | reverse complement strand
TTTTCCAATGCTGCCGGTATTAAAACGTCCACATCACTTGTTAACAGTTCCTCATTTGTAATATGTTTGACACCGTCCTTATTGTAACCTGACAATAAATTGTAACTTTTCCCATCGTTGTTTATATATTTTAATATATCTTCAATATCCAAGCCTGCTTCGCAATACAATCCTCCGGAAACATCACTGACGGCTACAATTTTAGCACCCATTTTATATAACAGCTTTGCAGAAGTTCCACCTACGTTTCCCATACCTTGTATGGCAATTCTTATTCCTTTAAGAGGGATATTCATCTTCTCAAGGATTTCCTTTGTAATAATCGTAATTCCTCTTCCGGTTGCTTCCTTTCTTCCTAATGAACCACCTATTTCAACAGGTTTTCCGGTGACAACTCCATGAACCGTATATCCCTTAAACATACTATATGTGTCCATTATCCAACCCATAATTTCTGGTGTTGTATTTACGTCAGGTGCGGGAATATCCTTTTCAGGACCAATAAGAGGAAGTATCATGGCAGTGTATCTTCTTGTAAGCCTTTTAAGCTCACCTTTGGATAATTCCCTTGGATTTACTTTGACAGCGCCCTTTGCTCCACCATAAGGAATGTTAACAACTGCACACTTAAATGTCATCCATGCTGCAAGAGCTCTTACTTCATCAATATCAGTGTCCTGATGATATCTTATACCGCCTTTGCATGGTCCTCTTGAACTCGAATGTTGTACCCTATAACCCTCAAATATTCTTACACTTCCGTCATCCATTTCAACAGGTATAGATACTTTCAGTTCTCTTTCAGGATATCTGAGAGCTTCGTAGTCTTTCCGTTCTAGCCCCAGTAGACTTGCCGCTTTATCCATAACTTCAAGAAATTCTTCATATGGATTATATTTACCTACGGCCATTATATATACCTCCCTAAATAATTTTATGTTAGGTCTATTGCCTTCAATGTTGCCTTCAATGCTTTTTGCTTGTTATAATGTTTTTATTATTAATAATGTTTTTATTATGAACGCTTTTTTCTCCTTTATTTTATTATTTCTCCCTTTACTATTCAACTTTAAATTCCGATTTTATTCCATCTCATAATTAATTATATACTTTAGAAAAAATCAATCTAGTATTAAAAAACTATCATCTTAGCATATTTGATGATAATTTTATGTAAAAATTATAAAATACAAACAAAAAAGGAACTGTTATCCAGCTCCCTTTTAAATCTAATATATCTTTTTTCTTTTTTATTATTTTATTTTTCTTATTTATTTATAATCTCTTGTACATTATTTTTCCACCAACTATGACCGTATCCATTTGGATATTATCATCAAATATAACAATATCCGCATCTTTACCAGGAACTAAACTACCTTTTTTGTCTCCTACACCAATTATGGAAGCAGGTGTTTGGGTCATCATTTTAACTGCATCTATTAACGGAACATCGGCTAGATTTATCATGTTTCTCACCAATTTGTCGGTCGTAGCTACACTTCCTGCAAAAGCAGTTCTATCCGGAAGTTTTGCAACATCATCTTCAACGATTACCCGCAACCCGTTTTTCAAGCTGCCAAGTATACTTTCACCTTCCGGTTGTCCTGCTGCGCGCATTGAATCCGTTATTAGAGCTATGCGGTCAGGTCCTTTTATTTTATATATAAGCTTAAGCAAGCTAGGAGGTAAATGCGAACCATCGGCTATAATTTCTACGGTCATTTCATCTATCAAGTATGCTGCTTCCACTACTCCGGCATATCTATAAGCATTTATTCTTCTGACCATTGACATGGCGGAGTAAAGATGAGTAATATGAGTATATCCGTTTTCAAAAGCTTCTAACACTTGCTCGCAAATAGCATCAGTATGAGCTATTGATGCAAGAATTCCTCTGCTTTTTAAAGCTCTGCCGAATTCAAGAGCACCTTCCAGCTCAGGTGCCGCACTCCAGCGTATAATATCATTACCCCAGCTTAAGATTTCTTTGTACTCTTTCGGGTCCGGATTTCTTATATACCTTGGATCCTGGGCACCTTTTTGAGACATGGCAAAATAAGGACCTTCAATATGCAATCCAAGAAATTGGGAACCTTTTGTATTCTCCTTTTTTGCTTGTTTATATATTTCTAAAGCTTCTTTTAATTCTTCAAGGGTACTGGTTGTCATCGTGGGTACTAATGCGGTCGTTCCATGCTGCACATGTTTTTCTGCAGCACCTAAATAAGCTTCTACTGTTGCGTCAAGAAAATCATGGCCGCCTGCTCCGTGAGTATGTATGTCAATAAAACCCGGTGCAACATATTTGCCTTTAGCATCAATTATTTGTACTTTGTCGGCTTCGTTACAACCGCAATTGTCTTCACAGCATGAATCAGAAGAAACTCTGTCTGACACTTCAATAATTTTTCCGTTTTCAAAAGTTACGCACCCGTTTTTAATAATTCTATATGGCGTTATTACATTACCATTAATAATTTTGGTTTTAGCCATTTATATAACCTCCGTATAAATCAGTATAGCTACTAAAACTCCCATTATCTGTCAAAACCCTCATTATCTATTAAATTAAATCTTTTAGCCGGTTTAATATTAATCTTTTGGCCAGTTTGCAAAATATAGGTATTCAAGATTTTCATCTGAAATGCATGTCATATTGTGTTTTTTATTTCTAGGTACATAAGCCACATCACCCGGACCGACTTCCTGCTTTTCATCTCCAATCATTAATATGGCCCTACCCTTAAGTATAACATAAATTTCCTCTTCATCATCGTGTACATCTATTTGGGTACTTTTACCCTTCTCCACTGAAACATATCCCATTGCTATTGTTTCCGCCTCTTCACGGTGAACCAGCATTTTTCTTGAAACCTTTTCATTTTCTTCCCATATTTTTCTAACTAACATATTTACCACCTTTCTTTTGCCACGAACCGGCATATTTTTATATTCTCAATTATATTAAATCGTATTATGTCAAATTGTATACTGTTTATAATTATATAACTTGTATATACTTGCTTAATGTACGATTAAACACTGCAATCTCATCAGTATAAATCATGCTTTTAATTATATCATACCCAAAAATAAAGCATAGCTATCTATTTTTTAAGTATTAATATAAGAGCATAAGAGCTAAATTAATAATTTAATGAGATATTTCTTTAAGTTTAGTGCAAAGAAATATCTCATTTTATTAAAATTAAATTAAATTTAAGTGTTTCTCATTTTATTCATTCAATACACCTTTTCCGCTGTCTTTGTCAATGTACAAAATCGCGTTATCATGTTTTCTTAATATTGATGCCGGGCATGCTGTGCTTATTTCACCTTTTAATGTGTTTGTAACAGCTTCGGTTTTTGTTTTTCCCGGTACCATGCAGAAAATATAATCTGCAGACATTAACGTAGGAACTGTGAGTGTAATTGCATATTTAGGTACTTCATCAAGAGTTGCAAAGCAACCGTCATTAACTTGCTGCTGTCTGCATCTTTCATCTAATTCCACTACTTTAACAACCTTCTTATCATTAAAATCAGCTACCGGTGGATCATTAAAAGCTATATGTCCGTTTTCTCCTATACCCATGAAAATTATGTCAGCAGGATGTTTTTTTAATAAAGCTGCGTATCTTTCACATTCCTTTTCAGGATCTTTCGTACTGACGTCTATATAATTTACGGACTTAAAAGGTACTTTACCAAAAATCCTGTCTCTGAGGAAATTACCAAAAGCTTGAGGTGCATCCTTTGATATTCCTACATATTCATCCATGTGGAATGCATTGATTTTGTTCCAATCAATTTCCTTGTCAGTTACCAACGAAGCTAGAAATTCGTTTTGGGACGGAGCGGCTGCAAAAACAATGTTGATTTCTCCTTTAGAAGCAATGAGTTCTTTGATTTTTGCTGCAGCTTCTTTCGCTGCATTTTCTCCTAATTCTTGTCTTGTTTCATAAATCTTAACTTTTAACTTATCAACTTGCATTTCTTTAATCAATCCCATAATTGCCTCCTATAAAATCATTTTTTATTTTTTATTTAATAATTTTTGCATATTAATTAATTCATATTTATTATATAGTCTATATTTATTTTATACTATATAGTTTAACAAAATTTAGTAGAGTAATTTTGCATAGATATTTTGCATAGTTTTTTGTATAGTTTATTTTATAGAGTTATCGTGTTTTATTTTACGAAGTCAGTCTTTATATTTTAATTCAATATGGTTACTGATTTCCTTATTACAAGTGACGGTTCCAATATTACAGTTTTATTAATATCTTCATTTCTTTCAAAGCTCTCAAACAATAGCTGGCAAGCTAGTTTTCCTGTTTCATATGCCGGCTGGTTTACTGTTGTAAGTGGCGGATTTAGCATTGAGGAAATCTCTATGTTATCAAATCCCACAACAGATATTTCGTCAGGTACTTTTATTCCACTTTCAGTTAATTCCTGTATTACTCCAAATGCTGTCATATCATTAATAACGAAAATTGCGGTAGCGCCTGTGTTTCTTTCCAGGAATTTTCGGGCAAGCCATCTGCCGTTTTTAAATTCATAAGTAGCATTTTCACATTCTTCTTCTTTATTTGAGACAATAATATTATTTTCATTTAAAAAAATATTATTTTTCAAAAGGCTCAATTTATAACCTTCAAAGACATCCCTTCTGCTTTTTCTTGTAAGAGGGGAAGTTAGAAAAGCAATATTTGTATGCCCTTGTCGGATGAGATAGTCTGTTGCAATTTCTCCCCCTTTTACATAGTCAAAAACTACTTTACTGCACTTGAAACCCTCTATTTCCTGGTCGATCGTAACAATAACAATTCCTTGTTTTTTTAATGTTTCAAGATATTTGCGGTTTTCTCCTATGGATGATATAATTATTCCTTTAACTTGCTTGCGATATAATGTTTCAATATATTTTTGTTCAGTTATAATATCCCTGAAAGAATTGCATAACAGGATGTTATATCCTCTGCTTCTTGCTTCCTGCTCTATTCCTAAAACTATCTGCGGATAAAACGGATTGGAAATTGTGGGTATAACCACACCTATATCCATGCTCTCGTTTTTCTTTAACATTCTGCCGATTATATTGGGTTCATAATTGAGTTTGCGCGCAGTTTCGAGAATTTTATTGCGTGTTTGCTCTTTCACAGGATAACTGCTATTGCTAAGTACCCTTGATACCGTTGCCGTAGAAAAGCCTACTTCTTCTGCTATATCATATATAGTCGGTTTTTTATTACGCAATAATTTTCTCTCCTTTTCTCTTCTCACAATCTGAATATAATAAAAACAACAAAAGCAATTTTAATATATATAGCAACCGTTTGCTACATATGTCATGTTATAGTTTATACTAAGATAAAGAGTTTTTCAACTAATCTATCCATTAAAAGGCGCATTTAATTTATGTAAATAAATATTTGTCAATTCGCTCTCCATTAAATATTGAATAAATAATTTATCTATTAAACATTGAATTATATAGACAATTTTCCCTTTTGACATATAAATGCTTAAATGCTTCAAATTCTTTTTAACACATTCATATATATCAAAGCCAATAAAACTTATATTTTTATAAAATAAACAGAAAAGATGTAGGAAAAAGCCTCACCTTTTCTGTTATTTCAAATATAAGTTAAATTCAAATGCTTTTTATTAGCTATTTTATTTATGCTTTTTAATTAGCTTTTTTTATCGATCTTCTTTATTAGTTTACTTCAGGAACCAACGGTCCTGCTAATTCTTTTAAGAAAAAGAGCTTACCGGGAAGTGTGGGCATAAAGCTTGAAGGTACCCAGATATCCGGTCCGTATCTGAGTGTAACCCACAAAGATACTCCTTGCCACATCATTCCTCTGCCTAATGCACCGTCACATCCGCCGATAACTTTATCCGACTTGAGGAATAATCCGGGTCCTATAGTATTTGCACGACAAGGAACTAATGTTGTTCTGCTCTTAAAGCTTGTGATTGCATTTTGCTCTATTGTAAGCGGGTGAAGTTGTGCTGCAATTCTATATGTTTGCTTCTTCCATTCCTCTTCACTGCTAAACTCCGCAGCAAAATGTGGTTCCCAGAATGCTATGTGAAATACTCTTCCTATACCGAAGACGGTGATGAGTCTTCCTCCTTCATCCTTTATTTTTGCAATTTTTTCCGGATATGTAGGAAGATTATTTTTGGTAGCAAAATTTCTTTGGGACACAGGAACCGTCAAGTCTCCAAGCGGGCCATAAAAAGCTTCTTCCATGGCATTTTGGAAAGCACCCGGGTTCGTCGGTTCAAGAGTATTACCTTCAGCGTCACTCCATTCATCCATGTTAAAGCCGTATACGTGAGAACAATCTACATTCCATTCTTTCAGGAAATATACAGCCCATCTGTACATTCCCATAGGACCTACGGGAAGAATCAAAGCCAGTTTTTTCCCTTCATCTCTTGCCTTTTTTATTTCCAAGGCAATTTCATGTCCCATGAGAACATTAAAATCATAAATGTTGTCGCAGGGTACAGGTGTAAAGTCTTTATTCCAGAAAGGTTGTCTTTCAGTTAT
>DUMC01000095.1 GCA_012840075.1 Clostridiaceae bacterium | reverse complement strand
CTGCAGTTGATGTGGGACTTGCAATAGGTCTTCTTGCTGACCTTTATAGTATAACGGGCGACCCAAAATGGTTGGAAGGTGGTTTAAAGCTAGGAGAGATGTCATTGTCAGTGTATCTTGACAAGGATTTACCCAGGGGAGCTTCCAATATAGACTGGTATGAATCCCAGATGCTGCCGGGCACTTTGCTTTATTCACTTGCAAGGCTTGCTTTGTTAGACATTTACGGTATAGACTGCGGGATGGATGCTGACTACACGTATAGATAAAATTACACGTATAGATAAAATTACGCGTATAGATACGTATAGATAAAATACTGAAATTTCAAGAAACATTGTGACAAGGAACATTGTGATTTTTGATGTACACGATAAGTTTTTTCAATATGGTAAGAGTTTATAATGCTGATAAAGTGACAATGCTTGTAATTTTGCATGATTAATTATTGAATTAACATGTATGATTGATTTTTACAGGGGGTGCATCTTTAATGTATGGAGTTAAGCACTGTTTACATAACCCTGAAGATGAAATAAGGAGAGGTTAGGAGAATGTTTTATTCAACCAAGATGGAAATGAAGAATTATATGGCATGGAAAATGATCCCAGGGAATGGAATAATCTTGCGTCAAATCCTGATTACGCAAAAATAAAATTCGAGTTAAAACAAAGGGTTATTGAATTCTGGCAACCTGAGAAACAGATTGAAAGATACTTATCACCACCCATGATGAAGAGGAAAAAACACTTTTATTATTATTCAAACCAGTTTGTGCTATCCGACGGAACTATTGTAGATGGAAGACCGTAAGCTGTTTGAATGAAGTATTCATATTTGTATATAAACATACCTCCTACCCCACCATAAATACCACGTCGCCCAATTCTGCTCCTGCTACCCTGCCAACCTCATAACACTTAATCTTCAACAGGAAATAAATCTTACCTTTAACTATATTTTCACTTTCAAGGGACTCAAAATTAGCTTGTCCCTTGGATATAATCAATTCACTGTTCTTAAGTCTATTCAAAAAGGGTTCAGACACTCGCTTTAAACTTACGCCTAGGAAGTTGTTTCCTGTGGTTATTACTTCAGCTATTTTATCCATGCCGACATATACTGCATCTTGCAATGTAGCGTCATTCAAAATAGGTCCGTCTTTCACTACGTATATTACTTTTTTACCTCTTTGAACCAATTCCTCAACTAATATTTTGTCAAATACAATTTCTCCGGCATTATCACCTAGAAGCAGTACTTCTTCAACATTCTCCAGTTTTCTTACAAAGCTTCCATAGTCGTCCTTGGAAAAGCCGGTTTTCAAGCTGTGCTGCAAAGCCGCATCTATATCATAACTCCTATTTATCCCAAGGTCTATAATATTTCCTGCTACCGCTACTTTTAAAGCCAAGTATAAACTGTCTTCGGAGTTTTTCACAATTTCTTTAAGCCGAGGATAAAGTGAAAGGGCTAAATCATTGGATTCCTTTTTAGCTTTCTCAAACGGGTCTTCCACCCCTATCATTTCATATGCTTTCAATAGAGCTTTTGTCGAGTTTTCTGCAGGAGTATCATTTATATCAAAATTCTTCACATAATCCATCATTTCATAAATAATTTTATATTGAGTATCCTCATCCACCCCGGCATTGCTCATACATGAAACAACTTGTTTCAGGTAACAGTGTACACAATCAATGTAAGATCTCATATCCTTCCCTTTCTATACACATAATATTTCTATACACATAATAATTACTATACACATAAAAATTACAAAAATTTTTAATTACTTATTGTTTGAACCGCTGCTTATATGTATACTTCTTTCATTTGCATTTCAGACACAAGATATATCAAATTAGATATATTTTAATAAACATCTTTTATAGTTTAACATAAAATCTATATATTTTCCAGGACATTGATTTAGGACATTGATTTGTGCAAATTGTAAAGTTAAACGTCCTTTCAAGACAGCTTAGTTGTTGTCTTGGCTTTCCCTAGATAATTGGTGCTTTGATGAATACGGAATTTTAAATGATCTTATTTTAAATTTTATACGCTTTATTATCCCTAAATACGGCACATAAAGAATAAACATAGTAACTATTCCTACCGCTTCAAGCCCTAAAATATACCATGGCCATGGACCGAGATGATCTATAATTGAAGTAGTGTTCGGTTTATGGCATAAGAATAGGTAATTGCCGCCGGTTAATATGTTTATGACTGTAATTACTGCCATGTATGCATTTGTAAAAATAATAGTTTTTAATATGGATTTCTTAGTAGGTCTAAAACCTTCAATAAATGTCATGAACAATACTGCGGTTATTACAGCACTGTGAGCAAGGAAAAAATTAAAATATATAAAATGGGGAAAAGAATAGGGAGAAAGATCCGGTGTTATGAGTGCCTGCAGACTGCCCCCGAGTCCCCAGAAGTATGTAATTTCATATAAAAAGTAATTTTTCGTAATAAGCATTATTACAGAAAAAAACATAGCCATGTCACAAAGATGGAGGGGTAAAGAATAACCAACAGTCCAATCACCGGTAGCAACGCTCCATGCAGTATATACAGCCTCGTTTAGAAGAAGAAAAAGAGCTAATGTATAGCGGAATATCTTAGAAGAATTTTTAATTTCAAGTTCCTGTGGCTGAGATTGTAGCTGAAACCGGGATTGAAACCGGAGTCGAAACCGAGATAGAATTTGTAACTGAGGCTGTAACTGAAAATATGATCGAAACCGGAACCGAGACGGAAGCCGAAACTGTGGCTGATACAGAGGCTGCGAGGATTTATCCTTGCTTTCAACTTTAGCCTTCCTTTTGTAATGATTTATAATCATGAAATTCACCAATGCCAACAAAACAAGAGTTATTATATGAACAGCAGAAAACGGTTCAAATGGTTCTCCCTTGAAATCAGGTGTAATAAAATTATAAAACAAATCATAAAATCTTTTCTTTTCATTCATTGCACAACCACTCATTCCGTTCATTATTATCAAGCCGTTCATTATTATTTAACTGGCATCATCATCATTTTATCAGATGATTATAAATTATGTTAAAATAATTTTCAGCAATGGCATCCTCTTAATACCGTTACAATATCATTACACCTCCGTTACAATTTAAAACTATCCAAAAAAACCCTCCCCTAAATTCGAAACGGTATAATGTAAATCACAAAAAAACATTTAAAACATTTATAACACTTAAGGAGGGTTTTGACATGAAGAAAAAATTAAAAGCGTTGATTTCACTTTTTATTTGTATTGCCGTGATCTTTTGCTCAGCTTTTCCGGCGTTTGCAGCAAAAGACAACAACGGCAAAAACAACGGCAAAAATAATGGCAAGAAAGACAGTAAATACAAGTACAGCATAAACGTAAAGTGTTTTGACGACGTAAAGGAAGACCATTGGGCATTCAAGTATATCATGTGGATGTTGGATCGTGATATAATTCAAGGTATCGGCAATAACAAGTTCAATCCTAATGGTACGGTAACAAGAGCGGAATTTGCAAAAATGATGGTGAAAACCCTAGATCTCAAACTTATCACACCAGACAAACCAACCTTCGATGATGTGAATAAGAAGGCATGGGAATACCCATATGTAGAATCTTCGAAAAATTACCTTACATATTACAAGACATCAACAGGGAATTACTTTAAACCATCTGAGCCATCCGTCAGGGAAGATATGGCGGTAGCCCTTGTAAAAGCATTAGGTTATCAGAATGAAACTGTTGATGAAAATATTATCAAACAGTTCGAGGATGCGGATGAAATAACACCAAGCCTTAGAAAATACGTAGCACTGGCCGTAAAATACGGTCTTATGAAAGGTACTCCGAAGGATGGTAAATTATATTTTAATCCTATGAGCAACTTAACCCGTGCGGAAGCATCAGCATTACTTTACAGAGCTTTTGTAGTAAAGGAAGAAAAAGTTCCATATGAAGAAGATAAACTTCCGTATGGTGATGATGAGGAAGATGAGGACGAAGATGATGACGATGAAGAAGATGTTTATGTAAAACCTGTAGTTAAGGTAAAAACATCTGATGGTAAAGTAATAGTAAGCTGGAATAAGATAGACTCTCCCAAATTTCAGGGATACAGAGTTGTAATTTCAAAAAACGATTCTACTCCGGCTTACCCGGAAAATGGATATCTGTTTTATATAACCGATAAGAATCAAACTTCAGCAATTATTGATAATAGCAAACCTTATGTAGTAAACAGCGATTTTGGTAAATATTTGAATAAAGGTGAAGTATATTATGTTAGTGTAACTGCTGAATATAGTGATAAATTTGTCACAGGTAATGCAGTCAAATTTAAATATGACGGACCTGAAAATCCGGAGCTATATGTAGCACCTGAAGTTAATGCTTATATAGAAAACGGAAAGCTGGTTCTCAGATGGCAACAGATAGATTCCCCAAAATTTGTAGGTTACAGAGTTGTTGCATCAAAGAACGACTCTACGCCAAGCTATCCTGAAAACGGATATTTATACTCGATTACCGACAGAACTAAGAATTATGCTATAATAGACAATAAAACAAAGTATACTGACGGTGATTTTGGCGGCTACTTTATAAAAGGAGAAAAATACTATTTCAGTGTTACAGCGATTTACCTTGACAAGATAGTGCCGGGTAATGCAATAAGGGTTCAATATGACGGTGAGGACAGCCCTGAACTGTTCCCAGCACCCCAAGTATCAGCAGCATATGAAGATGGTAAACTGGTAATAAAATGGGACAAAATTGATTCACCCCAATTAGTTGAGTATAGATTGGTAATTTCAGAAAAGAACAAAACACCTGCATATCCTGCAGACGGATATTATGACGAGGCTTATCCGGCAGATACAACTTCAGTAGTAATCGACGGCTCGAAAACTTATCACGACGGTGATTTTTCAGATTTAACATACGGCAACGAATACTACTTTAGTGTAACTGCTGTTTATAAGAATAATAAATACGTTGCAGGAAATCCGGTAAAGGTTCTGTATTTAATCTCCGATGAAAATAAATAGAAGATTTAGGGAATTAAAAGATTTTAAGGAAATTAAAAAATTTAGTTGAGGGATTGATTAGGATTAACAGTAAGGATTAACCAGGATTAATTAATAAGGTTTGTAAAATGTGAAATTTGTAAAATCCACCACCAGTATAATTTTAAAATCATCATTTACTTATATCTGTTTATCTATTAATTGCTTAATTGCTTAAAGCAAGAACTGCTTAATTACTTAAAGTAAGGGCAACTCACGAAAGGGCGGTAAACCATACCGTCCTTTTTTTATTTTATTGTTGTTTGTTACTATTTTAAATTGCATGTTTAAAAAATAAAATTATATCTATTTTTTTACGTAGCTTTATCCTATACAATTACAATGATAAGTTATACCCCAAAAATATTACTTTCTGTAGAGAAAATACTTGCAAAGGTGAGTTAAACCATGTACAAAAATGACGATAGACAATGCAATTTTAACACAAAATACAATAACGAGCTGGAAAAATTGCCAAAAATAATATGTGACGCAAATCCCGATTGGGTTAAGATGTATTATTTAGCTTGGGAGACGGCATTTTCAAATATTGAATATCCGAAAAAAGAAGGATGGTTACCTCAGATGACGTGTATGCCTGATATGGGTATGATTTGGCAATGGGATTCCTGCTTCATGACTTTCATATCAAACTATTCCAACGGTACCATATCAGCATTAAATAATCTGGATAACCTTTATAGCGTGCAGAGAGAAGATGGATATCTTTGTATGGCATATTATATAGAAACTGGGGAACCATGTTATGAGAGCCGAATAAATCCACCCCTTTTAGCATGGGCTGAATGGCAGCATTTCTTAATATCCGGGGATAATTCGCGATTTGAACGGGTCTTACCAAGCCTAGTTAAATATTATAATTGGATTAAAGCTAACCGTCGCAGAAATAACGGCCTTTATTGGTTTGAGGATAGCGGTTCTTCCGGTATGGATAATTCTCCAAGAGGGGTATATTTTTCCACTCACCTGGATGGTTCCGATGTCAGTTATATTGATCTGATATGTCAACAAGCATTAAGCGCATATTGTATATCAAAGATTGCCGCAAATATTCAAAATTATGAAATTGAACGGCAATTTATTGAAGAATACAAGGATTTATACACTTTGATTAATAAACATCATTGGAATGAAAAAACAGGATTTTACTATGATTTATTTACACGCCATAATAAACATCTTAAGAATAATTATGTTAACCACAAGACAGTTGCAGGATTTTGGCCCATAATAAGCGGTGTTGCCGATAATTACCAAGTGAATAAATTGATTGAACATCTTGTTAACCCGGATGAGTTTATGACTCCACATCCTGTACCGACGATATCAAAAGATGACCCCAATTATAACCCTCTTGGAGGATACTGGTTAGGATCTGTATGGGCACCTACAAATTACATGATAGTAAAAGGGTTAAGGCAAAGAAAACGCTATGGACTTGCAAGAGAAATAGCAATAAAACATTTAAATGCAATGATGTTATAATGACCAGTATTATTTTAGCAAAATATTTAAATCTATCATAGGCAAAAGCCCTTCCGAGTTCAGGGAAATATTAACTTATATTAATAAAGGCACAGATTTTAATATATGATATTAGTTTGGTGCTAAAGGACAATTAACAGCATAAAAGCACGCATAAGAGGTTTTTTTATAAGAAAGCTTCAATAAGCGAGGTTTACATATATGGACGAAAATCGACAATATAGAGACGGAAAAATAAATGAATATAGAGCGGAAGAAATAAATGAGATAAAAGAATTAGACCAACAAAAAGAATTAAACCAACTAAATGAATTAAGCCAGCTAAAAGGATTAAATAAACCAAATATATTATACAAAACTGTTGAAGCGAATGATAACCCTATTATCTTAAGAAATATGAACCTGCTAGTTCCCGAAGGAAGAATATATGCCAATGAGCATGAATATAAACAATTCTTCAGGGGTTATTTTTTCTTTTCTACGAGCGATCTGGGTCAATCCTGGAAAATGTACACTGACTTGGATGGGGACAGGGTGCTCGAAAACGAGGCGCCCATGGAAGCATTTATAATAACCGGAGAACTTTTATGGCGGGATTATGATTTAACACTTGATGTAAGACAATTAACACCTTATGGAGATATCGATGCTGAAACGAAAGATACGTGTGTTTCAAGAAATGGTTTGGTATTTGGATATTACCACAGAAGAGATTATTACCTTTTTTGCCTTGAAGGCTATGACAGGATTGTGCTTTATAGAAAAAAAGGCAACGCGTTTTACGTCGTTTATGAGAAAAAAGAACCGTTTTCACATAAATTATTTCATAAACTTAGCGTATGTATTAAAGACGGTAGAATTCAATGTTATATGAATAATAAGAAAATATGTGAAGTCATTGAGCGGAATTTTCATGGAGGCAAGGTTGGGATTTTTTCCAACTCGCTTTGTGATTTTAGGAATTTTAAAGTATTTATGCCCGGTGATTCATATGACATCTATATCAGGAAAAAAAGCAGTATTATAAAATCTCACGGCTTCTTTCAGGATACTATAAAAGGATATAAGTACAATTTTTATTCCGAATATAAATACAATTTTGATTCTGACTGCAATGCAAAAAGCACCCGTGAA
The DNA here is from genome assembly GCA_012840075.1 of Clostridiaceae bacterium. Classification (GTDB taxonomy): domain Bacteria; phylum Bacillota; class Clostridia; order Acetivibrionales; family DUMC01; genus DUMC01. Next base: position 5,124 of record DUMC01000095.1, on the reverse strand, counting down.
AGCAACTTACATATAACAGCAGATGAATTTTATATTGGCATACAGGGAAACAAAATTATAAAAGCTGAATTGGGAACAAATAATATTATTTTGCAGGCGGAATTGCCACGAAGCGGGCCGTTTATTGGAAAAAGAAACGCGCAGGTGTTACCGGGCGGATTATATTACTACAAAGATGATTTGAATAAAAATGACATGGTTATTTTAAGAGACGGAACGGATGAAAACGGATACAGCATGTGGGCTTACAATACAGACCTTGAATTATTATGGAAAGCCAGTGTAAATATGCCAGGAACAGGACGCAAGATTACCTTTTATGATATTAACCAGGATGGAGAAAAGGAAATAATAGCAGGATATGATTGCTTTAACAATAAAGGAGAACTTCTCTGGAGCATGCCTGAGGGAATTTATCTTGACGAACCTTCTTGTGGTGCGATTTTAGTTTCCGATGAGCAAGGAAAAGATATGCTTCTTATGGGAGTACAATGTAAAAATTTCTTGCTCGCAAAAAGAATATGCAAGTATTTTGCTAAAACAGGAGAAATATAAAGAATTAATTAAATCTCTTCAGGAAAAGTATCCAAAACCTGTGTTATACAAACAAATTGATGTATCTAAATATCAGCCTACATATTTTAGATTTGGAAATTTCCGGGGAAAGGGAGAAAAAGATTTTCTGCTGGTCAGGATAAGAGGGTATTGTCTTGAAATGATGGCGGCTTTATCCTTGGAAGGGGAAGTGCTTTGGGAAAGAGAATTTAACAAGAACTATTTGTGGAAAAGTTATGGTGCTGTAATGCCAAATCCTAAGACAATAGATATTGATGGGGATGGTATTGACGAGATAATCTGCCTTTATGAAGGGAAGATAGGAATAATAGATGGCAGTACCGGAAGAACAAAAACCGAAAGAATGCTATTCAATAATGGACCGTTATTCGGTGCACACAATAGTTTAGCTGCTCCCGATATGAATATTTATATTGCAAATTTACGGGGAACTCCAATTCCGTCGGATATAGTCGTTAAGGATTCGGATTCGGGAGGAGGAAGTACCGTATGGGCTCTTGATAATGAGCTGAATTTGATTTGGACATACCAACAGCGCCAACCTTTACACGGCCATCATTTTAATTTCTGGGATATCGACGGTGATGGAAAAGAGGAAGTTTTGGCAGGATATACGATGATAGATCATGACGGGAAAGAAATATGGAGAATGGAAGATTGTGAGAATACTTATCGTTTTGCATATGCCCGGCATGTGGATTCTGAAGCAATAGGAGAATTTGACGGTGATGAATCCAATGGACCTGAGGTAGCCATGGTATGCGGCTCAGAAGGTTTTATTCTATTGGATGGCAGAACAGGAAAGATTAGAAGGCAGCACATAATCGGACATGCCCAAGGCATTACGGTAGGGAAATTCAGAAAAGATATTGAAGGACTGCAAATGTGGGTTGGTACCAGGTGGGGAAATTTCGGCATTATGGTTCTATTTGACGGAAAGGGAGACGTGCTTTATCGATTTCAACCTGATTTCTATACCCAGGGAGGCCCTCCGGTTAACTGGAGCGGCGATGGGGAAGAGTTATTGTTGCTTTTAACACCGAGTGATGCTTTTGGCTTATATGATGCTTATGGTAGAAAAATTTTCGGCTTTGATAACAAATTAAGCCGGTCAGACAGTTTTAATGCATGGCCTATAGCATGGGCGAAGGATATTATTGGAGACGAAAGGGACGAGATTATATATGGCAACAAAAATTATATCAATATTTATACCCAGGATGAGCCTTTTAGAGGTGAGCGAATATATGCACCTATAAGGAGAGAACGGTTTGAAATACCATGGGTTTCATTTCCGCGGTGGAAGAAATTGCACACATAAGAATAAAGCTTAGAAATAGGTAAAAATCAGTACGAAAATCAATACAAAAATCAATACATAAGTAAGGGAAATCAATATGCAGATATGCAGATAGGGAAAAAATCGAGGAGGTAATAAAAATGTTCGAATCGTTCGAATTTGGCATAAAGACAGGGGCTAACCCCATTATCTCATATAATTTTTCGTGTCTTTTTTCAAAAAATAGAAATTATGAAATGTCCGTGCATCTTGCCGGAATAAATGCAAAGTTATTAATTTATCAAGCAAAAGATGAAACTATGGAAGATGGAACAATAGAAGATGAAAAATTAGACAGATTAAAAATTGTGCTTACCGACATTCCTGCAGGATGCGGTTTGGAAGAAGTTATACTTTTCAGAGTGCCTTTAGCCCGAATGCAGAATGAAGTTGGGAGCAGGCATCTTACGATGATGGTTAATTCTGAAAATATTAACAACGGAACGGCAGGTCTTGTACATTTGACGGATGCAGGTGACAGAAGTTCAGAGGCTGAGCCTTACCCTCGAAGCCAATGGTGGACTATAATCGGAAGTCCTGAATCAAGCAGATATTGGCTATTTGGTTTTAGGACGCCTATAAAGCACCGTACTTTTCTGCGTACCCAAGATGGTTATTTTGAATGTGGATGTTATGTTCAACATATATTAACGGAGAATACATTTGAAACTGACGAGCTTACGGTTTTTGAGGGAAGAAATCCTAATGAGCTTGTAGAGAAATTCGGTGATATGTGTGCGTCCCTTACTCCCGGAAGATTTAATTTTAAAAGGGAATTGGGATGGAATTCGTGGGACTATTACTTTTCATGCTTTGAGGAAGAGGATTTGCAGGAAAACCTTGATGTAATATCCATGCGAAACCAAGAGCTTGCCGATAAGGTTAAATATGTAGTAATTGATATGGGGTGGTATACGGATTTTGGAGACTGGAGGGCAAACGGCCGGTTTTCAAGCGGAATTGAAAAAGCGGCTAAAGATATAGCAAGCAGAGGCTTTATACCCGGTATATGGGTTGCGCCGTTTTATGTAAGTTGGGATACGAAATTGTATTTGAGAAACAATGAAGCATGTGTGAGGGATGGTAATAGCACCGGCGATAGACCTATAAGAACATCAGGATTGTACTTGCTTGATCCTACGCATCCTTTAGGAGAGCGGTACTTGTTCAATTGGTTTAGATCCTTACGCAACGTAGGTTTTAAATATTTTAAAATCGACTTTGTGCATTACTTGGTTTCAGCGGAAAAGAACGCAAAGTTCTATAAAAATCATATGGGAAGAATTGAGATTGTCAGGAGGGGCATGGAGATTATAAGAGATGCTATTGGTGATGATTCTTATCTGCTGGCCTGCGGTTGTCAGCCGGAAGCGGTAATTGGAATTGTTGATGCCTGTCGTATAGGCGGAGATGCCAGCACTTATCATTCCACTGCTAAATTACAGGCGCAATTCCTCGCATGCAGATATTGGATGAACAACCGCTTTTGGATAAATGATCCTGATTTCTTAATGGTAAGAGGAAAGGCAACTGCCGACGATGTACATCATAACCCCTATCATGGTAAGGAGCTGATTGACAGTTTCGGTTCGCGCTCCGGACCGCAGTGGGAAAATGAAAATGAGCCAAGAATTTGGGCTACATTAGTATCAATGAGCGGAGGGGCTCTTACGTTGGCGGATCATCTCGGAAAGCTGAATGAAAAAGGATTGGAAATTATCAATAAGGCTATATCAAATGCAACTGATGAAGCAGCCAGACCTTTGGACATGATGGAAAAGCTGCATCCTGAAATATGGTACAGGAGCGGCAAAAAACCTGCCTTGGCAATTGTTAATTGGGATGATGAACAAAGAGATATAGTGTTGTCTTTGAAAAAGTATCCTGAATTAAAATTATTTAACGGAGTTTTGGATATTTGGACAAATAATGAATTAAAAATAGATGAAAGGTACTGCGTTATAAGTATAAAACCACGGGATGTTGCTTGGTTTGTTATAGGTAAATGAGCTGAAGAAATATGATGTAACATTTTATTTGAAAACACGATAAATATTAAAATAAGTACATTTAAGAACTCTTAGAGCAATGATATAATTATACTTGCATAGTAGAATTTAGTAAAATTTTTATCACATCAATTAATAGTAATTTCTCATATTCAAGGTGGAAGAGAAATCATGAAAATAAAAGTTGAAGATCGAAGTACCAATCAAAATGGAACAAAAAAATTAAATAATTACAAAAAGTCCGAGATGTTACAAAGAATATACTTAAATAAATTTATATATGTTTTATTTATACCGATTATATTACAGTTTATTATATTCAGATATGCCACCTTATACGGATTAAAAATTGCATTCTTAGATTACAATGTATTTGACGGATACAACAGTCCGTGGGTTGGGTGGAAAAACTTTGAGGTTATTTTTCGTTCTGCATTTTTTCCAAAGTTATTAAAAAATACTGTTATATTGAGCGTAATGAGGATAATACTGGGTTTTCCTGCACCAATTATTATTGCATTACTATTAAATGAAATGAAAAACAAATTTATAAGAAGAACATCACAGACTTTATTGTATTTGCCCCATTTTCTTAATTGGGTTATTATATACGGTATATTTTATATACTATTCAATGATTTTAGCGGAGTAGTTAAACATTTATTTGATATGTTGGGATGGAAATATGTTGATTTTACTACAAAGCCCCAAAATATGAGGTTATGGCTGGTTTTATCCGGTATATGGAAAGGTATGGGATGGGGTTCTATAATATATTTAGCTGCTATAAGCGGAATAAATACTGAAATGTATGAGTCGGCGATTATTGACGGTGCTAATCGCTTTAAACAAATTTGGTATATAACATTGCCAACCATATTCCCTATAATGGCTATTCAATTGGTTTTATCTACTGCAAGCATTCTTGGAGAGGATTTGACACAAATATTTACATTTACCAGACTAAACCCGATTTTGCTTGAGAGTGTCGAGGTTTTTGAAACCTGGATTTACCAGTACGGTTTGCAGGGAGGAAGCTTTAGTGTTGCAACAGCAATAAGTCTGTTCCAGACGGTAGTCGGATTAATACTTACACTAATTACTAACAAAATTGCAAGTAAATTCGGATATGAAGTTTTATGGTAATTAGAAATAGAACCTGAATTGCTCGATAGTAAGATAATTAGCCGATAAAAAATG
>DUMC01000094.1 GCA_012840075.1 Clostridiaceae bacterium | reverse complement strand
TTGCCCTTGACAACATGAGGAAGGCAGCTAAATTTTTTAAAGGGTTGAGTTAAGTATAAAACAATAGAATTCTTACAGTAGAGAGAGTTCTACGCAGAAATTCTCCAATAACGGGGGGGCAAGGCGCTATTGATTTGGAATCTTTGGAAAAAAGATTTCATTTTAGCAAATATTACCTTAGCCACATTTTTAAACAATTAACAGGTTTTACAATTATTGAATACGTCCAGCACAGAAGAATTATTGAAGCTCAAAGAATGCTCAGGTATACAAACAAGGATATAATTGAAATCGGTTACGATTGCGGATTTAATAACATACAGCATTTTTACAGGGTATTTTCAAAAATAACAGGGACTACCCCGCTTCACTACAGGAAGATGGGGTAGTCCCTATGAAATGTATTTAAATCTTTATCAAGAAATTAGCTTTGCTACAGCTTCTACCCTTGAAAAATCAGCATTCGGAGGTACATTGTCAGACATTCCGAGAATGAATCCTTTTCTTCCCTTCAATGGTAATATAATATCATCAATATATTTTTTAAACTCCTCTTCTGTTGCCCCTTCTTCGCAAACTAAAACAGAAGGAATGCCTCCTTGCAAAACTACTTTGCCTTGTAATTTATCCAAAGCATCTTTGAGTTCAATATCTGCCATCGGTTTTGTAACTATTGCCTCAACCACATCAAGGCCACATCCAGGTACCAAGTCAAGTAGATTTTGAGTTCTCCCACACCAATGTCCTTCAAATATTTTCCCTTTAGATGCCGTAATTTTTTTGACTTCCTGATAAAAAGGTATGGCATATTCCTTAAATATTTCAGGGTTAATCATGACGCCATCCATATTGTCTCCCGTAGCTATAACATCGGCAGGACCATCGGCAAGAATTTTATAACCTTCTAAGAATTTTTGAAAATAAAGGTTAATAAGGGAATCAACTTCATCCTTATAATCCATCCATAAATAAAAGCCATTTACATAGCCTGCATCCGTTTTGGCAAATTGAATGAATGGGACACAAAAAACCTGGTGTAAAACTATACCGTCATCCCCGGTTTCCTTTAAAGCTTTATAAACAGGTTGATAATCGGGCTCATAGTGAGTTGCCTCAACCACATATTTCATTATTCTAAGAGTGTCCAGGTCTTTTATAAAATGCTCTTTCAGTGCTTTTGCTCTATACTCCCCTTCTGTTTTACAGTATACCTCCCTAATTGTACCTATAGGCGTTTCAAATTCATGAATGGAATTATCACCTTCTGCTCTCCATGATTCTTTTACACTCTTGTCTCGTATTACATTAAAACCTTGCACCCTGTTCCATATATACCCATCTATAGCCCTTACGATATCGTTACGTGACATACCTCTATACTTTTCAGGCAATGTCCCTTCGGCTTTGTTTACCTGAAGCCAATAATCAAAGTTGGGAGCCCATACAAGCTCATCTACTTTCTCATTATTTAATGCTCTTAAATACCGTTCTCTTTTTGTCATAAATTAATATCACCCCGTTCTTAAAGTACGATTATATAAATATACTGAAAATGCTTTGATTTAACAATCAATTGCCGTTAAAAACCAGACTTTTTATTTTATTCCTTAATTCTTGCGGTTCTTTTTCTCTCATTCGCCATTTTCCCGTCCACATCGTATGATTATGAAGATTCAATAAATCAACACATACATTTAATCCTGATGATAAAATTGCAAGACTCTTAGCATCACCCTGTGGCAGTGGAGGAGCCATATCAAATCCGACCCAGTTTGTCTCGCATTCATATTGAGAATCACTGAACCCTCCATCAGGCTTCATCCATAAATCAATTACACGAATAATTCTATAAGCAGCCAGTTTAAGGATTTCCTCCTCACGGTAACCATCAGCTTGCTCACTGGCTAAAGCTAATACATACCAATTATCCCACTCATCACAAGCACGCATTTTCTCATCATAATCCGGACGATAAAATTCATCCATCACATTATCAATAATTTTCTCTGCATAGGGGAGAGGTAGGTCCAGTTGTTCTCGTATCAACGGGAATAGCTTGAAAGTACCGTTTATCCTAACATATTTAGAAACTTTATCATTCCCCCAAAGTCCGGTTTCAGGATCTTGAATCTCATAAAAGAATTTAAGCGCTTGTATTAGCGGTTCTATTGGAATCTTTCCTTCTTTATACCATTGCAGAAGCCAAGTAGCCATTCTCATTCCGTGACTTCCTGCACCCCATGTATCCGTATTCCAAGGTCTCGTCTTTATCCACTCAACTGCTTTCTCAGGCTCATCTGATTGAGGCCATCCTTTCGGTGGTGGAGAAGGTGGTATTGCTTTTCCAAGATAAGTCTTTAAGATATTTTGTGAATACTGGTTTACACTGACTTGCATTGCCGGTGTAGGCCAAGGTTCATTATCAGGCCAACCGGGAGTTCTGCGGTCAAAGAGAGCCGGATCTCTGTATTGTTCATTACCTATGCACAAAGAATTAACCCATGCCACCCCTTCCTTTTTATCTTCCTCCGTAATTATGCTATCAAAAAGTCCCACACTCTTTAATCCACCTAGTATGTATGCTGTTGCTGCAATATTCGCACTTCTTGTAGTTTCAACAGACCACCGGAATTTCCCTGCACTTTGATCTTCTGCACGTACCTTCCAAACCCAATCTTTAATTCTTTCGATGCTTTTATTAAGCCTTTCAACTGCTTGCTCTTTTAAATCATCAACTTTGCTTTTTTGAATAAAGCTTTTTGCATTCATTACCTTGACTCCTTTATGAGATTTTGCATGTTATCAATTTTATCATCCATAAGAATTCCTATTAAAATACCTCTAATTGTAGATTAATGTATTCTAAATTATAAGTCTTATTTTAAATTGCTGTGTTATTCAATATTAACTTATATTGCTTTCTCATTTTCTAAACATCGTCGATATAGAAGAAAGAAGTATTATAAGGTAATAAGCCTTGATTTTCTTGAACTTTCAATTATTATATACAAACAGGCGGTTGTTCAATTCTATAAATGCTTAATAATATACTTTTAAAACAACCGCCTGTTTATTTTACAAATTTATTCTATCGGTAATTTATTCTTTATTGGCAATTTATTCTTTATCTGAAGTTCTTATTTTTCTACAGCTCATCCTGTCAGTTTGTTATTTTTTTTTATCAATCTCTGTTATTTTTTATCAGTCCTATTTCTTTATTAAATCTTCTCTTATTAAATCCCTTATTCTGAACATTTTCTTTTCCTTTATACTCTTATTTGCACATACACCTATCATTATTGATTTTGCTCCATCCCATGATCCTGCCATGTGATTTAACGGATCAGGTATGCCACCGCGGAAAATCATATTGCGCAATCTTTCGTCTCCACCGCCATGTCCGCCTTTGACCTTCGGAACATCATAGGTTACAACTTCACCTTTTCTGTTAAACAATTGTATCTGATAATTTGGTTCGTTTACTCTATGTCCACTATGGTATTCTGCTGCTTCCAGTCTGCCGTTTGTACCATTAAAGCTGATCTTCCATCCTTCATAAGGACTGTAAGCTATTAATGAATATGTCAGAAGAGCTCCCTTGCTGTATTTCACTGTTACGGACATGGAATCATATATGTTGATTTCATCCGCAAAAACACATCTGTCACGGAAATAGCCATCTTCTTTTTCAGCATCAAAATAGAAAGCTTTCATAAAGGGATCTTCATGGTATTTCACAGCAAATTCACAAGTAGAAGCATATTGGCAAGTGCTGCATCTTTCTCCCCTATTTTCCCTTGTTGGGCCGTAAAATCTCAAGGTTCCGTTTGCATATATTTCTTCAGGTTCTTCCTCTATCCACCAATTCACAAGGTCGAAATGATGTGTTGACTTGTGTACGAGAAGTCCGCCGCAATTTTCAAGTTTTCTGTGCCATCTTCTGAAATAATCTGCTCCATGTCTTGTATCGAGCAAATATTCAAAATCTACGCTAAGAATTTTGCCAATAGCACCTTCTTTAATTAACTCTTTTACTCTTGTAACATAAGGTGCAAAGCGGTAATTAAATGTAACAATGACCTTCTTTCCAGTTCTTTTTTCAGCTTCAAGTATTGCATTACATTTTTCTTCATCGATAGTCATTGGTTTCTCTGTTATTGCATCACAACCATACTCTAGGGTTTTAATAATATATTCATGATGGAATCTATCAACGGTTGTGATTATTGCCGCATCCGGTTTTGTTTCTTTCATCATTTGATCATAATCCGTGTAAACAGGGATTGACGGATCTGTATGATCTCTAATATATTCTGCCCTGGTTCTGTTAATATCAAAAATACCAACTACTTTTGCAACATCCTTAAAATCATTTACAAGTGGTTTAGCAAACATGCTGTAGCATCTTCCACTTGCACCGACAAGAACGTATTTTTTCATATGTATCATCTCCTATATTAATATTTAATTTACAAGTTTACACAAATCTTATTAAACTCTAAATTCACCAATATACAGCAATTTTTTAATACTTTTAAATATAACTATCGCCATAAAAAGGCACATCAAACTTAAATATATTACACTATTTCAATATTTATTTTAATATTTCTCAACACAAATTAACATTATTAGTATATCATAATAAATCTTTAATTGCTTTATAAATTTTGTTATGTATAATTATATTTATATACATATATTGCTTTTTAGGGAGGGTCAAATGGAAGCTATATTTTCACCAATAAAATCCGGCAATTTTGAAACCTGCAAAACAGATTTCTTCGTCGAGCATGTAAGGATTCTGTCAGGCAAAGGAATGAAAACGGAACATTATCATGATTTCTACGAATTATATTTTTATATTGGAGACGGTATGAAATACTTCATTGATAACAAGTCTTTCTATGTTAAGAAATATGATTTAGTTCTTATTGACAAATTTACTTATCACAGAACATCATACAATGAAAAAGGAAATAAAGAAAGAATCCTTTTTTATCTAAACGAAACAGTTTTCAATATGCTTGGCTATACCGATAATAACACTGTCAAACAGCAATTAATTGATCTCTTCAAGAAGAAAAAAATCTCTTTCAACGATGAATTTAGTAGATATTTTTATAATAGAGCAATGAATGAGATTATCCCGTATTACTATGATAAAGCTAATCCGGCTATAGGCCATCTTCAAGCTAAGCTTGCAACCTTGGAATTATTGCTTGAAATTCTAAAAATGGATAAGAATAATCAGCTCATTGAGGACGACTCTGTTTTGACTTCTCAAGAAAAAAGAGTATCTGACATTGTCAACTATATCAATATGAACTATAACAAACAAATAACCCTTGATGAATTATCGAAGATTTTCTTCATCAATAAATATTATCTGTGCCATATTTTTAAGGAAGTCACCGGTATGAGCATAACAGAATTCATAATTAGAAAAAGGCTTGCAGAAGCCAAGAAACTTCTAAAATACACTGATTATAACATAACGGAGATTTCAGTAATGGTTGGCTTTAATAGTGTTAGCCGATTCATTAGCCTTTTTAAGGAAAGATTTGAACAAACACCAAAGGCTTTTAGAGAAAATAACTAAAGTTAAGCTAGACGGAATAAGACTTGAATTTGTTAATGTTGGATTAAAAAGGCCAAGCTTGAATTATTAATTTGTATTTACTCAATTAACAAGTGGAAAATTCAAGCCTGACCTTCTTTATTCACTAATTCCGTTTTATGCTGTTTAATTGCTATCACTTAACAAAATTCCAGAAGTTTCCGCCAAAAAGATTTTCTACATCTCGAAGGATTTCCTCTTCTTTAATCTGCCATCCCGTTGCAAGTATGTCGCTATATTTTTCAACTAAAACATTAGCAATGATTTTTCTTGAATGTGCCCACTTGTATATAAGCTGATCCAAAATTCTGGCATCGGAGTGCTGTGGAATTACACTTGTACCTAGTAATTCAAAACGCATTCTAGTAATTTCTTCAATAAGACTTGGGTTATTGAGGAACCACCAGCAACCGAATATCATAAGGTTTCTAAACTTTCTGGCGGCTACGCAAAGTTCGTGTTGATTTTCTCTTGCAAGCATAGTAACCATAAATTTATTATTCGGATACTGTCTGCAAAGGTATTCAACAGTATTTATATCTCCTTTTCCTACACTGTCTCCGCCTACCCTAAGGCCGGGATTTGTAAGCTTCTTGACACCGATCATCATAGCAAACGGTACATTTTTCTCCCTGGAAACAGGAATGATACACTTTTCAACGATTATTGAACGAGCTGAGTTCTCAGGAACTTTAAAATCCGGCGGTAGTGATGCAGCCATGTATACAGCTTGCATTCTGTCTATCCATTCTACTAGGAATCGTCTTATCTCTTTCAAGGTTTCTTCGGTAAGTTCCTTTTGCACATTGTACCCCCATTTGTTAAGTTTCAAATAAGTTTCATCCCATGTGTTTAACAACGGGTCTATTCTTAAAGCTGCTTTGAACCTGCTGTCACCTTTATAACTGTTTAACCACACTTCTCTTTCTTCGTCTACAAATGGGTCATTAGTCATGACAACTTCTTTTACACCTGAAATGTCAAATACAATGTCCACGTATTCTTGTATGGATAGTCTACTAAAGTATTCCCTGTACTCATTTAAATTCCTGCTTGCAACGTCAAGCCCGAGCTTATCCAAGACTGTAAGTACACCCCTGCATGCTTCACTGTATGGTGAATTCTTAATAAAAAGCGTATCCCAAATTAAATCAGCTTGTTCCCTTTTTGACATTGACCAGAATTTTTCATATGGGACATCTGATATTCTTAAGGTCTCAGCTTGCAAGTAATGATAATTAATAAGTTCATCCACCCCCCATAACAATAAATCTCCAAAATCCGGAGAAAAAAGATGGGTGTGCACATCCGTGATTTTTACTTCATCAACCGTTCTTTCAACAACTTTTCTTAAATCATATGTATTTTTGATAACCATTTATTTATTACCTCCTAGTTATTTTTTAACTGTTAACTATTTAATTCCTTAGTTAAACATTTTATCCATTGACCTAAAATCGGCCAATGGAAAATACAATCAATACAGTAGTTTGATTTAATCACGTTAATAAATAAGAGAAATAATCTGGCTCCATGCCCTCTTGTTATTTTTATCCTTACATTCTATTCTAACATAAGTATCAGTTTCCCTGATTTTATACCTTGCTTCTTCTATTAATTTACCGTTCCCATGGGCAACCCTGTCATGGCAATAAAAAGTATCCGTCATAAACATTATGGATTCTACAGGTGACGTCCACACAAAAACCTCGTTGTCTTCTATTATTATCTGCTTGATTTCAGGTCCTTGTGAACAATAGAAATTGCCTTTCAGAATATTCTTTAAAATGTCATCCTTACTAAGGCTTTCACTATTCACCATGATATATCCGCCGAATAAATCGGTATCATAAAAATGAGTATCATCAGCGGCAAAAATTAAGGGATATTTTTTTTCTTTTGCAATTAAGTCAACGTAAATCGTTGAATCTCCTCTGTTTGTTTTTGTATCAGACACTGTATTCCAGACTTCAAATCCTACATTACCTTTCAGGTTCATTACATCATAATGAGTAAGCAAGGACCAGGCAGGATGAGCCAGGATGGCAATTCCATTGTTTTTCTTTATGCTGTCTACATAATATTGAGGTGTTTTTATTCCCTCATCAGGTTGTAATATTTCTTCCACTGAAGTCGAGTTATCCAAACCTATGCCTACAATGTGCCATGCTTTCCTTTCTTTGTGGTAATCATTTACATCAAATTCTATCCCGCTTAACAACAAAAAATCAGGTTCTTCGTATCCTTTATACAGCTTTCTGTGATCTGTTATCGCCAAGAAATTATATCCTTTATCTTTATAATATTTCATGCTTTCATGGGGTTCTGCAACTCCATCCGACAATTTAGTATGAGTATGCAAATTCCCTTTAAACCAACTATTATTATTATTAAAAAGCTCCATACTCTTTCTCCCTTGCTAATGTACATTCTCTAACGTTTTATTCTTTACATTTTCACATCTCATATTAATATTATCATTGTTTTAGCAATATAAGCAATATAAGTAAATAAAACTAATATAATTTATATTTCTATAATTATTACCATAACTTTGGTAATCGAAACACTTAAATTATAGGTATCAAACAACTATTATTATATGCATCAAATTAAAATAAGGCAATAATAAATATGTATCTGATAATTAATATTCTAATTTGCTCTTCTATGCTTACTAAATTATTTAAACTTACGCAATAAAAAAGAGAAGCTCTAGTTAAAAGCTTCCCTTACAATATTCTCTATATTTATATTATTTATATTTCATTATTTATATTTCGTTTATTTTCATCATTTATGTCTACGTGTCTATGCACTAATGTATTTGTATGTCTATGCACTAATGTATTTGTACTATATATTGCATTTATAATATTTACATACATTTAATATTTAATATATAATTTTAATATATATTTAATCTTAATACATCCTCGATAACGGATTTTGCCTGTGGCATTCTTCAATTACAGCAATTTGCTGTCGTACTTGCTCAGGGGTAATTTCCAACGGTGCACCGTTTACAAGAGTATTAAACAGCATAT
>DUMC01000011.1 GCA_012840075.1 Clostridiaceae bacterium | reverse complement strand
GATGTGTATAATTTAAATAATTTAATATTATTGTAACCTGATTTATGATTTATTATTAATTATTATAGAGTTGCCTTATTGTTATAATTGTTATATATTGAAAATATTACAAAAAACCGTGTTAATCCATAATTGTTAAAAAAATTAACAAAATTCCATGCCCTTTTTTACTTTCATGTTTATTCTTTAAATAGTTATTCCTATTAAAAATATTTGCAAAGAGACGTAATTTTAAAAGTTCCCGCTTTAATTATAACTTTCAATATTTAAAATAGTTTACTATAATAAATATATAAACAAGGCACAATTATAGGAGGACTCGAGTATGTACATGGATGATGCTCCACCGATTCTGCGTGAATTTTTTAATTATATAGAAACCGTTAAAGGTAAATCTAAAAATACAGTTAAAGAATACTATTTTGATTTGAGAACTTTTTTACGTTTCTTGAAGTTACATAAAAATTTAGTAGATGCTAATATTGAATTTGAAAAAATAAAAATTGACGATGTAGACATAGATCTTATTAGAACCGTAACTCTTAGTGACTTATATGAATATATGTCTTTTTTGTCTCGTGAACGCAATAACAAATCGCGCTCACGTGCCAGAAAAGTTGCCAGTATAAAGTCTTTTTTTAACTATCTTTACGTTAAGGCAAGGCTTTTGGAAACTAATCCTGCTTCAGAGCTTGAATCTCCGAAAATCCTAAAAAGGTTGCCTAAATATCTTAACTTTGAGGAAAGCAAAAGACTTCTTGAAGCTGTTAACGGCAAACATCGTGAAAGGGATTATGCAATTTTAACACTTTTTTTAAATTGCGGGCTTAGATTATCAGAGCTTGTAAACATAAATATTAACAATATTAAAAATAACACCTTAACTGTTATTGGAAAAGGTAATAAAGAAAGAACCATTTACTTAAATAATGCTTGCATAAAAGCAATTGAAAGATATTTGCAGGTCAGGCCTAAGGATGGAGTAAAAGATAAAAATGCCCTTTTCTTAAGCGAAAGAAAACAAAGGATCAGCAATAAAACCGTCCAACACATTGTAAAAAAATATATTACAGAAGCCGGTCTTGACCCTGAAAGGTATTCAACTCACAAATTAAGGCATACAGCTGCTACCCTTATGTATAAGTACGGTAAAGTTGATATCCGTGCTCTTCAACAAATTCTGGGTCATGAAAGCGTAGCTACAACTGAAATTTATACTCATGTTGATAATGAACAACTTAAGAATGCCGTTGAGAAAAATCCCCTTGCAAATATCAGCATGGATGAGGATAAAAACCACGATGATACACCACGATGATACACGATGATAGATGATAAAGGAACAAAGTAACAAATTATAACAAAATGAGGAACAAAAAATTAAATACTTGAGTCTAAAAAAAGAATAAAAAACTTAAAATAAACCCTATTTACTTTATAGAAAAATCGAATTATAATAAAAAAGGCTTTAATTTAAAAGAAATATTTAAAGAAAGTGATAAAAAATAAAGAAACATAGAACAAAAATAGATAAAAAATAGATAAAAGCATAAAAAATGTAGTGAGGAGTTACAAGGTCATATGAGTTTTAGAAAGTTTTATTTTGCGTTGACTTCCATATTGCTTGTGTTTTTATTCGCCACGGGGGTCGTAATGCTTAACTACCTAAAAACTTACTCTGCTGATGAAGCGTCATCTTCTTTAGATGACGACGAAAGTGAAAATGAAAATATTTTGAAACCGTTTGTACCTGATAATGAACCTTTTAATGTGTTGGTTCTTATTGGCGATAAATCAGAAGCAAATACTGATACAATGATCTTAGTTAATTACAATCCGGCTACCAGTGAGGCAAATGTTATGTCAATACCCAGGGACACAAAAATTGTTTTAGATACAGGAAGTGCTGTTAAGATTAACTCACTTTATGCCAAAAGAGGCGGAAGCAATTTATTGATGAATCATCTAAGCAATATAATGGGTATTGAAATTAAACATTATGTTTACTTGAACATTGAAACTTTTAGGGAAATAATCGATCTTTTAGGCGGAGTATGGATCGAGGTTCCTGTAGACCTTGACTATGATGATCCTCTTCAGGATCTTCATATTCATATAAAAAAGGGTAAACATTTAATGGATGGTAAAATGGCTGAAGAATATTTAAGATTTAGACATCCAAATAACGGTTATACCGAAGAAATGCTTAAGTATTATGATGGTTCCGATCTAAAAAGAATAGAAGCACAACAGAACTTTATTAAAGAATTAATAAAGCAAAAGATGAACATTATATACTTGCCTAAATTAAATGAAATAATAGATACGGTTTTTGATAACCTAGAAACAAACGTAACTTTAAGCCAAGTTTTTAAATTAGTGAAAACTGTTAATAATTTTAGCCTTGAAAAAGTTAAATTCTTTACATTACCGGGTAGTTCAATGGATTACTCACCATACTATTATTTATATAATGAGGAAGAAATCAAAAAGATGGTAGAAGAAAATTTTTTTAAATAATTTTAAATAATTATGTTAAATAGATATTTGAATAATTATAATAAATGGGGTGTATTTAAGTTATTAAATACACCCCAAAAATCATATTCTAAGAAATTATACCTCCACCTACTACAATATCTCCATCATAAAATACTACTGATTGTCCGGGAGTTATCGCTCTTTGCGGTTGCTCAAAAATTACCTTGACTTTGCCTTCTTCCAAGGGATATATAGTGGCCGGAGACTCTTTTGCAGAATACCTTATTTTTGCATTTACTTTTAAAGGTTCTTCAAGAGAATCTATTGATAAAAAATTTACATCCTCTGCTATCAATTCTGTTGAAAACAAATCTTCAGCATCTCCAAGAACGACCTGGTTATTTTTGCTGTCAATTCGAACTACATACATAGGTTTGCCGAAACTGATGCCAAGCCCTTTTCTCTGCCCTATAGTGTAATTGATTATACCTTTGTGTTCACCTAAAATATTTCCTTTCGTATCAACAAAATATCCAGGTTTAATGTTTTCTTTTGCTATTCGATTGATAAAACCGGCATAATCATTGTCTTGTATGAAACAGATTTCTTGGCTATCTGGTTTTGTAGCAACAGGTAGCTCATACTTTTTGGCTAAATTTCTAACTTCATTTTTATCATAGTCTCCGATAGGAAAAAGCACCCTGCTCAAATTCTCTTTTTTAATATTGTATAAAACATATGATTGATCTTTTTCCTTGGTTAATGCCTTTTTAAGCAAGTATCTTTCTTTGTCATTGTCATATACTATTCTGGCATAATGTCCTGTAGCCACATAGTCAATATTCATTGAAAGAGCTTTTTCTATAAAAATTCCGAACTTAATGAATTTATTACAAGCAATACACGGATTTGGAGTCCTTCCCTTTAAATACTCATCTATAAAGTAATCTACAATGGTCTTTTTAAATATATCCTTGAAGTTCAACACATAGTGTGGAATTTTTAGTTTATTTGCTACTCTTCTGGCATCTTCCACTGCTGATAAAGAACAACATGCATCTTCTCTTACATCTTCTGTTGTGGGATCTTCCCACATGTGCATTGTTACTCCTATTACATCGTAACCTTTTTCTAAAAGTAAGGCGGCTGCAACTGAACTGTCTACGCCGCCGCTCATACCAACCATTACTTTTTTTGATGCCACTTTCTTTCCTGTCCTCCATTAATTTTTATTCATCTTCAATTTTTATTCTTCTTCATGAAAATCATCATGTACATCTTCGCATTTTTTGCAGCAACCTTGGCAAGATTCAAAACTGTTTTGATTATTTCCGGTAATTCCTTTTCTCTTTCTATAGTCTTCTATTGCTGCTTTTATGGCTTCTTCAGCTAGATTTGAACAATGCATTTTTTGCGGAGGTAGTCCGTCCAATGCTTCTGCTACAGCTTCATTAGTGATTTTAAGAGCTTCTTCTATGGTTTTTCCTTTAATCATTTCAGTAGAGATACTGCTGGTTGCAACAGCCGCACCGCACCCGAATGTTTTGAACTTGGCATCTACGATTACATCATTCTCTATTTTAAGATACATTTTCATTATATCTCCGCATTTAGGATTACCAACCAGACCTACACCGTCTGCATCCTCTATTTCCCCCATATTTCTTGGATTCATAAAATGATCCATTACTTTTTGGCTGTACATATAATTATTACCCTCTTTCTAAATAATAAAATAATTTATAAAAAACACAAAACTGATGATTATTTTCTCTGTTTTCATTTTTTGCTTTTATTTTTATTTTTTACAGCTTCGTATAAAGGAGACATTTCTCTAAGTCTTCCTACGATTTCAGGTAAAACGCTTAAAAAGTAATCTACTTCTTCATCAGTATTATCAGGTCCTAGTGTTATTCTTAATGACCCATGGGCTATTTCATGGGGCAAGCCTATTGCCAGTAAAACATGGGACGGATCCAAAGAACCTGATGTACAAGCAGAACCACTTGAAGCTGCAATTCCCTTCATATCAAGCAATAATAATAATGATTCACCTTCTATAAATTCAAAGGAAAAATTAATATTACCCGGTAGTCTTTTTTCTCTATGACCATTTAACCTTACATAAGGAATAGTGTTTAGTACTTCATCAATTATTCTGTCGCGCAATCTCTTAACATACTTTGCATTTCCCTCTATGTTGGCGGTAGCAAGCTCTATGGCTTTTCCAAGTCCAACTATTCCGGGAACATTTTCCGTACTTGCCCTCTTCCCTCTTTCCTGTGCTCCTCCATGCATAAAAGAAGTAATTTTTGTTCCTCTTCTTATATATAAAGCTCCTACACCTTTAGGTCCGTAAAATTTATGAGCAGAAAGAGACAAAAGGTCAACATTTAATTCTTCCACATTTACATTAACACTTCCTACTGCTTGTACTGCATCTGTATGAAAAATAATTCCTTTTTCTTTTGCGATTTTTCCTATCTCACTAATAGGTTGAATGGTGCCAATTTCATTATTGGCAAACATAACGCTAATCAGGATGGTTTCAGGTTTTATTGCTTCTCTAACCTGTTCAGGGTCTACTAAACCATCCTTATCTACAGGCAGATAAGTAACCTCGAATCCTTCTTTTTCTAAAAAGTTGCAAGTATGAAGCACCGCATGATGCTCTATAGAAGTAGTAATAATGTGGTTTCCTTTTTTCCTGTTTGCATATGCTACACCTTTAATAGCCCAGTTATCAGCTTCCGTACCTGAACCTGTGAAGAATATTTCCTTGCTTTGAGCTCCCAAAGCTTTAGCAACTTTGTCCCTGGCATCTTCTATATACTTTTTGCTTTCCCTACCATAACTATATATTGTGGAAGGATTCCCAAACTTTTCTGTAAAAAACGGCAACATGGCTTCAAGTACTTCAGGTCTCACCGGTGTAGTAGCTGCGTGATCAAAATATATAGTTTTTTCCATTACTTTTTACGCCTCCGTATAATATATATCCGTTGTACTATTGTTCAAATCCGCAAAACAAAGATTAAATAAAATTTTATTTAACTATATTTAACTATAATTATATCATTTATAAAAACATCATAAATATAATTATCAATATCATAATATTGTATACATCAATATCATACCCACTTTTTTGCATGCTAACACATTACATATTATCATTTTTTTTATTATGAACAAAAAACATATAATAAAACATTATTATCAAATATAACACAATACTTGGTATTCTATAGTATCCAATAACCATGATATTTAACAACAACAAGATAAATCCTATCAGCAGTAACCATGCAATTAAGCGTCTTTTCATGAATAATAGCACACAATCCTTTCGATTTCTTTCAATCTATTTCAATCTTTTTTTAAATATTTTCAATCTTTTTTTCTGCGTTTATCCAGCCACTCCCTAATTTTAGCTTCATAACCGTTTTTTGTAGGGTTATAGTAAATAGTTCTTTTCATTTCTTCAGGTAAATAATCCTGGTCTACAATGTTCCCTTCATAATCATGTGGATACTTGTATCCTTGTCCATATCCAAGTTTTTTCATGCCATCTGTAACCGGATTTCTAAGATGCATTGGTATTTCACCGGTACGTTTTGTTTCAACGTCATGCAGAGCTTTAGAAATGGCAACATATGCGGAGTTAGATTTAGGACTTGTAGCTACCATTATGGCTGCATGTGCCAATATAATCCGTGCTTCCGGCATTCCTATCATCTTTACGGCTTCTGCGGCTGCTACAGCAACTTGCAGAGCAGCAGGATTTGCCATCCCAACATCTTCGGAAGCTGCTATAATTATTCTCCTAGCTATAAACTCAGGGTCTTCCCCTCCTGCTAAAGCACGCGCCAGATAAAACACTGCTGCATCAGGGTCGCTACCCCTCATTGATTTTATAAAAGCGCTGATATTGTCATAGTGGCTGTCTCCTGCTTTGTCAAAGACTATAGGTCTTTTTTGGACACAATCCTTTATTACATCAACAGTTATATGTATCTTTGAATCTTCTGCTATATCCGAGGTTATAACTGCTAATTCCAATGCATTTAATGCGACTCTTGCATCTCCGTTTGATATATTGGCAAGATAGGATATGGCTTGCTCTTCTATTTCAAGGTCATATGAGCCCAGTCCTCTTTCTTTATCATTTAAAGCATTCATTATTATTTTCCTTATATCGCTTTCGCTAAGAGGTTTAAGCATAAATACGGAAGACCTTGATATCAATGCTTTGTTAACCTCGAAAAACGGATTTTCCGTCGTTGCACCGATAAGAACTATAGTTCCGTCTTCGACATAAGGCAACAATGCATCTTGTTGAGCTTTATTAAATCTATGTATTTCATCTATAAATAATACGGTTTTGCCTTTTGGGTTGAGAAAATGATTTTTCGTATCTTCAACGATTTTTTTTATATCCGCAACACCTGCCGTAACCGCATTAAGTTGCTCAAAATGGGTTTTTGTCGATGCTGCAATTACTCTTGCAAGTGAAGTTTTGCCTGTACCCGGAGGGCCGTATAGAATTACGGATCTAATTCTATCGGCCTTAATCATCCTGTACAGTAGCTTATTTTTCCCAATTATATGTTCCTGCCCGACAAACTCTTCAAGGGTTCTCGGACACATTCTGTAAGCCAATGGTTGCTTAGTCATATTATCCATGACTTAACACACATCCTTAGATTTCCCATTGATACAAGGGGTATTTCTCACAAATTTCTTTAACGGTCTTTATTACTTTTTCTTTTGAATTTTCATTATCGGTGAGAGTCAAATTTATCAGTTCGGCAATTACCTCCATGTCATCTTCCTTCATACCGCGAGTAGTTACTGCAGGTGTACCAATTCTTATTCCGCTGGTAACAAAAGGACTTCTTGTATCAAATGGGATGCCGTTCTTATTAACAGTTATGCCTACTTCATCAAGCATATATTGAGCATCTTTTCCTGTTATATTTTTATTTGTTAAATCTACTAACATTAAGTGGTTATCGGTACCATTTGAAACCAGCTTAAATCCTTTGCTCATAAGACTGTCCGCAAGAACTTTAGCATTTTTAACTATCTGTTTTTGATAATTCTTGAAATTTTCGGAGAGAGCTTCTTTAAAACATACAGCTTTAGCAGCTATTACATGCATTAACGGACCGCCTTGTGTACCGGGGAAAACTGCACTGTCTATCTTCTTAGCCATATCAGCACTACATAGTATCATGCCGCCCCTTGGTCCCCTAAGAGTTTTATGGGTTGTAGTAGTTACTATATGGGCATACGGTACTGGATTTGGATGAAGCCCTGCTGCAACTAACCCTGCGATATGTGCCATATCCACCATGAGATAGGCACCTACCTCATCAGCTATTTCTCTGAATTTTTTGAAATCAATTATTCTTGGATATGCACTGGCACCTGCAATAATTAATTTAGGTCTTGCTTCCTTAGCTTTTTTCAGTACATCGTCGTAATCTATGAGACAATCTTCTTTTCTTACGCCATATGAAACAACTTTAAAATATCTTCCGGAAATATTTTTTGCCATTCCGTGGCTTAAGTGACCGCCATGTGATAAATCCATTCCAAGGATGGTATCACCTGGTTCCAGAACAGCAAAAAAAGCAGCAAGATTTGCCTGTGCACCTGAATGAGGCTGGACATTTGCATGTTCTGCTCCGAAAAGCTCTTTTGCTCTTTGTATTGCAATTTTTTCAACTACATCTACATGCTCGCATCCACCATAATATCTTTTGCCTGGGTATCCTTCAGCATATTTATTTGTTAAAGGAGTTCCCATAGCTTCCATTACTGCTTCGCTTACAAAATTTTCGGAGGCTATCAGCTCGATCTTGTTGTTTTGCCTATTAATTTCATCTTTAATTGCTTCTGCAACTTCCGGATCAACATTATAAATTTTTCTTAAATTTATCATCTTATCTTCTCCTTTTCTTTTTGTATCAGTTTCAGTCGAATTATATACAAAAATGAAATTATATCCAACAATGCTTTATTAAATGTTTTTAGATTTTAAATAATTCATCTGATCCCGGAGGATCTATAGTAGCAATATTACTACCATTATCAGTTTTTTCAATAATTAATTTCCTTTTATCTTTTGTTACTTCACCTATAATGGTTGCCATTATACCGTTTCTTTCTAATTCCCTTACAAGTTCCGGACCGTTACTGCATGCAATAAGCATACATCCGCTGGATATAAGTCTTAATGGATCAATAGAATATAATTTGCAAATCTCTTTAGTTTCATATGCAACAGGTATCTTTTCTTTATACAGCATGACTCCGACTTGTGACGCTTCAGCTAATTCCCATGCGGCTCCCAGTACTCCGCCTTCCGTAATATCATGCATTGCATTAACACCAAACCTGCTTGCAATCACACCTTCTTTTACTACGCTTATATTATTTATAAAGGATCTGGCATTATTTACAAAATCCTTTCCAAATATTCTTGTCAGTTCTTCTTCTTTGTCATGGGCTATTATTGCAGTACCTTCGAGTCCTGCAGTTTTTGTCATGATAATGCTGTCCCCGACCTTTGCACCCGAAGATGTAACAAGTTTACCTTTTTGTACCTTTCCGATTGCTGTAGTAATAATAACCATTTTATTTACAGCTTTTGTTATTTCCGTATGCCCGCCTATAATATCAACTTTTAACTGATTTGCAGCATTTGTTAACTGGGTCATAACAGTATCAATATCTTCAATAGTCGTACCCTCAGGTGCCAAAATCGTAGCCAAAAGACCCAAAGGTTCTACTCCGCAAGCAGCCACATCATTACATGAAACATTTACTGCCAAACTTCCTATTTCATTTATTGCTCCTGTTATTGGGTCGCTGGAAAGGACGCATATATAGTTCTCAAAGTCTACACCACAGCAGTCTTCTCCTATCTGAGGTCTTAGAATTACTTCTTCGCGATTGTGCTTTATTTTATTTAGTACAATTTCCTTTAGTATATCATTCGGAATCTTTCCAACTTCCAATTTCATTAATAAAACCTCCATACGGCTGAACATATATGAATTAATTATTCCAAACTATGTATGTATGAACTAACTATTATTCTTAAACTTATTGAAAAACTGTTAGCATTCTTACAATGCTAACAATTTTCCGAAATAATGGCTATGGTATTTATATATAATGATTTTGCTCCAAAAATTTCATCATGTCAACAACTTATATTAGAATTTTATATACATAATTATATTTAGGACTTTATAAGGAACGCATTTATATTTTTATAAGTTCAACATTTTCAATTGCTCTATTTATCAAGTTTTCAGCATCCAAGTTGGATTCCGACTGTAAAATTCTTTCAAGTTTCGGCCTTGTTTCAGGATGCTTTGCTACGAAAACAGTGCAGCAATCTTCATAAGGTAATATGGATATTTCAAATGTACCTATTTTTCTGGCTATGCTTATTACTTCATTTTTATCCATACCTATCAGTGGTCTGAAAACCGGCATGCTTACTACAGAATTAGTTACATATATACTTTCCATTGTCTGGCTTGCAACCTGTCCAAGGCTTTCGCCTGTAACTATGGAAAGAGCTCCTGATTTCCTTGCAAGCCTTTCAGCTATAATCATCATGAATCTCCTCATAATTATTGTTATTTGATCATAAGGACATTTCTCAGCAATTTGCTCTTGAATTTCGGTAAACGGCACTATATAGAGATTTATACTCCGACAATAGGGAGTAAGTGCTCTGACAATTTCAATTACCTTTTCTTTAGACCTCTCGCTTGTGTAAGGGTAACTATAGAAATGTACGGCTTCTATTTCCACTCCTCTTTTAGCCATCATCCATGCTGCCACAGGGCTATCAATACCACCGGATAAAAGGACCATAGCCTTACCGTTTGTTCCTACGGGCAATCCTCCGCCTGCTTGAATTATTTCAGTATAAACATATGTAAATTCTCGGACTTCAACGTACACACTAAAAGATGGGTTATTAACATCAACTGTCAGTGTAGGGTAGTTCCGAAGCAGATAAGCACCCAATTCTCTGTTTATTTCCGAAGAGTCCATGAAGAATTTCTTATTGCTTCTTTTTGCAACTACTTTGAAAGTGTTTCCCTTCCCTGATTCAATCATTTTTTTCGTTAATTCCAATGAAGCTTGTTTTATTTCTTCAAAGTCATTATTTATTTTAACTGCAGGGCTTAAGGATACTATTCCGAAAACCTTTGACAAAGCTTCTATAGCTTTTTCAAAATCATAATCATCTTCCAAAGGTTCCACATAAATTCTTCCATGGTGTTTCTTTACGCTTGCTGCTCCTAATCCGTGTATAGCGTGCTTTATATTATCAACCAGCTTATTTTCAAAAGTAGCCCTGTTAAGCCCTTTTAACATTATTTCACCGCATCTTAGTAATAATACTTTCATCTTGTTGTTTTTATCCAAAATATCTTTCTCCTTTCTACAATTTACTTTAACCTTTGTTTGACAAAATTTTCCAAATCAACTTTACATTTTTAATTAAATTTAATTAATTCTACCTAAACTTTGTTCACTTTAAATCTTAACTATTTAAATCTTATCTTAGGTATAATCTCTTTTAAAGCATCAACGGTATAATCGATTTCTTCTAAAGTATTTATTTCGCTAAAACTAAATCTTACCGAACCGTCTATAATGTCTCCCGAAAGACCCATAGCCTGAAGAACATGGCTTCGCTTGCTTTTTCTTGATGAACATGCAGAACCTGTTGAAATATATATTTCCTTTTCCTCCAAATGGTGAAGCAGAACTTCTCCTTTTATATTTTTAAAAGATACGTTAAGTATATACGGTGATGCATCCTCCGGAGATATAATGATAATGTCTTTGATATTTTCCTTCAATTTATTCCTGAAGTATTTATTTATTTCAAGCACCTTCGACCAATTCGCATTAATATTTTCATTACATATCTCGCAGGCAAGACCAAATCCGCATATACCTGCTAAATTTTCCGTTCCTGAACGAATTAATGTTTCCTGCCCTCCGCCGAAAATTATAGGTTTTATTCTTACTTTCTCATTCACATAAAGAGCGCCTACACCTTTTGGTCCATGAATTTTATGAGAACTAATCGTAAGAAGGTCAATACCGGATTTAGCAGGGTTAATCTTAAACTTTCCGAAAGCTTGTACACCATCTACATGAAAAACTGTTTCTTTATTACATGTATTTCTAATTTTAACTATTTCATCAATGGGCTGGATGCTTCCTATTTCATTATTAACATACATAATGCTAATTAAAGCTGTTTCTTTTGATATTTTTTTCTTGAGCATCTCAAGATCAATTATTCCGTTTTTATCTACATCAATGTAATCTACATTATATCCGTTTTCCTCCAGGAATTTAAATACCTCCAATACTGAAGGATGCTCAATCTTTGATGTTATCACATGTTTGCCTTTCCTGGGATTTGCTCTTAAGTAACCGATTATAGCCAGGTTATTTGATTCCGTTCCTCCTGACGTAAAGAAAATCTCCTTAGGAGAAGCACCCAAAGTATCGGCAATACTTTGCCTTGCCTTCTTCATCATTTTTTCCGCTTCAATACCTTTTTTATGCAAAGAAGAAGGATTACCATAAATAAATTTGTTAATATAATTCATATATTCTGCTACTTCATCATACGGCCTTGTTGTAGCAGAATTATCCAAATACACTTCTTGAACTTTACCGTTTTCTTCATACTCTTTGATTATTTCTTGTTCCCTAATCATACCTCTCATTTCTTTCATCTCTTTTTATCTTTTTATTTATTCTAAATTATTGTAACACATAATTCATTATTTAACCACATATAATGAAAGTTTAAATTCAGCGGATGAAATAGTAAACAAATTCCCACATCTTTACACTTATTAGTTTGTTGTGATAGATTTACAATATACATTGAATATAATTATTTTAGTTTATATTTATTCTGTAAGGAAAGTCAATTAATAATTAATCCAAGCAGAAAGAGGTAGTGTATGTTAATAAATTTTGAAAGAAAATTGAATAACAAATATCTTGTTTTTGCTACTATTTTCGCATTGTCGCTTTGTGTATATATAAACAGCTTCTTTGCTCCTTTTACCTTGGATGACTTCAGTTCCATAACCAACAACTATGCAATCAGGAATCCTCTTGACTTTGCCACTATATGGAATTTTTATTCCAACAGGTTCATCTTATATTTTACTATTTCGCTAAATTATTTTTTCAATAGTACGGATGTTTTCGGTTATCATGTTGTTAATTTTGTAATTCATGTATTTAATGGATTCATCGTTTATTTAATACTTAATAAAATTCTAAACCTCCGATATTTTACAGGAAAATCTGCAGTGGCAGTAAAAAACATAATTTCGTTACTGGCATCTTCTATTTTTGTTTGCCATCCTGTTCAGGTTAATGCGGTTACTTATATTATCCAAAGGACAGCCTCACTTGCAGCAACGTTTTACCTTATGTCCGTTCTATTTTATATCCAATATAGGACGAAGGATGAGGTAAAATACTTTCTATTGGTAGTGTTGTTTACTATAATGGCTATGTTTACAAAAGAAAATACAATAACCATCCCGTTTATGCTGGCATTTATAGAATTTCTGTTTTTTATGAAAGAGTATAAAATTACATGGCAGAAGCGCTGCCTTGTTTTATTCATATTATTCTTAACGATACCTATAATACCCGCAACGAATTTGTTTTTGGGGGGATACAGCCAGAGTGATCCCAACGTTACTTTCAAGGCTAGTACTTCCATGAACAGAATGCATTATTTCTATACTCAAATGAACGTTATTATCGATTATATTAAAAAAATTTTAGTCCCATATAATCTAAATTTTGATTACGGCAATGACTATCCCATATCTACTACCATTTGGGAAAACAACTCATATGTTTCGCTAATTATCCTCCTGATAATAGGCATTTTTTCTTTAATTGTTATTAAGATTAATAAGCTTATGTCTTTTGGCATAATATGGTTTTTTATAGGACTTTCAGTTGAATCTTCATTTATTTCCATAAAAGATGTTTATTTTGAGCACAGGCTTTATTTTCCTCTGGCCGGATTTGCATACTTCCTGGTAAGTTTTGGGTTTATCGATATGGCTAAAGGAATTAAAGTCTGTGAATATAAAGAGCACGGTTTGAACGGTATGGAAGGCAACAATAATGAAGACAGTCAATTTTATAATTTCAATAAGCAAATATTAAGCAAATACCTGCGGTTGTTGCTCATTGTGTGGTGTATAATGATAATAGGTTACTCTTGTGTAACTTTATACAGAAATTATATTTTCAGTGACAGCATAAGGCTGTGGACTGATGTGGTGAAAAAAGCACCTAATAGTGACAGGGCACACTCAGTTCTTGCCACTAATTATCTTGATGCATATGAAGAAAATAAAGAAAAAAAGGAATACCTGGAATTGGCGGAAAAAGAATTTTTAAAAGCTATAAGTTTGAACCATAGAAACAGTACTGCACACTGTAATCTTGCAAAAGTATATCTTTTGAAAGGTCAATATGAAAAATGTATTGAGGAAGCTAATATAGCAAATCAGATAAGCAAATCCAAGTACGCATATAACAATCTTGGAAATGCATATTTAAAGCTGGGGAAAACGGAAGAAGCTCTCAAAGCTTTCCTAAAAGGTTACGAATTGGACCCAAGGTCTACTTTCATACTTAAATCTTTAGGGGATACTTATTATCTTATGAATGATTTGAAAAACGCAAGTTTCTACTATGAAGAATACTTAAAATATTGCGGCAATTGTTCTGAAAGCGAGGAAGTAAGGCAGATTCTTGATAAGATTATAAAACAACAGAGCCCCTTAAACGGAGAACAGGAAAAGTAAAATTGAACTTGTTTTATTGAATTTACTTTTCGCAATTTCCGGTTTAAAGGGCTTAATTACATTCAAGTCAAGAACTAACTAAGGCTTTGTTGTAAAATCACAATGTAATTAAAAAACGGAAATAAATAATAAAAGTAAGAAAAAGAAATTAAATCATCTTAAATTAAAATTATCTTCCTAAAATTCTATCCATTGATGCTGATGTGTTATAAATAATCTGATCTGTATAATGAGTATAATTAGGTATCATTTCTGCCACTACGTAACCATTATATCCAACATTATTTAATGCTTTAACTACTGCCGGATAATTAACATCACCTGCTAAAAGATCTACAAAACCGCCAAGGGTGCCAACACTTCTTCTAAAGTCTTTGAAATGTACCTTTTTGATTCTTTTACCCAAAATTTTTATCCAGTGTTCCGGATATCCGGAGTAAATAACGTTACCTACATCAAAATATGACCCTACATAATCAGAACCTACCTTATCAATGAAGTCCCTCATTTCCAAAGGTGATAGCAGGAATTTGTTCCATACATTCTCGATGCCTATACAAACTTTTTTCTCTTCAGCATAAGGTGCAAGTTCTTTCATTACTTGAAGTGCTCTCTCATAAGCAACATCATACTCAACGATCTCGTCTTCAGGAGTTGCTTCAAGACCGCTAATTGCACCGGGAACAACAAGTATTGTATCTACACCCAACAATGCAGCCGCATCTAATTGTTTTTTGATTATTTCTTTAGCTTTTTCTCTTATTTCAGGTTTGTTGCTTGTTGGAGAATATGTCCAGTACAAACCGGTAGCTAAACTGGTCAACTCAATACCTATTTCTTCAGCGGCCTTTTTATACCCTAAAATTTCTTCATCACTGCTTTCAAGACTTAAATCTCCGGTCTCATTTAAAGCAAGTTCAATTCCTTCAAATCCGGCCTTTTTTGCCAGTTTAATGCAATCAACAATTTTCATGCCTGCTGGAAATGACCATATGTTAATACCTTTTTTCATTATTCATACCTCCCTATTACTATAGATTATAGAAATTACCCGCCTACTTAATTTTACCATTTCAATATTAATTAGACAAGATTTTAGAGCAAAGAATATACTCAGATTTACATTGATTAATATCTTAAATTTACATTGCTTGATTTTTAATCGGTATCCGGTATTTTCAAGATCATTCCGGGATATATGACACTATCCTTCAGATTATTAATCTTTTTTATTTTATAAATGAGCTTTCGAACATCTCCTGATTTTGCGTTTTTGGTTGCTATTTCCCATAAAGTATCGCCCTTACTAACACGCACTTCAAAATATGTATTTTCTTTGTATCCATTAACCGTTGTTCCTAAAAAGCCAACGACTGTTGTTACAATTAAAGTGATTAAAAAAATTGTAAATCTTAATTTGTTTTTTAAAACATATTTTTTCTTCATGAATAACCTCTCCCATCAGGAAACATTTGTTCCTATCGACTAAATTATATATGAACATGTGTTCTCATGTCAAGAGTTTTTTTATTTTTAAGGGATGTTATTGGCAAATATTTTTAAACTTATAAATACGCTTTTAATGAAGGGTGCATTAACTTTCTTCATATTTATTAAATTCCCCCTTTAGTGAACACACGTTTGACTTTTCGGCATTTTATGATATACTATTATTAGCTCTTTATATCCTGTTTTGCTTTGAAGCAGTTATTAGCTTAAAATTGATATGGAATGAGGTGCTATAATGAAGAAGGAAAAGACTAATAAAATAAAACTGAATGAAAAGGAAAAGCAAATACTTGATTTTCTAAACAAACAAGTTAGCGAAAAAGGTTATCCGCCATCAGTAAGGGAAATATGTAAAGCTGTAGGTTTTAAGTCAACTTCAACGGTTCACCGTTATCTTGAAAGGTTAGCAAAACATGGTTTTATTCATAAAGATCCAACTAAACCAAGAGCATTAAAGATCATCCATGGTTCGGAAAAGCAATCATCCGCTAAGTCCACGGACGTTGTGAATTCACTAATGAAATATGATGATAAAGGAATTGTTAATATCCCTATTGTGGGAAAAGTAACAGCCGGTATGCCGATTCTTGCCGTTGAGAATATTGAAGATTACTTTCCTGTTCCTTCTGAGTTTGTTCAAAATTCGACGGTTTTCATGTTAAGAGTTGAAGGAGAAAGTATGATAAATGCAGGTATACTCGATGGGGATTTTGTTTTAGTAAGGCAACAGAATACCGCAGAAAACGGTGATATTGTAGTAGCATTAATTGATGATGAAGCCACTATAAAAACTTTTTATAAGGAAAAAGATCATTTTAGATTACAACCTCAGAATAATTACATGGATCCCATAATCGTTAAAGACAATCTTAAAATTTTAGGGAAAGTAATTGGAGTATTTAGGAAGTTATAGATAGTTAAATTATTTATTTTGTATTAATAAAGTATTCTATATTAATGCTTTACTACAAAAAATATTTTTGGGTGCATTTAATTAATATGTTGATATGTATGGTAAAACGATTTCTGTATTTAAACTTTATCAAATCCGAACTTAAATACCTTTGTACAATATGTTCTTTATAAAGAAATCGTTTTGCCATGTTATAATCACATTAATTAAATACACCCGGCTTTAGGTTTTAGATTATACGTACAAACCTTATATAACTTTATTCGCATAATAAGCTCAAAATATTACATTGCTGATGAAAACATACTAATAATCTTCAATGAGAATAAAGCATAAAGGTTATGAATACCTAATTTAAATCGATTTTCCGTACATTTTTATTGTTAAAACACAAGTTACAATCCTGCTTAATATAATTAATTGTTGTCTTTATCCTTATTAGATTCACTGAATATAATACTTACGTTCTTCACAGGGCTTATTGTTGAAATAGCATGTTTGTAAATCATTTGTTGCTTACCGTCACTTTCAAGGATTACGGTAAAATTATCAAATCCTTTAACCATACCT
Source organism: Clostridiaceae bacterium (assembly GCA_012840075.1). Lineage (GTDB taxonomy): Bacteria > Bacillota > Clostridia > Acetivibrionales > DUMC01 > DUMC01. The sequence goes on along the minus strand of DUMC01000011.1, from coordinate 35,768 downwards.
TTTAGCTGGAAACCATTAGTAAGATAAATGGTAACAGCAATATGTTCTTTCCTAACCTGATTTAAAAAAACATCCTGCAAATTAATATTGCTTTTCATTATAAACCTCCTGTTCTGTATTTTGCTACCTTTTTCAATTATTAACATCTATAATTTAGTTTATGATCTTTATTTTCATAAAGATTTCATTATTACGATAAGTTTATATTACTAGATTATTCCATAATATTCAATATATTATGCAATATTGTTATATAAAATTAATAATCTGGTTTGTGATATCATTTATATCTGTATTTTCGTCTATATCAATCCAATTAATATCCTTATTTTGTTTAAACCATGTTATTTGTCTTTTTGCATAATGTCTTGTGTTTCTTTTTAAGAAATATATTGACTCTTCCAAAGTTGTCTTGCCTTTAAAATACCAAAAAAGTTCCTTATAACCTAAACCTTGCATAGATTGTAATTTTTCGTGGTATCCCATGTCGATAAGTTTTTTCACTTCGTCTACCAAACCTTTATTCAACATATCATCCACTCTTTTGTTAATCCTATCATATAACAGTTCTCTGTCCATAGTTAATCCAACTAAGATAAAATTATATTTTGGCGGTTCAAGCCTTGACATCTTTTGATGGTAGGTTATTGGCTTGTTTGTTGTTCTGTATACTTCAATAGCTCGGATAATCCTTTTAGTATTATTATAATGGATTTTAGCTGCTGCTTCAGGGTCGATCTCCTTCAACATATCATGTAAATATTTGCTGCCCTTTGTAAGGGCTATTTTGTTTAATTCTTCTCTCAGTTTCCAATCAGTGGCGCTTTCCGAAAATTTTATATTATAAATAAGGGAGTTTATATAAAGACCTGTTCCTCCCGCAACTATAGGTATTTTTCCTTTTCTTAAAATATGTTCTATATACTCAAGAGCAAGTTTCTGAAATTTTACAACATTAAATTCATCATCCGGATATACTACATCTATAAGATAATGTTCAATACCTTGTCTTTCTTCCAAAGTAGGCTTAGCAGTACCGATATCCATATATTTATATACTTGCATCGAATCAGCGGATATTATCTCTCCTCCTATCAACTTTGCAAGTTCTATGGAAATTTTTGTTTTTCCGGAAGCGGTAGGTCCTACAATTACTATTACATTATCCATAGCTACTGATTATACCTTCCTTTTAAACATTTTTTCTATGTCATCTTTATATACTTTTATAATCGTCGGTCTGCCATGCGGACATGTATAAGGATTATCAAGCTTGATTAATTCATTTATCAACTCATATTTTTCCCTGTCGTCCAGATTCAGGTTAGCTTTTATCGCAGCTTTACATGCTATTTGATATAAAGCTTCTTCTTCCAGTTTTAATCCATTGTCTAACTTACCTGAGTATGTTGTTATACAGTCAAGTACCTTAAAAAATACTTCTTTTTCATCACCTTCTTGATCTTTATATGGCATAGACCTTAGCAGTATAGAATTATTGCCAAACTCTTCAAAAATAAAACCTAATTTGTTCAGTAAATTTTTGTTTTCCAAAGCTTGCTGCAATTCCTGATAAGTTAATTCAATCAATACAGGTGTTATTAAAAACTGAGCCAAATTTTGATTATTTTTGAATTTTTCCCTCAGTCTCTCAAACATAATACGCTCATGAGCTGCATGTTGATCGACAATAAATATACAATCATTTTTTTGAAGCAAAATGTAAGTGGAAAATAAATGCCCGACGATTTTGGAATTTCTGATTTGCTCTATATCGTTGCCATATTCGCCTTTGCCATATTCACCATTCTCATATTCATTATTTTCATATTCATCATTGTCATACTCATTATCATAATTTCTGCCATAATTATTGTCAAAATTATTGTTGTTATAATTATTGTCAAATCTATAATCGCCAGCCTCCATGTCTTTAGCGTGACTATCTTTGTCGTAAACATAAAGATCATTACCGCCGTAAGAACAAGCATTATTGCTGTCATTTAGTAAATCTTTGCTTTCCCGTAATTCTTTATTTTTATTTATATATCCACGATTTTGATCGTATAAGTCAATAGTTTGTTGTTTTTCTTTGATAGTATCGCGCGTCTCAGCGGAAACCGGGATGCTATTAATTCTAGTTTTACCGTTATATTCACTAATTTTTGCACCTTTAACCAAACTGCTGATAACAGCATTATAGACTGCTCTGAACACATCATTTTCATTTGAAAATCTAACTTCCAGTTTAGCTGGGTGAACATTTACATCTACTTCTGCTGTATTAATTTCTACCTTTAATACAACAAATGGGAATCTTCCTTTCATCAAAATAGTTTTATAAGCTTCATCTATTGCAGATGTAATAATCTTGCTTTTGATATATCTTCCGTTTACAAATACGGATTGATGGTTTCTGTTGCCCCTTGAAATTTCTGCTGAACCGGCGTATCCGGTTATTTTTATATATTCTTCCCGGTAATTGATCTCCGAAAGATACCTGATTATTTCAGTACCGTAAATACTTGCAATTGTACTTAACAAGTCGTTATTCCCGGGGGTATGGATTACGACTGTACCATTGTTTATAAATTTAATCGATATATCAGGATTGCCTAAAGCAATACGGCTTATAATATCTGAAACATATCCGGTTTCAGTTGAATCTTTTTTAAGAAACTTAAACCTTGCAGGTGTATTATAGAAGAGTTCTCTTACCGTGACTGTTGTGCCTATGGGAGCCCCTACCTTTTTTAATCCTTGGATTTTACCGCCTTCTACAAAAATATTAATCCCATAGCTTTTATTTGCAGTTCTGGTTACCATTTCGACCTTTGAAACAGCAGCAATGCTGGCTAAAGCTTCACCACGAAAACCCAGAGTCAATATGGATGACAAATCTTCGGAATGCTTTATCTTGCTGGTTGAATGCCTCTCAAAAGCAATTTGAACATCATCTTCTTCAATACCGCATCCGTCATCGGTAACTTTGATGAGGGAAATCCCACCTTTTTTTATTTCCGCGGAGATTCTTTTAGCACCTGCATCAATACTGTTTTCCATCAGTTCTTTTACGACTGATGCCGGTCTTTCAATTACTTCTCCTGCTGCTATTTTGTTTATTGTGTTTTCGTCTAAAGTTATTATTTTGCCCATTTTATGCTTCCTTTTATTCCCCCTTTGTCACTTTTTGTTGTAACTTATATAGTATATTTAAAGCTTCGATTGGCGTTATTGTTGTCACATCTACATTTTTAATTTCGTTTACCAATTCTTCGTATCGCCTGTTAAAACTATCATATTCAAATATATCTATCTGTCCTTCCAATGGCTTTTTGTTTTTTCTTTGTCTTACTTCTTTTTTGGAAAGATCAGCTTCTTCCAACTGCTTGAGTATTTCATGGGCTCTGTCAATTACTGCTTTCGGAAGTCCTGCAAGTTTTGCCACCTCAATGCCGTAACTTTCATCGGCTCCTCCTCGTACTATCTTTCTTAAAAAAATAATTTCATCTCCTTTTTTTTCCACCGTAACTCTGTAATTTTTAATTCCTTCTATTTTACCTTCAAGCCCCGTAAGCTCATGGTAGTGGGTTGAGAACATGGTTCTTGCCCCTATTATATTCTTCTTGGATATATACTCAATTACAGCCCACGCTATACTTAACCCGTCAAAAGTACTTGTACCTCTTCCCACTTCATCAAGTATAATAAGACTGTTTTTTGTCGCATTTTGAAGTATGTTTGCTACCTCTGTCATCTCTACCATAAAAGTGCTTTGACCGGAAGCCAGATCATCCGTTGCTCCCACGCGGGTGAAAATTTTATCTACAACACCTATTCTTGCTGATTTTGCCGGAACAAAGCTCCCGACCTGAGCCATCAGTACGATAAGGGCAACCTGACGCATGTAGGTTGATTTTCCGGCCATGTTTGGACCGGTGATGATAGCTACCCTGTTCTCTGCTGTATCAAGGTAAGTATCGTTGGGTACGAAAGCACCGGAAACCATCATTTTTTCCACTACCGGATGTCTGCCTTCTTCGATCATGATTACTCCGCTTTCATCTACTTCAGGCATACAATAATTTTCCCTGTCTGCTAATTCTGCCAGTGAACAAATTACGTCAATTTCCGCTAAACAAGATGCAGTGTTTTTTATTCTTTCTACATGTGAAGCTATTTCATCTTTAATTTCCAGGAAAATATTATATTCAAGTTCTACGCTTTTTTGTTCTGCGTTTAATATAGTGTCTTCAAGTTCCTTGAGTTCTTGGGTTATATATCTTTCACAATTGGCAAGAGTCTGCTTTCTTATGTAATTATCGGGAACCAATGAATAATTTGATTTCGTAACCTCTATATAATAACCAAAAACCTTGTTAAATCCTACTTTAAGATTTTTTATACCTGTTTTTTCCCTTTCCTTTGCTTCAAGTTCAGCAATCCATTTTTTGCCGTTCGTTGCTGCCTGCCTCAACCTTGCCAATTCTTCGTTGAATTCTGACTTTATTATTCCGCCTTCTTTAACTGTTGTCGGCGGGTCGTCAATAATGGACTTTTCTATTAGGTCGTGTACATCTTGCAGGGTGTCCAGCCCTTCATAGTTCTTAACATTTAACTTTGCAGTACAATTTTTGAGCAAATCCTTAATCTGTGGTATTTGTCTGATGGAATCTCTCAAAGCTATTAGATCCCTGCAGTTTACATTTCCTATTATAATCTTGCTCATTAATCTTTCAATATCGTAAACTTTCTTTAGGTGCTCCCTGGTTTCCATTCGTACCATGTATTTATCTTTTAGCTCAGCAACAGCATCAAGTCTCTCCTGAATATCCGCCACCCTGATTAAAGGTTGCTCAAGCCATTTTCTGAGAGTACGTCCCCCCATTGAAGTAACGGTTCTATCCATTACCCATATTAACGAACCCTTCCTGGTTTTATCTCTCATTGTTTCAGTAAGCTCCAGATGCCGTCTTGTTGAGACATCTAAAGTCATATATTCTTCTATCTGGTAGATTTCTATTTTCCTAATATGGGTCAGGCTTACTTTCTGAGTTTCTTCCAAATAAGTCAGCAATGCTCCGCAGGCATTAACGGACAATTCTTCAATTTTTTTATCTTCAAAATAAGAATTTATCTTTTCTATGCAATTATCAAGCCTGAAGTAATCATCATCAAGCTTGTTAATGTATGTATTAAACCTTGATACTATTTCGTTCTTCTTTGAGATATCGCTATATAATTCCAGGTTTACAATAATTTCAGATGGAGAATACTTTGCAATTTCATCCAATAATTTTGAAAAAGTATTACCCCATATAATCCTTGTAGTAAAAAACTCTCCTGTTGTAATATCTACTGCTGCAATACCGTATAAGTCTTTATTTTTATACACGGATAATAGGAAATTATTCGTTTTTTCATCCAGCATTGACAATTCCGTAACCGTTCCGGGTGTTATGACCCTAACTACTTCCCTTTTAACAATACCTTTAGCTAAAGCCGGGTCTTCCATTTGCTCGCATATAGCTACTTTATATCCTTTATTTATTAACTTTGCTATGTATGAATTAACGGAATGGTACGGAACTCCGCACATCGGAGCTCTTTCTTCTAACCCGCAATCTCTTCCTGTAAGAGTTATTTCTAATTCTCTGGATGCTATTTCAGCATCTTCAAAAAACATTTCATAAAAGTCACCCAGCCTGAAAAAAAGTATACAATCCTTGTATTGCTTTTTTATTTCTAAGTATTGTTGCATCATCGGTGTTAGTTTTTCCATTTGTAGACCTCTTTCTATATGGATGCATTTAACACAAGAATTAATTATATATGTTTTCACACAAGAATTAATACAATATGTATTAAACTCCAAAAATCAAGCAGTTTCTCACTTTTTAAAAGAGAATTGATGTAAAATTCAATGGAGGATTGCAACACCTCCACTGAATTCATCCGCTGTTTGAGTTAACTTACAATAATAACTTCCCTTCGAGATACCAGGTTTGAGCCTTTACTATTTTTACCGTTTTTAGTTGGCCAATTAAAGATTTATCACCTACAAAATTGACGATTTTATTTGTTCTCGTTCTGCCGGTATAAATATCAGATTTTTTCTTACTTGGTCCCTCTATAAGAACTTCCAATTCAGCACCTAATAATTTATCGTTAATTTTTTTGCTTATATCAGTTTGAACTTCCAATAACCTTTCAAACCTTGTCTTCTTTATTTCATCAGGAACCTGATCTTTTCTTTTTGCTGCAGGTGTTCCTACTCTTTCGGAATAAATGAAAGTAAATGCATTATCAAATTCAGCTTTTCTTACCACATCAAGTGTATCTTCGAAATCTTCCTCCGTTTCCCCGGGAAAACCTACGATAATATCCGTTGTAAGTGCTATTCCCGGAACAGTCTCTTTCACTTTATGGACAATTTCAAGGTATTGTTCTTTTGTATATTTCCTGTTCATTTCTCTTAATACTTTCGTGCTTCCTGACTGGAGAGGCAAATGAAGATGTTCACAAACCTTCTCGCACTCTTTAATTGCTTTTATTAAATCATCTGATATATCTTTAGGATGGGAAGTTGTAAATCGTATTCTTTCTATACCTTTTATTTCGTTTAATTTATAAAGCAACTCAGGAAAACTCGCACCTCTTCCACCTAAATCTTTGCCGTAAGAATTTACGTTTTGTCCTAAAAGCGTAATTTCTTTATAATTCTGTTGTGCCAGCATTATAACTTCATTAATTATATCTTCAACACTTCTGCTTCGCTCTCTTCCCCTTACATAAGGTACGATGCAATAGGAACAAAAGTTATTGCAACCATACATGATGGTTACCCATGCTTTTATTCCGTCTTTTCTTACTACCGGCACACCTTCAACTATTTCACCGTCAATATTTTGTATATCATACAAATGATCACGTGTGCTTAAGACGGTATACAACAGTTCAGGAAATCTATAGAGATTATGAGTACCGAAAACCAAATCCACATTTCGATATTTTTCTCTTATCTCTTCAACTATATGTTCTTGTTGTACCATACAACCGCAGACTGCTATTATTGTATCAGGTTTTTCTTTTTTTAAACTTTTTAAAGTACCCAGATGCCCGAAAACTTTTGATTCTGCATTTTCCCTAACGCAACAAGTATTATATATTATTATGTCACTTTCGTTAATATCAGAGGTTTCTTCATAGCCCATTTGGGTAAGCATGCCGGCAAGCTTTTCGGAATCATTTTCATTCATCTGGCATCCGAAAGTTGTTATGTGGTATTTTTTATTTAAACCTTCATTTGCATTTCTTATTATTTTTATAAATTCTGTTTGAGTGTCAAAGTTTTTTGACATTTATACATCTCACCTTTAAAATATATTTTAAAAATATATTTTCTTTTCAATACATAGTTTTGCTCTTTCAGCTATTTTTCCTCCCATTGACAGGGATTTTTGTAAAAATTCAGGATTTTCTTGTAAAAACTTTCTCATTGAACCTTTTGGGTCATTTATATAATCTATGATCATCTTATATTGCGCATCATTTATTAATCCAAGTTTAAGGGCTTTCTCAAATGTATATTCTTCTATATTAACAATTGAGTATAAATTAACTCCCAGCCTCTGGAGTAATTCTTTACCTCCTTGGTTTCTGTCAACAATAGCAATGCTCCATTTAATATTCCAGCCGACATTTTTTACGGCAGGTATCCATGACCTTTCAAAACTTGATGCTTCAGTAACAAGATCAGTAATATGCAAAACCTTTTTGCCTTTTATGTTTGTCACATTATCGTCACCAATACTATTATTTTCATTTTCATTTTCATCAATATCTTTAATGTTTTTGACCTTTCTAACATGGTTATTGTTATATTCAGTAATGCTTAAATCTTTATAAATGGTTAAGTGGGGTTTACCGAGTATTTTTGCGGTCAAGAAGGAAAAAAACCAGTCCCTTCTTTCCCCGCCGGAAATATAATCAATTTCATCCAACCCGACGGTATCTTTTATGAAAGTACATAATTGCTCAATCACACCTTTATAAATAGCATCTTTTTCGTAATTCTCCCACATTACATTTGTAAGCTCTATTGGGAAATTATATATTTCATCCTTTTTATTATCTATAAATTCCAAAAGTTTATTTGCTTTTTCTTCGTTTCCGTATAAAAAATGTGTGTTTATATAATACGGTCCTATCGTTCCGGAAGTATACCAAAAAGGATTATCTGCGCTGCTTACTCTTAGTGCATTGGTTTCAAAAAGCCATTCTATGAGTTTATTGCCTAACATATTCATTATTCTCACTCTTTCTTTTTATATAGTTCTGTAGCTTTTTCCAGCCACCAGTCTTGGTTTTCCAAAGTTTTCATATGTTGCTCCAAATGCGAAGAATCCCCTTCAACCACTACCTTATATACACCGTCTTTATAATCAACTATCGTGATAGATGTATTTTCCACCCAATTTATTTCGTTAATATTTTCCAGATTACAGTGATGAAAATAACATGTAAGAACTCTGATTGCCGTGCCGTGGGTTACTATACAAATAATTTTGCCTTTATTGTTATTAATAATAGTTTCTACTTCATCAACAAGCCTTTCTTGAAATTCTTTCATGGATTCGCCGTTTGGCATTTGATGAATATATGGTTTATTTTCCCATGAATCATATGCTTCGGGCCATTTTTTTGGTAATATACTCCAAGGTACGTTTTCCCAGTCACCACCGTTAATCTCTTTTAATTTATCTGTTCTTATGATAGGCAATCCGATTGCTTTTGAAATATACTCAGCAGTTTTAAGTGTTCTCTTAAGACTGCTGGAGTATAGAACGTCGATTTTAAAATTTTTCAAACGTTCTGCCACTAATTTTGCCTGCATATGGCCTTTTTCAGTTATATCAGAGTCCGTCCAGCCGTGAAACACTCTGTTTACATTTCCTTCAGCTTCGGCATGTCTTACTAAAATTAACCTCGTTACCATAGCTTCACCTGTTTGAATGTTTTTCTATTTAACTTAGTTGTTTTATTTGTTTATATTATTAATTTAACTGATTTTTCGTTAGTTTAACTGTATTTTTCCTATTATATCATATATACTCTTGTATTTATACATGGTCAAGTAACTTTTTATCTGGTTAATAATCTCAATACAAGCATAAGGATTAACAAAATTCCAGGTTCCTACCATTACTGCTGAAGCTCCTGCAAGGAAAAACTCTATGGCATCATCTCCCGATGTTATTCCGCCCATTCCTATTACCGGTATTTTTACAACACTTGCCACTTCATAGGTCATTCTCACCGCTATGGGCTTGACTGCAGGTCCTGACAACCCTCCGAAATTATTCGCAAGTATAGGTCTTCTTTTGTGAATATCTATAGCCATTCCTAAAATAGTGTTTATCAATGAGATTGCATCTGCACCGTTAGCTTCTGCCGCCATTGCGATTTCCTTAATATCTGTTACATTAGGTGTTAACTTTACAATAAGCGGTTTTTTGCAATATTTTTTTACCTGCTTTGTAATTTTCGATATTCCTTCAACTGTGTTGCCAAAGGCAACACATCCTTCTTTTACGTTTGGACATGATACATTAAGTTCAAATGCATCTATATCAGTATCTGAAAGTTTTTCTGCCAGTTCGCAATATTCTTCTATGGTGTTGCCTGCAATATTGGCAATAATAGCAGTATCGAATTGCTTAAGAAATGGCAGTTCGTCTTTAATAAAAGCATCAACGCCGGGATTCTGCAATCCGATACTATTCAATATTCCGGCAGGAGTCTCTGCTATTCTGGGAGGTTTATTACCTTCTCTAGGTTTCAATGTAAGTCCTTTAACTGAAATACCTCCCAATTTATTTAAATCGATAAACTCCGAATATTCCCTACCAAATCCAAATGTACCGGATGCGGCTATAACAGGGTTTTTAAGTTTAATACCTGCGATTTCAACTTTTAACAGACTATCAGTCATTAAGTTTCACCCCAAAACAATAATTCAACTTTTCAAGCCTGGCCCCATTCATACCACTCGTGACCCCAAAATACAGGTCCGTCTTTGCAAACTCTCTTGTAGTGCCAGCTTTTATTACTATTTTCCTTTTCTGATTCCGAGATTATCTTTATTCTGCATACGCAGGCGAGACAGGCTCCTATACCGCATCCCATCCTCTGCTCAAGACTTACCTGGCAAGGTATCCCTGCTTGGTAAGATGCTTTCACAACCTTTTCCATCATTGCCTCAGGACCACATGTATATATTATATCAAATTTTTCATTTGCAATTCCATTCTCGAATAAATCCGTGATAAAACCTTTATATCCAAAACTCCCGTCATCCGTAGATATGAACAAATCATTTGCATATCTTTCAAATTCATCTATAAGTACGTAATTTTCCTTGTTCCTAAAGCCAATAAATGCTGTTTTTTTCATAGTTTTGCTTTCCTTTAGAAGGAACAATAACGGAAAGATACCTATTCCTCCTCCGACAACAGCTATATTTTTATATCGGTCTGACATTTCAAAAGATCTTCCAAGGGGACCAATAACATTAAGGGTGTCCCCTTCTCTTGCTCGAGAAAGATATTCCGTCCCTTTTCCGCGTTTTTGATAGACTATGGTAACGTAATTATTATCTCTGTCTACATCGCAAATGCTTATTGGCCTTCTGAGAATTGTGTTTATCCCTTCGCAGCATTTTATATTTACGAATTGACCCGGTTTTGCATTTTGTGCTATATATTCCGATTTAAAAACCAATTTAAATATGCTGGGTACAAGTTCTTCATTATGGACAATTTTCTCGAATAAAACCGGTTGCATTACTCATCTCCTTTGCTATTTTACATCTTACACATCACAATGCCTCTGGGACTTTGAATTTATTGTCATTTTGATTCCAGTGCTTTGTTTATATCGTCTCTCATCTTGATTGCTTCCTCTCTTGCTGCAATATCGAACTCATCTTCACTGTATTTTTCTTTCCAAGTATCTGATTTATAAGCGCACATTATGCTTCTGGATGCATTTATTATAGCTCCCAGTCCGTCACAGTTAAAGGAATGTACAACATCCCTTGCAGTTCCACCCTGAGCTCCGTATCCAGGTACAAGAATGTATGAGTTTTTCATGATTTTTCTTAATATCTTTGCCTGGTTCGGATATGTAGCTCCTACTACTGCTCCGACGCTGCTGTACCCATATTTACCAATAAGGTTTTTACCCCATTCATTTACCAGTTCCGCTATTACTTCATAAACGCTTTTGCCTTCATGAGTTAAAAGATCTTGTAATTGACCGGATGACTTATTTGATGTTTTTACCAGGATAAATATACCTTTTCCATATTTGCTACAGTCATTAATAAATGGATTTATTCCGTCAAAACCTAAAAAAGGATTTACCGTTAACGCATCTGCGTCAAAGACGGTTTCCTGAATGCCTTCATCTATGTTAACCTTCCCCAAATAGGCTGAAGAATAAGCTTCTGCCGTACTTCCAATATCATTTCTTTTACCGTCGCAAATAATCAGCAACCCTTTACCCCGTCCGTAATTTATGGTCCTAGCAAGGACTTCCATGCCGTATATTCCATATAATTCATAATATGCAAGCTGTAATTTCAGAGCCGGTACTATATCAGCTATTGCATTGATTATTCTTTTATTAAATTCAAATATAGCTTCCGAACACCCCTTCAAATTTTTCCCATAGGTATTAAAAGCCTTTTCTTTGATCGAATGCGGCACATATTCAATTCTAGGATCGAGACCGACTACGGTTGGATTATTCTTTTCTTTTATTTTATCAACTAAATTGTCAATAAACATTACACAGCCCCCTTTCTTTTTTACGGCACAATAAATTATAGTAAAACTTTTTCTCTTACCACAACTTTTCCGTTAACTATTGTATGATATACTACACCCTTTAATTTAAATTTATCAAAAGGAGAATTCTTACTTTTTGATTTAAATTTATTTACATCTATTATTCTTTCCTCATTTACGTCAAATATTGTAATATCTGCCGTTCTGCCTACTTCCAGCACACCTTTATTTAAACCTAGAATACGTGAAGGATTCAGGCACATCTTTTCCACTACTTGTTCTATTGTAAGTATACCTGGATTTACAAGATTGGTAACAACTAGTGAAAGTGCGGTTTCAAAACCTACCATTCCACTTGCTGCCATGTTAAACTCAACATTTTTTTCATCCTCATGATGAGGAGCATGGTCCGTTGCTATAACATCAATTGTACTGTCTTTTAATCCTTCAATAATTGCTTCAACATCTTTCTTTGTTCTTAAAGGTGGGTTTACCTTAGCCATTGTATTAAAACCTTCACATGCTTCTTCCGTTAATGAGAAATAGTGAGGACATGTTTCTGCAGTTACTTTTACACCTCTTTTTTTGGCAAACCTTATTAGTTCAACAGAGGTTTCCGTACTGACATGGGCAATATGTATAGGTGTATTTGTGTATTCTGCCAGCAAGAGATCCCTTGCTACCATTATGGATTCTGCAACGGACGGAATACCTCTCAATCCCATAACAGTTGATTGATATCCTTCATTCATCACTCCGTCCTCTACCAAATCCAAGTCTTCGCAATGTGATATTACCGTAATATCAAACATAGAAGCATATTGAAGGGCTTTTTTCATTAAAGATGAACTTTTAACCGGCTTGCCGTCATCTGAAATTGCTACTGCACCTGCAAATTTAAGTTCCCCGATTTCTGCAAGTTCTTCACCTTTTTGACCTTTTGTTATAGCTCCAATAGGATAAACATTAACATAAGCTTCCTGTTTTGCCTTGTTAATAATATATTTGACCACTTCCTGATTATCAATACAGGGATTTGTATTGGGCATACATGCAATTGAGGTAAAACCGCCCATAGCTGCACTGGCAGAGCCGCTTTCAATATCCTCTTTATATTCGTATCCAGGATCTCTTAAGTGACAGTGAGCATCGACTAAACCGGGTATAACATACTTTCCTGCTGCGTCAATGTAGTCGCAATTACTGCCTACTTCCAGATCCTTACCTATTTCAACTATTTTCCCTTCATCTATCAATATATCAAATATTCCGTCTCTTTTTGTCCTGGCATCGACTACATGACCGTTTTTAATTAACAGCTTCAATACTATCACCCTTTCTGGTTAATAAATATAATAGTGCCATTCTAACTGCTACGCCGTTTGTAACTTGTTCGTTTATTAGTGAATGCTCACCGTCAATTATTGACGTTGTTAATTCAACACCCCTGTTTACAGGACCTGGATGCAGTAAAAGTACATCTTTTTTAGCAAGTTTTAAACGTTTCTCATCTAGACCGAAAAACCGTGAATATTCTCTCAATGAAGGAAATAAACCGCTTTTTTGTCTTTCTAATTGAATTCTGAGTCCCATTACAACATCAGCATCTATTAGCGCTTCTTGCACAGTACTATATACTTTTACTCCCGTCATCTCAAGTTGCGGAGGTAATAAGGTTGCAGGTCCTGCAACGCAGACTTCGGCTCCTAACTTCGTCATACCCCAAATATTACTTCTTGCAACTCGACTGTGATATATATCACCTATAATTGCTACCTTGAGTCCCTTAAGAGACCCCTTCTTTTCTATTATAGTAAAAATATCAAGAAGGGCCTGGGTCGGATGTTCATTCATTCCGTCACCTGCGTTAATTACCGCTGCTTTTACATTTTTGGCAATCAGTGCAGGTGCACCTGCCATAGGATGCCTGATTACAATTACATCCGTCCCCATTTGGTCTATTGTACGTGCAGTATCAATAAGAGATTCTCCTTTTGCAACACTGCTTGATGAAGCAGCAATGTTGGCAGAGCTGGCACCCATATATTTAGATGCCAGCTCAAAAGAAAGCCTTGTCCTTGTACTGTTTTCATAAAACAGGGTAACAACTGATTTTCCCTGCAGGTGTGGAGTCTTTTTATTGTTTGACAGCAACACAAGTTTCATTGTCTTTGCAATGTCGAGTATGTACTCTATTTCTTCTTTTGTAAGATGCCTAAGACCCAATAAATCCTTGCCCTTCAGACTCATTACTTCCCATTCCTTTTAAATTTAATTTTAAAATACAGTAAAAACTTTAAAATTACATTAAAAAAGTAAGGATAGAACTTAATCCTTACTGTTCGTAGTAATTCAATCAAGCTTTTGTGATATTACTACCTTATTGACACCGTCAATTTCCACTAGTTTTACATGAATGACTTCGTTCCTTGCAGTAGGAACATTCTTTCCTACATAATCAGCTCTAATAGGTAATTCCCTATGACCTCTATCTATCAATACAGCCAGCTGTATCATGCTGGGTCTGCCAAGATCCATAATTGCATCGATGGCCGCTCTAACTGTCCTGCCGGTATAAAGTACATCATCTACCAAGATTATCTTTTTATTAGTCACCGGCCAATTTATTTCAGTTCGATTAACAACAGGATGTTCTGCCAAGGTACTCAAATCATCTCTGTAAAAAGTTATGTCTAACTTGCCGACTTTAACAGGTTTGTTTTCCACTTCCTGTATTTTTTTTGCGATCCTTTCGGCAAGCGGCACACCACGTCGATGTATTCCTATAATCAACAAATCGTCGTCAACACCTTTGTGCTTTTCAATGATCTCATGAGCTATTCTTGAAATAGCTCTTGAAATTTCCGATTCATTCATGATTTGAGCTTTTTCAACCATATTTTCCATATTTTCCACTCTCCCTATATTTTTATAGATCAGGGACATTCCTTTTCCCGTAAGTATCAATGGGATGGGGAAAGGGTGCGCCCCTTTATCTTTGTAAACTTTAAAAAAGCTTCTCTGCATTAATGCAAGAAGCAATTTTTGATCACAATTAACACCTTTGCAACCTCACGAAACCATACTAAATAAAGGTCTACATTAATTGTTTTTATATTTTATTTTTGATATCTTTCCATTATGATATTAGTTCTTAATTCTTGTTTATGATATCATATATGAAAATTAATGTCTATATAAAATTTTTATTATTTGACATTCTTCTTCTTTTTTCTTTTAGCAACTTTTCAAAATAATCAGGTATCGGTGCCTCAATATGCATATACTCTCCTGTAATTGGATGATGGAATTTTATACATTTTGCATGCAAAGCCTGTCCCTTTAAATTATAGCCTTTTTGCCTCCCTCCATATACTTCATCTCCTATAACAGGATGTCCTATATACGACATATGAACTCTTATCTGGTGAGTTCGTCCGGTTTCAAGGCTTAACTCCACATATGTTGAGTCATCAAATCTTTCAAGCACTCTATAGTGTGTAACTGCTTTCCTACCGTTCTTGGTGTTTACGGCCATCTTTTTCCTGTCAATCGGATGTCTTCCGATAGGTAAATCAATTTTACCCTTGTCTTCCTTTATTATTCCCTTGACTAATGCAATATATATGCGTGTTATATCATGTTCTTTCAGTTTTTCAGATATAATTTTATGAGCTTCATTAGTTTTGGCTACAATCAAAGCTCCTGAAGTATCCTTGTCCAGTCTGTGGACAATCCCCGGCCGTATAATTCCGTTAATATCTGACAGATTGTCGCCGCAATAATTCATAATCGCGTTTACCAAAGTACCTGAATAATTTCCTGCTGCCGGATGTACTACCATGCCTTTAGGTTTATTAACGACTAAAATGTGCTCATCTTCATAGAGTATATCCAACGGAATATTTTCCGGTTCTATGTCCAGCGTCTCCGGTTCAGGTATGGTTATGGAAATTTCATCACCTTTTTTCACTTTATAATTTGCCTTGATTTTTTTCCCATTTACATAAACTAAATCCTGTTCTATTAACTTTTGCAGATAAGACCGAGAATAACCTTCTAATTCTTTTGCAAGCCATGAATCTATTCTAACCCCGTCAGTATTTGAAACCAACTTTAAGTCTTTCATGCGCTTTCCTTCTTTTCTTCTTCTTCCGGTTCCTTACCATAAAGTACTATATATGTTCCTAATAAAATTGTTCCAATTACAATAAAACAGTCAGCTATATTGAAGGTTGGAAAATGAAATTTTCCGAAATAAAAGTCAAGGAAATCTACCACACTACCTTTTACTACCCTGTCAATCAAATTACCAATTGCTCCTCCAAGTATAAATGATAATGCAATCTTTAATAGTTTATGCTCTGTTTTAAATAACATGTAAAACATGACTAAAGAAAACACAATAGTTAAAGGTATGAGAATATATAGCTTATCTTGTAATATTCCCCAGGCAGCTCCTGTATTTGTATGATAAGTAATATAAAAGAAGTTGTTTATTACAGGTATCAATTCCCCTACCTTAATATTGGTTGAAACTATATGTTTGGTAATCTGATCAGAGATAATAATCAGAGCCATTATCAGGATCCATATTATACTCCCCATTACTTTCCTCCTTTATCCAAAACAGGTCTCGTTTTCTTCCATTTTCTTCTTACTTTATAATATACCACTCAGTTATATTATTATACCCGTCCCATAAATACGGGTCAATGTTTCCTCCTATGTTATTATAATAAACAATGGCGTCAGTATAGAAAAATAAACCTATGTAGGGTAATTCCTCATTTATTATGTTTATTAAGTCAGTAAATATTTTCTTTAATTCGTCCCTATTTCTTGATTCATATATATTTACTATTAGCTCCTGTACTTTTTCATTATAATATCCGGAGATATTAGTAGCTAGGGGATATTCATTAGAATTAGTAGGCTTTTGATTGTCCAGATATGGTATGGAGTATAGGAATGATAAATCAGGATAATCCGGTATTGTGCAGCCTAATATCGCCATATCGTACTTTTTCGAATTTATAAGATTGAGCATTTGGTCCCAAGGTACTGTTTTTAACGTCACTCTTATTCCTTTATTGGTCAAATTCTCTGCTATTTTTTCCGCTACCTTTACTCTGTAGGAATTTTCTTCGTTAACGAGTAGTTCAAATGCTACCGGCTTTAAGATACCATTCACTTTACTATAAAATTCGCCATTATATTCTTCCCATCCGTTTTCGAGCAATTTCATCCTTGTACTTGTATATAGCTTTTCAACTATTTCTTTATTATTGTTGTCTGTTTGTATTTCATGCAACCAGGTTCCGGGTATTAATGGAATATTGCTTTCAATGGCCTTTCCCGGTAGAACCTCTCCGATTATTTCACCAATATCGATGCATGAATATATAAATTGACGCACTGTTTTTTCACTTAAAAGAGGGTTAGAAAGATTAAAAGATATAAAATCCCACTTTCCGTTAATAAATTTTTTTAAACTTATAGCTGTTCTGCCTGTGTATAAATCCATATCCTTCTCACTTGCAAAAATTACGTCCGTATTTCTTACTTGGAAAGCGCTATATGCTTCTCTTGAGTTTTTGTAAAATTTAATATTAATGTCATTTATATAGGGCATTTCCAATGTATTCCCGTCGGCATTAAGTTTTTTTCTCCACCATGATTTGCTTGCAGTAAGAATTATGTGACTGTTTTCTTCATAAGCTTTAAAACTAAATGGACCCGTTCCTGGTGGGAACCTGGACTTAAAAGCTTCATTGACATTTTCGGGGTTTGAGTAAAAACGACTTGATACGATAGGAAAGGTCATTAATTCAGGAGTAAAAGCGTTTGGTTTTTTTAAGGTTATTTCTATTGTATATCGATCTATTACTCTTACAGATGAAATATTGTTTACGTTAGCTTTATAAATTGTATTTTCTTTATATGTGATTAATTTATCTATTGTGAATTTAATGTCCTCTGCAGTTAGAGGATAGCCATCCTGCCAGACAATATTTTCACGCACATGGAATGTCCAGGTATATCCGTCTTCCGAAACAAACCACTTATCACATAATTGACCTTCAGGGATTTGACTTTTGCTTATTTTTACCATGCTATCAAATACAAATCGGAAATAATTTTTTAGATATGGATTTTTAGTTAATAAAGGATCTAAATTGTCGGGATAGGTGCAAAATAAATTCAATGTTCCTCCATTTACAGGACCATTGTCTACTATATTTTCTGATTGGAGGTAATTAGTGTTTTGTAAAGTTTCATCTCCAACATCGGTAAATGTGTTGATTTCATAACACGAAGTTATTAAACAAAGATATATAGCGATAAAGATAAATGTAAGTATTCTTCTGAACTTTCTTTTCATCTTTCCACCCCTGGATTATTTTAACTGCATTATAGCTGCAAGGCTACCTGTTTTTCCCATATCACCCCTGTGTGAAAAGAACATGTCTTTATTGCATTTTGTACAAATATTGCTGATGAATATATTCTCGCTTCTTAATCCGCTGTTAATAAGTGTTTGTTTTACTATTCCCTGCAAATCAATATATGTTTTTTCTTCATCTTTTTTTGTACAAAAATTTTCGCTCCAACTGATTTTATTTATGAATTTTTCTTTCACTTCGTTTCCTACTTCAAAACAACATTTGCCTATGGAAGGTCCAATTGCCGAAACAATGTTTTCAGGACTGCATTTAAATCTTGTAACCATAATATTGACTGCATTTGCAGCTATTTGTTCCAAAGTCCCTTTCCATCCGGAGTGTGCAAGCCCGATAACCCTCTTTTCAGGATCGAAAAGAAAAACCGGCACACAATCAGCATAAAAAGTAACTATTGCTACATTTTTAGTATTAGTTATCAGCCCGTCACAATCTTTAATATCGTTGTCAACTAATATGCCCTTTCCTCTGTCCTTTTCCGTAACCACCCGTATATTGGTGCCATGTACCTGATCTGATAATACAACATTTGATAATTCAATATTTAAAGCTCTACAAATCCTTCTAAAGTTTTCTATCACATTTTCCCTGCTGTCTTTCTTTTTTAGTCCGAGATTTAAAGATGAAAATTCTCCTGTGCTGACACCGCCTTTCCGCGTGGTAAAGCAGTGTTCAATTAGGTATCCGTATTTTTCTAAATTGGAAAATTTTATATATTCTAGTTCTCCCTTTTTAACAAAAATGTTGTAATACTTATTTGCATCATGATTATTAAACAAGTTCTTGAAGGCAATCACTTCCTTAAAATTTAGAAATTTAATTATGAATTACATTGTAGTTATACGTGAAATTATATCAAATGATTTATCCTTTCGATTTTACAGGTTTTTCCTGTTCCTTCGTCGATTTCCAGTAAAACAGCATTAAACTGTGTTTTTCCTTTGGCTAATTCGAATTTAACAGGCATAAAATTAAGAAATTTATTTATTATAATTTCTCTGTCTACACCCAATACTCCTTCATAAGGTCCGGTCATCCCCACATCAGTAATATAGCCGGTTCCGCATGGAAGAATCCTTTCATCGGCAGTTTGGACATGTGTATGAGTTCCTAAAACACAACTAACTCTTCCATCCAGATACCATGCTAGTGCATTTTTTTCCGATGTGGCTTCAGCATGCATATCTATTAAGATAATTTTTGTGTAATTCTTTAGATATTGAACTTCCCTGTCTGCGGTTCTGAAGGGACATTCAACTCCGTCCATGTATACTCTTCCTAAAATGTTTAACAATCCTATGGGATTCTTACCTTCATGACTGATAATTGCAGATCCTTTTCCGGGCAAGTCCTGAGGATAATTAGCAGGTCTTACTATTCTTGCTTCGGTATCCAAAAGATTGGTTACTTCTTTTTTTGACCATGTATGATTTCCTAAAGTTATGCCGTCTATTCCTAAATCAAATAATTCCTGGGCAACTGCATAGGTGATTCCACTGCCGCCCGCCGAATTTTCACAATTTGCTATGCAATAATCTATGGACAGACTTTTCTTCATTTCCGGTACAACTGACTTTACCGCTTTTCTACCGGGATTGCCTACGATGTCTCCAATAAACAAAACTTTCAATTTATTTCCTCCGATCTAAATAAAAGGACGTACTTATTACTCTAATTTATATTATATAAAGTAAAAAGCGTGTTACCACGCTTTTTACTTTTATAATCAATATTATTTTCAATATTATTTTGCATATTCCACGGCTCTGGTTTCTCTTATAACATTGACCTTGATTTGTCCGGGATATTCAAGTTCATTTTCAATCCTATTTACAATTTCACGTGCTTTTAAAACAATTTCATCATCAGTTACATCTTCAGGTTTTACAATAATTCTTATCTCTCTACCTGCTTGTATTGCATATGATTTTTCTACACCTGCAAACGAATTTGCAATTTCCTCAAGTTTTTCTATTCTCTTTATATAAGATTCCAATGTTTCTCTTCTGGCTCCTGGCCTTGCTGCCGAAATTGAGTCAGCAGCTTGGACAATCACGGATATAATCGATGTTGCCTCGACATCACCATGATGAGCCAATATAGCATTTACTACTTCATCACTTTCTTTGTACTTCTTTGCCAGTTCAGCCCCGATAGCCACGTGGGAACCTTCCACTTCATGGTCTACCGCTTTTCCTATATCATGGAGCAATCCTGCTCTTTTAGCGAGCGTTACATCAACGCCAAGCTCTGCAGCGATAACTCCTGCTAAATGTGCAACTTCTATTGAATGATGCAGCACATTTTGTCCATAGCTTGTTCTGAACTTAAGCTTACCTAAAAGTTTTATCAATTCAGGATGTAACCCGTGAACTCCGGTTTCAAAGGTAGCATTGTCACCTTCTTGCCTTATAATACTATCTACTTCTTTTTTGGCTTTTTCGACCATTTCTTCAATTCTTGCAGGATGAATCCTTCCGTCAAGAATTAATTTTTCCAGAGCTATTCTGGCTATTTCCCTTCTTATCGGGTCAAATCCTGAAAGAATCACAGCCTCAGGCGTATCATCAATGATTAAATCAATACCTGTCAGTGTTTCCAGCGTTCTTATATTTCTACCTTCACGGCCGATGATTCTTCCCTTCATTTCATCATTAGGAAGCGGCACTACTGATACTGTCATTTCAGAAACATGATCGGCAGCACACTTTTGAATTGCACATGCAATGATTTCTTTAGCTTTCCTATCTGCTTCTTCTTTAGCCTTTGCTTCCAGTTCCTTTATCATAATTGCCATTTCATGCTTTACTTCGTTTTCAACACTCTTTAGAAGGTATTCTTTTGCTTCATCTACAGTAAAACCTGAAATCCTTTCAAGTTCTTTTATATGTTGATCAAGAACTTCCTTTATTTTTTGTTCCTGTTCTTCAACTTCTTTTACCTTTTTATTTAACATTTCCTCCTTTTGTTCCAAAAATTCAAGTTTTCTGTCTAATGTTTCTTCTTTTTGTACAAGTCGCCTTTCAGAGCGTTGAAGTTCATTTCTTCTTTCTCTTATTTCCTTATCAAGCTCCATGCGGCTTTTATGAATTTCTTCCTTTGCTTCAAGAAGAACTTCCCTTTTTTTAGCTTCGGCTGCTTTCTGGGCTTCACTTACAATCCTTTTCGCCTCTTGTTCTGCACTACCGATTTCAGCTTCAGCAATCTTCTTTCTATAATTAACACCAAGTTTAAACGTTATAAATGAAGCAATAACTGCTATTAATAGCCCTACTAGTAAACCGTAAGAAAAAATATCGTACACCTCCCTGTATTCAGTTATCAATGGTCAATATCCTCAATTTTAGGTGGTTCTCAGTATAGATTAATTGTAAACTCTTTTAAAGATAGTGTCAAGATTCAAATGGAGATGACATCTTCATCTCCTCCCACTGCTGCTTTGTAATCAAGACCTGCCTTGGTTTGCTGCCTTCGTATCCTCCTATTATTCCTCTTGCTTCCATCTGGTCAATTATCCTGGCTGCTCTTGCATACCCTACTTTAAATTTTCTTTGAACTAGGGATACTGAAGCCTGTCCTGCTTCAACAACCAAATCAATTGCTTGTTCAAGCAATTCATCGCAATCCTGATCCACATTGTCATTTCTTGAAGTAATGCTATTTTCTATTTCATCTAATATTGTAACGTCATATTCATAATTACACTGGGATTTAATAAACTCAACTGTTTTTTCTATTTCTTTATCACTAACGAATGTTCCCTGTACCCTCAAAGGCTTTTGCCTACCTGTAGGATAAAACAGCATATCACCTTTACCAAGCAATTTTTCTGCGCCTGCCATATCAAGAATGGTTCTTGAATCCACTTGGGAAGAAACGGCAAAAGCAATTCTGGATGGTATGTTTGCCTTGATTAATCCTGTTATTACATCTACTGAAGGACGTTGTGTAGCAATAACCAGGTGCATTCCCGCAGCTCTGGCCATTTGAGCTAAACGACATATGGCATCCTCAACCTCTCCAGGAGCAACCATCATAAGATCTGCCAACTCATCGATTATTATGACTATCAGAGGAAGTTTACTTTGTTCATCTTCTTCAGTTACCTGTTCATTATAACTCTTAATGTCTCTGACTCCTTTATCTGCAAAAAGCTTATATCTATTAACCATTTCTTGCACTGCCCAATTTAGAGCCCCTGCTGCTTTCTTTGGGTCAGTAACGACGGGTATCAGCAAATGCGGAATGCCATTATAAACACCCAGTTCAACAACCTTGGGATCTATTAATATCATTTTAACTTCATCGGGAGATGCTTTATAAAGTATGCTCATTATCAAGCTGTTAATACAAACGCTTTTACCGGAACCGGTAGCTCCTGCGATTAATAAATGAGGCATTTTCGCAATATCAGCAACAATACATTCTCCGGAAATATCTTTTCCCACGGCAAAAGCTACTTTTGAAAGGTGATTGTTAAATTCAGGAGACGCTAATATTTCGCTTAATAAAACCGGGGTTACCTCTTTATTTGGCACTTCTATACCAACCGCTGCTTTACCCGGAATAGGAGCTTCTATTCTTATACCGGCAGAAGCCAGGTTGAGGGCAATATCGTCTGCCAGGCTAACGATCCTGCTAACCTTCACTCCCGTATTGGGCTGCAATTCATACCGGGTTACTGTGGGTCCTATGCTAACATTTACAACTTTTGCTTCAACGCCAAAACTTCTTAATGTTTCTTCAAGCTTTCTGGCACCTTCAATTGCAGCAGTTCTGTATGATTTTAAGCTTTTTTCGCTGCCGTTGCTTTCGTTTAAAAGGCTTAAAGGAGGATACTTATATAATGTTTCCTTTATTGTTTGCTGCAAACTATGAGAGTCAATTTCATCTTTTGTTTTATTTTCAATTGCCTTTCTACTTTTTCCATGAATATCATCTGATAATTCAGATGTTTTTTCTGATTTACTGCTTTTAACATTTAATATAAAATCAATATTTTCATTTTCGCATCCTTGGCTTTGACTTCTTGGCTCACCTTCATTGGATTTTTCAGCTTGTTTTAAATTGCTGTCGATATTTTCTTCATCAATTTTATTTTTGTCTTCTCCAAGCGTAAAATATTTGAATTTTCTATGTTTTTTCATATCTATTACTTTTTTCTCATGATGTGAATCACCTGCGTTTTCAGGTTGAAGTCCCGAGATTTTAAGAGTAAATCCTACATCTTCGTCATATTCAGCAGTATCTTCAGTAAATGGACTCTCATGAACATTTTTTCTCGTATCTTTGGCAGTTCCTAAATTATTTATATTTTCTTCATATTCCTCATCATCGGGTAATGCATTTTCATCTTTTACTTCCTTTATACCCTGATATATAGCTTTTATTTGCGCAATAATTGAAACAAAAAGTTTTCTTGCAATATCACTTAGAGAAATATTTGTAATCAAAATAGTTACAACTATGGAAGCCGTTGATAAAATAATAATTGTACCTAATGACTGGAACAACAAAAGTAAAGGAAGAGCAATTATACCTCCTAAAACTCCCCCTCCTACAAATTTATTTCCGTCTTCAAAAAACTTCGATATACAACTTCCAGGTGACCGATTTACAAAGTCACCTTCTTGATAAGTACCTGCTTGAAAAATTGCCGCAATTAATATAGTAAGAATTATGGAATACAGACATTTCTTTTTAACAGCAATCTTATCTTTTTTAAATATTAGAAAAATTGCAAATATTATAAATAAAATAGGAATAATTATTGAAGGAATACCTAACAATCCTGTTAGTGCTTTTCTTGTAAACGTCCCAAAGATTCCCATGGAATCATTTATATAAAAACCTAAAAATATTAACAGCCCTGTTGCCAGTAATATAAGTCCTATAATTTCATACTTGATATTACTGTTTTTTTCTTTGACCGATTTTTTTGAAGATTCTTTTGTTTTTCTTTTAATTACATATTTTTTCTTTTGTTTTTTACGAACCCCCAATATGATATACCTCCTAACGATGAAAGTGTTAATGTAAATTAATATTTAAAAATGATACCAAATTAATAATAACATAATTTTCATGTTTATTGTAGTGGATGTGGCTAAATTTGCTAAATTTATCTGTATTTTAGCCGATTATATAATCGTAAGGTTCTATTATTTAATATAAAGTGATCTCATCAGAAAGAGGTGTTTTGTAAAAAATGAAAAAAAAAGGCATGCCTAAAAAAAACGAAATCATAAATGATAGTACCCTGACTAAATTGAAAAAAAATGAATTTATTCCAAAAAATTTAAAAAAAATCCAACCTGAAAATCTAAAATTTTTATTAAGTCCAAAGTTTTTTCATAGCATAAGAACAAGGTTAATTGCAGCCTTTTTATCTCTTGTTTTGCCAATACTATTACTCGGTATAATATCTTATACTTCTGCCTCATTTTCCATAAAAAATCTTGCCATTTCATCTACTAAAGATACCATGTTCCAGGCAGGAAGTTATCTGGAAATGGTATTTGAAAATATCGATGCTTTTTCAACACAGGTAATATTAGATGAAACCATACAGGATTACCTAACTAATAAAAATGGAAGGTTTCAACCCGGCAGTATTGATTTAATTTTGCTGCAACAACAAGCAAGCAGGGAATTTGCCAGGTACGCTGTTGGTAATAAATTTATTGAAAGTATACTTCTATTAGGCGAAGATAAAAAAGTCTTGTACACCGGTACATCTTCCGCTTTATATAAAACAGTTGGTTATGGAATTGAAGATATTAAGGAAACTGATTTTTATAAACGAATTAGCGAAGGTAATTTCAACTTGGTATGGTTTGGTAACCATCAGGATTTAGACGTGATTACTGAATTCAAATCAAGGGATTTTGTTTTAAGTGTAGGAAGGATGATAAGAAGTTTAACAACAAACAAACCTATCGGTGCTTTGTTAATCGATCTTAAGAATAGTATTCTTGATGGGCTTTTCGAAAACATGCATTTTAGTGAAGGAAGTGAAATACACTTTGTCAGTTCTGACGGTTATAGTTACTCCGTAATTAAAAGTGCTGCAACAGAAGTTAATGATTCAGAAAGCGAAACCATTAGTACAAGTGAAGAGGAAAAAGGGACTGTCGGCATTAATGTAACAGAACAAAGCTTTTATAAGCAGATTGTAGAAAGCAATGAACTTGCAGGTCATTTACCTGTTACAATTAATAAAAATAAATATCTTATGTTTTACCAAAAAATAGGCGAAACCGGCTTTATATTATTCAGTTTCATACCCGAAGCAGCATTACTTTCTTCTGCAAGGCAAATTGCTTCAACAACTACATTACTGGTTATAATATCAATACTGGCTGCAATTGCTATGGGATTGTCCACAACAATAAGTTTCAGTAAAGTTATTACCAGTATCAATAAAGTAGCAAGTCATGCTTCTACCGGTAATCTTACTGTGGATGTAAAATCCGACCGCAAGGATGAATTTGGGTTCTTATCAAGTAATATATCTGCAATGATAGAAAACATGCGCAATCTAATTAGAAATGTTATTAATTTGACTCAAAAGGTATCCTCTTCTGCATCTAATGTGGCAAAAACAACTCAACAAATATCTGCCGTTTCAAATGACATATCCATCGCTATGCAGGAAATAGCCCAAGGTGCTTCTTCACAGGCAAGCGATGCAGAGCAAAGCACAATAAAGATGAGTGAACTTGCCGAATACATAAATAATGTAACGGAAAATGCCAAGGTAATTGAAGAGTTTTCAACCAGGACTCTTGAGTTTACGAGAGAAGGTATCTCTTCAATAGAAGATTTGGCGGAAAAATCCAACGAGACAATTGCCATAGCCGGCAATATCCTGTCGGATATACATACCCTAGGCAAAAACTCCGAATCCATAGGTGAAATAGTAGAAGTTATAAGCAATATAGCTCGCCAGACAAACCTGCTAGCATTAAATGCAGCGATAGAAGCGGCTCGGGCCGGAGAGATGGGCAGAGGTTTTTCCGTAGTAGCAAGTGAAGTTAGGAAACTTGCAGAACAATCCATGTCAGCTTCAAGAGAAATTGCCGAATTAATCAAATCCATTCAGAAACAAACGGTTGAAACAGTAGATAGAGCTGCAAGAGCGGAAAAAATAATAAGTTCTCAAGGCGATGCAGTATCAAGCACCATAAATGTATTCAATAAGATATCTTCTTCCACTGAATTGTTGGCAGAAAAAATCAAAAATATAATTGAAGCTATTAGACAGATGGAAAGCAAGAAAGAAGAAACGATGATATCTATCCAGAATATTTCCGCAGTTTCCCAGGAAACCGCTGCTTATTCCGAAGAGATAACGGCTTCTGTGGAGGAACAAGTTTCAAGTATACAAGAACTTGCAAATCAAGCAAACGACTTAAATGAGCTTGCATCGAAACTGTTACAGGAAATCAGCGTATTTAAGATAGAGTAGATTTACAAGTTGATTTGAAAAAGGTAAGTCTATATGTGAATAAAACAACCCATCATTTTTACCATCAGGTAAAGTGATGGGTAAATTTATTTTAGATGGGCAAATTTTTTATATGAAGAAATATTTGTCAAGGGACATAATTTTATTAAATGCACCCCGTGGTGAATAACAGAAGCATTTATTTTACAGCAAATTTTATATTAGTTTTAATTACTGTTCCCGGTTGTAAATTTTTATTCAAAAAAGCTTTAGGAGATGAACTTATTATGCGATTTATAACATACTCGTTTCTGCCTCTTTCGTAAACCTCAACTTTCTCGCCTTCATACTCCACCTCAAGCATTTCAGGACAGTCTTTATTACTTGCAAAGATTATTTCATTCGGAATTATAGAATAGATGATCATTGTATTCGGCCCTCTTTTCTCTTTTTTTCGATAAGTTCATAGAGCTTATTAAGGGCAGCCGAAAGGCCTCCCAGTTCATCAATAATGCCATATTTTACAGCTTCTTCACCAAACAGTACAGTACCTACATCGTTAGCAAGTTCGCCTGTTTTTAACATTAACTTTCTAAACTCTTCCGTACTAATTTTAGAATTATTAGCTACGAATTGAACGATCCTTTCCTGCATCTTATCAAAATATTTATAAGTTTGAGGAACACCGATTATTAATCCGCTTAATCTTAACGGATGTATAGTCATTGTTGCAGAAGGAGCAATAAAGGAATAATCAGCGGCAACTGCCATAGGAACTCCTATGCTGTGTCCTCCGCCCAAAATCAGTGAAACGGTGGGTTTTGACATGCTTGCTATCATTTCCGCAATGGCCAACCCTGCTTCTACATCTCCTCCTACGGTATTTAAAATCAGTAATAATCCATCAATATTTTCATCTTCTTCAATAGCTACAAGTTGCGGAATTATATGCTCATACTTTGTAGTTTTATTTTGAGGGGGTAAAACTATATGTCCTTCAATTTGACCTATAATGGTTAAACAATGGATGTTACCTTTAGGATTTTTTACGGAAGTTGCTCCTATGTTATTATCTACATCTGTATTTGAAACTTCACTTGTATTTTCTTCAACCAAAACGTCACACACTCCTTTGAAAAATTAAAAGATATCATGATATTATTATATCTTAAGTTAATTACATCATACTTAAAATTTAAATTTACGGATATGCCTGATTTATTAAAACACCTAATAAAAAAATAATAACTGTAAACGTTTAATTATTATATTATTTATATTATAGTATTTATTGTAAGATATTATTTAACCATATACTTTTAAAAATTTAATTTTTTGAATAAGTTCAATTTATTTGTTTTCGGAGGTGTATTAGTGATGGGAAAAATCCGTCTTGGTCTGATAGGATGTGGAGGAATGGCCAAGTCCCATTTAAGAGGACTGTTGGAAATAAGCAATGAAATAAAACTTACTTCGACTTGTGACATCATCCCGGAAAGAGCAAAAGAAGCTGCTGAAATTGTAGGAGCGCAAATTTCGGTAACAGATTACAAAGAAATGTTGGATAACGTAGATGCAGTATTGATTTCACTGCCGCATGATTTGCATTTTGAAGCCGGTATGTTTTTTCTGGAAGGTGGTAAACATGTTCTCATGGAAAAGCCCATGTGTAATACCGAAGATGAATGTATTAAACTTATTGAAACTGCTGAAAAAAATAAAAGGATACTTATGACGGCGTACCCTGTAAGATATTGGCCGATTGTTATAAAAATGAAAGAATTAGTTGATGCAAAAACATACGGAGAAGTTTTTCAGATGTCTATTTGGACCGAACAATTCACAAAATACCCTGAGGGGCACTGGGCACGTTCAGCCAAACGTCTTGGAGGCGGTCAGTTCTTCAGTCATGGTTGTCATTACATTGACCTTTTATTATGGTTTCTTGGAAATCCCATCCGTGGAGTACACATGGGAACTAATTTTGGTACTCCATGGATGGAAAAGGAAGGTACCAGCAATGCAATTATTGAGTTTGAAAACGGAGCAATGGGTTACCATTTTGGTACTTGGGGAGCAAGAGGAACCAGGTTAGGTTATAGTTTTCATATACACTGCACTGAAGGTATGCTCGAGTATAACAAAGCTGAAGGTAAGTTATATCTACATTCACATATAAAAGAAGAAAAAGCAAACCTTGACACATCTTCAAGAACGCAGGTATTGGCAGAGGAAGATGATCAGACTAAAAAAACCCAGTTCGAAATTCTCCATTTCATTGATTGTATAAAAAACGGAAAAAGACCTTTGACAGATGGTCCCAGGAGTTTGCAAGGACTAAGGGTGATTTGGCGTCTTTATGAGGCTGAAAAGAATAATCAAATTGCTGATTTACGCGGTCTAGGTTTGGATGAAGATTGGAAAAAAGCTTCTAAGTAACTATTTAAACAATTTTTAAACAATTATGTAGAATAAAAAGAAAACACTGACCAAGAGCCAGTGTTTTCTTTCTATTCGTAATAAAATATGAGTAAGTCCATAAGCCGGGTTCTGTTTTAACAGTCATCTATCTAGGCCATGCATTACTGCACAGCTCAAGCCACCTGCCAGGGAACGGCGGGCCACCTTAACTCCCTATCGCGGTGTTGCTCCAGGTGGGGTTTTCTAAGCCGGCCAGTCGCCTGACCGCTGGTGAGCTCTTACCTCACCTTTCCACCCTTACCTGACATAAAGTCAGGCGGTTATTTTCTATGCACTTTCCTTGAAGTCGCCTTCACCGGGGGTTACCCGGCACCTTGCCCTACGGAGCCCGGACTTTCCTCATGTACAGCTTTTCAGCTTATACACGCGACTGTCCGACCTACTCATATTTTATTACCGTCAATTTATTCATTTTCAATTTATTCTTAATTATTCTCAAAATATAATCGATTAATCCATAAAATTTAAAACATAAGTATAAACAATTAATAAGTAAAATTTTTATTTTATTTTTAGCCGGCTTTTATATTATAATAGCAGTATGTAAAGTTGTCAACACAATATGAAGGGTTTTATTGCATCAGTTTTCCCTATCACATCAAGCTGAGGAAATTTTTCTTTTAACATTTTACAAAGAACCGGAACAATAATGTTTTCTGTTGCAAAATGACCTGCATCCAATGCACAAACACCTATTTCCAACATTTCGAGAGCTGAATGGTATTTTATATCGCCTGTCACAATAATATCAATTTCATGGTTAATATATCGTAATATATCATTATCAAAACTTCCGGAAAAGACCATAACTTTACTAATTTCTTTATTTTCTAAGTCCTCAACTTTTCCTACAAACCTAACATAATCTACATTTAGGACTTGTTTTACATGTTCTATAAAATCTATTAATTTTAGCGGTGTCTTTAAGTTTCCCGTCTTTGCCAGACTATAGTACTCTTCTTGCTCCAAATGAATACCGGGTTTAGGTAACCTTTTAATATTAAATGCGTTTTTTATATTTTCCAGCTTAAGGGCTTTAGCCAGACTCCAATTTACTCCGGATTTAGCATAATCTAAATTAGTATGAGCACAGTAAACACTGATGCTGTTTTCTATCAGCTTATGAATTAACTTTCCTTTCCAATCACAAAATATAATCCTTTTAATAGAGTTGAAAATTAACGGATGATGAGATATTATCATATTTATTTCATTTTCAATTGCATAATCTACAACTTCACCGGTAACATCAAGGCATACCAGGAGTTTGTTTATATTTTGTTCCGGATCTCCAATAATCAACCCTACATTATCCCATTCTTCTGCCAACTCTAAAGGAGCAATCATGTTCATGTATCCGGCTATATGGCTGCATTTTATAGTCAACCTGCTCACCCCAATCGTCTCAGAAATTCCATTCGAAATTATTTACTTGGAAAGTAACTTTAATATATCCACCATTTCATTTTTTATGCTTATTAACTTATTGAGAGTGTCTTCTTTTTCGTTTATTTTTTGTCCGTTACAATCTATAGATTTTTTTAATCCTATAATAATCTTATTAAGCACTGATATTTTCCAATTAATATATTCACCAAGCAAGGGATCCCTTTTTTCAACAAGCTTTTTACCAACATATAGATCAATAGGTTTACATGGTTTCTCAATCCCTGACCATTTAACAGCAAGTACATTGTAAAATTTATTACCGTCTTTTACAAGGCTTTCATCTATTATATCAAAGCCATGTTTTGCAAGCCATTCATACACAACTTCCAGTTTACTCATCGGTTGTAATATGATAGTTTTGGCTTCTTTTGCAAAATCAAGCCCTTCTGAAAGTATTTTAATTATTAAGTTTCCACCCATACCGGCTATTATAATGGTATAATCATCTTTCCCCTCTTTTAAATAAAGGGATTTTTCAAGTGCTTTTATTCCGTCTCCCAGTATAGCTTCTACACAATCTTGAAGATTTTTTTTACTTATATTGTTATAGGCTGCTTTGAGAGGTCCTTCCTTAACCTCAACAACTACAGCTTTCTGGCAAATATTATTTTCCAGGAGGTAAATGGGCAGATAAGCATGATCCGTTCCAATATCACATACAAACTTGCACTCCGGCACCATTTCAGCGATGGTCATTAATCTTTGATCCAAGATGGTGAGCACATCCCTTTGTAAATTAAAATATTTTTCACATAAAAATAAAAAGCAAGGATTAATATCCTTACTTTTTTATTTTAACTTTATTATATAAACTTGGTGGGCCTTCAGGGACTCGAACCCCGGACCAACCGGTTATGAGCCGGCCGCTCTGACCGACTGAGCTAAAGGCCCTAAAATGGCTCCTCAAGTAGGACTCGAACCTACGACCCTGCGGTTAACAGCCGCATGCTCTACCAGCTGAGCTATTGAGGAACGTTACTTTCATTACTGCATCAGCAGTACAAGTAATATTATAAATGCAGTACCTAAAGTGGTCAACAAGTTTTTTGCCTATTTTAGCTGATTTTTAAGCATTATAACTTTAATGCTCCACATTTCATACTATTATAAGCCATACCTATTTTTTTCGCTAGTAACGGTTCTTTATTCATTTATATATTTATATATTGTTAGCGTATATTAAAATAGAAACGACACTTTTACTTCCAAAGTAATGTTTACTCCGGAAGCAAAAGTACCGTCTCTTTTCTACGTGAAATTAATCAAGATAATCCTTTAACTTTTTGCTTCTGCTTGGATGTCTAAGCTTTCTCAATGCTTTTGCTTCAATTTGTCTTATTCTTTCTCTAGTGACGTTAAATTCTTTACCTACTTCTTCGAGGGTCCTTGCTCTGCCATCATCAAGTCCAAAACGAAGTCTTAAGACTTTCTCTTCACGCGGTGTTAATGTATCGAGTACTTCCATGAGTTGTTCTTTTAATAAAGTATAAGCAGCAGATTCTGCAGGAGCCGGAGCTTCATCATCAGGAATAAAATCACCTAAATGGCTGTCTTCTTCTTCTCCAATAGGTGTTTCCAGTGAAACCGGTTCTTGAGAGATTTTCAT
The DNA here is from genome assembly GCA_012840075.1 of Clostridiaceae bacterium. Taxonomy (GTDB): domain Bacteria; phylum Bacillota; class Clostridia; order Acetivibrionales; family DUMC01; genus DUMC01. The sequence goes on along the minus strand of DUMC01000011.1, from coordinate 3,467 downwards.
TACCTCTCTTACTTTTTCAACCGGCATATTCATTTCTTTAGCAATTTCTTCGGGAGTCGGTTCACGCCCTAACTCTTGCAGTAATTGCCTGGATACTCTTATAAGCTTGTTTATGGTTTCCACCATATGAACAGGTATTCTTATTGTACGTGCTTGATCAGCGATTGCCCTGGTAATTGCTTGTCTGATCCACCAGGTAGCATATGTGCTGAATTTATAACCTTTCCTATAATCAAATTTCTCAACTGCTTTTATAAGGCCCAAGTTCCCCTCTTGAATCAGATCGAGAAAGAGCATTCCCCTACCAACATACCTCTTGGCAATACTTACAACTAACCTTAAATTTGCCTCAGCTAATCTACGTTTTGCAGCAACGTCACCTTGCTCCATCCTTTTAGCCAATTCGATTTCTTCTTCGGGTGTCAATAAAGGTACTTTCCCGATTTCCTTCAGATACATTCTAACGGGATCATCTATGCTAATTCCTTCAGGAAGATTCAAATCATCCAGTTCCTCATCACTTATTTCCTCTATTTCTTCATCAAAATCATCTACTACATCAATTCCCATTTTTTCAACAGTTTCATATATTTTATCGATCTGGTTAGGATCTAACTCAATTTCTTCAAATGCATCCATTATTTCTTTATAAGTAAGCATTCCTTTTGCTTTTCCTTTTTCAATTAATTCTTTTAAAATTGCTTTTCTTGTGTCGTTATTTGCTTTCAAAAAATACCCTCCTCCTTCCTTATTACGGTTCCGAATACTTTTTTATCTCGAACACTAAATCGTTTAATTCTTTTAACAATTCGTTGATTTGCAAACTATTCAAATTCAATTTATCTTTATTCCTAATCTTTTCTAATATTTCTTGCTTCCGATTTTCAAGTTTTAATGTAAATAATCTATTAATTATGTCAACTACTGCCTTTTCACTATCATCGAAATTACATTCCTGTTCCAGTATTCTTGCGAATTCTCCGGCTTTGTCGGCATCCATTGAATTCAATAACTCAACAGGTACAATTCTCGCTTTTGCTTCCAGTTTTTCGTACACGTAAGAAGCAATATGTTTATTTTCTTCGCTGAAGCTATTTAAATCATATTTATCTTTAACAAGTTTAAATACACTGTTGTCCATACATAAAATTGCAATTAGAATTAATTCGCTATATATTATTTTTTTGTCGTTATTGAATGTTTTACTAATTTCTATTTTGTTGAGAAATTCTTTTTTCCCGTCAGGTACATTTTGTCGTTTTGAAAAACTTCTCAACTCTTTATTAACTTTCTTAGGACTCTTCCTGTTCTGTACTTCCGCATATAAAGAGCCCATGCTTATTTCATACTGCTCTGATATTTTTCTTATATATATTTCCAATTCTGCCGGGCTTTCAATCAATGATAATATTTCTGCTGCTTTTTTTACAAATTCGATTTTTCCTTCCGTAGTATTGGTATCTATATTTTTTTTAACTGCGCCTATTTTATATTCCACAAGATTCATGGAATTATCAATTAATTCTTTAAAAGCTTCCGGACCGTTTTCTCTTACATATTCATCAGGGTCTTTGCCATTTGGTATAGTTAATACTTTAACTTTACATCCAATATTTGTAAGCATATCCAGACTTCGCATAGCCGCTTTCTGTCCTGCTGCATCAGCATCAAAAGAAATTATGACCTCTTCTGCATATTTTTTTAACAATCGTCCTTGATTTTCAGTAAGAGCGGTTCCTAAAGAAGCCACACTATTTATTATTCCATTTTGGTGAAGGGTTATAACATCCATATAACCCTCAACAATAATCAGCTTTTTATCCTTAAAATTTTTAGCAAAATTTAAAGCATATAGATTCCTGCCTTTGTTGTATACAAGAGTTTCAGGAGAATTCATATATTTTGGTAATGTATCATCCAGCGCTCTCCCGCCAAATCCAATTACATTACCCCTAACATCAAATATCGGAAACATTAGTCTGTTTCTGAATCTGTCAAAATATTTCCCTCTTTTTCCTTCTATTACTAACCCGCTTTTTATTATAGCTTCTTTACTAAAACCTTTTTCCTGAAGCAGCTCATAAAGGGTATTTCCGGGGAAAGAATACCCCAAACCGAATTTTTTTACTACGGCATGGTTTATTTTCCTTCTACTAAGATATTCCCTTGCGCCACTCCCTTTTTCAGACATTAAATTATTATAATAACTTTGGGCTACAAATTTATTTATATTCAAAATTTCAGTTTTTAACTTATATTCTTTGGCACTTTCAGAATTGTCATTACCCGGAAGTTCCATGCCTGCCCTTTCAGCTAGAAATTTTATAGCTTCAACAAAATCAAGATTTTCTATACTCATTATAAAATGAATAACATTTCCGCCTTTATTGCAACCAAAACAGTTAAAAATCTGCAAATCAGGAGTTACGGTGAAGGAAGGTGTTCTTTCGTTATGAAAGGGACAAAGGCCAAAAAAGTATCTGCCTTTTCTCTTCAAGTGCACATATTCGGATACTACTTCTACTATATCATTATTCATTCTAACTTCCTCTATAAACTCTTCAGTAAAAAAGGCCTTCATTTTTCACTACAATTATTCACTCATCCCTTTCTACAATTATATTTTATAGGTTAAAAATCTTCGTTATAAAATCTTCAATTATTATATTCGACATAATTCTAAAAAATCCTTCTTTTTATTGCAAAAATTTATTATGAAATTAATATCATATCTGCCTGGTTTTATTTAATTCACTATGCCTAAAATTAATACTTCATTACAATTATATTACCGGAAATTTATTTAATATATTCTACACACATATGTAAATATCCTTCATTTTGAATAATAAATTTATAGATAATTATTTCATAAACTTACAAATTTATACTAAAGTTTGGAATTTTTTACTTATTGTACATGCTATTACTTTATGTTAACATATAACATAAAAGTAACTTTTAGATTCTAACTATAGGCTTTAACATATAGTTTCACATAGTTTAATTTACGACTTTGTTTTGTAACTTTATTTTTACTTATGAGGGGGGTATTATGAATAAATTAAATAATATAAATAAAACTATGGAAATATTACACAAGGAATTTCTGAAACTTAATAAGACGACCGTTAAATTTATCAGAATTGGTATAAATATATTCCTGTCACTGTTTGCATCCGGAACTATGTTGTTAGTGTTAAACAGGTTTATTTTCAATCATGATCCTTATAAAGAATTTATCGGTACCTCAATAATCATTTCAAGTTTTACAATTCTGGCGGAAGTTATTATAGGATGCTTATTGATAGATTCTGCATTCACCAAAAAAATGTAAGGTATGTAACTCTTCCTTAAACCCAGAGAGGTGTGTCCCCCATTCAAAAGGGGACATTCCTCTTCTCTAAAGGAATACTCGTAATTCAGAGAGGAGTGTCCCCTAACCTTAGAACGGGACATTCCTCTTC
>DUMC01000093.1 GCA_012840075.1 Clostridiaceae bacterium | reverse complement strand
GCTAGCAATGGTACGAAAACTCCTTCAGATCTTGAAAAAATAAAAGCGGAAATAGAACAGCTAAGAGAGCAGCTGATACACCTTTCTAATACTACATATGCAGGAAGGTATATCTTTTCAGGTTTTAGTACTAATAAGCCACTGATAAACGAGGACGGAACTTTTGCCATTGATGTGAAAAATATCGATGAACAGATAATATTTCAAATAGGTATTGGTGATGATATAAACGTAAACGTTCCCGGTGGAGATTTATTCAACCGTGGGGCAGATGCAACAGCAGGTGAAGTGCCGGCACTTATAAAGCTTTTTGATGATTACATCAACGCATTAGCTTCAGGAGACAATGAGCAGGTAAGTAGTCTTCTTGGTGAATTTGATAAGGAACACGATAATATTTTAAGAGTAAGAGCTGATGTGGGTGCAAGAGCAAATAGGTTAGAATTAAGAATGGATCGAATTCAAAATGATGTTATCAGTTTTACAAAGCTAATGAGCTTAAACGAAGATGCAGATATGGCGGAAGTTTTCATAAAGCTTAAGAATGAAGAAAATGTATATAGGGCTTCTCTGGCAGGGGGAGCGAGAATAATAATGCCGACGCTTTTGGATTTTTTGAGATAGGACGGTAGTGAGCAGCTGATTTAGATAATAGCTTGTATCCAGATAATATCAAGCTAACGGTGTGTATTAGTAACCTATAATGCTTGTGATTAAGCGGAAAAGCGGAGAGTGTGAAAATGAAACTGAATTAATAAAAATAATGTAGAAATGCTAGCATGTAGTGTTAATTGTTAGTTTAATATGCTAGCATTATGCTTATTATGAAACAATAATAATTGATAAAGCAATATTGCTGATATGCATTTTTAAAATATTGAAAAGTACTAAATAAGAAAAAAGGGGTAATAGTCTGAATGATTTCTTCCGTTGGAAATAGTCAAATTCAAAATATACAGATACAAAACAACCAATCACAGCAGACTGTTAGTAAAACAAAAGAGACAATCTCATGGAGCAGGCAAGCAATACTGGAAATAGATCAATATCCTGTTTTTGCTGGATTAGGTTATAAAAGTTCCATTGATCTGGTAAAGGAGGCAGCCCAAAAGGCTTATCAGCATGCTATAGAGTATATAGGAAAAACTGCTTCCGATGGGGACAGGCTTGCTGCGATTGAATTGGGTGGTACTCCTATCGCAGACATTGCCGAAAGAGATGCATTTCCCGAGAAAGAACCTGATGCCGGCTCGGTACCTGGTGGCCAGCCAAAGTTTGATGTAAAGTATGTGACAAAATACTATAGAGCAGATGGTACAGTAGTTGGCATGAAGGTGGATAGGTTTATATAACAGTTTAATACAAAAATAATTTAATATTGATATATTTTTAATAATAAATTTAAATTTACTTATAGCTAAATTTGATCTTAAAGGGGGAAATTCATATGCTCCTTAATACAAGACACTTTGGGGAGATTGAGATAGACGAGGAGAATATAATTTATTTTGATGAAGGAATTCCTGGGTTTAATCATGTGAAAAAGTTTGTGCTGATAGGTAGTGAAAATTTAGAGGAAAGACAGGAGGACGAAAACGAGGTCAAGAAAAAAGCAAATAATGATAGTTGCGATGAAAATTCCTGTGATGACGAAGAAGCATTATCGCCATTTAAGTGGCTTCAATGTGTGGATGATCCTGATCTGGCTTTTGCAATAGTTAATCCATTCATGATTAAACCGGATTACGAAATAGAATTAAGTGATGAAGTAATTGAAACATTGGAAATAGAAAAAGAAGAAGATGTAGCTTTATATGCAATTGTTGTAGTGCCTGAAGATATCAGTAAAATGACAATGAACCTGAAAGCTCCTATAGTCATAAATGTTAGGAATAAAAAAGGTATGCAAGCCATACTGGATACTGAAAAATATAGCATACGGCATTATATCATGGAGGAAATAGCCAGACAGGAGGTAGAGGCAGATGCTGGTACTATCAAGAAAAAAAGATCAGTCTATAGTTATAGGCGATAACATAGAAATTACGATAATTGATATACAAGGTGATCAAGTACGTATTGGGATAAATGCACCAAAGAATGTAGCAATACATAGAAAAGAAGTATTTCTTGAAATTCAGGAAGAAAACAAAAGAGCTGCAAGAAGCAAAACTGTAGTTCCGGAGGCGATTAATGAATTATTTAAGAGAAAAAATAGTTAAATGATTCGACTTAAAGCTTTAGTGTTGAAAATTTTATCAAAAATATTCGCTTTAGGTCTAAAGTTATCATTTATCTGTTCGATATATAAAGTAAGATGCATAAAACAAAGTGCATTTTCAAAGCGGCCGTATGAAAAGCACTTTGTTATATAAGCATAAGGAAAAGCAAACAAAAATTAATAAATACGCTGGGCAAGGAAGCTTGGCATGAAAACAGGGAGGTTATATTATGAGAATTAACAACAATATTATGGCGATGAACACATATCGTCAGTTGGGAATTACCAACTCATCTTCTTCAAAATCAATGGAAAAGTTATCATCAGGGTTAAGAATCAATCGAGCTGGTGATGATGCAGCAGGTCTGGCAATCTCTGAAAAAATGAGAGCACAGATCAGAGGTCTTAATATGGCTTCTAAAAATGCTCAAGATGGTATTTCTCTAATTCAAACAGCTGAAGGTGCTTTACAAGAAACTCACTCAATATTGCAAAGAATGAGAGAACTTGCAGTTCAGTCTGCAAACGACACAAATATAGCTGTTGACCGTTCTGAAATTCAGAAGGAAATAGACCAGTTAGCAGAAGAAATCACCAGAATTGCTAATAACACTGAATTTAACCAACAAACATTGCTAAATGGTGGAATTACTGCTGATGGTATAGGTGAGGTAAAATTCCATATCGGTGCAAATGAAAAACAGGATATTAATTTAGCAATTAATGCTATGGATGCTTACTCACTTGGAGTTGCGAGAGATGTTGGCGAACTTTCTGCAACGGTAACCGGTACAAATATTTCAAATGTGAAATTTGCTGAAGAAGTAGGTAGTGGAATTGTAGGTGGTGCTACTATTTCTTTCGATGCTGCACCTAATAGTGGAGCCAAAGCAACTGGAACAATTAATATTAATAGCGGAACTTCAGCTTGGTCTATAACTGCAGGTGTGAGCACAGCAGGAGCTGCTTATAATGGGATTACAATTACGTTTGGTTCAGATACTAGCTCTTCGGTAAAAGCTAGTGTGACTGGTACAAACACAATTATTATAACTGCTGACTGGGATAACTCAAATGGTAAGGCTCCTTCTTTAAGTGACATTGAAAATGCTATTAAAGGTTTGAATGGAGTATTCGCCGATATAACACTTACTTCCGATGGACAATATAATGCATCTGATTTGGCCAATGCAGGAACAATTACCCTGATTGGTGGTGCAGATGCTGAAACTATAATTACAATTCGTGATGGCACTAAAACACAAACAATAACAGTTCTTAATTCAGATACAAAAGTGGAAGTTACTTCAGGTGTATTCAAGGGTATTTCTTTTGATGTTAAGGATGTAACATCCTTAGCTAGTGGTAGCGATAGTTTTGAAGTAGCAGATACTAGAGTTAAAGCATCAGCTGCTACTTTCGCAGGAAACATAAAAGTTTCTGATGCAGTAGCAAAAGGAGGAATTGACGTTTCTACCCAAACTGCTGCAAGTTCAGCTATTACAACTATTCAAAGAGCTATTGAAAAAGTTTCTGCTGAAAGATCTAAGCTTGGTGCATACCAAAACAGATTAGAGCACACAATTAATAACCTAGATACATCAGCTGAAAACTTACAAGCTTCTGAATCAAGAATCAGAGATGTAGACATGGCAAAAGAAATGATGGAGTTCACCAAGCAGAACATTCTCCAGCAAGCCGCAACAGCAATGTTAGCTCAAGCTAATCAAGCTCCTCAGAGTGTATTGCAGTTATTAAGATAATTAGTTTTTTCAATATAGTTGAAAAGGGTCGGAGGATCTTCCTCTGACTCTTTTAACTTATGCAGATATAGGAAGTAGGTGGAAAAGGTGAAGGTTGATTTTCTTATGGAGAAAATAGATGAAACCATAATGTCAGTATTTGAGTTAAAATTTATAGAGGTAATACGAAATACGTTAGATATAGTAGAATATGTCAATAAAGATATAAGTCTAAAAAATGAAAATAATAAGGAATTGTGGAAACAAATTATATATTACTTAACTATCAGTTTAGAGAATAAAGACTATTTAGCTGTAGGAGATATCTTGAATTACGAATTAAAATCTATATTGAAAGAAGAAATTTTATTTGGTGAGGAGTAACAATGGAATTATTTAAAAGAAACTTAAAATTATTAGAAGCTAAAGCTCCGGCTTTATATAGAATGATATTAGATGAAAATCCTTTGTTTGATATAAATATGTATAAAATGCAAAATCAAAACAATTATATAATTGAATCAAAAGAAGCAAAATGTTTTCTTCAAAGTGTTTATAATGTGGAGAATGAAGTAAAAATGATGCTTCATAAAGTTGAAAAAAATGTAAGTACTATTATTTTATTCGGAATAGGTAATGGTTACGCACTTGAACATATAATTAATTATTATGAAAATTTAAAAGAAATTATTATAATTGAACCCACTGTGCAAATTTTTAAAGCTTATATGGAAAATAATGATCTAACTACAATACTAAAAAAAGATTTAAATATTACTTTTTTAGTGAATAAAAAGGAAGATGTTGTAGTTCAATTTTTATATTTAAAAATGATTGAATCTAAAAATTGTGCTATGGTTTTTCATGTTTCTTACTGCAGCGTATTTAATTCATACTATAATAATGTAATTAACAATTTGAATAAATTTTTAAAGATTAAAATTGGAGATATAACTACATTGGCAAGCCAATGGCAGGGATGGCTTGTTAATTCAATAAAAAACCTAAGAATACAAGATACTATTCCTATAGAAAATATAATAGATGCATTTAAAGGAAAAACAGCTGTTATAGTATCAGCAGGACCTTCTTTAAATAAAAATATGCATCTAATAGAGAAGCTAAAAGAAAAAGCTATTATATTTGCAGTAGGTTCTGCTATCAAAATACTTGACAGCAATGGAATAATTCCTCATTTTAGAGTAGCAATAGATGCAAGTCCGGGAGAAAAAAAGATCTTTGATAATATTAATACAAGAACATCTCCCTTAATATTTTCTAATACCTTATTTTATGAAATATTGCCAGAGTATGCAGGTGATAAGTTTAGATTTATTCTGGAAACAGAATACATAGGTAAATATATCTATAAAAAAATGAATATTCCTTTTAAAGGGTTTTTATCAGGTGCTTCAGTAGCAAACGGCACTTTAAACTTTTTGTGCGATATTGGATGTAGTAGAATTATCTTTATGGGACAGGATTTATCCTATACTGAAGAAGGGCTTTATGCAAAGGGGAGATATAATACAGAAAAGGATAATAAGGAACAGATTGAGAAAAGAAAATATACAATAGTAGAAAATATTTATGGGGAAAAAGTTTATACAACAGACTCTTTTTTGCAGATGAAGTACACATTAGAGGATACGATTCAAAGATATCCAAGCATAGAATTTATTAATGCAACAGAAGGTGGATTAGCTATTGATGGAGCGGTTAATTTAACAGCACAAGAGTTATTGGATAGAATATTAAAAGAGAAAGAAATAAATATAGAACAAGAAATAAAAGATAGATTAAAAAACGAAAATATAAGAAAAAAATATAATGAAAAATTAAATCAAGGATTAGCCCTTATGAAACATGAATTAATAGAAATAAAAAACGTACAAGATGATATAATACAAAATTTGCGCAAATTAGAGAAACTAAAGCAAAAGAATGCAAGTTTAAATAGATTAGAAAATGAAATAAGATATTTGGAATCCTTGGTAAAAAAAGTAGAAGAATTTTCTGTATATAAGGAAGTTATTGCAATGGGACTTGAAGCAAATCTTTTGAGTATAAAAACAAGTTTTTCATATAAAGGTTCAGACAGAAACAAAATCATAGAGTCAAAAGAAAGAATAATTACTAATTCTATTGCATTAGTTAAGAATTATATAGAATTAGCTTTGTTATTAATAGAAAATGAAACTATTAAAGTTGACTTTGAAATGTCAAGAGTTACTAATAGCGAAAAGAAAGAAAAGGCTAATGTATCTAAACAAGTTCAAGGCGGCTCCAGTGTATAAACTGTAGTTAATTTAAATGATTTTTTCTCTGACCCGAATATGTGTATATCATATGATACAAAAACCTTATTTTCCAGGCAGTATGGGCAGGGTATGTTTAATCGTATGGATACAGTTGTAAGATATCTTGCTATTGAAGAGTATTATGGTAAAAATGATTATGGTTTTAATTTATATAAAAAAATGCAAAAGGTCAGAGGACAAAATCTTCATAATATAGAAAGATTTTCAGAATTAATAAAAAGCATAGAAAAACATGGTTTTTACAGAGAAAGCAGCATTTTGGTAGATCTAAATATGCAGTTAATAGATGGTTCTCATAGATTGGCTTATGCTTTATACTTTAATGAAGAAAGGATACCTATTAGAATACAACCACAATTAACAAATATAAAATATGACATAGAGTGGTTTAGAAGTGCTGGCTTTAATGATCAAGAGATAAATATTATTTGTGAAAAACAAAAGGATATAATTCAGAAGAAAGGTATTTATTTTGTTGCAACATTATGGCCTCCAGTACAAGAGTATTTTGATGATATTACAAAAGAATTAGGTCAGGAATATATAATATTATCTGTAAAAGACTATACTTTCCAAAATGATCAGGAGTTCGCAGCTACAATAAAAGGATTATATGCAGTAGATGACATAGAAGATTGGAAGATAGATAAGAAGATTGAGTATATGAGGGATTATGATAAGAAAATTAGAGTAATAACCTTTGATATTGGAGATCCGGAATTTAGAGCCAAGACTAGAAACAATAAACCTATTTCTATGGAAGTGGAAAGAATAAAAAAGAAATATCGTGAAAAATATAGCAAGAAGATAGACAATTATTTTTACAATATAATAATGCATATTGGTGATAATTATGAGCATTCGGAACATATGATGAAGACAATGAAAAAATTTAACTATAATGAAATTAAAATTTCAGTTGAAAATAAAAGAGATAGCTGGATGACAAAATATTTGAGTGAGTTAGAAGAAGTGACTAAAAAATACAATCTAAGTAAAAGTGACTTTTGTATAGTTGGAAGTAGTATATTAGAGCTCAAAAATATTAGGAAGTCGAACGATGTAGACATAGTCGTTGCATATGCAAAAAGAAGAGAAATAACAGATACCAATAGAGCATGTAAAATTTCTAAAAACGTTGAGATTGTAGGAAGAGGATGGGCGGCATGCCTTTGTATAGATGATGAAGAATTGATTACAAATTCAAAATATCACTTTGAAATAAATGGTTTCAAGTTTGTTAAATTAGAGCTATTATATTTGAAAAAACTTAATATGAAAAGAGAAAAAGATATAGAAGATATACGCATGATTGAAGAGTGTTTTAGAAATGGTTTAGAATGGGATCATTCAATTATCCAGGAAATAGTAGATAAAGTTGAGGCAAAACAAAAATAATGACATGAGTTCATTTACAATAATTCTTAACTTAATATCTTAAAGTTTTAAATTTTAGGATAATCAAGATGCTTATAGATCTACTAAGACCATACTTTATAAGCAAAGGAGGGTATACAATATGAATGTTAAAGTTATAGCAGAGATAGGCTGTAATCACAAAGGTAACATGAAAGTAGCCAAAGAAATGATAGAAGTAGCAGCAATTTTTTGTAAAGTAGATGTGGTGAAGTTTCAAAAAAGAAACATCAAGGAATTGCTTTCAGAAGAAGAATATAACGCACCACATCCCGATCCGAAGAACTCCTACGGTAAGACATATGGAGAACATAGGGAATTTTTGGAATTTAATATAGAGCAACATAAGGAACTAAAGAGTTACTGTGAAAAGTTTGGTTTGATTTATAGCTCTTCAGTGTGGGATATAACTTCAGCAAAAGAAATAGCATCATTAAAGCCTGAATACATAAAAGTTCCTTCTGCAATGAATACTCACTTTAAAATGCTAGAATGGTTATTTAGAAATTATGAAGGGGATATTCACATTTCTACAGGTATGACAACAAAAGCTGAAATTGACAGTATTGTAAATCTTGCGATTAAGGAAGGAAGAAACAAGGAGGTAGTATTATATAGTTGTACATCAGGATATCCTGTTCCTTTTGAAGATGTGTGCTTATTAGAAATTAACGAACTAAAAGAAAAATATGCAGATAAAGTAAAGGCGATAGGATTTTCAGGTCATCACCTTGGAATAGCTGTTGATATAGCTGCATATGTTTTGGGAGCACAATATATAGAACGACATTATACTCTAGATAGAACATGGAAGGGAACTGATCATGCAGCATCACTTGAACCGGACGGACTTAGAAAGCTTGCGAGGGATTTACGGAATGTACAAAAATCTTTAAAATATAAAGGTGAAATTTTAGACATAGAAGAAGTTCAAAGAGAAAAGCTAAAGTTCAAGGGGTATTAAATATGAAGTACGGAAATATTGCATTTATACCGTTAAGAGGAGGAAGCAAATCCATACCTCTTAAAAATATTAAGCTCATAAATGGACGACCATTAGTTTATTGGGTGCTGGATGCAGCGACTACTTGTGACTATATAGAAAGAGTGTTTGTTTCTACAGATAGTGAAGAAATTAAAAATGTTGTAGAAGAATATAAATCTAGTAAAATAGTAGTAGTTGGAAGATCTAGAGAAACAGCTGAGGATCATTCTTCTACTGAATCTGCCATGCTTGAATTTGCAAATAAGTATGAATTTAAGAATATAGTACTTATTCAAGCTACATCTCCACTCTTAGAACATGAGGATTTAGAAAAAGGTTTTAAAATGCTTCTAAATGGAAAATATGATAGTATCCTTTCAGTAGTAAGACAAAAAAGGTTTATTTGGGGAAAGAATCCTGATGGAAGCTTTTATCCACAGAATTATGAAATACAGAATAGACCATTAAGACAAAATTTTGAAGGATATTTAGTTGAAAATGGAGCATTTTATATAACATCAAGGGAAAGATTGTTGGAAACAAAATGTAGAATATCTGGTAAAATAGGAATAGTTGAAATGAAAGAGGAATCATATTTCGAAATTGATGAACCCTCTGATTGGATTATAGTAGCTGAACTATTGAAAAATAAAAAAAAGAATAATAGTGAACTTAGAGATATTTTAAGAAATATTAAATTACTCATAACAGATAGTGATGGTGTTTTAACAGATGGGGGCATGTACTATTCTGAAAATGGAGATGAACTAAAGAAATTCAATACAAAGGATGGAATGGGAGTACAGCTGTTAAGAGAAAATGGGATTAAAACGGTTATAATAACAGGTGAAAATGCTGAATCTGTAATAAGAAGAGGAAAAAAGCTAAATATTGATGAAGTACACCTGGGAGTCAAAGAAAAAGCACCTTTAGTTAGAGAGCTGGCTCAAAAATATAACATATCATTAAATCAGGTAGCTTATATCGGTGATGATATAAACGACCTAGAAGCTATAAAAATAGTAGGCTTTGGATGTTCTGTGTCAGACGGTACAGAAGAAGTAAAAAAAATATCTAGATACATTACAAAGGCTAAAGGTGGCCAAGGAGCTTTGAGAGAGCTAGCAGAATTAATATTAAAGTCAAAACTTGATTAGAAAGATGTAGAGTATAGTTTGGATCGATTAAATTTTAAATGTATTTAAATAGTTATAGTTAGTATCAATATATCAGAAAAATTTCTGTGCAATAATGATAAACACATAGGAAAGGGTATAACAAATGGACATAGCAGCATTATCGATGGGCCTTAGTCAGATGAAAGTAGCACAACAAGCTAGTATTTCTGTAATGAAAATGGCAATGAATACGGGACAAACACAAATGAACGATTTGCTAAAAATGATGCAAGTTAATACAAAAGTCATGGAGCAATCAGTAAATTCCTATGTAGGGAGTAATATTGATATAAAATTGTAATACAAGTATATAAAAATAATCAAGGGAGTGTAAATAATTTTGTGTATCATAAATTTTCTGTCCTTCTCGAGCAAGATCATTTAGGTTTACAGTAGTTTACGTAACCTACTATTTCTATATTTTCTTTTATTTATATTATTGCCAGTTTTATGAGTTTTATACATAAACTTGAATAAAATTGGCAATAATTATTTATACTGGATTGTTGTAACCTTTTTGTCAAAATGCTTTTTGTGAGGTCTAGCCCGTCCGGCAATGAGGACCATTTCTTTGTCAACTTTCTTTCTGGGAAAGAAAGTTGTAACCCCTCAATGTTGCAGAATTATTATCTAAAGGTAATTCTCCAATCGTCCAGGATATTGAATTAATAACTGACTTAGTACCTTGTCCCAATTCTTATACCTCTGAGTCCACTTTTTCATCACGTTCATAGATGCTAAATATAGCATTTTTTCTAATGAACTGTCTGAAGGAAACATGGTCTTTGTTTTCGTAACTTTCCGGTATTGCCGATGCAGAGCCTCTATAATATTGGTAGTATAGGTGATCTTTCGTATTTCTTCCGGGAACTTGAAAAATGGGGTTAATACATCCCAGTTTCTTTCCCAGCTTCGAATAGCGAAAGGATAGCTTTTCTCCCATTTTTCCTTTAGCTCACAAAACTTTTCCAGTGCTATTTCTTCGTTGATAGCACGGT
>DUMC01000092.1 GCA_012840075.1 Clostridiaceae bacterium | reverse complement strand
TGGCTTTATCGTTTGCCCAAATTATATAAGGAGTTTGGTAGTAATTTTTGAATCCGTCTAAAGTAAACAGATCTAAATTGATATTCAGCATGTGGTATACTGAGTTATTTTCACCCAACCAGGGATTATGATCTCCAAATACCACCAGAATTACAGGTTCTTCTTCCTTTCTGAAATATTCAACCAGCTTCCTTAGGGCTCTGTCAGTACTTCCTATCCCTCCTAGATAATTGTTGATTATGTTATAATTTGCATCATCATAATGGTCTTCTTTCTTTAAAAACTGGCTATCTGTATACTTTTCCGTAGAATAAGGTCCGTGGTTTTGATAGGTTACCGTAAAGTTAAAATAAGGCTTATTATCCTTTACGCTGTTTTGATATCCTTCAATTATAAAATCAAAAAACTCATTATCCGGCAAATATGCAGTTTGTATTTGACCGTATTTGTTGTCATAATGATCAAAAGATTCAAATCCTAAGTATTCATTTATATTACGCCTGTTGTAAAAAGAACCTGTAATAGGGTGCATTGCATGAGTCCTATAGCCTTGTTCTCTCAGGTACCAAACAAAAGAATTGGTATAACTGTAATACTTAGGGTGATGTTGATAGCCTGTGAGAAAAGCTCTTTCGGTATTAACCGTACCTCCGGCAAAAATATTATTGATAAGTTTTCCGGAAATTGATTCTTTTTGGATGTTATGAAAATTCTCATAAACGTCAATTCCCAATTCAACACCTTCAAATTCGGAAAAATCATTATATGCTTCCAACATGATGGCTATGATATTCACTTTTTCATTTTCCGGGATGTCAGTGTATTCATAAGAAGCCAAAATCTCTTTTGCTTTTTTTTCATCATATCCATCGGGTTCTTTTATTATCGCATCTTTAATGCTGTATAAAAAAGGATATACAAACCCCCTGGATTGAAATTGTTGTGAATATATCCAAATATTTATTAATGATTTATCTCCCGCTTTTGAATATATATTGGTATCAAAATAAAAGTTTTTAAAGATATGGTAACTTCCTAAAGCCAGAACCAGTATAAGGCATGTTCTTATTTTCCATGAAATAGCATCCAACTTATTGCTTAAGTTTCTGAAAATGATTTTAAGTAGCACTGCAATTAATAATAAACCTAGCATTAACGTTACAATCAAGTTGTTCAAACTTAAATCATAACGTTTAGCCATTATCAATGATTCTTTAATTAATCTGAGATCTGCAAAAACAAAGGGATCGTCCCTGTACATTAATTTGAATTTATTTACCAACGACATCACAAAAAATATCAAACAAGCAACTGAATAACCAACCCAAATTCTATTGGATATTAAATATATGAAAGACATGACTAGGAAAATAGGTATGAAATTCATTAATAATAATGTTGGATCTTTAAAATAGCTTTTAAAAAGCGGAATATTTAAATGGGCACTGGAAAAACAAAAAGTAACAACCTCTATTAAGAAACTTAAAGCCCCTAAAGAGATTAACAGTAATAAACCTTTAAAAAATTTCTTAATCAAAAACCCTATTGTAATCTTTTGTGTTGTCTTCTTATCTTTCTTCATAAACCGTCCCCAAACTTTACTTAATGTAATGTAATATATAGTGTATAAATAAATTTATAAAAGGTGTATTTTTATCCAATGAAGTAAATTATAACACAGCTAAAATAAAAAAGTCCAGAAATATTATTCCTAAAATGGTATCCATAGGATGTATTTGTTTTATATGAAGAAATATTTGCTAAGAGACATAAGCACAGGTGACGTAAAGCGTTTTAATATCAATTTATGATTTACATTGCCAATTTGTTATAATATAATGTAATCAAAAGTATATTAACAATTTATACTATTCGGAAATTTTCAGCTCAGTAATTCGTTGCTCAATATTATTATGTATATTTCATTTAATATTATTTCATGTAGTAATTTAAAATTATTCATTTCATAAAGGGGTGTATCTATCTATGAGTAAAATTAAAATGGCCATTGTCGGAGCTGGTTTATGGGGCAAGAACCACGCTTTGGTTTTTGATGCTCATCCCGATGTTGAAACCGTGGCTATTTGTGATATTAATGAGGAAAAAGCTTATGCCGTCGCAAAGCAATTTGGAATCAAGGAAGTATATACTGATTATAATGAAATGCTCAAAAAATCCGATTGCGATGCCGTATCCATAGTTACTCCTGATTTTCTTCATGCAGATATAGCTGTAGCTTGTGCTAATGCAAAACGACACATGCTCATAGAAAAACCTCTTGCTACCACCAGGGAAGATGTTTATAGAATGGTGGATGCCATAGAAAAGAATAATGTTAGAGTTATGGTAGATTTTCATAACAGATGGAACCCACCATTTGCAATTACAAAGCAAGCAATTGAAAACGGTGAGATTGGAGAACCGTATTGTGCTTACATAAGGCTTAATGATATAAAGTGGGTAGCAACGGATCTACTTTCATGGGCAGCTAAATCTTCAATACTATGGTTTCTTGGTAGTCACAGCTTGGATACTTTAAGATGGATGTTTAATGATGAGGTAGAAAGAGTATATTCCGTTTCAAGGGAAGGAATTCTTAAAGGGTTGGGAATAGATACCGTGGATGTTTATCTTACTACAATAGAATTTAAAAATGGCGGAATTGCGCAAATGGAAAACGGTTGGATTACCCCGAATGGAAACCCCTGCGTTAATGATTTTAAATTTAACATTTTAGGTACAAAAGGGATGATCAGCATTGATGCAAGTAATCACAACCTTATACAGAAGTATACTGATACTGGAGCAAAGACCCCTGATATATTAGTAAGCCATTTTATACAGGACAAACCAAAAGGATTTGCATACGAAAGTATTAGGCATTTCATTGACAGATTGATTGATGGTAAGGAGTTCTATGTTACATTGCAAGATGCAGCCAACACGTCCTTGGCTCTCTGTGCTGTTATGGAATCCGCAAGAATAGGGCAGCCCGTGGTTGTGTAAAGAATAAGGCAGCCCGTGGTTGTGTTGTGTAATTTCATTCATACTTGGGCTGCCTTATATGTCTACTTAGGATGATGATAAATCATCCAATGTTTTTTTCTATATTATAAATTTTAAAAAGCATCCAAAAATCTCGGTTTCTTATTCGGCAACATGCTGTCCAATTTACATACATCGCTGTGATCTCCTTTTATCAGCTCACATTCATAAAGCTCAGATGCCGTTTTATATTTAAACAAAAGTGTGCTTAAGGTATTTATTGACATAGAAAGATTACCTTCTGAAGCATCAACTGTAACTTTATTGCCGTTAACTCCGGGTTTAATTGTAAATGTGCCGTTGTTCCATGGAGCGTATTCGTCTGTTATTTTAATGCTTAACCGACAGTCCGGGTTTTGCCTGCTAAAAGGATATATCTGCAAAAACTGCCTAACATCAACCACTCTAACCATTGGGAAAGCGATGTGTTCCACTTTTACTTTTGGATTAATTATGGTAAACAAAAGTAGATCGTTAACTTCTGCCCATAATTCCAATTCCCTTAACATGGAATCATGCTGGCAAATGAAGTTCCATATGCCCTTCCTGGCTTCATGGTTTAAAGGGATGAATTCTTTTACAAACATTTTGAAATTTTGTATGCTGTATATTAGATATCCAAGGGGTTCATGAAATTGATTATAATATATAGCAGCATGGCGGTCATTAATTACGGTTTCTTTCC
Source organism: Clostridiaceae bacterium (assembly GCA_012840075.1). Lineage (GTDB taxonomy): Bacteria > Bacillota > Clostridia > Acetivibrionales > DUMC01 > DUMC01. The sequence goes on along the minus strand of DUMC01000092.1, from coordinate 26,125 downwards.
ACCAATTACGGTCCCGTACAAACATTCCTATATATTTTTGAGCATACTTGTTGTATATTTTTTCCAGGTCTTCAATTTGCTCGCAAGAATCTTTATCAACTCTGTTAACATAACCGGGTACATTATCCGAAGGTTTTAAATCCGAACCGGTCAAATGAATCTTAATAAAATCTGCAAAATGCTCCCAACCGAATTTTCTGTAAAAGCCATATGAAAAAGGATGAAGCACGGAGATAATCTGACCGTTTTTCCGCATTTCAACTAATGATTGCCTGAGAAGTTCTTTTACACATCCTTTTCTTCTGTATTCGGGATATGTAGCTACACTTGCAATTCCGCCCATTTTTACTTTCTGTTCATTCAACCAAATTTGAAAAGGTCTTATACTCAATTTTGAAACCAGTTTCCCGTCTTCAAAATACCCAAGGATGTCCTGGTTTTCCATGCTTTTTATCCTGTTTTTTATTTCTTCATCAGTGACTTTAAATTGAAAAGCATAAGCGGACAGTTTTATAGCTTCTATATAGTGACTGCCGTCTAATTTTCTTATATCGAGATTTTGCATAGTGCAATGAACTCCTTTATACTATAGTATTATGATGTAATGATTTTAACTCAAAAAATAATATAGCGTCAACAGAGATTATGCGTTCAAGGTGCATTTAACAAATATTTCTTCACATAAATTGAATGCTCCCATAATACATACTTACATCGTGGTATTGTAATAAACTTATAAACAAGTTATAATCAATTTTAAGTGAATTCGTGTTAAAAAGGCTGAAAAGTAAGTAAGCAGCAAATAATAAGGTGGTTGTTTTTGCATGGAAGGTGAGATAATAAAAAGTGAAGATATTTTATCTTATCCAATAAGCTCTTTAAAGGGAATTGGAGCAGTTAGGGAAAAGCTTTTTAAAAAGTTAGGTATTTTTACAGTTAGAGATCTGATTAATCATTTTCCAAGGGATTATGAGGATCGCAGCAAACTTGTAAAAATAAAGGATTTGAAAGATGAAGAAGCTGCAGCTTTTATCGGCACGGTTGCTTCACGGGTAAAAGTGCTTCACTACGGAAATACCAAGTATCTTACAATCCAGAAAGTCGAAGTATCCGATGAAACAGGGAAGGCCAGTGTTATATGGTTTAATCAACCTTACTTGAAAAATGTTTTTAAAATAAGAGAAAAGTATTTTTTCTATGGCAGGGTAAAAAGGTCAAAAAACTCGATTGAAATTCAAAATCCTATTTATGAAAAAATCGGAGAGGCTTTGGATCAAAATACTGATCATGAGCAGTTGAAAAAGATTTCCAGGATAATGCCTGTTTATCCAACCACTTCAGGACTTACCCAAACTGTAATAAGAACTGCCGTTGAAGAGAGTTTAAACCTGGTAGAAGGATACCTGTATGACCCTTTGCCTTACTATATAAGAGAGAAATATAAGTTGGCTGAATATTCATTTTCTATATACAACATTCACTTTCCATGCAATAACGAAGCTTTGAAGACAGCAAGAAAAAGACTTGCTTTTCAAGAGCTTTTTCTATTGCAGCTAGGGCTTTTAAGCGTGAAGATGACTTTTATGGAAGATAAAAAAGGTATTATTTTAAGTAAAGGTGAATTAACACAAAAATTGATAAATTCTCTTCCGTATAAATTGACAAATGCCCAATTGCGTGTCTTTAATGAAATAAGCAAGGATATGGAAAGTGGCAAAGTAATGAACAGGCTGGTCCAGGGTGACGTGGGTTCGGGCAAGACCGTTGTGGCTGTGCTTAGCTTGGTTAAGGCAGTTGAAAATGGGTATCAGGGAGTGCTAATGGTACCGACAAGCATACTTGCTGAGCAGCATTATCAGACAATTACCAATATGTTAAAAGATTACAATATAAAAGTCGGTATACTTACAGGAAATTTAAAGGGCAAGGAAAAAACTAAAATTTTGCAACAAATAAAAAGAGGGGAAATTGATATTATAATAGGAACACATGCGTTAATCCAGGATGCTGTTGAATACCATAATGTAGGTCTTGTTATTACCGATGAGCAACACAGGTTTGGTGTAAGACAAAGGCTTCTATTATCCCAAAAAGGTGAAAATCCTCATATGCTAGTTATGACAGCTACTCCCATACCAAGAACTCTTGCTTTGATATTGTACGGAGATCTGGACATATCAATTATTAATGAAATGCCTCCGGGAAGAATGAAAGTAAAAACTTACGCGGTAAATAACAGGATGAGGGAAAGAATCAACAATTTTATCCGAAAAAGCGTATCAGAAGGAAGGCAGGTATATATAGTTTGTCCTTTGATAGAAGACTCGGAAAACATAGATGCAAAATCTTCTGTCACCTTGGCGGAAGATATTGCTAAAAAAGATTTTAAAGATTTAAGAGTGGGACTGCTTCACGGAAAATTAAAACCTTCCGAAAAAGAAGCTATTATGAAGGAATTTGCGGAGGGAAAAATCGATATATTAGTATCTACAAGTGTAATTGAAGTAGGTATAGATGTTCCCAATGCCACGTTAATGATTATTGAAAACGCAGAAAGATTTGGATTATCCCAGCTTCACCAGCTAAGGGGAAGAGTTGGCAGGGGGAAGGAACAATCATATTGTATTTTGTATAACGAAAGCAATTCCAAGATAGCAAGGGAGCGCATGAAAGTAATGGTCAAAAGTAATGATGGCTTTGTTATTGCCGATAAAGACTTAAGGCTAAGGGGACCGGGAGAATTTTTCGGAACGCGGCAGCATGGACTTCCCGAACTGAAAATCGCAAATTTATATCAGGATGCGGAACTGTTAAAAGAAGCCCAGAATGTTGCAAAGGCTGTTATAGAGGATGATCCTAAGTTGATGAAGGAGGAGAATACTTTGCTTAAAAAAATGATAGATGAGATGTTCCGACAGAAAATTGATGAGGTGAGCATGAATTGAAAAAAGTATACAGTTTGCAAGCTTAGCTTATAAGTTAAACTCAAAAAAGGTATATTAATTACATTGCGTGTATAAAGATATTTGAATATACAGGAGGCAAAACTATGAGAATTGGATATTCAGTTGTTGATATCACACCCGATTTAGGCGTAGAATTGAGCGGTTACGGATGGTATTTGGGCAGGAAAGCAGAAGGCATTATAGACAATTTGTATGCAAGAGGCGTTGCTTTTGATGATAACTCATTTAAGATGCTTATAATAAATTGCGATCTTATTGCTATTGATGAGAAAATCTCTGATTATGTAAGGGAAAAACTATCTAAGCTTTATGAAATAAACAAAACTAATATAATGATAGTTTGCACTCATACACATACGGGACCTGCTACGGCAAAACTAGTTGGATGCGGTGAGCCTGATGAAAAGTATCTCGATCTTTTACCTGATCTACTTATAAAAGCCGGAGAAACAGCTATTAATAACCTCAGGGAAGTAACATGTGTTAAAAGTTTTGAGAAAGAAATTGATCCTATAAGTTTTAACCGTGTAAGAAAGGACGGACCGTTAGACAAGAAAGTAAGAGGTATTGTTTTCTATTTTAAGGAGAGCGAAGGAAGACCTTTAGCCATTCTCAGTTACGGGTGTCATCCTGTTTCAAGGGGAAGATTAAAGGAGATATCTGCAGATTACCCGGCAGCAGTGATAAAAGCGCTAAATGCCGAAGGATACGATGGTATATTTGTGACAGGTTTATGCGGGGATATTAACCCAAATACCCATAAAGGAATGAGCGGCAGAGGAACGCCTGAAGTTATCAATGAGTATGGTATACGCATTGTGAAAGCCATGATAGATACTATCGACTATGTGGGATCTATGAAAAATGTCAAACTTGATGCCTTTGAGTTTAGTGTGGACTTGCAAATGCAGCACTATACTGAGAAGGAAATTGATGAATTGGTGAATATTTATGAGGTGGATAAAGAAAAAAATCCCGGTATTTTTAAAGCTGTAAAAATATGGGCACAAGTTATGAAGGATAAATTACACAAAGAAGAAGACCCTTACATAGAAAAAGCCAAGATACAAGTTTTTAGAATAGGTGATGCACTCATAATAGGTTTTCCGGGTGAAATATTTACACTTATTGGAACAATAATCAGAAACGAAATACCCAGTATGAATATAATAGCAGTTGGCAATGCCAATTCTACGATGAGATATGTTCCAACAAAGGATGATATTGAAAACAAAGGGTATGCTGCATTGACCTCATGTTTTCTTTATCAAAGGCTTCCTTTGAAACCCGGGGAAGGTGAACGCATGGCTGAAGTAGTTGCAAGGGAAATAAAACAGCGGCTTAAATAGCATCCACATCATGGCATAATATTGACAATTCAATCTCATGGTATAAAATAATCTATATAAAACTAAAATAAAATGAATGATTTAAGATGAGCATGGATTAACAGAAAATGATTGATTATCAGATATTAATTTAATTATCAAGGATTTATTTAACTAACAGATATTAATAATGTGTAAAAAGTTTAATTGAACAATTGTAAATCATAACAATAATTTAGAATATTTGGAGGAATAAGGTATACTAAGGGTAATTTCCGGAACAGCGAAAGGACATAAGTTAAAAACCTTGAAATCGGATAAGACAAGGCCTACTTCTGATAAGGTAAAAGGTGCTCTTTTCAGCATCTTAACAGGATATGTCCAGGATGCTGAAGTATTAGACCTATTTGCCGGTACCGGAAGCCTAGGAATTGAGGCTCTGAGCAGGGGAGCCAAAGAGGCAACTTTTGTAGATAGAAGTGAAGAATGTATAAAAATAATTAAAGAAAATTTAATACATACGAAATTGCTCGAAAAAGCAATAATCATCAGAGGAAATGTTTCTGATGTACTCAAAAAACTTCATCTTGACGGTAAAAGCTATGATTTGATTTTCCTTGATCCTCCATACAATAAAGGTTTGATTGCAGAAACACTCCAACTAATAGAAACCTATGGTTTGTTAAGACAAGATGGATTTATTATTGCGGAAAAGAGCATAAAAGATGAAGTACCTGAAAGAATAGGTAGGCTAACTTTAGTAAGCGAGCATAAGTACGGTGATACAGCTTTAGTAAGATTTAAGATTAGCGAGGTTTAAGGTATGAAAATATGGGTATATCCAGGCAGCTTTGACCCTGTAACAAACGGTCACGTTGATATCATTAAGAGGAGCTCAAAACTGTGTGACAAATTAATTGTGGCAGTTGGCAACAACTTAAGAAAGAAATACTCATTGGAACTGACTGAAAGAGTTGAACTTTTAAAGTTGGCGGTAAAAGATTTTACAAATGTTGAAGTGGACAGTTTTAACGGTTTGTTGGTAAACTATGTAAAGAGCAGAGGAGCATCTACCATCATAAAGGGATTAAGAGCATTATCCGATTACGAATATGAGCTTCAAATGGCTTTGATAAACAAGAACCTTGCTCCGGAAATTGAAACTTTGTTTATGATGGCAGATATTCATTATTCTTACCTCAGTTCAAGTGCAGTAAAGGAGCTGGTGGTGAATGGAGGAAGTATAGACGGGCTTGTGCCTGATTGTATTAAAGATAGGATAATTGAAAAACTGACCGGTGAAAAAACGGTTTTATAGGGGAGGATATATAATGGAAATATTAGCCATATTAGAAGCATTGGAAGATGCAATTGAAAAAAGTATTACATTGCCTTTTTCTAATAAAAGCCTTGTGGATAAAGAAGAATTGCTTGAATTGATAAAAGAAATAAGGCTAAAACTTCCCGATGATATAAAGCAAGCAAAATGGGTTAAGGAAGAACGGCAAAGGATACTTTTGGAAGCTCAAAAAGAAGCAAACAATATTATTGCTGAAGCTGAGAATAAAATTGCAGCTCTTGTTGATGAGCATGAGATTACAAAGAGAGCATATGATCAAGCAAATGAGATAATATCCAACGCTCAAAAAAGCGCAAGGGAGATTCGGCTTGGTGCAAGAGAATATGCAGATAGCATCCTTGACAAGGTAGAAGCGATTTTAAGGGATGCTCATGAAGTTATACAGGCAAATAGGAAGGAGTTAAAATAAAAACTTATTTGGACAACCTTCGTTTTTATGCCGGTTTTATGCTCTGAGAAATTTGTTTAAAAGATGTTTTATTAAACTTAAAGCAATTACAACTATTATGAAAGACATAAAAAACAGTAATAATAATGAAAGGTGTCTGCAAGAGGCAAAGAAATACCGGTCCCAAGAGGTAAGCTCCTTGACATTAATGCTAAAATATTCTAGTACTGAAGCAGCAGGTTGGGGGATCGCAGTGGCTATCTTAAATCCTATGAGAGTATAAAAAGCGCTGATAAGGCTTTGCAGAAATTTTCCAATAAGGTAAGGTTTTATACTCAGGTTTGTATTACTGATGACACTATAAATCTGCATATGTACTGAAATCCCTCCCCATCCCAAAACCGCACTTATTGCCGCTAAACGTATGTTAAGAGGGATATCGGAAAAACCGGAGAGCATTTTCAAACCTGTTGTAATCTCAATAAAACCACTGAACAAAGATATGAAAAACTCTTTAGATAATCCTGTATATTTTAATATTGGATAAAATACATTGATTAGATTTACAATAATGCCTGTTTCGATCAAAAGGTTTATTATTACTGAGAAAAGTATTATGAATCCTCCTACCATAAGTAAAGAGGTAACTGAGTTTTTAACTGCATTAGTAAGTAAGCTTCCTAGATTATTAAGGGAATAATTATTATTAATAAGTAACATATCGGAAGATTTATAATTTCCGGAAGATTTCTTATTAAGCATATTTTTCTTATCAAGTTTATAAAACCTAAAAATAAATCCAATGGTAATTCCGGCAGCTATATGGCAAATATATAACAAAGGACCCATATCAGGCATTTTTAACATACCTATGGAAACAGCTCCCATGATAAATAGGGGGCTTGAGTTGTTGCAAAAAGCAAGCAATCTTTCAGCTATCCTGCTGTTGATCAATCCGTTTTCTTTCATATTGGCAATAACTTTAGCTCCTACCGGATATCCGCTGGTTATACCAACTGCAAAGGGAAAAGAAGCACAACCCGGAGCATTGAATAAGGGACGCATTACAGGCTCCAAGAGAACACCTAAGGTTTTAATAAAATTGGTATTGCTTAAAATTTCAGTGGCTACCAAAAAAGGGAAGATGGATGGAAATACAATGTTAAACCAAAGGTCCATACCTTTTACTGCAGAATTTACAGCCGTTTTAGAGAATATTATCAAAAGCATAATAAAAACAACGCATATTATTGATAGTGTATGTAACTTCCAAGAAGAGATTTTATCATTATATTTTATTTTCTTTTTTAGCATTTTAAAAAACTCCATAACCAAAAACCTCTGTAAATTCACCATTACATAAGAATCCTATATTAAAATCTATTAACTAAAAGAAAAATTATGACTTTTATGACTTATTTAAAATAAGTATTGTTTATAATACACATAAAAAATACAGCATGTCTTCAGATGTTGACATGCTGCACATTCCTTTTACCAATTTTAACATTCTTTTTATTAATCAATAATTGAAAACGATTAACTCTATAATTATACCTATTTCACTTCAACGGTCCATCCGAATTCATCTTTAACTTTACCATATTGGATTCCGGTTATATAGTCATAAATCCTTTTTGCAAGGCCACCTGTTTCTCCGTTATTTATGGTAATCTTATTACCGGCCCAATCAAGTTCACCGATTGGTGATATAACGGCTGCTGTACCTGTTCCGAAAGCTTCTTCTAGGGTTCCTTCAGCATGAGCATCATATATTTGCTGTATGGAAATTTTATCTTCGTGGACTTTTATATTCCAGCTCTTAAGCAATTCAATTGTTGAATCCCTTGTTACACCGGGCAATATACTTCCCGATAAGGCCGGAGTATAAACTTCACCGTTGATTTTAAAGAATACATTCATTGTACCGACTTCTTCAATATATTTCTTTTCAATTCCGTCAAGCCAGAGGACCTGGGTATATCCTTTTTTCATGGCATCTACCTGGGCTTTTAAACTGGCAGCATAATTTGCAGGAGTTTTAGCATAACCTAATCCGCCCACAACTGCCCTGACATATTTATCTTCAACGTAAATTTTAACCGGATTTATTCCTTCTGGGTAATATGCACCTACAGGAGAGAGTATTATTATAAACTTGTAAGTACTTGAAGGTTTTACTCCAAGGTAGGGATCCGTGGATATTATAAAAGGCCGTATATAGAGAGAAGTACCTTCTTCGGAAGGAATCCAATCAGCATCGACTTTAACAAGGGTTTTGATTGCTTCCACGCCAAATTCAACGTCAATAGGAGGTATACATAATCTTTCATTGGAAATATTCAATCTTTCCATGTTCTTTGAGGGTCTAAACAGTAAAATTCTTCCGTCATCGACCTTATATGCTTTTAAGCCTTCGAAAACAGCTTGCCCATAGTGGAAAACCATAGAGGATGGATCCAATTGCAATGGAGCATACGGAACGATTTTAGGATCATGCCACCCTTTATCCGGAGAGTATTCCATTACGAACATATGGTCGGTAAAATACTTTCCAAAACCCAGACTGCTTTGATCCGGTTTGCTCTTTGGTGAACTTGTCCTTTCAATTCTAATTTCCTGTTTTATCATTTACGTACTCCTTTCTTATTTTATATTGGTAACATATTGTATAATTATAAGTATAAATTTATAAATTTTCAAAATGGAAATTTATTATTAACATTATGCTACTTTTTTTATTTAAAAGCAACTAGAAATATAATTTTTAAATAACATATTTCATTTTATTGTAAACTTTGCTATTATAATCATAGTTCAATTTAACGGAGGCCGTGTGATGATCGAAAGATTTTATCCTAATATGATAGTTGATAGCATTGAGCAGATAGATTTAGAAATGTTAAAGAAAAAAGGCATAAAAGGTTTGATCCTGGATATTGACAATACTTTAGTGCCTTCATTTATTAAGGAGGCAGATGAAAGAACATTAAAATGGATAGATAAAATTAAAAGAAATGGATTTAAGGCTTGTATTTTATCTAATGCCAGAAAAAAGAGAGTCGAGCAGTTTAATGAAAAATTAGGTCTAAAAGCCATATATAGAGCTTCAAAGCCAGGAAGACGAGCTTTTACAAAAGCTTTGGATGTTCTTGGCATTGATGCTTCCCAGGCTGCGGTAGTAGGAGACCAGATTTTTACTGATGTTTACGGGGGCAACAGATTAGGAATGTATACAATACTGGTAAAGCCGATTCATAAGCAGGAATTCTTTTTTGTCAAGTTAAAAAGATATCTTGAGAAGTATGTTTTAAGAAGATATTACAGCGATAGCAAGTAAATTATTCAAATTTGAACCCATAATAAAAAAGCGAGGTAAAGAGGTAACAAATGAGTATTATCCGCTATGTTACTGGAAAAACCAAATTGTTAGGAGTTATTGGTAACCCAATCTCCCATTCCATATCACCGGAGTTGCATAATACATTAAGCAATTACATGGGAATTGATGCAGTTTATGTTCCTTTTAAAGTAGAGAGGGAGAAACTGGGCGATGCGGTTCGTGGGCTTAAGGCTTTAAATTTTAAAGGCTTCAACATAACCATACCGCATAAAAGCAATGTGATAGAGTATTTGGATGAATTATCCAGGGAAGCTTCTTTTATAGGAGCGGTTAATACCGTTAAAATTATCGAGAACAAGCTTTACGGTTATAATACTGATGTTGATGGCTTTGTAAATTCCTTTAAAGAGGAAGCAGGTACGGGGTTTACCAATAAAAAAGTAGCAATAATAGGAGCGGGAGGAGCGGCAAGAGCAATCGCAATTGGGGTGGCTAATGAAGGGGCGCAGAAAATTTTTATCATCAACCGTACTTTATCAAAAGCAATACAAATAAGGGATATAATAATTAGCAATATTATGCCATATAAAGAATGCCCCGAAAATATTGAAAGTTTTCAACTAAATGACAGTGCATGCACGGAAGTTTTAAAACTGGCTGACATAATTATTAACACAACTTCGATAGGGATGCATCCTGATATTGACTGCATGCCTGTGCCTGAACATGTAGAATTTAATTCAAACCAGATAGTTTACGATGCAATATATAATCCTTCAAAGACAAAATTTTTACAGCAAGCTGAAAATAAGGGATGTAAAATAATAAACGGTCTGGGCATGCTGATTTATCAAGGGATAAAAGCTTATGAGATATGGATGGATATTACGGTGCCCAAAGAAATTGCCAGGGAAATATTTAACGAGTTCAAAAATTATTTGACATAAATAATTTTGAAGTTTTATTTTCCGGAATTTTATTTGAAATTTAATTTTTTATAATTAGGGCATAATACTTGAGAATATTATTGAAGAATATTATTGATTACGGAGAATCTTAGATAAAATGACAGGTATAGACCATATACTTATGATATTTACAATTTTTATTTTAGGCTTTTTAATTGGAAGGATTGCAGCAGTTGCGATAGAAGCCCTTCCAGAGGGAAGGTTTTTCTTTTTTAAAAATTTGCGTAATAAAAAATTTTCATTGAGTAATTTTATAGTACAATTAATAGTAGGTATTGTTTTTGTTTTGATACATAGTAAGTACGGAATATCAGCGGAGTTTATGTTCTTTGCATATATTATGCTTATTCTTATCACCATGTTTTTTATAGATCTTAAAACAAAAACAATACCTGATGAACTGGTAGCTGCCGGCTTTTTAGGAGGATTTATTGCGTTTATATACAATATATTTATCCCGCTTAAGATTTATCCCTCCTCAGGGTGGTGGGAACCTTTAATCGGAATGCTGCCGGGTTCGGGAATATTATTGACAATTGCTGTTTTAGGAATGATTTTTTATAAATCCGACGATGTAATGGGAATGGGAGATGTAAAAATATTTGCACCGATAGGAATGCTTCTGGGATGGAAAATGTGTATGCTGGCATTGTTAATATCCATGTTCATAGGAGGTGTTACCAGCCTTATTTTAGTACTGCTCCGGGTAAAGAAAAGGAAAGATACCATACCTTTTGGCCCTTTTATATCTTTAGCGGTACTAATAGTAATATTGTTTGGAGAAGAGATATGGAAGTGGTATTTTTATTGGATGTAAAATAGTGATCTTCAGGTGTTTTCTTGCATGTAAATATAACCGGTTGTAATTTATAAATATAATTTTATGCATGTTATAAATATAACTGTATGTAATTCATATATTCTTAATTTATTGAAACAGAAATATGCCTTTTATTATGAAATATTACTATGGAAAATATTTGGGAGTGTGCGTAAATATGATAGTTTTAAAAAACTTTATGGAAGAATTGGTTTTTGACGCAGTAAAGGATCTTAGCAAGGAGCTTAGTGTTTGCACTTGTGAAAAATGCATGCTTGACGTTGCAGCCATAGCATTGAATGATTTACCACCTAAGTATGTGGTAACTGAAAAGGGAAAACTTTATTCAAAAATCGAGACATTAAAGCAACAATTTGAAGTTGACATAATTACTGCAGTAACTAAAGCAATTGAAAAAGTGAACAAAAATCCTCAACATGAAGGAGTAAAGGGTGTATGAAAAAAATACTGTTTATAAACGGCCCGAACTTGAACATGCTTGGTATAAGGGAAAAAAGCATATATGGAGATGCCACTCTTAAAGAAATAGAAAGATCAGTGACTGAAAAAGCTCATGAATTAGGAGTGGTTGCTGATTTTATGCAAACAAACCATGAAGGAGAAATCATTGACAAAATACATACTTCCAGAGGCGTGTATGATGTAATCGTTATAAATCCAGGCGCATATACCCATTATAGCATTGCTATAAGAGATGCAATAAAGGCAGTGGAAATTCCTGCTATTGAAATTCATCTGTCCAATATACATGCCAGGGAAGAATTTAGATCCAAGTCTGTTATAGCTCCCGTTTGCAAAGGACAAATCAGTGGATTTGGTAAATATAGTTATATATTGGGTCTTTATGCGGCTGTAGAGTTAATGAAGGAGGTATTGGCATAGAATATGGAAAACCGACTTATACAAGTTAGACAAAAATTGAAGGATAATAATATTGATGCCATATTAATAACAAAAAGGCAAAATTACATGTATCTTTCAGGCTTTACTGGGACATCTGCTCACTTATTAATAAGTGCGGAAAAAGCGTATTTAATAACAGATTTTAGGTATATTGAACAAGCTACAAGACAAGCTCCCCTTTTTGAGGTAGTAAAGTACCAGGGAAATATAGAAATTGAAATCAAAAAACTTCTTGAAGAATTATTCGTCAAAAAGCTGGGATTTGAAGCAGATCATTTAACTTATGATAAATACCTTTGTTACAAGGAAAAATTTGAAAACACGGAACTTGTGCCGCAAAAAGATTTTGTCGAATCTTTGCGCATAATAAAAAGTGATGACGAAATTGAAAAAATAAAAAAAGCTGTGGAAATTGCAGATAGAGCTTTTGAGCACATTTTAAATTATATAAAGCCAGGTATCAAGGAAAATGAAATTGCAGCAGAATTAGAGTATTTTATGAAAAAAAATGGGGCACAGGGTCCTTCTTTTGAAACTATAGTTGCATCCGGAACTAGGTCTGCTATGCCCCATGGTGTAGCTTCCGAAAAAGTGATACAGTACGGTGACATAGTTACTTTGGATTATGGAGCTATTTATGAAGGTTATTGTTCAGATATAACCAGAACCATATTTGTAGGTTATGCTCAAGATAAATTAAAAGAGATATATGAAATCGTGTTAAATGCCCAATTGAAAGCGTTAAAAGGAGCTTTTGAAGGAAAAACGGGACGTGAAATTGACAGTATTGCCAGAGAAATTATAACCAAGGAAGGATATGGAAACAATTTTGGACACGGACTTGGCCATGGTGTAGGATTGGAAATACATGAAGAACCCAGACTTTCGGTTTCAGGGGAAAAAGTAATGAAAAACGGTATGGTGGTTACCGTAGAACCTGGAATTTATATAGAGGGATTAGGTGGAGTGAGAATAGAAGATATGATTGTAATAAACAACGATAAGCCACAAATATTGACAAAAGCACCCAAAGAGATGATAATAGTTGGTTAGTGTTTTCCGGACTTTAAGGTTCACTTAAGTAATGTATTAGAAAATATTTCTTGCATTATAACGAGTTTTAAATTAATATATTTGTGTATTAGCAAGTAAGTGCTTTGTGGTAACTTAATTACTTGCGTGTAATTACTCATGTAAAGTCATAAATAAAAGAAGCTATACGGTTACTAAAAAACGTACAACAAAAAACATAGCTTAATAAACATAAACATAAAATAAAAATAAATATAAAAAAAGAATAAAAAATAATAATAAAAAATTATCACTGGTAATTAACAGTGAAATAGATTTGTATACAATAGAAAAATTGGAGGGATTTTAATGATTTCAGCAGGAGATTTTAAAAACGGTGTTACTTTTGAATTAGATGGAAATGTTATGCAGGTTGTAGAATTCCAACATGTAAAACCCGGCAAAGGTGCTGCTTTTGTTAGAACAAAGCTAAAGAATGTGATTACGGGAGCTACTATCGAAAAAACTTTCAGTCCTACTGATAAATTACCAAGAGCTCATATTGATAAGAAAGATATGCAGTATCTGTATAATGACGGTAATTTGTATTATTTTATGGATGTTGAAACTTATGAACAAGTTCCATTAACACAGGAAACAATAGGGGATGCTTTAAAATACTTAAAAGAAAATATGATAGTTAAGTTCCTGTCTTACAAAAACAACGTATTTGGAGTAGAACCTCCTATGTTTGTTGAATTAAAAGTTACACATACAGAACCGGGAGCAAAAGGAGACACTGTGACCGGAGCTACAAAACCTGCAACAGTCGAAACAGGTGCCACTATTAAAGTACCTCTTTTTGTAAATGAAGGTGACGTAATAAGGATTGACACAAGAACAGGCGAATATATGGAAAGAGTATAAGGTAAAAAAGAAAAAAGCATTAAAAATAGCATAAAAAGAGCATTGAATAAAGCATAAGGTTAATTCGTAGCCAGAAAGATATATATTCGGTATAAAAAATATGTTAAATAATCAATATTTATCAAAATTTATCAAATAATAAAAAATAATAATAATGAAAAAATTTTCGGAGGGAAGTATGGGTTTTTTAAGGGAAAGAGTTTCATATCTTAAGGGATTATGCGAAGGTATGAAATTAGATGTTAATACTAATGAAGGCAGACTCTTAGCGGCAATAATTGATGTTATTGATGATATCGCTTTAGCTGTAGAAGATCTTGAAGAAATTCAGGACGAACATGCTGAGATGATAGAAAGCATCGATCAAGATCTAGCAGAAGTTGAAAGCCTGATTTATGATGATGACGACTATTATGAGGATGACGATGAAGAAGATGATGATGAGGATGAAGATGATGATTATGATTACAGAAACCAAAGGTCTCATCATTTCAGACACAGGCATTTTGACTTTATCAATAATGTTAATCATTGCAATTGTGAGTCTCATGATGACGATGAAGAAGATGATGAAGAAGATGATGATGTAAATAGCGTTTATCAGCTAGAATGTCCATATTGTTATGGAATAATAACCCCTGATAAGGAAATGTTCGATGAAGAAGGAAGAAATATAAAATGTCCTTATTGCCATAAAAAAATTGAAGTAGAATGGGTTAGTGAAGATAATGATGAAGATTCGGAAAATGAAGGTGAAGATTATGGCGACGATACCCATGAAGGCAATGAGGAACGTGGAAGCTCGGATAGAGATTAAGATTAATAAGAAGTGATTCAATAAGGAATAATTGGCGAAAACAGGTTGTCAAAGAAGGCAACCTGTTTTTTTGTTTTTTTATTTCTTTCAACTTTCATTTTTTACGGGAAAATTTTCTGCCTTTACATAAAAAACTGTTTCCCTAATAAATAAAATTGATTTAGTCATAAATATGGACAAATTGAAATATTTATATACAGAAGAAATACACAAATGAAAATAAGATTTAATTTTATCTTAAAAAACAAGGAGGATAAAAATTGTTGCCATCAGTAAAAGAAAATAAGTTCTATGAGAACTTCAACAAAACTGCAGGCAATACAAATATTAAAGCCATTTTAAAATACTTTTCAAAAGATATTAGAGAAATATTGGAAAAGGCAAACCTGGAAAAAA
This sequence comes from Clostridiaceae bacterium, assembly GCA_012840075.1. Lineage (GTDB taxonomy): Bacteria > Bacillota > Clostridia > Acetivibrionales > DUMC01 > DUMC01. Next base: position 10,877 of record DUMC01000092.1, on the reverse strand, counting down.
TCAAAAGTCTCGAAGAAATAAGGCTTAGGGCGGAAAAACCGTTGATCATCCAGGATTACGCTAATGAATGGTTTATCGATCATGAAGGAAATATTACCCAAAATGTCAGGCATTCATATATCGTGAAACAACAAGAGATACTTAATACGCTGGAATTAATGAGTAGAAATTCAATATATGCTTTTCAAGATGAAATAAGAAACGGCTTTATAACTTTGGAAGGCGGCCACAGAATTGGCATTTCCGGGAAAGCAGTGATTGAAAACGGAAAGATAGTAAACTTAAAGGAATTTTCAAGCTTGAACATCAGAATATCGAGAGCTGTGGAAGGATGTTCTTTGAAGACTCTAAAATATATAACGAACTGGAAGAACAACAGCGTTTATAACACTTTGATTGTATCACCGCCCCAATGCGGCAAAACTACGTTGTTAAGAGATTTGGCAAGGGTATTAAGCAACGGGATAAGCGAAAAAGGCTTAAAAGGTATGAAAATAGGACTTGTTGATGAGCGTTCGGAAATAGCTGCCTGTTATAAAGGTGTTCCCCAATTTGATGTAGGAATTAGAACAGATGTATTAGATGGATGTCCCAAATCTTTAGGTATGATAATGATGGTACGTTCCATGTCACCACAGGTAATTATCACGGATGAAATCGGAGATAAAGGGGACAAAGACTCTATTGAAACCATACTTAATGCAGGAGTAAAACTTATAGCCAGCGCTCATGGTTATAATATATCCGAGCTGAAAAGCAGGCGGGAAGTTTTGGCTTTAATAGAGGGACATGTTTTTGAGAGATACATAGTTTTGAGTAATGCAGAAGGACCGGGAACTATAGAAGAAGTGGTAGACGGCAGCAATATGGAAATATTATACACCAGGAAAGCAAATGTAAAGAGAGGGATTTCATATGTTACTTAAAATTATAGGTAGCATATTGGTAATAGGAGGATCATGTGTTATTGGTTTTACCCTCTCGTCTGCTTATTCAAAAAGACCGGTTCAATTAAAAATACTGCAAAGCCTAATACAAATGCTTGGAAATGAAATCAGGTTTATGTCCAGCATTATTACTGATGCTTTTGAGAGGATAGGGAGATCAATCGATAATCCGGTAGCTTCCTTTTTTACAAATGCTTTGGAATATCTTAACAATGAAGAATCTATAAATATAGCTCAGGCTTGGGAAAGAGCTATATACGAAAATATGGGAAAAACCGCATTGAACAAGGAGGATGCGGAAATACTGATATCATTTGGAAAGATGTTAGGCAATTCTGATATTCAAGGGCAATTAAAAAACATTGAATATACTTTGCAACAATTGAATTTGCAGCAACTGAAGGCAGAAGAAGCTATGAAAAAATATGAAACTATGTATAAGACTCTCGGTATTCTAGGCGGAGCTTTAGCTGTAATACTGTTAATCTAGAATTAATTAGTTTTGAATGGAATTTACAATTACTTATGAATAAATTCTAAATTATTGAAAAAGGATGGTTCTTCTATGAATATTGATCTTATTTTCCGTATAGCAGCAGTAGGAATTTTAATTTCAATATTAAATGCAATATTGAAACAAACAGGTAGAGAAGAACTTGCCATGCTCACTACTCTTACGGGACTTGTTTTAGTGTTGGTTATGGTTGCAAGAGAAATTGTAAATCTGTTTAATTTAATAAAAACCATGTTTCAATTTTGATTGCCTTTTAATTATGGTTGCCTCAGCAAAGGTATATTTAAATTTTGGTTGTCTCCTTGAAAATAGGTGATAAAAATGGAAATAATTCAGATTGTCATATTTTCCGTAATTGCTACTATTATTATAGTAATGCTAAAAGTACACAGACCTGAAATAGCAGTACAAGCCAGCCTGGCTGCCGGGGTTATAATATTTGCGTTGGTAATAGCAAGGCTTTCACCAATATTGGATTTCATAAAAATATATACCGGAAAAATAAATATTAATTCCCAGTATATTCCTGTTCTTATAAAGATTATAGGAATAGCTTACATAACTGAATTCGGAGCAGAAGTATGCAGGGATGCAGGAGAAAACAGCATAGCAACAAAAGTTGAAATGGCGGGTAAAGTATTAATAACAATACTAGCCGTACCTATTATTACTACGTTATTGGAAATGATAATAAAGATAATGCCATAATGTATACCTGGGTGATTAAAATGTTCAAAAAGAACAAAAGAACAAGGATTAATCTAAAAAACAAAATACTACGGCTTATAATAGTTATAACGGCAGCAACAGTATTACTCCAATACATATTTCCTATTCAAGTATGTGCACAAGAGCAGCGTATACTAAATATGAAAAATAATGTAGGAAGAAACGAAAATCCTGACAGTACCACATCCAAAGAAAATACTAATAATGTCCAAATTACTGAGGAGATTATCAAAGAGCAGTTGGAATCGGCAGAGATTAAAGCATTAAAAGATCATTTGAATGAGTTTATCACTAGCGACACCGGTGAACTATTGGAGAAATACACTTCAGACAGGATAATAAATGATGCAATAAAAGGTAATTTAAATCTAAATATAATTAATATTTTCAATAAAATTACAAATTTCTTTATCCAGGAAATTTATGTAAATATTCACATATTATTGGAGCTTATTGCTCTGATCATTATATGCGCAGTATTAAACAATATTCAAAATTCATTTGCAAAAGAAGGAGTTGCGGAAATTGCATTTTTTGTATGCTATATAATTTTAGTATCGGTACTTATAATAGGTTTTAAAGAGGCTTCAGCTTTAGGTTTAAAAGCTATTGACCAAATGACCGGATTTATGAAAGCTACAATTCCCATAATAATTTCCCTTCTCATATCCAGCGGAAGTATTACTTCAGGAAACGTCTTAAGACCGCTGTTCATTATAATTGTCGAAATAACGGCATTGATAATAAAAAACATATTTATCCCTTTAATCTTTTTATCCGTAGCCCTGTCAATAATTAACAATATATCGGACCGATTTAATTTGGATAAACTGGCTGCATTGGCAAAAAAAACCGGAGTAGTTATTATAGGAACTTTAATGACCGTATTTATAGGAATTCTGACAATTCAAGGTCCAATAGCTGCTGTTGCAGACGGTGTTGCTAATAAAACCTTAAAATTTGCTTTAGGAACCTTTATACCTGTTGTTGGAAGCTATCTTGCAGATGCTGCAGATACGGTAATAGGTTGTACTCTTTTAATTAAGAATGCAGCCGGTATAGCTGTGGTGATCGGAGTAATCTCAATATGCATAATACCCTTATTAAAAATTACTGCATTGGTGCTATTGTATAAAATCACCTGTGCAATAACAGAGCCCATATCTGAAAAACGTGTCACCGCTTGCATCAGCGATATAGCAAATTCAATGGCATGTATACTGGGTGCCGTTGCAGTAGTTACTTTAATGTTCATTATATCAGTAACAATGATAATTTCAGCAAGTAAATGGGGCCAGGCTTGAACTGTTTAAGCATAATCTCATATAAAAAATAAAAAGCCTGACCCCATATAAAAAGTAGGTGATTAATGCAAATGATAGATTTTCTTAAAGAGTGGGTTTTAAATCTGGCATCTTTAGGTATATTCCTTGTTTTAATTGATATACTCGCACCGTCAGGAAAGAGCAAAAAAGTAATCAACATGGTTTCAGGATTTATTTTGGTTTTAGCGATAATACAACCTTTTTTAAATTGGATCTTTAGCAATGTTAATTTTAGTGAACTATATGATCAGAACAACGAATATATAGAAGCTATAATGGGCGAAACTGAAAAATCAATCGCAGATACACAAGGAAATTTTAGTGCTGCCGAGCTAAAGGAAAAGCAAAATAAGCAAATTATCATTATTTATTCACAAAAATTGGCAGACAGGATTAGAAAAATTGTGATGGAGGTGGAGAACTTTCAAAGAGTTGATGTGGATTTGATAATTAACGAGGACTATAATTCCTGGAATTATGGGGAAATAAAAAAAATTTATATTAATGCTTACATGTACAAGGCAGAAGAAGAGAACAAAGGAGGGAGGAGTAATATTAATATAAGCATTGAAAAGATAGAAGAAGTCAAGATTGACTCGGTAAATATCGGAGACGGTTTAAATAATGATGACACTTACAGTGGAAATGACAACCATAGTAACAATAGCAGCTCGAAAGGCAAAAGCATAAATCAGACAAGCTACGCTAATTATGAAAATGCCATGATGAAAAGTATGGAGGATCTTATAAGAACAGAAGAACTTACGGAAAAAATTAAAGATAAAGTCAGCTCAGCTATGGGAGTATTGAAAAAAAATATTGTGGTATACATAATACAGGGGTGATAAGTTATGGGGATTGCGAAGAATATTAACGAAATGTTTAAAAAGTTATTCAGTAGCCAGGACAAAAGGAAAATAATAGAAAACGCCATCATAGTATTAATAATCGGAGTAATTCTGATAGTAGCAGGTGGAAGTATTTTTACTAAAAATGTTGATATATATTCAAATTCAAGTACAAATAAACCTAATAACTTTAATTTGGGATCTGATGAAATAAAAGCTGCAAACAGCGAAGATTCAATTGAAGTGTCTAATACATTAAGCAAGAACAGCCTGGAAAAGCGAATGGAGGAAATTCTTTCTCAAATTAAAGGCGTTGGTAAGGTAAGTGTTATGATTACATATGAATCAGGGGCTGAAAAAGTTCCTGCTTATGACAAAAATGAAAGAAGAAGTGAAACCCAGGAGGAGGATAATAACGGTGGTAAAAGAACAATTATTCAAAATGATATAGAGAGCAAAATTGTATATGAAGAACAAAACGGTTCAAAGAAACCAATGATATTAAAAGAAATTGAACCTAAGGTAAAAGGTGTAATTGTGGTTGCTGAAGGAGGGGGAGAACCGACGGTGAAAGAAAACCTCGTTAAAGCTGTACAAGCTTTAGTAGATGTGCCTCCTCATAGGATACAGGTATTTGAAAAAGGTGATTTATAATTCTTTTATTGTTTGTACAAAAATTTTTATGAATTGAGATATATATCTAAATTTACATGAATATAAATAAAATGAAGACTTAAATAATATTTAATAAGTTTATTGGAAATTATTAGACATAAGGGGGAGATATTTTATGGTGACAATTTTGAAAAAAAGGCAGATTGTAGCCTTGTCTCTTATTATCATGATAGTGGTTGCAGGCTATTTACAGTATACTTACAATAACAGCGGTTCATCAAAAACCGAGGAGGAAGAAGGAAGATTGGGAGAAGCAGTGTATGTAGACAACACAGACCTGGAAGAAAGCTCTGAAGACACATCTACAGGTAATGTAGTAGTTGATGAAATAATAGTCGATACTTCCAAAGACAAAGAAACTTCATCAGGAAATGTAGTAGCCTCAAAAGAAGCAAATGATTATTTTGCGCAAGTAAAGCTTGAAAGAGAGATTGCCAGGAGTAAGGAAACTGATAAGCTAGGGAGCATAGCTTCCGAAGAAAGCGCAAGTGCCGAAATAAGGGAGAAGGCTTATGAAAAAATGATGGCACTTATTGATATTGCCGATAAAGAAATGAAAATTGAGGCTCTAATAAAGAAAGAAGGTTTTGAAGACGTCGTTGCATTTTTTGCAGAAGACGGAAGCATAGACATAATAGTAAAAGCACCCAGCTTATCTCAAGCTCAAGTTTCCCAAATTGCCGATATAGTAACCAGGCATGCAGGTGTGGGGTTGGATAAAGTTACCGTCAAGCATAAGTATTAAAAAACCGTATTTTTGTTCAATCATACATAGACTTTATTTTGCTCATAGACTTTATTTTGCTAAATCATATGTCTTATTAGTATTGTAGAAACATGGTGGGGACTTTAAGTTACCCACTTTTTATGTGTAATTTTATCTTATTTTTATGTAAACATTCTTTATTTTTCTACAAAAGGAAAAGTCCATCTTGCAAAATCTACCGAATTATAATATTCTATTCTTGTAATTCTATTAAAGAAAATATTCACTTCATCCCAAATTGATTTATTTAAACGAAAAAATATATAAGAGGCATATTATATGTAAAATAGACCGACATGAAAAACTTGGGACAAGGGCAGTGAAAATTATGAGAAATTTATTAAAGATAAAAATAACTACAAATTATAAATATAAATATAAATTATTAATATCATACTTTTTAATAGTAGCAACACCTTTAATAATCATGACCGGCTTATTGTATAAAATTTCCGCCGATAATATGCAAAAGGAAATAGAGAATTCAAATGTATATAAATTAAATCAATTCAAAGTAAATCTTGAATTAAGAATTAAAGAAATGGAAAACCTGGCATCAATATTAAATGTTGATAGTAAGCTTTCACCCCACAGCATTGAAGACAGTGAATACAAAAGAATAGAAGGAATAAAGCAAATAGGGATTTATAAGGCGCAGAATGCTTTTATAAACGACTATCATTTATATTTTAAAAGCAGCGGAAAAGTATATTCTTTGGAAGGGCAGAGCTCAATTATCACATATGTGAGAAATTTCTTCGGCTTAAAGAAATCTGTGGAATCAAGTTTTATTAAAAATATAAATGAATTAAAAGTTCCAGTTTTTCTAGGACAGGAATGGTTTGAGGAAAACAGTACTAAATCGATAGAGTATATTTCGTATTTGTATCCCATTTCTTTTTCCAATTATGATCCCTATGGCGTAGTAATGTTACATATAAGAAAATCCAAACTTTCCGAAATGATTAAAAACATAACCGGTCATATCAAAGGAAATCTTTTAGTATTTGACAGGTTTGGCAATGTTTTGTTTTCGGAAAGTAATTCTTTTGAACTTTCATCAAAAGATATAAATTTAGTTAAAAATTTAATAAATAATCAAAATATACTAGCCACAGGTATATATGAAAAATTTTACAATAAAGACATATCATTATTAATTGATACTTCTAAAAATACAGGTTTAATATTTGCTTTAGCCATACCTAGAACCCAGTTTTTAGAACAACTTGTAAATATAAAGACCCTAATAATAGAAGCATTCCTCATAATCTTTTCTTTTGGTATTTTACTGGCTATAGTGTTTTCACTAAATGTTTATAAACCTATAAACGCAGTTATCAATCATATTACTCGCAAATGGTCTGAACTTGGAGAATATTATCAGGAAGAGCAATCCAATTTCCTGGATAGAATGAGTGAACTAGACAGGATAAGCCATACAGTTGAAATTGCACTGGAACAAAATAGAAATTTAAAGGAAAGAATCAATAAACAAATGCCTTTTATTAAAGAACAACTACTTATGAAACTCTTAAAAGGAGAAATTTTTGATGAAATAAATGTCAATAATATCATGGAGCTTTCAGAGGTTAAACTGGATGGATGTTCTTTTGGAGTTATAGTAATTGAAAAGATGGTAAAATCTGAAGAGAGGTTAATCAGGGTATTTAAAGATAAGCTGTTGAAAATTATTGAGGAAGAGAGCAATTTAAAAGGTACCGTTTACCCTGTAGAGTTAATTCAAAATGACGCTGTGGCAGCTATTCTCAATCTGAATATTAAGTTAGACGAATTTGAGAAGTATATTGATTTTATTAAATATTTAAAACAAGTAATTGAGGAAGTGACAAATGAAAAGATAATTATAGGAGGTGGCAGATTATACAATAAAATAGATAAAATTAACAGATCTTTTATCGAAGCAATGGCGTCCCTGGAAGAAAACAAAGTAAGAAGAAAACAAGGTATATTGATGTTTAGCGAAATTGAAAATTTAAGACATCAGATATTTTGGTATTCTACCCACAATCAGTTAAGGTTTCTACAAAGTTTAAGGCAGGGCGATAAGATAGTTGCATTGGAATCTCTGGAAAGCATATTTAATGATATAAAAGAGAACAAATCATCAGCCCTTGTTATAAAATATATATGTTATGATATTGTAAATATGATAATAAAATTTGCTAACGAGATAAAAATTGATATTTTTGATTATAATATAGAAAATGTAATGAAGTTTTCAAATATAGATGAACTTGAAAGAGAAACAAGACTGCTAGTGGAACAACTTTGCCATGTAGTACAGGAGAATAAAGCTTTAAGAAAGGAAGAGCTTAATAACAAGATTATTAATTATATTAATCTAAACTTTGATAATGTTAATATGAGCCTTGAAAAAGTAGCTGACGAATTTGGTTTATCCACTTATTACCTGAGCAGATTTTTTAAAGAACTAACGAACCAGACTTTTACGGATTATTTAATAGATTTAAGAATGAAAAAAGCAAAAGAGCTGTTAGTCAATACAGATCTTCAAATAAAAGAAATTGTAAACCGTATTGGATATACTGATTTAACTTATTTCATGAAAAGGTTTAAAATGACTGAGGGAGTGACACCGGGGCAATATAGGGAGTTGTATAGGGCTAAATATAATATAGGATCAAGATAACGAATAAAGTCTCATATTAAACAAAATAAAATAAAGTCTCAAAATAAACATAAAATAAAGAATGTTTAAACTGAAGCTTAATAATGCTGCAGTTTTTTGGTGCGCAAAATAAACAAATCAAGCATAAAAAACAAATCAATAAAAACAAACCCTATATAAAAAACCAGTCGGTAAAAGCAAAATAAGCATATTTTTCTTTATAAACAAATTTACAAGGAAAAAGCTTTGATGATATTCTTATTCTTGTGGATGCACCCCTCCTATTAATATTAATATTGAATTTGAGATTTATTGGCAGTATATGAGATTTATTAGCAATATATTTTTTTCTGAGGTTTACTTTGCAAGGAAATTTGTCGGAAAACATGCCGAAATATGCTAAATGGCTTAAGAAGGAGTTGTTACTATTGAAACAAGAGATATTATCGCTTGAAATGAAAAGCAAGAGAAAGAATAAGGTATTGAAAAGAATAATTAAAAATTATGAATTGTATATATTCATCTTACCTGCATTTTTATACTTCATTATTTTCCATTATGCTCCCATGTACGGAGTTCAAATTGCTTTTAAAGATTACATAGCGACAAAGGGTATTATAGGCAGCCCGTGGGCAGGATTTAAACATTTTAATTATTTCTTTAAATCTTATTATTTTGGCGTATTAATGAAGAATACAATTGGCATTTCATTATATTCTTTGGCTGTAGGTTTTCCAATTCCTATAATTCTTGCATTATTGTTGAATGAGTTGAAATATGAACGTTTCAAAAAATTGGTTCAAAATGTAACTTATGCCCCTCACTTTATCTCCACTGTTGTTATGGTAGGTATGATTGTTTCTTTTCTTTCACCTGAGTCCGGTATTGTTAACCAGGTTATAAAAGCGTTTGGCGGAGAACCGATATACTTTATGACGAGGTCGGATTTATTTAAGAGTATATATGTATGGTCAGGAATATGGCAAAATGCAGGGTGGAGTTCAATTATTTATCTCGCTGCATTAAGTAGTATTGATATGGAGTTACATGAGGCGGCAATTGTTGACGGAGCCACAAGGTTGCAAAGGATCAGGCATATAAATATTCCGGGCATTATGCCAACTGTAGTTGTGTTGTTGATATTGAACAGTGGAAGTATCATGAATGTAGGTTTTGAAAAAATATTCCTGATGCAGAATTCATTAAACTTAGAATCTTCCGATGTAATATCCACATATGTTTATAGAAGAGGTTTATTGAATGCACAATATAGCTTTTCTTCTGCTGTTGGTCTTTTCAACTCGGTTATAAATTTCATGCTGCTGGTTATAGTGAATAAGATATCAAAATCAGTTAATGAGACAAGCTTATGGTAGTTAGCTTGTAGAGAAAAACTTATAGCAAAAAAGGTATGGACATGGTTAAAAGTTATATGCACGGCAAAGAGGAGGTTAACATCGAATGAGTGTTATCAAAGAATCAAGGTCGGACAGGATATTCAATATTGTTAATGTTACGATAATGATATTAATATTAATAATAGAACTTTACCCATTAATATTTGTAGTCAGTGCGTCTATTAGCAATCCCGATTTAGTTAACAGAGGAGAAGTATGGCTGTTACCGAAAGATATAAGCTTTGAGGGATATGTCAGGGTATTTAGAGATAAGGAAATTTGGACAGGATATAGAAACACCATATTCTATACTGTATTCGGCACAATCATTAATCTATTTGTGACGCTTCCTGCTGCTTACTCCCTATCCAGGAAAGATTTTTACGGAAGGATTTTTTTTACGGCTATATTTACTTTTACAATGTTTTTCAGCGGAGGGCTAATACCTACATATCTTATAATTAAGGGACTTAGATTGAGAGATACTATATGGGCTTTACTCTTACCGGGTGCTGCAAGCATGTATAATATAATAGTTACCAGGACGTTTTTTCAAACCAATATACCAAATGAACTGAGAGAAGCTGCTGAAATTGATGGTTGTTCAAATACCAGGTTATTTCTTACAATCGTACTGCCTCTTTCAACGCCGATTATTGCGGTAATGGCATTATTTTACGGAGTAGGTCATTGGAACAGTTATTTTAGTGCTTTAATATATTTGTCAAGAAGAGAGCTTTACCCATTACAATTATTTCTAAGAGAAATCCTCATTTTGAACGAAATGAGTACTGAAATGCTGATGAATGCTACAGGAGAAGAAATAGAAGCGTTGGCAAAACAAGCAAGAATAGCAGACATGATAAAGTATGCGATCATAATAGTATCCAGTGCTCCGGTACTCATGGCTTATCCTTTTATCCAAAAGTACTTTGTAAAAGGTATTATGATAGGTGCAATCAAAGGTTAGAACGAAGGCATTTATGGTAATTTAAATAACCGTAGGAATATGTATGTTGGTTT
>DUMC01000091.1 GCA_012840075.1 Clostridiaceae bacterium | reverse complement strand
GTTGGAATCAAAAGGGTTTTCATTTGTTTTAGGTTTAGGAGGTATATATAATACATTGTATGAATTTCCGGCTTCATATCTGGAGGCACTTTCGGAATGCAAATATAAGATCAACTCTATTATGGCTAAAGATCAAGATGAAGATAACGTTATTTCTCAAAATGATCCGCTATACTATGATACATCAGCTATTGCCGATATGCTAAACGCAATTAAACATGGAAATTGCGATTTAGCTATTCAAATTTTGGATCATTTTATCGACGATTTAGAGAAAAAAAATCTTCCTGCAATGATTTTACGTTACATTTTTTCCGATATTTTGAGTGAATTGGTCCATGTCGGAAGACAAATACAAAGCCCGGTTTCCGAACAGCAAGCAAGCTTTGTTCTTACTGCCAATAATACTGCTGCTTTTTTTGAGGGATGTTCGGCAATTATTAAAGATATGTGTGGCAATGTTCAGCATATGTATGAGCAAGCCAGCCGATACACGACTTGGAAAGTTCTTTCTTACATTGAGCGGAATTTTTCAAAATATGAACTTTCTTTAGAGAAAATTGCAAGTGATTTAAACATGGGAATCAATCGAGTCAGTCAAATAATTAAGCGGGAGACCGGTTAAAGTTATAAAGATTATATTATTGACCTGCGAATTAATCATGCTAAAGAGCTATTGTTAAAGAGCGATCTTACTGTAGCGGATATATGTACTCTAGTTGGATACTCGAATATTTCACATTTCATAAAAACTTTTAAAGAGCGTGTAGGAAAGACCCCCGGTATGTTTCGTAAGGGAATCTGAGTTGTCCTATTAATTTTATAGCATAATTGCATATTGCAATGATAAATCTCATCACCTCAAAACTTTAGGTTATGAAATTATTTCACTTTTACTGTCTGTTTTTTTGGAATCACAAAAGCAAAATCCAAAAAAATAATAAAAACTAAAAACATTAAAAGCACTTTACAAATTATTCAAAATATGATAATATAGTATCGTGTTTTGTATACAATAAACATTGTTAAAATCCTAACAAGCGCTACTCATCGGAATTACAAGGAATTCAAAATTTAAAAAATTTAATAAAAAATACAGTAATAACGAACTACCTTAAGTATACAGTATTATCATTGAGCTAAAATCAAATAATTAGATTAAGAGCATTAATTACTATCCCTTTATGATTTGACCTATTACCAGATGATATTTATAATTATAGATGTAAGCTAATGCTAGAAAAGCATAGTTTTTTTTTGCTTTCAAGAGCTAATAACATTAAAAAAGCTTTCTAAGGCGAATTTAGCATAAAATTGCTTTATTTTGGTTTTAAAACTACTTTGCAGCAGTGTATTGCAACAGCATATTTCGTCTGAATAATTTTTGTTGTAAGCATATTTACTATAATTATTGATAGTTCTACTCTTTGTCAAACGAAATCATGAATAAAGAGGGCAATGTTTTAAATGGTTAAAACTAAAAATCAAAAAATGGTAATAGCAAAAACAAAAACCAAAACTAAAATCATATAAAGTAAAAAATATACGAGGTTGGGCATATGATAAGTTTAAGGGTTACTAAAAGAACGTTTAAAGGTGGTGCGGCAGTCTCACATGAGAAAAGAACTGCCGATTGTGAAACTATAAAGATGGGTGTTCCGGAAAAAGTTATAATCCCAATGCTTCAGCATATAGGGGCACCTTGCAAACCATTAGTAAAAAAGGGTGATTACGTTAAGGTAGGCCAATTAATAGGTCAATCAGACAAATACGTTTCCGCTCCTATTCATTCAAGTGTTTCAGGTACCGTTACGAATATAATTAGCCTAGTTAGTTCGAGCGGAACATATATGGAAGCTGTTGAAATTAAAACGGACGGCAAACAGGAAGTGCATGAAAGTGTAAAACCACCCGAGTATTCCTCAGATGCCGAGCTTTTGGAATTAATCAAGCAATCAGGTCTAGTGGGTTTAGGAGGAGCAGGTTTTCCAACCCATGTCAAACTTTCAGTTCCTAAAGATAAAAAAATAGACATATTGATAGTTAACGGAGCTGAATGTGAACCGTATATTACCTCAGATTACCGTGAGATACTGGAAAATTCATGGAATATTGTTTCAGGTATAAATATTTTGATGGATCTTTTGAAAGTTGAAAAAGTTTTAATAGGTATTGAAGATAATAAGCCTGAAGCAATAAAGATATTGTCTTCCATAGAGGCAACAAACGATGATAAAATAGATGTAGTCAAATTAAAGACCCGCTATCCTCAGGGAGCAGAAAAAATGCTCATCTATTCAATGACAGGAAGAAAAGTTCCGCCCGGAAAACTGCCTATGGATGTTGGAGTTATAGTAATGAATGTTTCCAGTGTAGCTTTCATTGCTGAATATGTGAAAACAGGCATGCCTCTTATAAAAAAGAGAGTAACGGTAGACGGACCGGCAGTAAATAAGCCGGCCAATGTCGAGGTTTTGATTGGTACTCCTCTAGTTGATGTTTTTAATTTCTGCGGTGGGTTAAAAGATAATGTAAGTAAGATAATTATGGGCGGTCCCATGATGGGAGTTGCACAAAGTTCTCTTAACGATCCGGTTCTAAAAAACACTAACGCTCTATTAGCCTTTGATGCGGAAAGTGCAAAACTACCTCCTGAAAGTGCTTGTATCAGATGCGGAAAATGTGCAGAAGCATGTCCTATGAATCTTTTGCCTTTGTTTTTAAATCAAAATGCCCTTCGGGAAAATATTGAAGGACTGAAAAAATTCCATGTGATGGATTGTATCGAGTGCGGAAGTTGTTCATATGTGTGTCCGGCAAAAAGACGTCTTGTGCAATCCATTAGGCTAGGAAAAGCATTATTGAGAAAAAGCAATTCATAATGGAATTGATGAGAGATTCATATGAAGGTTGATAGATTAGATTGAGGGATTCCGGCTGGAATTGAAAGATTTGATTGATAGATTTAATGTTGGGGGGAATTTACCTTGGAAAATTCACTTATCTTGTCTTCGTCTCCTCATATAACCGGCGGTAATACTACCAAGCGAATAATGATCGATGTAGTGATTGCGCTTATACCAGCCATTATATCAGGAGTTTATTTTTACGGTTTGAGGATTTTAGCAGTTGTAATTACTTCTGTAATTAGCTGCGTCCTATGTGAATACATTTCACAAAAAATAATGAAAAGGAATATTACAATTTCCGATTTTAGTGCCGTTGTCACAGGTGTGCTACTGGCGTTAAACATGCCACCTGCGATACCCTTATGGATAGTGGTGATAGGTGGATTTTTAGCCATCGTTTTAATTAAACAATTATTTGGTGGAATTGGTCAGAATTTTATGAATCCTGCCCTTGGGGCACGTGCCATTCTAATGATTTCATGGGCCCAGCATATGACAAACTGGACTAATCCTGCAAATCCTGACGCAATATCAGGTGCAACCCCACTGGAAGCATTAAAGAAGGGTGCGGAAGTGGTTGAAGTTATACGCCCGGATTATCTTGAACTTTTCCTGGGATATCCTGTAGGTAGTATAGGAGAAGCTTCAATACTTGCACTTTTAATCGGCGGAATATATCTTTTATATAGAAAAGTCATTTCTCCTGCAATTCCTGTGAGTTTTATAGGAACAGTTGCTATACTTACATTTATCTTTGGCGGAGATAGGCTTTTTACGGGAGATTTCCTATATCACATACTGGCAGGCGGGCTTGTACTAGGTGCATTTTTCATGGCCACTGACTATTCCACCTCACCGGTTACTACCAAAGGAAGAATCATCATGGGAATAGGATGCGGGATAATTACTACAATAATAAGATTATATTCAAATTATCCTGAAGGTGTTTCCTTTGCAATATTGCTGATGAATCTTTTAACTCCCATGATCGATAGATTTACAGTACCGGTAAGCTTTGGAGGTGAAACTAAAAATGCGTGATATGATTAAACCCAGCCTTGTGCTGTTTCTTGTTTGTCTGTTTGTTACAGCAGCCTTGGCTTTCACATATAACATTACAAAAGATAAAATAGCTCACGCTGATGAAGAAAGTATCAGAAGAGAAGTACTTGCAGAAGCTGATGTTTTTAATTTAGTGGATGAAGCTCAAATAAAAAGCATTATTGGGGATAATGCCGATCTTGAGATAGTAAAAGCAGTATATGAAGGGAAAAAAGATGATGAAACCGTAGGATATGTGTATAGCGTAACTAACAAAGGTTACGGCGGTGATATAAATTTAATAATTGGCATAAATGCTGCCGGGACAATTACTGGTGTTAAAGTAGTAGAACACAGCGAGACTGCCGGATTGGGTTCTAAAGTTGCTGAAGAAGACTTCCTATCTCAGTTTAAAGGTATAACTCCACAGAGTAATTTAAAAATTGTTCTAAATAAAGCAAATGGTAAAGATGAAGAAATAGTTGCTGTAAGCGGTGCTACAATTTCATCAAAAGCAGTTATGGCAGCAGTTCAGTCAGCATTAAACTTGCATAAGGAGCTTATAAACCAGGGAGGTGCATCTTAATGAGCAATGTAAAAGCGGTACAGAGTGAGAGTGGAAAGGTAAGAGCGGCAATAAAAACATTAACTAACGGTATAATAAAGGAAAATCCTACTTTAAGACTTGTGTTGGGTACTTGTCCAACCCTTGCAGTAACTACATCTGCCATATTCGGAGTTGGTATGGGAATTTCAGCTACGCTGGTTTTAATTGGTTCCAATGTAGTTATATCACTTCTTAGAAAAGTTATCCCAGATAAAGTAAGAATTCCAGCATACATTACCATAATTGCAGGTTTTGTTACCATAATACAATTATTGCTCAAAGCATATGTTCCTGTTCTTGATAAAGCCTTAGGGATATTTATCCCTTTAATCGTTGTAAACTGCATTATACTGGCCCGTGCTGAGATGTTTGCAAGTAAAAATACGGTTTTCATGTCTGCTTTGGATGGACTGGGAATGGGCTTAGGGTTTACAATAGCTTTATTGATAATTGGTTCTATACGTGAAATTCTTGGAAACGGTACATGGTTTGGTATAAATCTTACAAAGGATTTAATCGATCCTGCCGTAATAATGATACTTCCTCCGGGTGGTTTTATTGCTTTTGGTCTGGTTATTGCCATATTTAACAAGCTAACAAATAACAAGGTCGAAAAAATAGATTGTCATGCCTGCGGCATGTGCGGCAAAGCTCAGGAGACTTATGAGAATAAAGTAAATTCGGAGAGCAAAGAAAAATCAGATGACAGGGAGGTAGCGGTTAAGTGAGAGAAATATTGATAATTATTTTAAGTGCCATTTTGGTAGAAAATTTTGTGCTGACGAAATTCTTAGGTATATGCCCTTTCCTTGGCGTATCCAACAATCTGTCATCAGCGCTGGGAATGAGCGGAGCAGTTGTATTCGTAATGACCATTGCATCAGGTGCTACCTGGGCTGCCAATGAGTTTTTATTAAAACCTTTTGGAATTGAATACCTTCAAACTTTAACTTTTATCCTGGTAATCGCTACCTTGGTCCAGTTTGTGGAAATTGTATTAAAGAAAAATGTACCGGCTTTATATAAATCATTAGGTATATATTTACCTTTGATTACTACGAACTGTGCAGTGTTAGGAGTATCCTTGCTTAATATACAAAGAGAATATAACTTTGTTCAATCAATAGTATACGGCATGGGAGCAGGGCTTGGATTTACTCTCGCCCTCTTAATCTTTGCCGGTGTAAGAGAAAGAGTTGAGAGCGCAGAAGTACCAAAAACTTTTAAAGGATTGCCGATAACACTCATAGCAGCCGGCTTGGTATCTATTGTGTTTTTTGGTTTCCAAGGATTATTTTAACATTATTGATAGATAGGTAGTGTCTGTCAAAGGTTTTATGAAAACATGAAACAGAAATTACAAAAACAGAAATTTCAAACATGTAATTTTGGAGGAATTTTTTATGATTATACAAGTAATAATACCTGTTTCAATAGTAAGTGCATTAGGTTTATTGTTTGGAATAGGGCTTTCATACGCTTCTAAGAAATTTGAAGTAAAAACCGATGAAAGAGTATCACTTGTGCGTGAAGTGTTGCCTGGAGCGAACTGTGCTGGAT
Source organism: Clostridiaceae bacterium (assembly GCA_012840075.1). Classification (GTDB taxonomy): domain Bacteria; phylum Bacillota; class Clostridia; order Acetivibrionales; family DUMC01; genus DUMC01. The sequence continues at coordinate 685 of DUMC01000091.1, read as the reverse complement.
GTGGTTTTACAGGATGTGACGGTTTTGCAGAAGCTGTAGTCAAGGGCGAGGCGAAAATTACAGGTTGTCCTGTAGGAGGAGCTTCAGTTTCAAGTAAAATTGCGGAAATCTTAGGTGTTGAAAGCGAGACACAAGAAGAAAAAGTTGCTCAGGTTATGTGTAACGGTACTCTAGAAAACTGCAAAAGAAAATATAACTACGACGGAATAGAGGACTGTGTTTCTGCAAATGCCATATATGGAGGGCCTTCTGCTTGCATATACGGTTGTATAGGTCTTGGAACCTGTGCAAAGGCATGTCCTTTTGATGCTATAATAATTGAAGATGGTGTTGCAAAAGTTATGGATGGAAAATGTACAGCATGTGGTATATGCGTTAAAACATGCCCTAAGAACATCATCAGGCTTGTGCCCAAAGCAGACAGGCATATAGTCAATTGCAGCAGCCTGGATAAAGGAGCTATAGTAAGGCAGAACTGTAAAGTCGGGTGTATTGGTTGTATGAGATGTGTTAAAGCTTGTCCTGTAGGGGCTATCCAGATGAATGGAACCTTAGCTGTAATAGATAACGAAAAATGCACTAATTGCGGTGAATGTGCAAAAGTTTGCCCTACAAAAGCGATTAAGGCATATGCAGGAAGCAAGACTTATGTTTGTGTTTAAAATATGGAAGATCAATAAAATAT
>DUMC01000090.1 GCA_012840075.1 Clostridiaceae bacterium | reverse complement strand
TTAATTTTTGGCATTACTTTTGGGATAAAACTTATGGAAAGAGGAGAAGCAAGTTCAGAAAAATTATATGAAAAACTTGGGGAAAAAATTGACGAATTTAAAAAAATAGCAAAGGAAGAAGACATGCACGAAAAGGCACTGGTTGAAATAATCGAAGAGGAAAGGCTCAAATTTGTAAGTTCAATGGTTCTTGGGCTGAATGATGCTCTAGTGGAACTTACCGGTACCTTGGCAGGTCTCACATTTGCATTGAAAAATACACGGTTGATAGCACTTGCAGGTCTTATAACAGGAATAGCAGCTTCACTTTCAATGGCAGCGTCAGAATATCTTTCAACCAGAACGGAGCAAGATAATTCCCAGGCATTGAAATCATCATTATACACCGGAGGAGCATATATTATCACTGTAGCATTTCTTGTATTACCTTTTCTTATATTTGCCCATTATATAGTAAGCCTTTTGTTTACGATTGTTGTAGCCATATGTATAATACTTGTTTTCAACTTCTACATATCAATTGCTATGGATCTACCCTTTAAGGAAAGATTTTTTGAAATGGCAGGTATTAGTTTGGGAGTTGCAGCTATTTCTTTCATAATCGGGTATTTCATTAGATTGTTTCTCGGGGTTGATATATAAGTATAGACAAGGGGATGGTTTTTTTGTCTGCCCCAAGATAAAAGAACTATCCCTTGTCTATTGTCTTGTCTATCTACACAACAGTTTTTGTGTTACTATATCAGAATATATCTCCATACCCTTGGTGTTTGCGATATGGATTACATCTTTAAACTGGCCACTCTCAGGCAAAAAAGAAGTGAGCAAATTCTCCTCCTGTAAGATTCTATCAGGGTTGAAAACTACATCCTGGTACCCGTCAAAAATAGCAACATAAAATATGTCTGACTCAACAATATCCTGAAAGAAATGGCTACCATAAGAGAGTTCCGGCATAAAACCTTCTTTCTTTGAAGAATATTCACAAAGAACCTTTATATTACATAATTCAGTAAAGTGTACCGGAATTCCAAGAGACGGTGTAGTACTTCCCCATCTGCCAGGACCTACCAGCATGGCATTTTTACCTTTCATTTCTTTATTAATTAGACCTATAAGTCTAGCTATTTCATATTTCTCTTGTTCATTTAGTTTTAAGTATGCACTTGCATTAATAAATATAACATAATCGATAGGCAGTCGTATACTTCCACCCATGAAGTTTCCTTTACTTGAAAAGAAGCAATCCTTAACATCTTTTAATTCCGGGATCTTTACTGACTTACCTAATCCTTTGGTTCGCAGCGGACGGCATTGCAAAAGATTTACTTTAAAACCGTTATCCTTGTTAAAGTTTGCTGTAAATTCAATATCTACTGGATAATCATATGCTCTTGACAGCAGTGCTAACATTTCTCTCATTACGGTAGGAAACTTTGTCTCTGCAAGTAGTTTTTTAAAATCTAAGATGTAGGGTAACTCGCGAACCATATACCCAAGTTCACGTATACGAGCTTCGGTAGCATAGTCAGGGCTTATAAACAAATTCTTATCTGCTTTTAAAGGAAGAAATAAAACATCATCCAAATCTTTGCTTACCAAGGCATTTTCAGCAAACGAAAGAAGATCTAATCGATGTTGAGAGAATTTCTTCTGATCTTCGTAATTCATTGGAGGAATTCGAAGTGGATTGTCAAGGCATACTATCTTCGCATAATCTCTATCGGTACGATCAACTGCCCTGGTACCTAATCCAAATACAATTCGGAGCATCCCTGCATTCATATCAATGCTTTCATCCCAAACATAAAGGTTACAAGAAATTCCTACACCTGCAATATGGGGGAAAAAATAGTCACCATATTGATCTCCTGATACACGTTGTACTAAAATAGCCATTTGTTCATCTTGTAGTGCCAGCCCTCGATTCATCCGGTAATTTAGTGCATCTTCGTTCATGGTACTTGCATATACAGTACGTACAGCCTGTTCAAATGCTTCATAACGCTCTTGGGGTGTTCCCTGATTCACACAGAAAACACTCTCATATTTACCTGCGAATGCATTTCCGAAGTTATCTTCCAGCAGAGAGCTTGAACGTACAATAATAGGAGACTGACCGAAGTACTCCAACATTTGAATAAATTGTTCTTGGATATCCCTAGGAAACGTCCCATGCAAAAGCTTTTCCTTAAGTTCCGCTGCATATTTATAATAACCTTCCGGCGTTTTTTGCATGGTACGTAGTTTCCACCAGCCATTTTGTACAATATAAGTGTAAAAAACATCAGAACCGATAAAAAATGAATCATGGGGCTCTATATATGGGGTAAAAGAATCTCCTCCCTCAACCTCCAATATTTTCCTTGCCAGAAGCATACCAACGCTCTTACCACCAATAAAACCAGTACCGATTACCCTGGATGCAATGTCTAGAATATCTTTTAATGTGAAATATCGGTCACACAACTGAAACATTCGAGAATCACTGCCAATAAGCATATGCATAAGGCGCTTTTTTACTGTTTCCTGCTGTTCATGAGAAGAGCCCAACATTTTTTTGGCATCATTTAAGATAGTATTCCAATGATCCAGCCTCATTTCTCCACGATTGATTCTATTAAAAAGCTCGGAAGCATCAGAACTGGATGTAATGCAGATAGCTTCCTGACCTTGAATTAAATGGGGAAAAAACATGGTAGGTGAATAGCGCTGACAAACTTTAAGAGGATGAATATAGGTTTTATCATTGATTTGATATAAATCCAGGAGAAGCTGGGTCGTTTCACGAATTCCGGCAATAGTACTGTAAGTATGGAAATTTCGTTTAATGGCAAAATACGCAACCGTTTCCAATTCGTATAAATATGGACAGGTAGCCTTAAAAAAATTGCCGATCATCAAATCCGAATGCCAATATTCTAATAAATCAGTCAGACAATCAAAAACATAAAATACCCTTTTACCCTTCCCTGTTATTATATTGTGTATTTCGGTAGCAAAGCTTTCAAAGCCTCTTCTTGCATCAATATGATAAGTTTCAATACTCTGACCGGCACCCACATCCAATACGGGTTCATGATTGGCAAAACGGATATATATCAGGCTCATGTTTTCCGTTCTTGCACATTCTGCAAAATAATTAACCATTTTCTTATATCCTGAAACGGAATCCACTTGCCAAACTACGTTATCTCCAAATCGTAGGTAATCAATTACCTGATCAAAACCTCTTATACCTGTGCTAACCTTGTTATATAAATTCATACCACACCTCATTTCTATCTAACATAGATACGGGGACGGTTCTTTTGAGACATGGGTGAGACATGGGGACGGTTCTTTTGAGACATGGGGACGGTTCTTTTGTCTGTCTTATTGAGACACGGGAACCGTCAGACTGTGTGAAAACTCAATTGGATAAATGTACCAATCCCACTTTCGAAGTTAAAACAGCTTTTATTTGAGATTAGATATCAAAAAATGATGTATTTCTGGCTGAGTTAACCCACTTTTAAGAAAGTAAACAGTATTACTACCATTTTAATACATTCTACCGTCCCTTTGTTTCAGACATAGGAACCGTCCCCATGTCTAACCGGAACCGTCCCCATGTCTAACCGCAGGAACCGTCCCCATGTCTAACCGTGTCTAAGGAACCGTCTTCATGTCTATTTTGTCTATCCTTGACTTAAGAAGAACTAAACCGATCAACATAATGGTAGGGAAAATTACTGCTGCCAAGAGTCCCCAGTTCAAACTGCTCATGTCAGCAACGATTCCTGTAAACTGGGGACCTATTGAGCAACCCAAATCACCGCCAAGTGCTAAAACTGCGAACATAGCAACACCACCTGAAGGATAACCAGCTGCAGTTATACTCAACATTCCCGGCCACATTAAACCCACGCTTATTCCACACAAGGCACATCCCAACAATGATATTACCGGTATTGGGGTTATAGCTGTAATTACAAATGAGGCTATACATAAAACAGAGCAAATTATTAATGTTTTGTGCATACTGATTTTTTGACCTTTTATCCCATACCACGTACGCATAACTCCCATCATTACAGCAAACATGCAAGGTCCCAGCAAGTCACCAAATGTTTTTGGAATGCCTAAACCTTTCTCTGCAAAAAGTGAAGCCCATTGAGCCATCGATTGTTCGCTGGCACCTGCGCAAACCATCAAAAGCAATGCAATTAAAAAAATTCTGGATCTAAACAGTACCTTTAGTGGTGTTCGCTGGCTTTCTTCTATAGGAGGCATAAGTGGCACTTTCATAAATTTGAAAAGAGTTAGAAACGGCAGCAATGACCATGCAAGCGGAAGAAGAAACCATAAATTTTGCCCGACAATTCGCAGCGCAAAAGTTGATATGACAATTACCAAAACCTGTCCCCAACTGTAAAACGAGTGTAATAGGCTCATCGAAGAAGCTTTAGCATCACTAGGCAAGCTCTCAACAATAGGGCTGACAAGTACTTCAATAAGTCCACCACCTATTGAATATAATATACTTGATATAACTAGTCCTATGTACGGCCATGACAACACTCTAGGCAAAAAAGTCAATGCAATCATGCCAACAGCGGCAAATGCATGAGCTATTACCATCGACATGCGCTGACCGATTTTGTCGACAACTTTGATGGCAAGCGCATCAACTATAAGTTGCGTTACAAAAACAACCGTAACCAGGCTTCCGAGCATAGTGTATGAAAGTCCAAATTTCTCCTGAAAAACTACAAATAGCAAAGGAGGGAGATTTACGATAAGTGCCTGGGTTATGTAGCTTAAATAGCACGTATGAAGTGTACTTTTATAATTGTTATTGTTCATATATTTCCTCCATAATATTGTTCATATACATCCTTTATAATCAGTAAAACATTTCTAGATTTCACTATATTTAACAATTTTCAGTTTTACAAAATATACTATTATATACTATTAATATATTATTATCATGTGCCAAGTTCTCTCTATTTATTTCTATCCACTAAGCTTATATAACGCACATACAGCAAGCATATTAAATATATAAATGTTTAGTTTTTTAAAATGAAATCGATAAAAAAGCCGCAATTACTGCAAACACAATTGCAGGAAGCATATTTGCAACTTTTATTTTTTTCCCCCATACAAGGTTTAGCCCTACGCAGAAAATAAGGATAGAACCAACAAGCGAAAGATAATTCAAGGCTAAATCTGTCATTATGGGTTTTAATAATGATGCAAGAACTGTTATCAATCCTTCAAACATTAAAACCGGAATGGCAGAAAATATGCATCCTTTTCCAAGAGAGCAGGTCATCACCATAATGATAATAAAGTCTAATATTGCTTTAGTAGCAAGTATTGACCAATTACCGGTTATCCCATCCTGAATAGCGCCGACAATTGCCATTGCTCCTATACATACAGTCAATGACGCTGTTACAAAAGCATTTACAAACATACTGTCTCTTGAATTTCCGGTTTTAAATTTCAGCCATTCGCCAAACTTTTCAATAAAATGCTCAATATCAATAATTTCGCCTACCAGTGAGCCAAGTGCAAGGCAAAGAGTTACAAGCATCGCTTGTCCGCTGCTGATAACACCGTCATTTACGGTAAGCATTCCTTCCATTGCCCCTGCTATTCCTATAAACATAACACTTATTCCACATGCTATTTTCAAAGATTCTTGGTGGCGATCCTTCAGCAGTTTGCCGCAAAACATTCCCGATAAGCCACCAACCACTATGCCTACCGTATTAATTATCGTTCCCAACCCAATCATTTGTCACCCCGTATATTTTTAATTTTCTATTTTTCAAAAAATTTCTTCTAACAAAACTCTTATTGGAATATAGCGAGTTATAACATAAGTTTGCACTTGTTTAATTATTTTACCGAATTAATACAAATTGTCCATATGAATTATAAGTATAATGAACAAATAAAACAATATTTCTTCTTAGATTTTCTTAAATCAAGCTATTCTTACGGCTTTCCCTGTTCTGTAAATTTTTTACAAATATTTTTCCAATATAAATTTAATACCACCTTTGAAGCTTGAGTTACTATCATTGATTCATGACATTTCTATAAGAAAAACATTTTTGAGAAACACTATGCAAAACTATCCAAAATATGGATGTACATATAAAAGTTTAATTGAATATGATAGTTCTTCAACTATCAATTTGCATGTCATCCTATATATTATTTAACATATCATTTCATACATCTCATATTACACATCTCACACATCATTACACGTATAATTCCATGTATTATTACATATATTCTCCATTATAACTTACAAGAGTAGCATTGGATACACCTTCAACAGATTATTTCATTTTCAAAAGCAGTGGTTGATTCTTTTATAAGAACCTCTATAGTCATCTCTATCATTTCTATCATCTCTACCTCATTATCATTGACTGTTTAGGATACCTCAACTTAATTACCTTATACAGAGTATTTTTGTTAATAAGTAAGAAAGCTGGCAAAAATATCTGCAATATTTATACCTTTCTTTTACTCCTGTATTGCCTTGGAATTCATGAAAATCGTACACCCAAAGCCAAGGTCCAAGAGTACGTTTACTTTAAAATGTTAGGAATATATTTCCCTAAAATTGACAGATCAGCATAGATATGTTAGAATATTATTGCATAAGGGAGTAGTTCGCGCCTTTGGCGATCTCCGGGTCAACATCCTGGTGGTAACCAACCGCCTGGTTCGGAGTACACCGTCTCATTCAAACGGGAAAAGAACGAGACTTATGCGCGGTAATGACGCGCTGGGTCTCTTTTTTTATACCCTGCGTGACAGCTAAAAGGCTACTTAAAGAAAGGAGCTATTTAAAGAAAGGAGAGACTGTCATGAAACACTATTTTATGTCGAAGGAGGACGTACTCAGGGAGATTGACAGCACCACAGGTGGACTAACTTCTGCTGAAGCCCAAAATAGGTTAAACAAGTACGGCTTCAATCGACTTGAGGAAGGCAAAAAAACAACTATTTTCGAAAGAATCCTTGCTCAAATTTCAGATCCCATGGTACTCATACTGATTGCTGCTGCTGTTATTTCGGGCATTACTGCTGTTATGTCAGGTGAATCTTTATCTGATGTATTCATCATTCTTTTCGTTGTAGTACTTAATACCACACTAGGTGTAATCCAGGAAAGAAAGGCAGAAGCTGCAATTGAAGCCCTCAAGGAAATGGCAGCTTCCACCTCAAAGGTGATGCGTGATGGTTGCATTGTCCATATTAAAAGCGGGGAACTCGTTGTCGGTGATATTGTGTTACTTGAAGCTGGAGATGCCGTCCCCGCAGATGGACGTATTATCAGTCACGCCAGTCTTAAGGTCGAGGAAGCAGCTCTAACTGGTGAGTCAGTACCGGTCGAAAAAACTGATGATATTCTTGACGTCAAGGAAGGAGATATTCCGCTTGGAGACAGGGTAAACATGGTTTACATGGGCAGCTCCGTTGTTTACGGCCGTGCAACAGTGGTGGTCACGGCAACCGGCATGAATACCGAAATGGGAAAAATAGCTCATGCAATTACCACTGCACAGGAGGGAGAAACTCCTCTGCAGAAAAAGCTTGCCCAGCTCAGCCGTATACTTACGGTACTTGTGCTTGGTATCTGCGCGATAATGTTCGGTGTTAGCCTTTTGCGTCATTTTATATCTTCCCCAATTTCCCGCGTAGGCATTGCTGATACGATACTTGACTCATTTATGCTGGCAGTAAGTCTTGCAGTAGCGGCAATACCTGAAGGGCTTGTTGCTGTTGTCACAATCGTTCTCTCGATTGGCGTGACGAAAATGTCAAAACGAAATGCAATAATCCGCAAATTAACCGCCGTAGAAACACTAGGATGCACCCAGGTAATTTGTACCGATAAGACAGGAACACTCACCCAGAATAAGATGACCGTAGTCGAATATTCGGGAAGCGATGAAAGGCTGCTCGCAACTTCGCTAGCACTGTGTTCTGACGCGGAATTGAATGAAGAAGGGCAGGCAGAGGGCGACCCGACACAGGCTGCTGTTGTTAATTATGCAAATAGAATTGGACTGCCTAAAAACGAGTTGTCGAAAAAATACCCCCGCGTTGCTGAAATCCCCTTTGACTCGGGTCGTAAACTCATGACCACTTTACACAAAAAGCCTGAAGGAGGATTTATTCAACATACAACAGGTGCTCCTGATGTTGTAATATCGAAATGTACGAGCTACATCGAAAATGGAAAAATTATTCCCTTAACGGAAGAAAAACGTCAATTTTTTACAAATGAAAACAAACGCTTAGCTAGTAAAGCACTACGTGTCCTTGCAGCCGGATATCGTGAGTGGGATACCCAGCCCGCAGCACTTTCCACTGAGGATGAAAATAACCTTGTATTCTTAGGTCTTGTTGGAATGATTGACCCTGTACGAGATGAAGTACCTGCAGCTATCGAGCAATGCCGGACCGCTGGTATCCGTCCTATCATGATTACCGGAGACCATATAGATACAGCAACGGCTATTGCTATCCAACTTGGCATCATCACCGATCTTTCTCAAGCTATTACCGGAGCCATGCTCGATGAAATAAGCGACGAAGATTTCGTAAATAATGTCGAACGCTACGGTGTCTATGCCCGGGTCAAACCCGAACATAAGTCAAGGATAGTTAATGCATGGCGCAGCCGTGGATATGTAACAGCCATGACCGGAGACGGAGTGAATGACGCTCCTTCAATCAAGAATGCCGACATCGGTATAGGGATGGGGATCACTGGTACTGATGTTACCAAAAATGTTGCTGACATGATTCTTGCCGATGACAATTTCGCCACCATTGTCGCTGCGGTTGAGGAAGGTCGACGCATATATGATAACATTCGAAAATCAATTCAATTCTTACTTTCCTCAAATCTCTCGGAGGTTATCAGTATTTTCTTTGCTACCATACTAGGGTTTACAATACTGAAGCCTGCACATATTCTCTTCATTAACTTAATTACCGACTCGCTTCCTGCCCTTGCCCTCGGCATGGAAAAGGGAGAGGAAGATATCATGAAGCGCAAACCACGCGATCCAAAGGAAGGTATCTTTTCTGGTGGTGTTGGATTCAATGTCTTCTACCAAGGGGTGATGGTCGCTATACTTACTCTAACTGCTTATTTCATTGGTGAGTGGATTGAAAACGGTGCTTGGAGAATTGTGAATAGTGATGACGGCATGACCATGGCATTTCTCACAATGTCGATGGCTGAAATCTTTCACTCGTACAATATGCGTTCACACTACAGATCAATTTTCGGCATTAAAAACCTCAACTTATACCTTTTTGGTTCGATGCTACTCTCATTTATCCTTACAGCAGCCGTCATATATATACCATTTTTGCGCGATGCCTTTGGTTTCACCTCTATTAACTTCACAGAGTATATAACAGCTCTTGCACTTGCCGCCTCGGTAATTCCAATCGTCGAACTAGTCAAACTGATCCAGCGAAAAACTAAAAAAGTCAATAAAGTCTGAACCAATTTGAGTATAGAATCCAGCTGTGTCATTGTGTTATTTGGCACAGCCAGATTCTAGAAAATATAACACATAAGGCATTCTGTGATATATGAATCACTATCTCAACCGGTAAAAGAAGCAGTTCAAAGTTATAAAATCTAATCGGAAAGAGTTAATCCCCAATCAGATACACTAGAGGTATTGACTAAAACCGATGCTATAAAAGGAATACAGAGAATACATTATCACTGGATGAAAAGCTGGAGTTACTAAAAATTGAAGTGAAAAGAAGTGTCCATTTGAGAACGAATATTACAGATACAACCAGTAAGATATAACTGATAAGATACAGCCGGTAAGATACAACAGATAAAGCTAACAACGCAAATGGGGATATTAAAGACATGTCAATTATATATTACGGAAATAACGAAATAACTATTGAATTATAGAGCAAATAGAGTTATAATTTAGATGAAATAACATTTGGGCAATTAACTCAACTGGTCAGAGTGCTACCTTCACATGGTAGAAGTTGAGGGTTCGAGTCCCCCATTGCCCACCATGTTATCGCTCTAAGAGTAATACAATGCAAAACCCTTGGATCGTTTCCAAGGGTTTTTTCATTTCGAAAGGTTTTTTATTTCGAAGTTTTTTAATTCCGCCCAAGTTTGTATTTATCATCTTCATTGGCTTTGATCATCTTAATTGGCTTTGAAACATTTTCCACCGAATTTTAAACACTTCTCATCTTCATTGACTTTTAACGCTTCTTACTTCACGTTGACTTTGTGAAAAACCTCATTGACACTAAAGAGCCTGCTTTTTGTCAAGATAAGCAAGTTAAGGCCAAGATCAGCCATTATTTATTCTCCTATTTTTTTACTTATTCCACCTATTTATCCTACTATTTTTTCCTTCATCTTTTTTATAAGCTCTAATACTCCTTTTTCAATCTTAGCAAGGTCCTCCTCTCTTGGTGCTCCTTCAAATTCTACGGATTCAATTAAATCCCACTTCATTTTATTTCTCTCGATTATTTCATGCAGTTCTTTTTCAGCACCACCGGACCATCCATATGAACCAAATCTGAATGCTACTTTACCTGTTATCTTTTTTCTCCCAAGCTCATTCAAAGCTGCTGCAATTGGTGGGAAAAGCTTGTACTCATAAGTAGGTGCAGCAATTATTATCCCTGCAGATTTAAATACGGTTGTAATCATTTCACTTTCACTTTCCAGGGGCATTTTCAGCTTCCTGTACTTTACATTTTCTCTTTTAAGTATGCTTTCAACGTAATCAACTGCTTTAGCAGTCATTCCATACATAGAGCCCCACAATATGGCAATTTCATTCTTACCTGCACCTTCAGCATATAGAGAAAACCTGTAATAATCATCTATGATTTTTTGTGGATTTTTTCTGTAAACCGGACCATGACCAGGTGCTATTGTATTTATTTCAAGCGTTTTTGCCTTCTCAATTGCTTTTCTTAAGCTAGGTGTAAAAGTTGCCATTACATTTGAATAATACCTCATCCCTTCGTTTTCAAAGAAGTCTATCTCTTCAGGTGTCAGTTCATCATCAAAACAATGATCCATCATTCTACCGAAGGCACCGAACATGTCACATGAGAAAAGGGTTTTTGTAGATTTTTCGTATGTATACATAGTATCCGGCCAGTGAACGTTTGGTACCGGATGAAAACTTAATATCATTCCTTTTCCAAGTTCTAAAATATCTCCTTCCTTTACAATTCTTATTTTGTCTTCATCATAAAAGGATTTTACCATTCTTGCCGCTTTCTCAGTGCATATAATTATAAAATCATCCTTAATATTCCTAAAATTTGAAATCCATCCCGAATGGTCAGGTTCCATATGATTAACAATCAAGTAATCAATATTTTTAGGATCAACGCCTATTTCTTCTAGGCTCTTGTAAAGATTTTCAGTTACTCCGTCCCAACCTATTACGCCATCAATTATTGCCGTCTTTTCTCCTTGCACTACATACGAGTTAAGAGTTACCCCGTTGGCAATCTCCCAGATTCCCTCAAATAATATGTCTTCAACATTCATTGTAAACATGTATATTCCTTCTGCAATTTTCAATTTCTTCATATGTTATTCTTCCTCCTAAAGTTTGATTTAAATATAGTGCTCGTTATATTGAGTGTTACAATTACATTTAATCCACGTGTTGAAAAAATATGTTAAATGTATTCTTTAATATGCTCAAATCTCGTACAAGTGTCTTCATAAAATTGTTTGAAGTATTTGTTGATGCGGGTTGCGTCATATATGCTCCTCCAAAGCTATTTTGCCAACAAAAAGCATTGTATCACAAAGGATAATTATAGTCCAGACTTGAAAATGACAGTTCCGAGTTGTTCATACAAACACATAATCATATATGCATTAATTTGGCTTTACACATACGACGCTCCCGCGAGAAACTCTTCTACAATGTAACCCGACAGCATATATTTCAGTTGCAATAACATGATTTTTATACTTTCTTGAAAATCTTTCCAAGAACAGTATTTATTTTTAACCTGAAATACTTGTAATATTTTTATTATAATTACTTAAAAACCTTATTGCCTCTTCCTCATCAAGTGGTTTGCTTATAAGATAACCCTGTATTCTGTCACAGTTGTGCTTCTTTAAATACTCAAATTGAATATGATGCTCCACTCCTTCGGCAACCGTGTAATGTCCGAGCTTATGAGCTATTGAAATAATGTCGCTTGTTATGGCTTTGTTTAAGTCGCAACATAGTAAATTATCGATAAAGCATTTGTGAATTTTCATGCAATCAACTTTTAATTCTTTTTCCCTGGCAAGGGAAGAGTAACCGGTTCCAAAATCATCAATAGCAATGTGAAACCCGGCATCCCGCAATTCCTCAATAATTTTGTTGATGTTGTCATATTCAGAGGCAAAGATGGATTCGGTAATTTCAATACAAATATTTCTTGGTTCAATCTGCATATCATTTATTAGCTTAAATAACCTGTTTGTGAAATCCGGGCTTAACAACTGAATAATAGATACATTGATTGAAACAATGATATCATCATACCCGTATTTTTTGAGCTTTTTTAGGAAACTAAATGCTTTGACAAATACTTTCTCTCCAATAGGAATAATAAGCTTTGTTTTTTCGGCAATAGGAATAAATTCTAAAGGCGACACTAATCCTAGCTTTTCCGTTCTAATTCTGGCCAATGCCTCAAATCCGGATATAAAACCCGTTCTTATATCCAAAACCGGCTGAAACTGCAAAAATAAACTGTTATTAGCATCATAAGCAGTCTTAAAATTACCGATAGTATTGTTGTCAATACTATCATTGCAAAATATATTACCAATATTACCAGTGCTAATAGTGTTATCGCTATATTCTGCAACGGTAATATTGTTGTTATTGTCATTAGGAAATTTATCCAAATTATCATTAGATGCTATAATATTAATATTATCATCCGCTGCTATAACATTGAGGACTTCTATTATATCCCTTTCACGGGTAACTAGTACCTCCAACTCTTCGTTATAAAAGCAAATTTGAAAGTTTTTCCCATACAAGTTGATAGACCTTTCAGATGCTATAATAAGGTTCCTTAGGAGTAAATCAATATCGATTTCATTTGAGTTCTGTTCAAGTTCCAGAATTCCAATGCCTCCACCAATCCTGTCAGTAACAAATAAGGATTCCAAGGTCTCTGCAATTGCACTGCTGAAATCAATAAGTTCATTTTTATCTTTATAATCAAACAAATAGAAAACAAAACGATGTTCTCCAGGATAGAATAAAATGCGGTTATCAGTACTATGTTGACTAAGAGCCTCTGCAGCTTTCTTAATCAGGTTCTGAGAATACAGGTATCCATAATTTGTTAATATTATAGTTCGCAGCTTCTCATATCGCTTATTTTCTTTCAAAAACCTGAGAACTTGAAATCCGTCCATATTGGGCATATTTAAATCAAGTATTAGCAATTTAATCCCTTCATGCTCCTCCAGAATACGTATGGCTTCTACACCGTCACAAGCAGTCAATACACAATATTCACTTAGCATGTTCTTGATAATAAACCTATCAGTTGCTGAGTCATCAACAACAAGAATTTTAGTTAACAATGCAAATCCCCTTTCCTTAAGCTGTATTCCATCCTTAAGCTTAAAGCTGTATTCCATCCTGGATCATCTTAAATTCGCTTTAATCTCAGCCATATTCTATAGTTTCAATTCCTCCAGCAGTCTTCTTAATTGTTTTGAAAACTCGGCATGCAATTTAGTTATCTCTTCTTATTTTTCCTCTTCCAGCGCTTTTTGAAATAACATAGCTATATTCTGCAACGATTTGGCTCCAATGCTTCCGGAACTGCTCTTTACCTTATGTACGATTTTTGCAGCATCTGAATATCTCTTTTCTTGAATTGACATTTCAATTTTCTCTAGTGTATTTTTATTTTCTTTGTAATATTCTTCTAAAGCTTGAAAATACAATTCTTCATTACCACCCATATTCTTTATGCCCATTTGCCTGTCAAGAACAACCGTTTTCGTATTAGGACCAATTTCCGTATCAATACCAGGTTCTGCATCAATATTATGTTTTATATCAATACCAGGGTTCGTATCAATATTATCATCAATATTATGCTTCATATTTATATCAGGTTTCCCATCAATACTGGGTTCTGTATTAATACCGGATTCATCTTTATCTGCTTCATTTTCATTTAGAATGTTTTTGATTGTTTGAATAAAATAACCCGGATTAAAGGGTTTGCTAACGTAGTGATATATCCCGCTTTGCTTACATTTTTCACGAACGCCTAAAATAACATCCGCTGTCATTGCTACGATAGGCACTTTATCAGAAAATTGTCGGATCTTTTCAGCCGCCTCATAACCATCCATATCGGGCATATGTAAATCCATTAATATTAAATCGATGTCATCTATATATTCTCTGTAAAGCTCAATTGCTTCTTTTCCGTCATTAGCAATTATAGTGTTTATCCCGACTTGTTCTAAGAATGATTTTACAACCAACTGGTTCGTTTTATTATCTTCAGCCAGCAATACCCAATGCTTCTTTTCAAGTTTTGTCGTAGCAGGTTCCTTATATGAATGTGATAGAATCTGAGAATCGGAAATGGCTTTAATATTAAAAATATCCAATATACCATTAAGTAATATAGACGGCATTATTGGTTTTCCGATACCCATGTCAATTCCGTATTCATTGAGTTTATCAAACAGATCATATCTCATCATCGGAAAAAGCATTATAATCTTTGGCATTTTAACAATTTTATTATTATTGCGTATTCTCTCAATGAAATTGAATCCTCCTTTGGCCGGAGTATCATAATCAACAATAAATAAATCAAATGGCATGGAAAATTTCCCACCTGCTGCTTCCAACATACTGATAGCGCTTGTTTCTGAACTGGTAAGCTCGCAATCCATTCCTAAGCTGCCTAAATAGCTTCCTATTAAGTTAATATTTGCGCCTGACTTTTCTAAAATAAGAGTCCTAATGTTTTTGAAGTGATTGCTGGACAGTGCTTTTGCATATAATGATTCCTTATCTTTATCAATATTTAGAGCTAAATTAATAACAAAAGTCGAGCCTTCTCCAAGTGTACTGTATACTTTTACTTCACCACCCATCATGTCTACAAGATTCTTTACAATAGACAGCCCTAAACCGGAGCCACCAAATCGACGAGTTATACTGCTGTCGCCCTGCTCAAAAGGTATAAAGATCTTTCTAACTTGTTCCTTTGTCATTCCTATTCCGGTGTCTTTAATGGAAAATGAGATATGGTACGTGTCATTTTCTTTTGCTATTAATCGGATATCAAATGACACTTCTCCTTTAGCGGTAAATTTAACAGCGTTATTCAGAACATTAAGCAAGATCTGTTCAATACGCTTAGGATCGCCAAAAAACCAATTGGGGACAAGGGGATCTTTTGACAGCCTAAAACCGATTCCCTGTTCATTTATTTTATAGGAAACAATATTGACCACATTTTGAATTACCTGATCCAGGCTAAAAGATGTAACTTCAAGTTCGATTTTTCCTGCTTCGATTTTAGAATAATCCAATATATCATTTATTACACTCAGCATGCTGTTTGCTGCTTGTATAATCCTGTCGATATATATATTTTGAGTCAAGGTCATTTCGGTTTTTTTCAAAAGATGGGATAAACCCATTATGGTATTAAGCGGAGTTCTTATCTCATGAGACATTCTTGCTAAGAAACTTGATTTATATTTATTTGCCTCATCAGTTTCATATTTTGCCTTTTCTAAATCAATCTGGATATGTTTTCTTTGCTTGATTTCCTTTTGAAGCCGCAAAATCCAGAAAAATGAAACGGATAAAGCAACGGTAATTAAAGCACCTATGATAGTCAGAATTCGAACAATAGGACTGTAATCTATATGAGTATCCAATTGGATCCATTTGTTGTTGATATCAAGTTTCTCATTTTCCGTAATTGCATTCATCGCTTTATTGAAGATACTAACCAGTTCGGGCCAGTCTTTTCGGACGGCAAAATGTAATGATTGCTTTTTTTCAGCTTCAAAAGACACAAATCTGAGATTTGTCAAGCCGTTTGAACGTATAAGGTAGTTTGTTGTAGCCAAGTTATCGATGAATGCCTTTTCTTCTCCGGTTGCAACCGCAGTCAGGGCGGTTTCTGCCGAATCATATAGGCTCAAGTTTATTTTCGGGTATGATAACAGGTAACTGTGATTTGAGCTGTTTCTTTGTACAGCTACCGTCAAACCATACAAATCATCTATTCCCGATATGCCTGTATCAGTATCGCGAGTTACGATAACTCTTTTAAAATAGTAATATGGTTCTGAAAAAAGAAAATGTTTCTCCCTTTCACTTGTCTTTCCAATAGCAGGCAGAACATCTATATCTCCTGCCAGTGCTTTATCGTAAACTTCAGACCATGTCAAGCCTGTCACAATTTCAAAGTGTAAACCTGTAATTTCACTGATCAAAGCAAGGTAGACTGCTGCTATTCCCTTGTACTCTCCGTCTTCATCAATAAATTCAAAGGGCACGAAATCAGGATCTACACCAATACAAATCACAGGATGTGCTTTCATGAATGCAAGTTCGTCTTCGGTCCAATAGATGCTATCGACTGAATTTATGCTACTATTAGAATTATCAGAATTAGTGCTATAACCAGCAGCAAATCCATACATTGCCATATTTATGATTTACTTCAGTAATTACCTCATTAGAAAAAAAGGGCGGAGAGGTAAACATTACTCTGAACTTGATATACTAAAGAGACAGTATGCTGTTGTAATTTCAACATTAAGAAAGTTGTATGTTATTGTAAGTCTATTTAAAAGCATAAATTCAGTTTTTCTGTTATTGTCGGTCTTTTTAGTAATTTTCATATTCATAATTAATCCTCTTTCTTGCTTGATCAAACTTATCTTGCCTGTTTTGTAGCCTAAAATTAGACATCTTGCTGAACCCTCGTAAGGATTTTATAAATTCTCCCATATTTAGCCATAGGTGTTATTTTTCTAAGCGTCAGAAATTTGTTTAATCGATTATTAAAACATAAATTCATATAAAAATTATCAGTTATAATAATACAAAAAATATGTTATTTTGTCTACTTTTGTCAATATGTGTTTTTTTTGATGATTTTTTAACAATCAAAAAAACACATGAAATATAAATAAACCGACATAATTGCCGGTTTTGATTAAAATATTATTTACGATTATAATAAAAATTCATTTCCGTTCTTAATTGAAATCTCATTTTTTAATACAGTTTAAATTCGATTCATTAATTTTAAAATAATGGAAAATTTATGAAAATAATGGAAAATTTATGATTTACACCAATAAAATTATCCGTACCGGTAAATCAAAATTTTACAATTTCCCTCCGCAATAAGGGCAATAATTAAATTCCGGGGGTACATCGGTTTTACAATTTGGACAATACTTAAAGGGTGAATAACCGTGAAATCTCCGTAGGTTTTCCGCCCTGATTTCGATAAAAGGATTCTTCTCAAATTCCTTACCAACGAAAGGATCCAGCTCATAAAGGCAGCCGCAGCAAGAAGTTCTTGCAATATATCTAACATTCCACCTGAATATGGGTATAAAAAACATATGGAAATACCTGTATGATTTATAAATTTCATACCTGGCCAGTTTCCCGCATGATGGGCATATAATATTATTGTAAGTTCCTATATATTTATCTTTGTCATTTATTCCAAAAAACGCTACAAAGAACATATAACTCACTCTTTTTCTATCTTGGTTTCTTATCTTCTCTTTTACAACACATATATTATATTCACAAAACAATAATACTATCTACAAAAATAATAATACAACTGGAAAGGAAATTAAAGGGGCTATTTACGTTCTTTGAATTTTTATTTTACTTAAGTTTTATTTTAGTTTTCTAATTAAAATTTAAATTTTATTTTGATTGTTTTACTTTGTTTTCTCATATTACCTTGAACTCAATATGTGCATTTCCGTATATCGTTTCTCTTATCCTCACCCCGCTTTCAGTGAGGCAAACGCATTTTTAACCAATAGTCACTCTTTTGTCCAGCCATACTGCCCCTTAAGTTCTACAAATCTCACCATTCCCATTGTTTTACTTTGTATAACACCATTTTCTGTCTTCGTAATAAGCTTAAGTTCTTGCAAATCCGGTGGACCGATCGGAATAACCATCCTACCGCCGTTTGCTAATTGATTAACCAATTCGACCGGCAATACACGGGCTGCTGCAGTTACCATAATCCTGTCATATGGGGCATATTCTTTCCAGCCCATGCTTCCGTCTCCGACTTTATAATATACATTTGTAAAATTTAATGTCTCTAATCTCTTTTTAGCCTTTTCCATTAATTTATCAATTCTTTCCACCGTATAAACCTTTCCTGACATTTTTGCAAGAATTGCTGTTTGAAAACCTGATCCAGTTCCAATTTCCAAAACTTTGCTATCTTTTTCCGGAGATAGAAGTCGTGTCATCTCCAATACAAGACTGGGTTGCGAGATTGTTTGTCCGTAGCCTATAGGTAAAGGCTCATCCAAAGTCGCGTACTTTTTCATGTCGCTTTCAACAAAAAAGGAACGATCCAATGAACGAAAATATGTCTCAAGTTCTTGCAGATCCATTTTTTCACCTCATTTCTCAAAGAATAATACTGTCTTATCTTCTTTTTACTAAAATAACAAAAAGAGCTTGTATAATATGTGTAATACGGAACATTATGTGTAATACGAATATGGCAAATCTCTAAATATGATGATAAATCTGCACAAGGTCTTCAATTTGCAACAAAACGTTTAGCTGAATTTTTAAAAGACTATTCTTCAATTAATAATCCTACAAAAACAATCCGATTGCAATATTTAAATCTTAAAATGATATTAATTCTAAGTACGATTTTATCTCAAACTTATTTTAGAAAGAAATTAAACATAAATTTACTTTAATTTAAATTTACTTTAATTTTATGTTATAATGAAATCAAAAATGCAATAATGTTTTTGTACATAGGAGGGTAACATGATGTCCTATTACTATATTATTGGTGTTAGAATAAACAATAGAATTAATAACGCAGTAAAATTCCAGGAGGTACTTACAAAAAACGGGTGTAAGATCAGGGCACGTTTGGGGTTGCACGAAGTCAGTAATGATGCATGTTCGAATGATGGGATTATCATATTACAACCATATGGCAGTAAAGAAGATGTTGAAGCATTGGTTCAGGAGCTCAACAGTCTGGAGGGTGTAACAGCACAATACATAGATTTAAACTAAAATTAATTAAATAATACTAAAATTACATAAATAATTTAATCAAAATTAGTCATAAAACTCCACAGGTAGTTATTTTAATGTAAGCAACCATACGGTTCTTTATTCCTCCCAGATCCGGCTTTTTTTAAAAGCCGTAACCAGCAAGATATCAAGTTTCCCATCTTCAGCCATCCTTTCCAGGATGTTAAAGGCTGCCTGAGGAGTCATAGCCTTTTTATAAGGTCTGTCTGAAGCCGTTAAAGCATCATAAATATCAAGTATAGTAAGAATCCTGACTTCCAAAGGGATTTCTTCCGCTTTTAAGCCCCTGGGATAACCCGTTCCGTCAAGTAACTCATGATGACTCAAAACCCAAGCCGGCACATCCTTATAGCGGTTGTTGAAACGAATCTTCTCCAACATCCTTTGGGCAATAGTAACATGGCTTTCCATGATCTTACGCTCCTCGTCGGTAAGGGTACCTTTAGGGATGCATAGAAACTTGAATTCATCATCCGTTAAAAGCCTCACACCCGGCAAAGGTTCCCAGTTGGCTAACTCGGACAACTCCAGGAATAAGTCCTGATCTACAAAAGTTGTCGGGTTATTTGCTTTTTCAATGAGCTGCCGTGCTTTGCTAAGACGGGCTAATTGTTCCCTGTGCTCCTCTTCAAGTTTTATGTCGGCAACTCCGGCTATTTTTTTCTCAAGAAAAGACCTAATCAGGCGGTTTTCCACCAGATCCAACCTCTGTTTGACATACTCAACCCGATCTCCTAAGCGGGTGGACTTGTCCATAATGCTCAGAGGAATTGCCACCTTTCCGATATCATGAAGCCAGGCTGCCATAACCAGTTGGGCAGTCCGGTTCTCAGAGAATTTCACGTTACTGAACGGTCCGCTAGTCAGGCTGTCAAGATAGGCAGCAAATTTTTCCGCAAGTCGGGCAATATTACGGGTATGGTTGGCATTATAAGGTGTACGGGCATCGATAGCTGTAGCCATCACTTGTACAAAAGAATGAAAGAGATTATCAATCTCTTGAACATATTGCATATTGGTTAGGGAAACGGCTGCCAGAGAGGCCAGGGAAAAAACGATTTTCTCCAATTTGGGGTCAAAAGGTATAACTTTACCCTTTTCATTTTTGGCATTCAAAAGCTGCAAAACACCGATCACTTCTCCCTCATAGTTCTCCAGTGGAACCACCAGCATAGAGCAGGTGCGATATCCCGTAATAGCATCATATTTCTTAGGTCCGGAGAAATCAAAATTGTCAACATTATATACATCAGGGATGTTGACGCTTTTCTTGTTCAAAGCCACCCAAGAAGAAACATTGGCAGAGTTAAGGGGAACAGGAGGTAAATCATTCGGTTCACCCTGTCCTCCCAGGTATATACCCAGGGTATCATTATGAATAATCTTAAAAGTAAGGTAATCATGTTCTCGTAAATACAAGGTGCCTGCATCGGCATTAGTAATTCTTAGGGCTTCTCGTAAAATACGCTCTAACAACTTGGTATGATTCTTCTCCGCTGAAAGGGCTATTCCTATATTCAGCAGTTCTTCCAGGTGATCGCTTATCTTGGTATTAGCAGCATTCATAATTATATTTAGGCAAGTATACTCCGTTCCTAATAAAGTGGAGAAAATTGCCTTTCCCCCTTTTTTGTAGATTGAATGGCTATCAATCCAAAATAAACCTATGAGCTTGTAAATTTTCCAATATAAATTTTTCTTTACAACTTATAATTTCTTAAAACAAATTGTATTATAATTTATACAATTTGTCCAACCTCTTATGGGGTGCTTAACAAAATCAAATACTAACTTTTTTTACGTTTTGAAATCCCGGAAATTTATATACATAAAAAATTGACCGTATAATTTTGTTGCTTATCAATAACTATCCCTATACTTTTTGACAGGCAGGGCATATAAAAGAAGTTGTACTGCCGGTCTTTATTGAAATTATCTTTTCACCACATACAGGGCATGGTTGGTTTTCCTTATAACCCACAAGGAAGTAATCTAGTGTGTATCCTCCCTTTTGCCCAAAAAAATCACTTTCGTAAGCAAACGTACCTTTTTCCCTTGATAGATTCAATATGTCTATTATGCTGTTATATAGGAGTCTGATCTCATTCTCATCCATGTCTGATATTTTCTTTTGGGGATGAAGACGAGCCTTGAATAAAATGTCGTGCATATACATGTTACCAATACCGCCAACATTTTTTTGATTCATCAAAAAAGCTTTGATCTGTGTCTTTTTTCCTTTTAAGAGTGTTGAAAAATAATCAAGTGTAAATCTTTCGTCAAAGGGGTCAATTGCAATATCTTTTGTGTTAGGTTCCGATTCCAGTTCGTCATCCGATACGAGTAAAAATTTACCAAACCACCAAAACCGGGCTGTAAAACCACTTCCGTCACTAAAGCTAACCTTTACCTGATATTTATCAGCCTGGTTTTTCTCATTTTCAAAATACAGAACATCAGCACCCATACCAAGAGACATAAGGATGTTTTCACCGTTGCCGAGCACAATGATGATCCATTTTCCTTTATTCCTGACTTCCTTAATCTTTGCACCAACGACTCTTTTTTGAAACTCATCAGTTGGAATATTAGAGCATTTTTCTTGCAATAAAGTAACAGATTGCATGGTCTTTCCGCACAGCGTATCTCTCATTTGACTTGCAAGTTTAACAATTTCAGGTAATTCAGCCATTTTCTTTTCACCTTCTTTCGTTTTTATTCAAATTAATATTAAGCATTAATAATTAATGTATAGATATATACCATCATAAGTAATGTTATGTGAAAAAAATCAAAAAAGTGGAAACAAAGTGGAAAAATTATCTATTCTTTCACCACAACAATCAAAGGAATAATCATCTCATCTGCCGTAAGCCCCCCATGAACACCAATAAACTTTTCTGCTGCTTCTTTTGTATTGAAGATTGACAAATCATCTACCGCAACGGCAAGATAATCTCCTAACATCTTACGAAAGTCTTTATGCTCCTTTCCATATCCGAACAATTTCATTTCCAATACTTTTTCTTTAGGGAAAAGAAGAAACTTTTCACCAAACTCTTCAGCAAATTCCTTCTCAAATTCGTCTTTTCTGTTTTCTTTCACAAACAAATTCAAAGCCCTGGGTTCAATAGTAGGTATTCTTATAAGGCAATCTATAATCTTTGGGTAATCCTTAATATACACACCTTTCGAGTCTATAAGACCATGGTCGGCAGTTATAATCACAAGGGTGTCTCTTAGTTCGGCTGCAAGTCTTTCGATTATTTTTTCAAGGAAGTAAATTACCTGTTTTGATTCATTACTGTAACAACCGGTTTTATGCATTGTATAGTCGGGTTCGCTGCAATAGCAGTAGACGTATTTCTTTGCCGGCTCCTCACAATATTTTTTTATAAGTTGGCAGCTTTCCTCAAATGTTTCCGGATAAGGTGGAATAAACGGTGAAACATAATATGCTTTCCCTCCGGATGAATTTATCCTGTTAACCACGCTTTCATATCCATAGTACTTCCATGCAACACTCTCATCTGCCACCTTTTCTCCGGATTCGGTATCAGTATTAAGAAATACCGTTACATTTCTGTGTATCTGCGGAAAGTAACAGTCCCACCCAAGCCATCCATGTTCGCAGGGAACAAGACCATTATCAATTGATGCTGTTGCTGCAACTGTAGTAGGTGGAAAGGTGGAGCTGTATGTTCCTACCAAGTGAGTATTGAAAAAGCCGTTTTCTTCAAGGTTATGCTCAATAATACACTTACCCATTCCATCAAGAAGAATAACCACCACATTCGCATAATCTTTCTCGAGAAATCGATCAAGAAGTCTAAGCGTACTCCCGTTAGTCTGAAGTCCCCATTTCTTCAGAATTGAATTTGCAAGACTCGCTATTGAATTGTTATAATCCGGATAAACAATATTCTTGTTCATGTCCAATTTCCCAATTCCCTTCCATATTTTAAAACCACCTACTTGAAAAAGATAAGCGGTTTTACATCTACTGCTTTCCATAATTTTGAGAGAAGCTTATTCTTTCCTGCAAATCAAATATTCATAAAGATAAAATTATTACTTTGTTGCAGAGAGCATTGTGATTGTAGCAATAAAGTTATGTCAATAAAAGTATTTTCAGTAAGTATTTTTTAATTACATTTTTGGTTGCAATTATAGATCTTAAACATGTATAATTCATTATTGTTAATAATAAATAATTATACCCCATTATCCATATTTTCAGTTTACCGTATTGAACTGCTTACAATTAAATCTTTGCGCATTATAAAATCAGTTTGTTCTTCTTCTCCCACGAAAAAAGGTTGTGGGTCATAGTGGGTCATAGATATTGGTTTGCGCCTTATATTCATTTAACTTCAGATAACCTGGTAATTTTTCATCAGCATAAAGAAAATAAAATTTCGAATTGCCATCTGATAATTCATTCCGTAGCTTTCCAATATTAAAAGCTTGTTCTAAGTGAGCTTTCATATTAGATAGTGTATTCATATGTCCGAAAGTATGGCTGAATATCTTGCAAGATAATTCGCGAAGTGTGACTAGATCATCCATCACACATTCCCTGAAAGTAAGTTTCATTTTTTATGCTCTCTTTCAAAGTTTCATCGTAAAAACAGACATATATTTTATTACTTTCACGTAATAATAAAATTATTGCTACGCTTCACCATATTTCTCCGTTTTTACATATTATTTTATTCAACTTCGCCATGCTGTTCCGCTCAACTTCTTAATAACTTCAATATTAATTTATCATAACATGAGGGATAATCTTCATAAAAATATAATGAAGTTTCATATTTATTTGTTGTCTCCCATATAAGAGCAGGGGTTTTCTTCCCCCTTTCTTCTTTTTACATCAGCGTAATGTGGTAAGGTGAGTTTTCAATCCCTGAAATATGTTTCTTATAATACTTTTGCTCCTGGGGGATGTTTTATTATTGGAGTTTTATTCATATCGCTGATATATGCAACATGTAAATGTTTATTAAACTTAAATTTATCTCCGACTTTTCCATTCACATTATAGATTCTATCGTAAGATTATAGATTCTATAGCAAATTTAATTAAGCTTTTATGCCAATTTTAGAATGGACAGGTTGAGAAGTTAAGTAATATTGATATATTATTTTATAAAATTTGTTAGCTCCTTGCTGTATAGAATAAAAATATCTCCTTCTTGGAAATTTTATAAGGCTAAGAAGGAGATGAAATGAATATTATATCAAAAAACAACTCTCAGTCCGCGGATGGATTGTATACAAATGAAATCTTTTTCCCATCGGAGGTAACTCCTGTAACTGTATCATCCTCTATTGCATACCATTCCTGGCATTGCTTGGGAAAGTCAATTTTCTCGTCATCGGTTAATGCCGGAGGTGCTGCTGATACTTTGGAAATGCCAAGCGCACCATTTTCGTCACTTACTGCCATCTGATAGATATGTGCTGAGCCGTCCTCACTAATAGTATAAATTTGACTGACATAGCCGAATGATGTTTTAAGATATTCCGAAATCAGGCCTTCCTTACCATCTATTTTCACAATACATTTGAGCGAATCTGCTGCTTTATTGTACTCACCTTCCAGCTCGTATTTCTTGCCATCGTTATTTTGGTACTTAATGCTGTATTGGTTTCCGCTTTCACTATATACAACACCTTCTGCACCTAAGCTTTCAAGTGTAGCAATAGCCACATTCTGCCCTAAACCAAAGCAAGCTGCGGGAGCCAGAATAATATCCACCATTACCACATCAAGAATAGACATTGAGTAATATACAGTATCGGGATTAGTAGTCAATGCATCAGAAAGCCTAGAAAGCAGCTTATTTTTTTCCTCCATATAAGCACTAAATGATGAGCTTACATAAAAAGGTGAATTGGATTCTTTTGAAACTTTACCCTGCTGCTGTTCCGGATCTGCACCTTGCTCTTCGTCATACTGTGCTGCTACTTCTTGTTTTCCATCGGTATCAAGTTTATCTTCATCTAAAGCAGCATTTCTGCCGCAGCCGACAAGTTGCAACATAATCAATATCATCGCCGTCAATTGACACAAGAGTTGCATTGGATTTCTTTTTTTGGTCATAAACATACAATATCCTCACTTTCTCTTGATTTTATATTTGTGTTTTTCTTGAATTTCACGATTTTACATGACTTGACACATTAGGTACTAAGTACATATAAAATCTAAAATAGCTGCATAAAAGACAGCAACAACATATCTATCTTCATAGTTTCTCTTCCTTGTTCCTTCAGTTATGAAATTGAAGTAGATATCGGCTGTTAAATACTTTATATTAATATTTTATTTGCTGGCTTGCATGATGAGTAGTTAGAATATGCTTATATTTAGTAAGAATAATATCAATCTTTTCCCGTATAGACAGGGGGACGGTTCTCTTGTCTTGCGTATAGACAGGGGGACGGTTCTCTTGTCTTGAAAGACAAGAGAACCGTCCCCCTGTC
>DUMC01000089.1 GCA_012840075.1 Clostridiaceae bacterium | reverse complement strand
CTATATGATATATAATATATGCTTATGCTGTAATCTTCATGCTAAATCTGCAATAAGAAAGAATGAAAAGAGAAAAGGTGAAAAAAGGAGAAAGAATGAAAAGAAAAAAATGAAAAAAACAATATTAAATAGTGTTTAAATAGCATTAGATAGATATTAGATATTAAATAGCATTAGGTAAAATAGCATTAGGTAATTTATAGGAAGAAAAATACTTGTTAAGAAGAAAAAATAGAATTGCCGGGAGTGGAGTTGCTTAATGAAAATTAACCATAACTTAAATTTAAAGCCAAATGCCTATAATCCAAGTACATATAGCAATAAACCCAAAATGGCGGATAATGAGAAAAAGTTATTATATATAAAAATAATACACACAATAATATGGGCTTTTTATGTTATGGTTCTTTTTTACATACTATATGCTGCTGTTTTCAATGTAATCGATAAATACTTATTTATTGCTATTGGTTTGGTAATTATTGAAGGAATAGTATTATTAGCTTTCAAATGGAGATGTCCCCTCACGGTTCTTGCATATAGATATACTGATAACCGGGATCCTGCATTTGATATTTTTTTACCAACATGGCTCGCAAAACATAACAAAACCATATATACTATACTTTTTGCCATAGGAATGGTTATTGTTATTTATAGAATAATAAGGGGTCAGGCTTGAATTTAAGGGGTCGAGCTTGAATTATTCGCTTATTATTCATTTTATTTTCTTATTGAATTAAAGCAGGAGACCGCTATGTTATTTATGTAATTAAGTTTTTATCTCATTTCCCACTTCGGACAATTATAAAAATCAATTTGCTCTTTGCTTACGGGATATCTACCGCAGGCAAAATACCTCCAGAAGAAAGAATTATAAGACCTGCAAAGGTTATTGGTAGTATCCAATAGGGGGCATTTTAAGACCTGGCAGCATTTTGTGCATTGATTGCAATCATATATGTCAGCATTCCATGTACTTCTTACTTTTACAATTGTCAGGTCAGGGGATGACATGGGTGGCGCTGTTAAGCTAAGCGAAAACTCTTTCCTGTAAGCTTTTGATGTCAGCCATATGCGAACGAAACGCCAAAATGCTTTCACCATTGGGAAAAAATACTTTGTATATTTCCAAAACTTGAAATCATTAAAAAGATAATAAGAAGAAAGAGGAACTATCAGAAAGGCAAACAATCCAAAGGTCAAAGAAGCTAATACTGCAAAAATTAAGAATAATATGCGGTAAAAGGCATATTTTGCTTTATTAACCAAGTTTTTAGCTTTATCAGACAAAGTTTTAGATGATACAATACCTTTAGGTGATAGAGTTTCCCTCAGTGACATTTTTTAACAAAAACCTCCTCATGATGTTTTCTTTATTTTTTCATAGCTTCCTTATTAAGTTTTCATTTTTTAATCATTATGATTTGTTATTTAACCATTACGATTTAATTTTTTAATCAGTTTTTCTAATCGGCACGCTCTCTCATTTTTTAAAATACCAACCACAACCCTAGCAACCCGGCCATATTGCCTATGAGAAAATGTGAGATACTAGCGCCGATTAAGTTTTGATGCCTATAGTACATCCAGCCCCAGAACCAACTTGTGATTATGGCTGCAAGTCCTAGGTAAAGTGAATAAAAAACATGCAAGGAACCAAAAAGAAATGATGTGATCAAAATTGACATAAAAATTTTATGCCGTCCTACTAGAAGCCGTTGTAACGTACTTTGCACCACACCTCGGGTTATAAATTCCTGCAGGGGAGCAACTACCAAATATGTAACATATGTATAATCAAAATATTTCCACTCAATAATTTGTTTTTCAGGGAACTTATCAGGATAATTTATAATTAACGCGTATTTTACCAGGCACATTATACCTATGATTATAGATGAAATTACCAAAGATTCAATAATAGATTTTTTAGCTCCTATTGTATTTAAACCAAAATCCTTCCAGCTTAGACTGCTGTTTCTTACAATCCTAAAGACAAGAACAAGAGTAGAAACTTCGATAATTCTGGAAAAGAAATAGGAGCTTTGTTCCGGCAGATATTGGATTAATAAATCATTATTGAGCAGTCCGAGGATGAAAGTGTAACAAGTAATCATAAGAACTACGCTTGAAAACAAGGAAGCTAATTCAGTACGAATTTTACTCATTTTCTGAAGTTGCTCATTTCTTTCTTCAAGTGAAAGGTAGGATACCTTTAACCTTTCGTAGAGCTTTTGAAATAATGTCCCTATAATATGAGGATAGTTTTTAATCACTTGATCAACATCTTCTCGAAATAACTGAAAGGTAACCATGTCAGTTTTAGCTACGACTGTAGCAGTTCTTGTTTTCCCTGTCAGAAGGGCTACTTCACCGAAAAAATCTTTTTCTTTAAGTTGTCCGATGATTATTCCTCCACTGCTTTCACTTATCACATCGGCTTGACCTTTATCAATTATATATAGACTATCTGCTTTGTCTCCCTCCTGAATAATTTTTTCACCGGCCTTGAAATTTCGCATTTTAATTCTGTCCAAAACAAAGAAAAGCTCCTTCGGGGCTTCGTCTTTATCTTTCAAACCAAAAAAATCAAGCAAGGCTTGACTTGAAAGAAGATTTTCATATAACGTTTTCATTCTATCGCCTCTCCGAAAAAATTTAAGCTTTGAACTATAAATAGTACATTGTTCCGGGAATAATTTTGCATAGTATTTTACATATTATGTGATACTATTATTATATTACTATATTATGGAAGGTTTCTCAAGTACTTTAAAAAACTATGAACTGTTTGTTAATTATTTGTAAATTATTGTAATTAATGTTGACAAACAATGACTACTGAGGTAGTATAATTCACGACAATGACTAAATAGTTTAAGATAATATCTATCGAGGTAGTCATTTTTGTTTTGCAATTTTGTACTGCATACTAACAAGCTAAATGTAATTCTTTGCGGTATTTGTAATATTTACGGTTTTTGATGATATTTATGATTTCCGAAAATATAAATTTTAGTGATTTTGATATTCTTAGGGGAGGATGTTCAAATGGAAAGAACAGGTCCCTTTGATTATATAAATGACGAGGAGAAAGCCAGGAGAGCAGGAGTACCGTATGTAAAAGGCATGAAAGGCATGATGGAAATCGGGGATGCAAGAGCTGATTTTGAAAAATACAAAGATATTGAAAAAATTGCAGCTTTAAAAAAGGAAATAAGCAAGGTTATCATTGGCCAGGATTATATGATAGACAGAATCTTAATTGGCTTGTTGACCGGCGGACATATTTTGCTGGAAGGTGTTCCGGGACTTGCCAAGTCATTGACGGCCAGCACTGTTGCCAAAGTTCTTGGCATTGACTTCAAAAGAATACAATTTACTCCGGATTTACTACCGGCGGATATTATAGGGACCGAAATATATAATCAAAATACAGGAGAATTCATGGTAAAAAAAGGACCTATCTTCAGCAACTTAATTCTTGCAGATGAGATAAACCGTGCGCCGGCAAAGGTACAGTCAGCATTACTGGAAG
This sequence comes from Clostridiaceae bacterium, assembly GCA_012840075.1. GTDB lineage: Bacteria > Bacillota > Clostridia > Acetivibrionales > DUMC01 > DUMC01. The sequence continues at coordinate 24,553 of DUMC01000089.1, read as the reverse complement.
CAATGCAGGAAAGACAGGTAACTATTGGTGAAGAAACTTATCCATTGGAAGAACCTTTTCTTGTTATAGCAACACAAAATCCTCTTGAACAGCAAGGCACATATCCACTGCCCGAGGCTCAACAAGACCGCTTTATGTTAAAATTGAAGGTAGATTATCCCAGTAGAATAGAAGAAAAGAAAATTATTCAGCGTTTCACAAGTAGCAAATCCGGACAGATTGAAGTTAACAAGATATTATCCCGTCAGGATATATTTGAAATGCAGCAAAAAGTTGAGAGTATTTATGTGGACGAAAGTATTGAAAATTATGTATTGGATATTGTATTTAAGACAAGGGAAAAATCAGTATACATAACCTGTGGTGCTTCGCCCCGTGCTTCGTTAAGCTTGATAAAAGCTGCAAAAGGTAAAGCATTCATTGAAGGGCGTACTTATGTAATACCTGATGATATAAAAAGCCTTGCATATGATGTTCTGCGGCATAGAATAATTCTTTCATATGAGGCAGAAGCCGAAGATATAACGACAGAAGATATAATAGCAGAAATCCTGGACCAGGTTAATCTTCCTTAAACTTGGACCCTTCACTTTAGAACAACTTGATAATAATCGAGATAATAATCGAGCTGATTTAGAGTGAGCTGATTTAGAATTTTTTCCGGAGTTGGGGTTGTAAATTATCAATCATAGCTTTTCAAAGTAAACAATGAGGTCAAGAAAAGGAGGAAGAAATCTGGTTATGCTTTCTGCTGACATGATAAAAAAGATAAGACAGATAGAGATAAAAACCAGAAAACTGGTGGAAGAAACTTTTGCAGGCGACTACCGTTCAGGCTTTAGAGGCAAAGGCATGGAGTTTGACAGCATAAGGCAATACTATTACGGTGACGACGTGAGAAATATTGATTGGAATGTTACTGCTCGTCACAATAAACCCTTTGTGAAGCAATTTTGCGAAGAACGGGAAATGAATATATTTCTGTTGATCGATATATCCCGTTCCAATAGTTTTGGACATAAAAGAGCTTTAATTGCTGAAGTAGGAGCTACTTTGGCTTTATCTGCAAATAAAAATAACGATAGAGTGGGAGCCATACTTTTTACGGAGAAAGTTGAAAAGTTTATTCCTTCGGATAATAGCAGAAAACACATTTTGTCAATTATCGAAAACATTTTAAATTTCGAGCCGGAATTTAACGGTACAAACATATCTCAGGCCTTGCAGTATTTTAATCGTATAGAGAAAAAAAGAAGTGTAGTTTTTCTTATATCGGACTTTCTTGATGAAGGTTATGAAAAAGATATAAAAATTGTCTCAAAGTTTCATGACCTTGTTATGATACGCATTTTGGACAGGGCTGAAGAAACTATACCCAGTGGTGCTATTTTTACTTTTGAGGACCTTGAAACGGGTGAAATGGTTGTATTAGATAATTTAAAAAACAATTTCAAACCTAATGTTAACCTTGTTGCGAACAGGAACAGTTTGAATTCCATTACCATTTACACGGATGAAGATTATGTAAAGCCGTTAAAACAGTTTTTCAGGAGAAGGGCTCAGGTATGATTAAGGTAATGAGTAATGTAATGAATAAGGTTATGATAAAGTTGATGATGGCTGAGAAAATAATTAAGGTAATGAATAAGATAACGGATAAGGTAATGTTTAAGCTAGTTAAGATTAAGTTAGCTAAGATAGCAATGAGTAAGATAATGATTAAGTTAGTAATGAATGAAAAAGTGATTAAGATGATGAAGAAAAGAATGATTAAGATAGAAAATTCTGCAATTACTATGCCTTTTCTATTACTGGTATTATTAATGTTTTTTTCAGTTGGATCCATACCTTTGCAAGCAATGGCGGAAAGCGAAAATGTTGACGCAGGAAGCAGGAGTATTTATGTTGGGGATATAATAGAAATCAAGATTGTAACGGAAGAAATTTCCAGAGACGAAATAGAAGAAAAATTTAAGGATTTTGAAATTGTAAGCATTAAAGAACAAAAAGACGGTTATATAATTGCACTTAGAACTTTTGAAACGGGTGAGAAGAGAATACTGTTGGGAGATAAGGAAATAGTAATTGATGTTAAATCAACCTTAGATGAAATACAAAGGGATGATGTTTTTGAAGGAAGTTTAGATCCGGAAGAAGCCGGGTTTTCCATAGAATGGAGATACATATTTTACTTTTTACTGACCGTAATGCTTGTATCAGGATGTATAAGTTTAAGGGAATACCTGGCGAAGAGAAAGATACGTACAATGACTCCATTTGAAAGATTTATCAGGCTGGTTAACAGTATTTCACCGGATGATGATATGTTTTTTGTTAAACTGACAGCCGGTTTCAAGGAGTACGTTGAAGCTACGTATTCGTGCAGTATAAGAGGAAAAACTTCAATTGAACTTATAGACACAATATGTAGTTTCCCGGTTTTATGCGAAAGTCTTCCGGCTATTAAATCTTGGCTTATGGAATGTGACCGATTGAAATTCAGCGGTGTTAAAGTTTCAAAAGAGAAAAAACATGATTTTTGTTCGGAGTTAGTTGAGCTAGTGAGATGGATTGATGAGAGGATTAGCGAAATAATGCAAGAGGATGATGAAAGGAGAAAGAAGAAATCCAAAAATTTGAAGCAGGTTAAAGAGGGAGTTAGTATTAGAGGTAGCACAATAGAAGGAAAAGAAAATAAAGAAGATAAAGATACCAGAAAAGAAAAAGGAGCAGCATCATGAAATGATACGGTTTGCTAACTGGTATTTCTTATTCTTAATACCATTAATAATATTCGTTTTTTGGGATTTACAGAAAAAAAGAAGGTCGGCTTTAAAATTCTCGAGTGTAAAGTTATTGATAAATTCAGGGATGAAAAAGACTATAAAGCATAAAATAGGCAAGTTTATTATAACTTTAAGCCTCATCATACTTGTTACAGCCTTGGCAAGGCCACAACTGGTGGGAGATGCCGTTCCTCTTGGACAGAAAGGTATTGATATTGCTTTAGTCTTAGATGTATCCGGCTCAATGTTATCCGTTGACTTCGAACCAAATCGCTTGGAAGTAGCAAAAGATACTATAATCAATTTCGTGGAGGAAAGACGGCAGGACAGAATTGCTCTGGTAATCTTTGCAGGAACGGCATATACAAGAATTCCGCTAACTATTGACCATAATATGATAAGAGAATCTGTAAAAGAAGTCTCTACCGGATCTGTTAATCAAGACGGTACAGCAATAGGTATGGCTATTGCAGTGGGGATAAACAGGTTAAAAAACAGTGAAGCCAAATCTAAAGTTATAATTCTGGTTACTGACGGTGACAACAACGCGGGAGCTATAAATCCGGAAACAGCTGCGAAAATGGCAAAAGAACTAGGCATAAAAATTTATACAATAGGTGTGGGAACAGATAAAACCATTATTCCTATACAAACTTTAGGACGTACTATATACCAGCAATATGAAGGAGGTCTCAATGAAGAGCTGCTTCAAAATATTGCAGACACTACAGGAGGACAGTACTATAGGGCGACGGATTCAAAAGCCTTATCCCGGATATTTGACAATATAAATGAACTGGAAAAAACCGAATTCGAGCAAGACTATTTCGTAGATTACAAAGAGCTGGCATATTACTTGATAAAATTTGGCCTTATATTACTGTTTTTGGGCCTTTTCCTCGACAGCTATTATTTTATACGAATACCCTAGACAGGGGGACGGTTCTCCCGTCTCGCGTCTCCCTAGACAGGGGGACGGTTCTCTTGTCTTAGGTTTCGTGGGGAGAGATAAGGCAAAGCTTTGGTAAAACGAGATCAAACTTGTAGACAGAAGAACCGTCCCTCTGTCTTAAAACGAGATCAAAGTTTTAGACAAAAGAACCGTCCCCCTGTCTTAAGGAGGAGTTTCAAAATTGAAGGATCTGGAATTTAAATATCCGCTAAATGTTATTTATATTATAATTCCTATAGCGTGTTTGATTATACTTATACTTTCGATCAGGAAAAAGGAAAAAATAATGAATGCTCTGAAAATTGACATAAAAGTTCGATTTAAACTAGCTAGCTTGATTCTGGCTGTTTTGGGAGTGACCTTGATGTTTTTTTCACTGTTAGGTCCTCAGATCTTTAAAGGTTTTGTTGAAATAAACAGAGAAGGGCTTGATATTTATTTCCTTATTGACACTTCAAAAAGTATGCTGGTTAAGGATATTGAACCTGATAGGATAAGTAGAGCAAAAAAAATAATCGAGCGTATCATAGATAATCTTAACGGTGACAGGGTAGGATTTATACCTTTTTCGTCCGATGCCTATATCCAAATGCCGCTCACTGATGATTATCAGGTAGCTCAAATGTTCCTTGATGTAATAGACACTGATATGATTGGCGGAGGAGGTACAAATATCGGGGCAGGGCTCAATCTGGCAGCTAATTCGTTTGATCGCACTTCAAGCGCTGATAGAGTGATAATTATTCTAAGTGACGGTGAGGAACATGAATCGAATAGCATTGAAGTTCTGAGGAAAATTAATGATAGAAATTTAAAGGTGTTTTCCATAGGAATAGGTACACTAAACGGAGGGTTAATTCCCGTTTATGATTCTGAAGGTAAACAGATTATAGAATATAAAAAAGATGACAACGGCAATTTTATAACTTCAAAATTACAACGCGATACCTTGGAAAGGTTGGCCGCTGAAGGCAATGGCGCATATTATCAATCAACTGTTGCGGGAGACGAGATTAATGCACTTTTAAAAGATATTTCTTCTTTGAAAAAAAATACTTTAAAAACGCAGAGAATTAGCAAATACAATGAGCTTTATCAATATTTCCTCGGACTTGGCATATTACTGTTTTTAGCATCTTACCTTTTACCGGAAAGGGTGCAAAGGGGGAAAGGAAATGAATAATTCAAATATGGTTTCATCTTTTCATCTGCCTTTTCAAAAAAGGAGAAAGGAAGTTAATAATTCGAGCCTGATTCCATCACCTAAACTGATTCCATCATCTAAAAAGAGAAAATACGGCGTGAAAACGGTTTTTTGTACTTCCGCAGCATTGGTTATTTTGCTTTTAATATTGTTTTCTATCGGGATTTTGGATTATAGGAATGTAAAAAAAGAAGCTCTTATTAAAGGCAACGCTCAATATACCGCAGGAGATTTTGAAAAGGCCCTGGAATTTTATGCTGAAGGTATTCAAAAAGAACCCGAGGATTTTAAGCTCAATTTTAATTCGGGACAGGCTTTGTATTGCCTGAAAGAATATGAACAAGCTATTGCATATTATGAAAAATCATCTCCGGATAAAATAGACAAGTATCTTAATTTGGGCAACTGCAGCTTAAGACTTGGAGATGCTGCAGCGGATGACAATGAAAAACTCCTGTATTATCAGCAGGCTTTGGAATCTTATAAAGAGGGTATATTAAAATTTCCGCAGGAAGTGTCTTTGAAATACAACTACGAATATGTAAAAGAAAAAATAAAACAGTTGCAAGATAACCTTAACAATAGAAATGAAAACCAGCAAGATATCGATAATCAACAAGATAATCAACAAGACAATCAACAAAATGAGGAGAGTAAACAAAATAATGAGGACCAACAGGGTCAAGATAACGAAAACCAGCAGAAAAACGAAGAGCAACAGGATAACAGTCAGCAGACTGGTGAAAATCAGCAAGATAATAAAGATGAACAAATAGGTGGAAATCAGGAAAACAATGAAAACCAACAAAATAGCGAACAAGACAGTAATGATTCTCGAAAAAATGAAAACAATGAAGATAGGCAGGATAATGAAGAAAGTAAAGAAGGCAACAGCCAAGATAATCAGAAACAAAGTAACTCGGCTAACACAAATGATAACTTGAATAATAACTTGGATGAGAACGATAGTGAGAATAATAATGAGAATAATACCAAGGAAGCCGGTAATTGGACAAACAATCAAGATAATCAATATGATGAGCAATCTCTTCAAGAAATTGAACAAGCCCTAAGATTACTTGAAAAGCAAGAAGAAGAAAGTCTTAAAAATAACCAGGGTATAAGAAGGAGTGATAGGGATGATAAATATGACTGGTAAAAATATGACTGGTAAAAATATGACTGATAAAAATATGGCAGGTAAAAATATGACCCAAAATATGACCGGTAAAAATGCGACTGTCAATAATGTCAAAAGTACGGATAATAACAAAAATGTTATAAGTGGGAAAATATTATGCTATTTAGTATTTATAACATTTATATTAACTGCTTGTGTTTTTTCTGTAAAAAGCAAGGTATTTGCCGCTCAAGATCCTGAGTTTCGGATTGATATTGACAGTTTAAACCTGGAAAAAGGAGTAAGTACTCAACTGATCCTTACAATGAAAAATGCGCAAGGTGCAAAGGTCACCGGAATTAACGGACTTGAAAATTTCGATGTTGTATCAAAAGGGAATTCCATCTCTACACAAATTGTTAACGGTGTAACAACCTATAAAGAAGAGATATACTATGTCATTATACCTAAGAATACCGGCCAATTTACTCTTCAGGGGATTATAGAATATAATGGAAAGACATATCAAACAAATGAGCTTCAGGTTAATGTCAGTGAAGCAAAAAACGATGAAAGCGAAGAGGTAAGTGATATATTCATTAAAACAATTCTTGAAAATGATAAAGTGTATGTGGGGCAAAAAGTTGTTCTGGCATATGAACTATACACACGTTATAGCATCGAGGATTATGGCTTTTTAGATGACTTTAGTATAGATGATGTTATGGCTACGGATGTTTCACAGGATAAATTAAAGGCTGAAATCACTTATGTTAATGGTAATAAGTATGCAAAGTACGAAGTAAGAAAGACTATTATTACACCTATAAAATCCGGAACATATAATATCCCTGCTTTTAATTTCCAGGTTAATGTAAGCACAGGGGACTTTTTTAGATCTTATAAGCCGGTTTATATGCAAACAGAATCTAAAGAATTGATAGTAAAACCCCTACCTTTACAAAACCAACCTGACGATTTTTCCGGCATAGTTGGAAACTTAAGTGTTGAAGCAAAATATAGTAAGCAGGAGGTTGATCTTGGAGATTCTTTGGTTCTTCATGTTACGGTTTCCGGCAACTGCAACCTTGACAACCTAAAGGATATAATAAGCGGTGACATACCGGGTTTTTCTGTTTATCAAACTTCCGGAAATACCGAGGAAAGCATAGAGGATAATAAATATAAAGCGCAAAAGGAATTTGAAATTATTCTGGTTCCCACAAAAAGCGGGGATATAGAAATAGAACCGATATATATATCTTACTTTAATCCTGATACTCATAATTATGAGAAGGTCGAGATACCTGGCGCAATCATTAAGGTTAAAGGTGAAGCCTCTCAACCCCAATCTTTTGTTCAAACTGATGAAGGGAGCAAACAGCCTAAAATTGAAACCGTAAAAATAGAACAAATTAGCTATAACCCAAGAAATGAGGGTTATTTGACAATAGAAATCAAAAAGGAATTTTTATACTGGGGGCTAGCCGGTGCTATAATTTTAACACTTGCAGCAATTTCATTTTTACTCATATATTCCCGCAAGAAAAACAATGATAACAAATTGCAGGAACTATATTTTCAAGTGAAGAAATCAGAAAATGAAAGTGAAATATATAATTTATTTAATAAAATGATTAAACATGTATTCAGTGTGAGTTTGAAAGCCAACTCCCAAGATATGATTGCAAATAAAATTAAAGACGACAGATTTACAGTACCCATACTTGAAATTGTGGATTACATGGAAAATCGAAAATATCTTTCCGGTGCAGATGTTAAATACCTTAAGGATAAGGTAGAGGCAGTTTATAAACTTATTAAAAAGTATATATGAGACAAGGGTGAGACAAGGGGACGGTTCTTCGGTGAGACAAGGGGACGGTTCTTCTGTCTCAGATAGAAAAATTGACGGTTCTCTCGTCTTAGGTTTCGTAGGGGAGATAAGGCAAGGTTTGAGGAAACGATGTTAAACTTTAGAAGGAGACAAGAAAAAAAATGGACAAAAGGATGGTTCTCACGACTTAGGTTTCATTTGGGGAGTAAGTTAATGCTTTGGAAAAAGAGGTCAAAATTGTAGACATGAGAACCGTCCCTCTGTCGCACCTCTGTCTCAGACAGGAGAACCGTCCCCCTGTCTCATCGGAGAACCGTCCCCCTGTCTCATCCCGTCCCCCTGTCTCACCCCTGTCTCACACCGTACATTTATAAAACCTCACGGTGAACTCCGCACCGCCGCCTTTACCGTTTTCTGCTTTTATAGTTCCGTTTTGGGATGTGATTATCATGCGAGCCAATGCGAGGCCAATACCCACATTGCCTGAGCTTGAATTTTTTCCTTTATAAAATCTTTCAAAAAGGTGCGGCAGGTCTTCCGGATCTATTCCGGGACCGGTGTCGGTGATTTGAAGCTCAGTATAAATTGGTGTATCTTTTGCTTCTATGGCAATAGTGCCGCCGTCAGGTGTATGTTCCATACAATTTTTAAGAATGTTTTCAATTGCTTCTGCCGTCCAGGCAAGGTCGCCTTCAAATTGCTCATCGCCATTTGCCTTGATAATTAGCTGCTGATTTCGTAAATCCATGGGTATAGCCAAAGGCTTTGCTGCTTTTTGGATTAGCTCCGATACTTTCACCGTATCTTTGGCAAATTTAACTGTCCCGGCATCAAGCTTTGATATTTTTAACAATGTTGAAATTAACCAATCTATTCGAGAGAGAAGTTGAAATAAATCTTTAACCAGTGAAAGACGACGTTCATCAGATAATTCCTCATCAGCTAAGAAATTAGCAATCAAATTAATAGATGTAAGCGGTGTGCGAATTTGATGAGAAATATCAGCTATGGAATCCGCCAAAAAGATTTTGTCTTTTTTTAAGGCTTCTGCTTGCTCACGCAGGCGTACAGTCATCTTATATATTTCACTGTGTAAAATTGCAAGTTCACCTTCAGCGAAGCGATTGAGATCAAATTTGCTTTTATTATGCAGTATTTTATCAATTTCATAGCTTAATTCCGCAATGTGCTTGTACCTTTTATATGTGGAGAAAAAATGGGCAAAACTAAATATACCGCAGTAAATTACGGCCAGTATTCCGAATTTTATATCTATGATTATGGCAACTGCAATTAGAAGAAGGCTTAGGAAGAACCAAATCCATGCACTTTTACGAATTTCGGGATTACGGAAAAAACCCAGGGTTAATCACCAACCTTGTAACCAAGACCGCGGATTGTACGGATGATTGTAGGATTTTGAGGATCATCCTCTATTTTATCACGAAGTCTCTTAATATAAACGGTTAGAGTATTGTCATTGACGAATTCTCCTGCGATGTTCCATATTTCCTCCAGGAGCTTGTTTCTTGAAAGTACGACACCTTTATTGTTGAAGAATACCAGAAGCAAACGGTATTCAAGTGCAGAGAGGTACAAATCTTTGCCGTTTTTCATTGCAATACCTCTCTCCGTATCTATCACAATGCCTTTATACTCTATTGTCGTGCCAAGCTTATTGCTACGACGCAATACATTTTTAATACGGGAAATCAGTTCCCTGGGTCTGAACGGTTTAATGACATAATCATCAGCTCCCAGGTCAAAACCTGCAACAACGCTGTACTCGTCATCGGAGGCAGTTAAAAATATAACTGGGATATTGTAGCTTGATTTTACTGCAGAACATACGGCATAACCATTACCGTCTTTCAGAGATATATCAAGAAGCAATAGATCAAATGAAGAATTATTAATCTTCTCAAGAGCAGCTTTCTGCCCGGTAGCTACATCCACTTCAAAACCTTCTTTTCTAAGAAATGCAGAAAGGTTATCAATAATGCTTTTATCATCTTCAACCAGCAAAATTTTTGGCATTTTTTCTTCTGCCTCCTCCTAATACTTACTCCCACTATCTATCTATTATAATAACGCATACTCTGCATACTTCAGACTGCAAATTCGTAAATTCTGCACAAATTTGCAAGAATAACAAGCATTACAAGCATTACACAGACTGACTCCAAACGGCATTGCCTATTACAAACGCAATTATCTGGCTGTATTATAACTTAAACTTGACAAAAATTCAATGAAGGTGCCCTGATGGGGTGCGTTTAACAAATATTTCTTTGCATAAATTAAATGCGTCAATTAAATGCATCCGTTCTGACAGGCGGAAATATATTGCCGAGCTCAAATGCGGCGCTATGCTAAAGTGACATTTTTGTAATAATTAAGTCACTGTAATATCACCTGGACAAAATATAATGAAGCTGTAAGCTTGAAGAAATTTATATAACCCTTACGTTCTGCAAGTTTATCGTAAGGTTTATCACAGATGCTACCAGTATATCACTAGTATATCGTAGCTGCTATGATAAGTTACAAATATGATAAATTATTAAAAGTTTGATTATCAAAACTTTAATATAAAGGAAAAGGAGCTTAGAGATATGGAAATACTTAGAGCTGAAAACTTGACAAAAATATATGGTAGTGGTGCAAACGAAGTCAGGGCTTTGGACGGTGTGTCTTTTAGCGTGGAAAAAGGTGAATTCATTGCTATTGTGGGTCCGTCAGGATCAGGTAAATCTACTTTGCTGCATATTTTAGGCGGGGTAGACAGGCCGACTTCCGGCAAGGTATATATGGACGGGCAGGATGTGTTTGCCCAGAACGAAGAACAACTGGCTATTTTTCGCCGCAGACAAGTAGGACTTATTTATCAGTTTTATAACCTTATTCCGGTTCTTAATGTCAGAGAAAATATTACTTTACCTGTATTGATGGACGGAAGAAAAGTAAATGAGGAGCGTTTTAATGAATTGATTTCCGTTCTTAATTTAAAAGGAAAAGAAAATTTTCTTCCTCATCAATTGTCAGGAGGTCAGCAACAACGCGTATCTATCGGGAGGGCTCTGATGAACGCTCCTGCAGTAGTGCTTGCAGATGAGCCTACGGGAAACCTTGACTCTAAAAACCGCCAGGAAATTATAGAACTTTTGAAAATTTCTAATAAGAAGTACAATCAAACTATTATTGTTATAACACATGATGAGAACATTGCTTTGCAAGCAGACCGCATAATTGCCATTGAAGACGGTAAAATCACCCATGACGAGGTGATGAAAAGATGAATATTTTTATGAAATTAACCATTAAATATCTTTCAATGAACAAAACCCGCACAATAGTTACAATTATCGGCGTTATTCTGTCTGCTGCAATGATTACTGCCGTAACTACGTTGATATCGAGTTTGCAGTATTATCTGCTGCAAAATGTTATATATATAGAGGGGGATTGGCATGGTGCGTTCTATGACATCGACACGGAGACGTTACAAAAAGTGAAACATGATGACAAAATTGAAAGTGCTGCTGTTGCTGAAAATATAGGTTATGCAAATATAGGCAGCTCCAATGAGTATAAGCCATACTTGTTTATTATGGGTGCTGATGATTTATTCATGGAAAGAATGCCGATCCATCTTGTCAGCGGCAGGCTTCCTCAGACACCGGAAGAAATAATTCTGCCTGAACATCTGGCTTATAATGGTGGTGTTGTATACAAAATAGGAGATGTGCTTCATCTTGAAATTGGTGAGAGGTATTATAAAGGACAAAAGCTAATACAAACAAATTCATACGTACATCCGGATGATGTGATTGACAGAGCCGATCTGGATGAAAATGATAATTCTCCTAATAGTGATGCAAATGCTGCCGATAGGGATATAAGCTACGATGCTGACGATGGGGACGAAATTACACGTAATGCCGATGAGAACAAAGTTATAAGGAATAATATAAATTCCGAAACAAAACCTGAAACAAAAAGCGAAGAATCTAAGGAAAACCTTATTGCTGGCGAAGAATTGGTCATAAAAGAATCAAGGACGTACACAGTTGTAGGTTTTTATGAGCGGCCTGGTTTTGAAAACTATTCAGCTCCCGGATACACGGCTATCACTAAAATGGATTACAGCCGCGCCTTAGAAACTTATGCAGTTTATTTTAAAATGAATAATCCTAGGGAAACTTTTAATTATGTGGATAATTCGGGCTTGCAAGGTACTGTTAATAGGGATTACCTGATGTTTAGCGGGTATTCAAGATATGATATTTTTTATGTCATACTGTACAGCCTTGCTGCTATACTAATCGGGCTTATTATGTTCGGTTCGGTTTCACTAATATACAATGCTTTTGCAATTTCAGTCAGTGAACGGACCAAGCAATTCGGGCTTTTAGCTTCTATTGGTGCAACCAAGAGGCAAAGCAGAAAAATGGTTCTATATGAAGCATTATTTGTAAGCTTTATAGGTATACCCCTTGGCATTCTTAGCGGTATCATTGGCATAGGCATAACCCTAAGCCTTCTGGGAGAAGAATTTTCTTCATTTTCCGGAAGTAGCGGCTTGACGATGAAACTTTACGTAACGATTGAATCTATTATAGCCGCTTGTGTTATAGCATTGATTACCGTGTTAATTTCTGCCTGGATACCTTCAAAAAGGGCAACAAAAATAACACCTATAGATGCAATTCGGCTCTCTAAGGATATAGTAGTAAACCCAGGGGAAGTAAAAACATCTAAAATCACTTACAAACTATTCGGTCTTGAAGGGATGATTGCAAAAAAACATTTTAAACGGAGCAGAAAAAAATATCGTGCAACAATTGTGTCGCTCTTTATCAGCATTGTGTTATTTATTTCCACGATTAGTTTTTGTACCTATTTGACTGACTCTATAACTTCAGTTTTTCAGGATAGTGATTATGACATCATTTATCGTTATGTTTTTAAAAAAGGGGAAAGCATAGATTTAAGCGAACTCACAAGAGTTTACAGTGAACTTTCTGCAGCGGATGGTGTGTTTTCTTCAAATTATGTATTAACAAATACTTTATCGGATTTCAAAATTCCTAAAAGCATGCTTTCCAATGAATTTGTGGAATACTTTAATTTACCAGAGGAAACAACTGAGGTACCGATAAATATAATTATATACGGAATAGCAGATGATGTTTACAAAAATTATCTTAAGGAAAATAATTTGAAAGAAGAAATATATATGGATGAATCTAATCCTAAAGGTATGGCCCAGGCACTTATAAGCAGATTTGACCCTGCATTGCAGAGATATGTTAAAATCCCTATTTTCAAAGAAAATACAATCATTCTTGATTATAAGGATTATGATGAAATAAGGGACGGACAGGCTTTTGAAAATGACAGCTGGACTAATGAAAATGACAACCTGACTAATGAAAACGACAGCCAGACTCTGAAAAATGGCAACCAAACTTTTGAAAATGGTAACCAGACTCTGAAAAATGACAGCCAGAATATTGAAGAAAATGACAACCGGACAGCTGAGAATTTCAGCCTCACAAATAAGGATAACAGCCAGGTAAGCCAGATAATAGAAAACAACAGTCAAACAAGAGAAAATAGGCAAAATCTTTCATTTAAATCCTTGACTTTTGATATTACAGATAAGGACTTGGTATTAGGTTTAAACGAATCATTCAATAACAGCGTTAAAATTATGTATCCTATCAGCGTTTACCAAGAACTATTTAATGCAGATTATTGCACTTTCTTTTTTAAGACTAAAACTCATGCTGAAACATATGATATTATAAAAAACAGCCTTACGGCAAAAGGTATGTTAAGCGGTGAACATACGCTGGTCAACGTTTATGAAATACATGAAACGGAACGAAGTATGGTTATCATTATTAAAGTATTTTCCTATGGATTTATCACTTTGATTTCCCTTATTGCCATTGCGAACGTTTTTAATACCATATCCACGAACATAATGTTGCGCCGTAGGGAGTTTGCCATGCTTAAATCGGTAGGAATGACATCAAAAGGTTTTAACAAAATGATGAATTTTGAGTGTATCCTTTATGGGTTTAAGTCCTTAGCTTGGGGTATTCCTGCAGCTTTTGGTGTTACATGGCTTATTTATCAAAATATTGCACGGGGATATGATACGAGATTTTATATACCATGGGAAGCAGTTGCAATAGCTATTTGTAGTGTATTTGTAGTAGTATTTGCAACCATGGTTTATTCTATGAGAAAAATTAAGAGGGATAATCCTATTGATGCGTTGAAAAATGAGAACCTGTAGCAAAAGGAACCTGTAGCAAAAGGGAGAATCTCCGCTTAAAGGGGGTAGTATTAGAGATGAAAAAGTGGATTGGGAGGTTTGCTTGTTTCCTGATAGTTTGCGTTTTTTCGCTCTGCCTCTATTTAACAATTAGCGGTTATCTTATGTATTGCGATGCTCTTAGAGGGATAAGCCTTTCTGATAAGGTTACCGAAATTCGTTCGAGAGATAATTATACAACTTTAGATGAACTTCCCGAAATATATTTGAGAGCTGTAATTGCAGTTGAAGACCACCGCTTCTACAGGCATAAAGGAATTGATATTATTGCCATAGGACGGGCTTTGTGGACAGATATAAAAGCTATGTCCTTCGTAGAGGGAGGCAGTACCATTACACAGCAGCTGGCCAAAAATTTATATTTTACTCAAGATAAAGATATCAGAAGGAAAATAGCCGAAATGTTTATGGCATTTCATATAGAAAAAAACTATGAAAAAGATGACATTCTCGAATTGTATGTGAATACCATTTACTTCGGAAACGGATACTATTGCGTCCATGATGCAAGTTTAGGTTATTTCGGAAAGCTGCCTAAAGATATGACGGACTACGAAAGCACGTTGCTTGCCGGAATTCCAAACGCTCCTTCCATATATGCACTTACAAATAATCCTGAACTTGCAAAGGAGCGCCAGCGTCAGGTTTTGAATAAAATGATTAACCATGGGTTATTAACAGTGGAAGAAGCTGAAAGAATAATGAGATCAAATGGATAATGTGTTATAATATAAGTTACAAAATATTACTATTTGGCAAAGCTTGCGATTTTGCAGGTTATTTTTTAGTAAAATGAATTATTAGAAAAATAAGTTGGATGTAGGGGTAGGTACAATGTCAATTGAAAGAGTAAGGAAATATTTTAGCCAATGGAATATGGAAGATAGGATCCAGGAATTTAATGTTTCTAGTGCAACAGTTGAGTTAGCTGCTAAAGCACTTAATTGTGAACCTGAACGGATTGCAAAAACGATTTCCTTTATGGTTAATGGAAAAGTAATCCTTATTGTTGCGGCGGGAGATGCAAAGGTTGATAACTCAAAGTTTAAGAAAAAGTTTGCTTCAAAAGCAAAAATGCTTACTCCGGAACAGACCCTGGAACTAGTGGGTCATCCTGTGGGTGGTGTTTGTCCCTTTGGAATTAATGAGGGAGTTTCAGTTTATCTTGATATATCTTTAAAACGATTTGAAACTGTTTTCCCTGCATGTGGAAGCAGTAATAGTGCAATTGAATTAACCATCCCTGAACTTGAAAAATACTCAGGATATATTGAATGGGTTGATGTTTGCAAGGGATGGAAAGATGAAGAAAAAGCAGAAGCTTGAGTTAATAGCAAAAATAAACATTTGCTTTGCTTGCCAGGGGAAAATGATATTGAACATGCTTAAAATCAAAAGCATTGTTTGAATTAAGAAATATAAGAAATATTTGAAATTAAGAATATTTTTTGAATTTAAAAAATGTTGCCAAATGATAATAATATCACCCGATGATTAAATGCCACAAATTGTAATTGTGGCTTCTTTTTTTGCTTACCATATTTAATCTGTACTATTATCTTCAATAAGCACCATTATATTTAATTAGTTCCATTATTTAGCCAATCCTTGACTATTTTCGAATAAATTACATAAATTATTCACCTATTACTATCTCAATTAATATACTGTTAAGAGACAGTAAAGGGGTGGTTACTTTGAAGAAATGCATTTTGGAATTACATAACATTGGGATGAAATATCAGTCTCTCAATGGTGAAATTCCAGCATTAGAAAACATTAATATGTGTGTAGATGAAGGTGAGTTTGTAAGCATTGTAGGTCCCAGCGGATGTGGGAAGTCAACTCTTCTTTCCATAATTTCTGGATTACTGACTCCTACTTCAGGTAGCGTTTACATTGAAGGAGAGCTTGTTAAGGGTCCTTCTAAGAAAATAGGATATATGCTTCAAAAAGACCATCTTTTTGAGTGGCGAACAATCATGCAGAATGTTCTCCTTGGCTTGGAAATTCAAAGAAGAGTTACACCTGAAGCTAAGGAATATGCTGTGCACCTGTTAAAGACCTATGGCCTCTATGACTTTCGTGATAAATATCCCAGCCAACTTTCAGGAGGAATGAGACAGCGAGCTGCTTTAATTCGTACTTTGGTTACAAATCCTCAGATACTGCTTTTGGATGAAGCGTTTTCTGCATTAGATTACCAGACACGTTTAGCCGTTACTGATGATATTTATGCCATTATTAAGAAAGAAAATAAGACGGCTATTATGGTAACTCATGATATTGCTGAAAGTATAAGCATGGCTGACCGTGTTATTGTGCTTACCCGCAGACCTGGCACTATCAAAAGCTGCCATATCATTAAAATGAACTTGAAAAATAGAACTCCCTTAAGTTCACGTGAAGTACCGGAGTTTCAAACATATTTTCGACAGATATGGAAGGAGTTGGAGATACATGTTTAGATTTCATAAATCTCGTAATAATGTAAACTACAATGATAATAATATAAGCTGCGATGATAGTAATAATATAAGCTACAATGGTATAAACGATAATTTAAAGGCAAACAGTTCAAAGGCAGGTAATTCAAAGTTAAATGATACAAGCGCGCACAATTCAAAGAACGGTAATTCAAAAGCAGATAATTCAGAAAAAAGTAAACTAAAGTTAAAAAGTTTAAAGGCAGAAAATTCAAAAACAGAAGAGATTTCAAAAGAACGAGCGGAGTTTTTAAACTGTATCCGCCGAAAAACAATAATGATTAAATTTACACAGATTTTTTTGTTATTAATGAGTTTCAGCTTATGGGAAATTCTCGCAACATATAAAATAATCGATCCATTTATAACCAGCCAACCTTCAAGAATAATTAATACCATTGTAACCCTTTACAAAGAAGGTGTCTTGTTTAGACATATATTTGTGACATGTGTAGAAACTATAATAGGTTTCACTCTTGGAACTTTATTAGGAACATTAATAGCTATTATTTTGTGGTGGTCGGAGTTCATTTCAAAGGTATCAGAACCTTATTTAGTCGTTCTTAACAGCCTTCCCAAAATAGCTTTAGGTCCGGTATTTATAGTTTGGATAGGTGCAGGACCTGCTGCAATTATTGCAATGACACTTGCCATTTCTTTGATCGTGACTATTTTGGAAGTGCTTAACGGATTTATGGCTATCGACAAAGATAAGGCAAAACTGGTTCAGGCTTTTGGAGGAACCAAGCTTCAGGTCATGACAAAAGTGATCCTTCCTGCGTCACTTCCTACGATTATAAATGCTTTAAAAGTCAATGTAGGGTTATCCTGGGTAGGTGTAATTGTCGGTGAGTTTTTAGTTTCAAAAGCAGGGTTAGGCTACCTAATTGTCTATGGAGGTCAAGTGTTCAAACTGGATTTGGTGATGACAAGTGTAATGATATTATCCGTTGCGGCTGCATTGATGTACCAGGGTGTTGTGTACTTGGAAAAACTTCTTATAAAGAGATATGAAGTATAACCGGGAGGAATTGTTTATTTCAAAATCCATATTGTTAAGTCAAATTAAATCAAAAGCTTTTTATGCTGTAAACCCTATTATGTTGTTAAGTTAATTACAATGTCTTTTACAAACAAGCACCAAATTAAATTACTAAACATATTATTTAAGCATAGCTGATCAAATTATTGAATTACTAATTTAAACTTAATTCAAGTTCAAAAGAAAATATTAAATTGCTAAGTTTCCAAAAGAACAATTTTTCCCATGAAAATATTCAACAACTTAAGAACAGTACTGAATAAAGAACTATACTAAATAACTTCTAAAAACAAGAAAAAAGATAGCAAAACTTCAATTTATAGTAAAAATTTTAATTTATAGGAAAGGGAGATGAGTATGCGTAGAAAAAGTTTGTTTACTCTAATTTTAGTTATACTTCTTGGTCTTTCTCTAATTTTTAGCGGATGCAGCATCAAAGAAAAGACCCCGCAGCAGAAATTAACAAAAATAAAGCTTTCTGAAGTTACTCACTCGATTTTTTATGCACCTCAATATGTAGCATTAACCCAAGGATTTTTTGCAGAAGAGGGACTTGAAATTGAACTCTTCAACGGCCAGGGTGCTGACAAGGTTATGACATCAGTACTTACAGGGGAAGTAGATATTGGATTCGCAGGTCCGGAAGCAAGTATTTATGTTTACAAAGAAGGAAGAGATGATTATAGTATAGTCTTTGCCCAGCTTACTAACGGCGACGGAACCTTTTTGATGGGCAGGGAACCTGACCCGGACTTTAAGTGGAGTGATCTTAAAGGCAAAACCATTATAGGCGGAAGAAAAGGTGGAATGCCCGAAATAATACTCCAGTATGTTTTGAGGAAAAACGGCCTAAAACCCGGTGAAGATGTTTATATTGATACAACTATGCAGTTTGCAGCTATGCCGGGAGCTTTTATGGGAGGCCAGGGAGACTATGTCATTATATTCGAACCAACAGCTTCGGAAATGGAGAAAGAAGGTAAGGCATACATCCTAGCATCATTAGGCGAGTCCAGCGGAGAAGTTCCATATACAGCCTATTTTGCAAGTAAAAGTTATATCGAAAAAAATCCCGAGATTATTCAGAAATTTACAAATGCTATATATAAAGGGCAGCGTTGGGTAGAGACTCATACACCTGAAGAAATAGCAAAGGCTATTAAGCCTCATTTTCCGGATACAGACGATGAGATTTTGGTAACAGTAGTAAATCGTTATAAAAGCCAAAATACATGGAAAAAAGATCCTGTTCTCCTTAAGGAACACTTCGAAGTCTTGCAAAAAGCACTCCAAGACGCCGGTGAACTTGATGAACCTGTACCTTACGAAAAGGTAGTTACTACTAAATTTGCCGAAGAAGCAATAAAGAACATAAAATAACCGGGTTAAGTGACGTTATAAGCGGAGTCAGAATAAAACTGCGTGATTCAAAATAAAACTTTATTAGAAAGCTTTATTAGATAAGATAATAAGATTTATCCTCTACTTTAAGTTTAAGTTCATTAAAGTAGAGGATATTATTACAATTACTTCTACTTCCTCTTATATTCCTTCTCTTTCATAGCGCGGTTCAACATATTTCTTGTTATATTCATTACCGCCGGGGAAGTTGGCACTTTTGAGGACACCCGGAGTTTTGCCGCGTTTCATCAATTCTTCTACTATTACTGTAGTTACACTCCAAAGGATGAATGCTGCCGTCAGACCGGATGAAGCACACAAGCGTGGCTCTAAGCCTTCAACTTCCATAAGGGCTTCTCCTGCAGGTGCACAATTGTCGATGACTACATCTGCCATTTCATAAAGTTTTAAGCCACTTGAGTGTGGGCTGTCCACTGTTGTTGCATATTCCATTGAGGTTACTACTATAATCTTCATGCCCATTTTCCTTGCTTCATATGCAAGATCTACAATTTTAAAGGTTCGACCTGATACTGATCCCAGTATAAAAACATCTCCCGGTCTTGCTCCTGAAGCTTTAAGAGCATATGCGGCCAAACCTTCCATGGAAGTGTCTAAATCTGAGCGGTCACGTTTGCGTACGGGATTATCGACTACAAGATCATATTTAAACCTTTTAAATAAGATAAGTCCTCCTCCGCGGTAGATTAATTCATGATCAACGATATGTCCGGAATCACAGATGTGAACGCATGCCCCCTGATCGACGGCTTCAGCGATCAATTTCCCTGCCTTGATGATATTCTCGCGTTGTGTGGTTTTAACCTTATCAAACAGTTTATTAACTTCAGTCCAATATCTATCTAGTAACATCATTTTAAGTAAACCTCCTTATTTTTCATTTGAGTTAATGCTAATTTGAATTAATGTTAATGTTAATGCAAACTCTTGCCAATATTTGCACAAATGTACTCAAATTTTCAGAAATATTCATACTTGTATGGAAGTAATCCTATTTTTTATGTCCCATATAGAAAATACGGTCTTTGTACTTTTTCAGCATTGCTTTGTTATGTTCATCTCCATAATCCAGGTTAGCTGATACAAAAACCGGTGGTATCATTCCGGCTTTGGTTATGAGTGCAATAGCTTGTGCAATCATGGCATTGAGCATGGCTGCACCCACTGCTGTTGAAGTCGGAGCAACTTTTTCGGGCACTCCGGGGATTTCCAAAGAAGCATCACCTAGACAGCCACAATTATCCAGCACAAGGTCTGCTATGTGGTGCAAACTCTTGCCGCTAGGATGCCGTGATTTTACCTGTTCGGCCGTAGCAAGGTTAGTCAGCGCAATTACTGTGGTACCGATTTCTTTTGCACGCAGGGCCGCATCAACTGTTACGGTATTGCGACCTGAAACAGAATGGATAATCAAAACATCCCCTGAACGTATAGGCTGATTATCGATGATGATACGTCCATATTCAGGCAAACGTTCAATTTGGCTTGTCATTGTAGCGGGATCTACATCAAGGTTAAGCCCTGGTGCTTTGATGGGATTTACCAACGCCATACCGCCTGTGCGGTAATATAGCTCCAAAGCAAGAAGACCTGCGTGACTGCAACCAAAAGCAAAAATATTGTTTCCATTTAGAACTGCATTGCAAATAATCTCTGCCCCTTTATGCAGAGCTTGGCTTTGAGTTTGAATTACTTTTTCCAGGATATCTTTCAGATTATCAAAATAAGCTTTAATTGCGTCCATAGTCCTCTCCTTTCTGACTGCCGTCAAATTTTAACTACAATTCGGCAATATAACTTGAAAAACTTAAGAACCTCCGCCGTCGTTTTTATTAAATATCCGAATTACTTGATAGACACTTTTAATAGTCATTTTTAATAATATAAACTAAATGATAGAAATTTTTATAAATATTATTTATAAATATTATTAATGATATAAATTTATAAATACAAAATCATTGATATAAAAACAGTGTAAAGTCACCATTTAATGATATAGTCAGGGAATAAAATGCTAAGCCTTTTTTTAGCTTCTTCCACAGGTACTTGCTTTCTCAGCATTTCCCTCACGGGACCGGTCATAACATGCTCGAACCAAGGTTTATATATCTGAATGCCGGGATATAATTCCTGCAGCTTTTCGCAAAAAGCAGCAAACATACTTGGATGAGCTTTCCACGCTCCACCGCAACATACTATTTGCCGGTACTCTTCAGGAATATTTTCACGGCGAATCAAACAGTCTGCTTGTATTGCCATGAACAAGCCGGCTTCCCGAAGAATTTGTAAAGCAACTTTGTCACCCGCATAAGCAGCTTTACCGACCAGTGGCGTTACTGAAGCAACCACCCGAAAAGGCGCAGGAGACCTATGAATAATATGAATCATATCATAGCTTTTTTTCAATTTCCATTCCCGGTGGATTAAATCATAAAGCATGGTTTGCTCACCCCAGCCTTCAATAGCTGCAACTACGGCTTGCAGAGCTTTTTGCCCTATCCATGTACCACTTCCCTGATCACCTAATATGGGTCCCCAGGCGCCTACTACAGAACCAAGTTCTGATTCCTTGCGTACATAAAAAATATCTGAACCTGTGCCGGACAATGCCAATATTCCTTCTTCTTTCATAGCTCCAGCCAGCAGTCCTGCTTTAGCTTCACCTAATCTTATTATTTCTCCTACTGTTGCATATTTTTCCAATTCCTTGTATAGAATTTTTACAGGTCCTACAAAGACTATATATAACCTGTTAATGTGTATTTTAGGTTTCCCGCTGAAAACCTGGCCAAGGCAGTCTACTACATTTGCGCGGCTTTCTTCTGGTGTTGTATGATTAATGTTAACTCCACCGCTCATTCCTTGACCAAGTATCCGAAATTCATCATCAAACAACAATGCTCTGAGCTTAGTGCCCCCGCCGTCTACGGACAATATAAATTCCACAGAAACATCCCACCAATTTCTTATGCAATAATTAAAAGATATATTATAGCAAAAATTTATATTAAAGTAATATATTAAGCAATATTAAAATTTAAGAAATACATTAAGCGATATTAAAGAAATATTTATGCAACACAATACATCATGCAATTTCAGAAAATATTCGAGGATTCTACACTTACAATTCTACCGCATGCGAAAATCCAAGTGAGAAGGAGGTGTGCATTCCTTTTTCACGTCTTCGATCAAAGAATCGTTATATTCAATTCCTTTCTCTTTAGCACGTTTCATTGCCATCATGCGGAACCATAGATCTGTAAGTTTAACTTCTCCCTCTCTCACATCAGTCAATACTATATTACTATTGAGCATGCGTTCTGCTTGAACAATATCTCCTACATTTAATAAAGCTTCAATCAGAAGTACTTTGATTCTGCCAAGTGCCTTTATATTTTTAGGTAATTTTTCATATAACCGAATAACTTCTTGGCTTTTTCCGGCTTTTTGGAGAGTTGTTAGGGCTTCTATGGCAAGGTTGCGTTCAGGTAACATATTAACAGCCTGTACAAGTAACTTCGCTGCTTCTTCCGTATTACCTGCCACATCTTGAAGCACTGCTTTGCAGCGCAGTGCCCAGGGGTTAACTTCACATTTTATTGATTTATCAAAAGCTTCTTCAGCTTCTTTCATTTTTCCTTTATAAGCTAATATAACACCGTATTGATAATAACCATACCAATGGCGGCTGCCTCCTTTTCGGATGGAATCAGCCAGAAGTTTTTCCCATTCATCGCCAATTTGATAACTGCTTGGCTCCTCTAACACTTTCGGGCAAGGAAGCGCACCTTCATAAGCAAGTTTAAGCCATGGCCTTTCGCGATGTCCGATGCATCGTTTGGGAAAATGTATACCACCATCCAGGAATTTATCTTTCAAAAGTTCTTTCTGAACCAATGCCCACCCTGAACCTATAGTTTTTATTTTACCTTTTCGGTCATCCAGTTCTTGTTTAACTTTTTCATGCATTTGTTCCACAAATGCGCGAGGACATGCATTTTCCAGATTCTTTTCAATTTCCGATATAGCAGCATTCCAGTCTTTCCCATGGACTATATCTGCTTCGGCCTTTATAGGTCCGTATGCTTCTAACCAGCTTATAACAGCACTACCCTTCATTGGAAGATGTTCTAATTGGGTACGCGCCAAGCCGGCTTGAATTTCTATATAGGCACTGCCTGGCTGTGAGAGGAACGTCTGCCAATTCCGTCCGCCTGCTCCCATTCCCCAAACAAATAACTTTCGTCCTTGCAGTACATCAGTAGAAGTCTGTATTAAACCGTATCCGTTTCCATCTACGGCAGATATCCATTTTCTCTGCTCTTTGGGGATATAAAAGAAGAAATCCATAGCCTGTGGCAATTGGGTAGTATAGCTTATGTCCCAGTTATAGGTACCTGTTTTTCCTTCTCCTCCTCGTAACTGACTGGCTTCTATTGTCATATACGGTATGGAAACTTTAGTTAATTTTCTGCTGTATCCCCATCTGTAAGATTTATCTGCCGGAACGAGAACCCGCACATCTTCGCGTTCATTAACTGCAATATTGCTCCACCAATAGACTGCAGTGTCTTGCTCAGATGTGTTATCAATACGCACCCTTATAAAAAGAAACTTTGAGTCATTAGGTAGGATAGCTTCTATCCTAAATAACAGACGGCGTATACGCTCATATTCGAACATCCTTAGCACCGGTGTACCGTCATCCAAGGTCAATACCTCGGTAAACATTCGATCTACAGTAAAAGGACTATGCCCGATAATGCCGATATTCCATTCTACTCCACCGGAAATCCAAGCATTTCGCAAAGCCAGATTACATGGCTGAAATACGGGATTACAATGCAATAATTCTCTGTTGGTTGTTTTGTCAATGAGGGACCAAAGCCTTCCGCCTAAATCAGGAAGAAAAGTTGCACGCAGATAGTCGTTTTCTAACACAGCAGCTTTCCAAGCCTTAGGCCTTTTTTTACGATTATATCCGTTTTGAATCAAGTAGGGCAATATACCGTTAACTCGTCCCCACCCCATATATTTTGCTTCTTCCTCTGTAATGGTTGTTTCGTCAAATTTAATGGAAGCGTGTTGATCGGCAGTTTTTCGCAAATCGGGTAACGGATTTAGTTTACCCAGGGAAGCAGAAGGCATTACATACTTGGTAAAAGTTAGTGTTGTCATGTGTTTCAACCTCTTTTTTCAATTTTTATAGAATTATAATAATTAATAACAGTACTTACGCAAAGTTAGCTGAACCTTGACAAGCTCATATATTAGGCACCTAATTTGCCCCAAATGGTTGTTGCTGCAGGATCTGTGACATTATTTACCTGTTTACTTTCACACTCTTTT
>DUMC01000088.1 GCA_012840075.1 Clostridiaceae bacterium | reverse complement strand
TGTCCCAATTGCATAACCGCCAAATACAGCAGCAAAAGCCCCCCAACCACTAGTACCGGATAAGCCTATAGTATCTTGAATTCCATTTTTGTCAGGATCATTATAAGTAAATTTTTCAGCTACTTCGATAAATTCATCCAATGTTTTAGGTATTTCCAAACCTAGATTGTCCAGCCAGTCTTTTCTCAAAAAGTATGAACCATAAGGAATATTGGGAGCTTTTGATATTGCATATAGCTGATCACCAATATACCCGGCTTTCATATTTTCTTCTCCTAAAAACTTAACTACATCAGTAAGCCTGTCAATATAAGGAGTTAGATTCAAAATTGTACCGTCTTTCGAATGCTTTAAAAGATCGGCTCTGCTAAGTATCCAGAAAACATCAGGAATATCACCGCCTGCTATCCTCACATTTAACTGGTTACGATAATCATTTGCCGGCAGGGAAGTGTTCATTATTAGGGTAATACCAAGCCTTTTCTGCAATTCCTGAAGTATAGGATCCTTGTCGGGTGTAGGTAATGTTACATTTATACCTTCAAACACCTCAATAGTTATTGGTTTTTCAGATGTTTCACCGGTAGATTGGGTTGTCTGACTTGTGTCTGGCTCTTTTGATGTTGTTGTGCCGGAGCTGCAAGCACAAAAAGAGAAAACAATGGTCGATACTAATAAGATAGCAATTATTTTTCTTAGCATGATTCTACTACCTCCTTATAATATTTTTTATTTTGTTAAGTTTAAATATTTTAGTTTTGACGTTAGACCTTAACCTTTTATAGAGCCAAGGAGCATTCCTTTTACAAAATGCTTTTGAACAAAGGGATAAACTGCTATTATGGGAACACTTGCAACTATTACTGCAGCCATTTGCATTGTACGTGTCGGTATATTGACGTCGGGATTATTATACATGTCCTGAGTTTGTAAAAGAATTTGTCTTATAACAACTTGTAAGGGGTAAAGATTTGATTTTGTAATATACATTATTCCAGGGAAAAACTGGTTCCAATAACCTACTGCATAAAATAGACTGACTGTTGCTATTACCGGCATAGAAAGTGGTATAACTATTTTTAACAGTATTATAAATTCACCTACACCATCTATTCTAGCTGATTCAAACAACTCCTGAGGCAGTTTTTCAAGGAAACTCTTTGTTATTATTATACAGAATGTCCATACTGCACCAGGCCATATCATAGCCCAAACAGTGTTTATTAAACCAAGTGAGCGAACAACAATATATGTTGGAACAATACCACCGCTAAATAACATGGTAAATAACACAAAGAACAAAAAGAATGCACGACCGGGAAGCTCTTTCCTACTCAGTGGATATGCAAGAAGTGTGGTTAAGGTGATACTGATAAGAGTACCAACACATGTCACAAAAGTAGTGACACGAAAAGCTGAAGGCAATAGAGATTCACTAAATATCCTTTCGTATGCTTCTAATGTAATTTCACGCGGGATTATGACGAATCCTCTTTTTAATACTTCAGAAAGCGGTGAAATCGATACTGAAAAAACATACAGTAATGGAAATAATACACAAATTCCTATTACAGCCAGTATAACATACACAATACTGTCGAATAGTTTATCCGAAGATGATTTTACCATATTCCTTCATCCCACCTTCTTGCAATGGCATTAGAACTTATAATCAGAAGCATGCCAATTAATGATTTAAAAAGGCCTACAGCAGAACCAAGACTGAAATTCAACTGTTCCAATCCTGTCCTGTAAACCCAGGTGTCAATTATGTCCGCTACTTCATAAACAGGTACGCTGTAAAAAATATATATCTGATCGAAGCCTGCATCCAAAACGCTGCCAAGTCGGAGGATCAGCATTACAATTATCACACTTGCTATCGAAGGTAAAGTTATATAACGAATTAATTGCAATCTCTTTGCCCCGTCAATTTTAGCAGCTTCATACAAATTAGGATCTATATTGCTCATCGAAGCAATATAGATTATTGCTCCCCATCCGCATTCCTTCCACATATCACTAAAGACTAATACATATCTGAAGTACTTTGGTGAGGATAGAAAAGGTATAGGTTTCATACCAAGTGATATGAGCATCTGAT
>DUMC01000010.1 GCA_012840075.1 Clostridiaceae bacterium | reverse complement strand
CCAATTTCCCCCGATTCAATAATTTTTTTCATATCCTGCATTAACGTACAATAACGCAGTTCCAAACCCACCATAAAAACAACATTAGTACCATTCCAAGCATCAATCATAGCATCACAATCTTCAATCGTTGTTGCCATAGGTTTTTCTACATACACATGCTTTTTGGCTGATAAGACATCTAAACAGTTTTTCGCATGTGCAGCAGGAGAACTGCAAATAATAACGGCATCCATTCCGGGAATTGCTAAAAACTCATCTATTGATGTAGTTCCTGGTATGTCTCCCAGGATTTTCCTTGCTTCATTTATTTTATATTGTGATATATCATGAAGTCCTACTATCCGACAATCAGGGAATTTAGAAAACAACTCACCTCCAAAATGAACTCCCCTGCCTCCTAGTCCAATTATACCGATACCTATTTTTTTATTCTCCACCTACTTGTTCCTCCTTTTAAAATTATACTATTTTTTAGTACAGATTTACTATAATGCAGATTTACTATTACTTGTTCATTTTTGCATATGCTTAGCATGTTCTTACTCTTTAATTGCACCTATCATCACGCCTTTTACAAAATATTTTTGCAAGAACGGATAAACACACAAGATAGGCAAAACTACTATAATTATAATTGTGTATTTCATCTGGGCTGCAAGTGAAGATCTTATACCTAAGTCCTCTAAGCCTCCTAAAGCCTCTTCAGTTTGCTCGATTAGAACTTTCATCAAATAAATCTGCACGGGCTGAAGCTTTTGATCAGGTAAATATAATAAAGCACTAAAATAGCTATTCCAATGTCCTACGGCATAATAAAGAGTTAACACTGCAATAATCGGCATTGATAATGGCATGACTACTCTAAATAGTATACCTATATCAGAGCAACCGTCTAACTTCGCTGCTTCTGGGAGACTATCGGGTATGGTAGATTGAAAAAACACTCTTGCAATTATTAGATTCCATGCAGATACTGCCCCGGGTAAAATTACAGCCCACCTGGTGTTATATAGACCTAACTTATTTACTAATATAAACATTGGTATTAGACCACCGCTAAAAAACATAGTTATGGCAATAACTACCATAAAAAAATGCCTAAGCTGAAAATTCTTTCTTGATAAAGGATATGCACCGATAATTGTTAGAAAAACATTTAAAGTTGTGCCCACTACTGTATACCAAAGTGTATTATAATATGAGCGCCATAAGTCAGGGTTTTCAAAAGCAATCTTATAAGAATCCAAGGAAAATCCTTTAGGTAATAACCATACAGTTTGTGCAGCAACTTCGGCAGGGTCGCTTATTGACATACTGAAAACATATATGAAAGGATATAATGTAATTGTCATCGCTATGATTAGTATAAATGTAATTATAGCCTCATAAACTCTTTCTCCTATAGATTTTTTAAAACTCAAAATTCTCACCACCTACCATAAAGATATCTCAGCAATTCTTTTGCTAATTTTGTTTACTAAGAAAAGAAATATAAAATTTACCACTGAATTAAAAAGTCCTACAGCCGCAGAAAAGCTATATTCCGCACCGATTATACCCCTTCTGTATACATATGTTGATATAACATCAGCAACCTCATATGTAGCAGGATTATACATAAGAATTATCTTTTCATAACCTACGCTTAACAAGTTTCCGCATCTTAGTATCAATAAAATAATTATTGTAGGAAGTATACCGGGTATAGTAACATATAAGACTTGCTGAATTCTATTGCAGCCATCAATTTTCGATGCTTCGTATAGCTGGGGATCTATACCGGCTATTGCAGCTAAATACACGATTGAATCCCAACCAAACGACTGCCAAATACCTGAAGAAATATATAACGTCCTGAACCATCTTGCATCATTAAGAAATGATATAGGTTCTTTTCCCATTGATTTTATAAAATTATTAATAATACCTGATGTAGGAGATAGAAAATTAAACATCATACCTACTACAACCACAACTGATATAAAGTGAGGCAAATAACTTATTGTCTGTACGGTTCTTTTAAATACACTGTTTTTAACTTCATTAAGAGCTAATGCAAAAATTATCGGTACGGGAAAGCCCCATAAAAGACCATAGAAACTGAGTAAAAAAGTATTTCTAATGAGTCTCGGAAAGTAATAAGATTTAAAAAAAGAAATAAACCACTTAAAACCAACCCAGTCACCTGCAAACAGACCTTTGCCCGGTCGATAGTTTTTAAAAGCTATTAACACCCCATACATTGGTAAGTAATGAAATATAATGTAGTATATAAATACAGGAAGTATTAATATCAATAAATATTTATTTTGAACCGTATTTTTATATAATGAATTAAACTTATTTAATTTCAGTTCATGTTTGAGTTTTTGATTGCTAACTTTCAATATTCATTACCTCCCTTAAACTAAATTCGACCAACATTGGAAAAAAAACATATTTCTCTTGCAAAAAGACACCAATATATAATACTTAATATTGTTTCATCATGTATATTTTATTTTATTTATTTTATAGTCCTATAATAATTTCAATAATGATATTTCTTTGCATATTCTACACCATACCTTACATAAATCATGAGATTCCTGAGCATTGTTTCGGGAGGTTTTGGTACTGCCATATAGTTAGAACTTTGACAAAGGATAAAACGTCCATATTTTGCACCTGTTTTTACAGCATCCTCTATCAATTCTATAAGTCTTTCTCCGGAAGCTTCCATAATTTCATGAATTTCAATATTGCCTTCAAGAGCCATCCTACCTGCTGCTTCTTTAAAAGCGTCTTCAAGAGAAATATCCCCCATCGGTGGTGGTTCTATGGGATTCAACACATCGCATCCCATTTCTGCAAAACACTTTATTAATCGTCCTACTTTCCCGTGACAATGTATCCAGATGTTGCCACCAGCTTCATGTATCATGTCCATCAAAGGCTTATCTATTTCAAAACAGAACTCATTGAAATCTTTATATGACAAAAGCGGAGGAATAAGAAGTTCAGGACCTACCCATCCAAATACTAAATCTTCCTCTTTGCCTCTGTCCCCTAGACCTGCATCTAGAGCTGCTTTAACATGGTTTCTCAAACGTTCGGCAAAAACTTCTATCAAATGTTTTAAAAGTTCCCTTTCATCTACACTAAACAATGCCAAAAGCTCAGAACCCATGAGTCGCTGTACAGCATAACCAGCATGACCCAGAGAAAACATTACAATTCCATTATCACCTATTTCCCGTTTCATCTTGTAATAACTTTCAAGCGACACAGGATATGGCTCATATGGTATTGATAGTATCTTTTTAATATCGTCAGGTTCTTTTATAAAATGTGTTAGGGTATAACCTGGTTTTCCTGTATTACTTTTCAGTCTAATGCTTGATAAAACTCCTTCAGGTGTATGCAAAAGCGTTTCTACTTCTGTCCATTCTTCTGATTTAGGACGTTTGATTATTTCATAAAAACCAGTTGATGCACCAGTAATGAAATCAAATGGAGAGCTGACCCCGCAAAATAAATCCGTAGTCTCAATTGCCAGATCATATACTTGCTTGTAATTAGGATGCAAAAGTTTCTGGCCAGGCTGTAATCCCCATAGTTTAACTGCCGGTCGGTCTACTGGTTTACCTTGAATAATACGCATAATACGTTCACGGCTGGTTAAATTCATTTATCATTCGCCTCCTTTTAATAAAATAATCAGAGAGGCAAGCTGTTACTCCCTGATTATTTTTATTTAACATGGATTTATTATCAAACTTATCTTCAAATCTTTTGCTTTAACATTTAGTAGCTGTTGTATCTATCAAGTTGTGCCTGTCTTACTTTTATTACTTCATCAATACCCATGGACTTGAGAGTCGCTACAAATTGATCATAATT
>DUMC01000087.1 GCA_012840075.1 Clostridiaceae bacterium | reverse complement strand
CCCTGCAAAATCCTAACATTAGCTAAGTGTGCATTAAACCTAGCCTTTCTCTGTGAGTTATTATACACCGGCACTGCAATTGCAGTAAGCACACCAATAATTGCTACAACTACCATTAATTCAACTAATGTAAAACCTTTTTCATTTTTTTCATTTTTTGCCATTATCTTGATGAAATAATTAATCATACATAAACCCCCATTTTTTATTATAAAGTTCTTTTATGAAAATATAAAAGAAACATAATTGATAACATAATAATTAAAACTATTGCATGCATACTGCTAAAAATGCATTTGGCATATTATGCTATTTAAACAAAAAAGCCCGATTGCAACATATAATGTTCGCAATCGGACGATCATAGCATGTTTCCATGCTTTAGACTCCTGACTTTGCGTCCCAACTTTTCAGTTGGTTTGCCAAAATTTTTACCTTATTTAGTTTTAATATTATGTTAACAAATACTAAATCTCTCAGTCAAACCAAGCTGATTTTCATAATTAATTATATCATCAAACTAATACCCATTGTCAAGTACTTTTTTATGTAATCTTTTTTATTTTTTACTTTTTATTATTATATCTTACAAATTTTCCTTATATCTCACAAAATTTATTTGCTTTTATTATCATATACTATCAAAACCAGTACAAAAAAAGTAGAAAAAGCAATACATGTAAGAAAAAATAGCAAATTAATACCTAATAACTTATACAATAGTAACCAACATGCGCCATTTATAAATTCTACTAAAGGATATCTTACAGATATTTTAGCTTTACAGTTCCTGCACCTTCCTCCAAGGATCAGATAACTTATTACCGGTATAAGATCATACCATTTTATATCTGTTTTGCAAGAAGTGCAATGTGACCTTCCTGTTAAAACTGATTCACCTATTGGAATGCGGTAAATACACACGTTCATGAAACTTCCGATAACCAAGCCTAAAACAAAAACTAAAATACCTGTCATATTTATAACTTCCTTACATTGAATAAAGTCTCATCACACAATTTAACATTAAATTATAAGGCATGAATGCATAAATGCATTCATGCCTGTCCTGCTATCAGAATTTATTATTAGAATTTCAGCATTGTTGCCTTTAATACACCATTAATTTTTCTCACTTTGTTAAGTACTTCTTCCGGGACTTCACAATCAACACTTACAAAAGCAACGGCTTTTTCACCTTTTCTGTTTCTGCTCCATTGCATTGCTGCAATATTGATATCATTTGCACCAAGTATGGTACCAATCTGACCTATAATTCCCGGTTTGTCAATATTCTGTATTGCAATAACATAAGGTGTGGGTTCAAAATCAAGTTTATATCCGAAGAAATCAACTATTCTCTTTTCATCCTTAGCAAATACGGTACCTGATACACTGAGCTCTCTCTCTTTAGTTGTAAATTTCAGTGTAATAAGGTTAGTATACTTGTCTAAGTAGGAGCTCTTACTCTCCACTAATTCAATACCCATTGTTTTGGCAATATAGCTTGCGTTTACATAGTTGATATTTCCGTTAACGGCACTTTGCAGAAGACCTTTCAGTGCTGATATTGATATAATTTTTGTATCTTTTTCCGCAAGGTCACCGCTGTATATTACTTCCAATTTTTTAACGGTATCTTTCTCCGCTTGATAATATATTTTACCTAGGATCTCTGCTAATTCAGCATATGGTTTAATAATATCGGGATCGCTCACTTTAATCGGCGGCATATTAACGGCTGCGACCAATTCGCCTCTTAACGCACCGGCTACCAATTTTGCCACCTGAATGCTTACATTAAGGTTTGCTTCTTCACTTGAAGCTCCGAGGTGAGGTGTATATATAACATTATCAAGCTCCAGCAATGGATTCTTATAATCCTGCTCCTCAGGTTTTTTATTAAAGTTTGGCTCTTTTTCAAATACATCTATAGCAGCACCGGCGACTCTTCCATCCTTTAATGCATTGTAAAGGGCTTTTTCGTCTATAATTCCTCCCCTTGCTACATTAATTATTCTAACGCCAGGTTTAACAAGCTTTAATTCCTCTTCTCCTATCAATCCTTGGCTTTTGTCGGTTTTAGGAATGTGTACCGTAATAACATCTGCTTCTCTTAATAATTCTTCTAATGTTTCGCATCTTCTTATTCCCATATCATTAAACTTTTCTTCGGTAACATATGGATCAAATGCTATAACCTTCATATTTAAGGCTTTCAGCTTTGAAGCTACGATTGAACCTATTCTGCCAAGTCCTACAACACCTGCGATTTTTCCGTCAAGTTCATTACCTACAAACCGGTTCCTCCTGAAATCATTGTTTTTGGCAGCCATGTATGCTTGCGGAATATTCCTGAAAAGAGCAAAAATCAAACCTATAGTCAATTCTGCCGCAGCCATGATATTGCCTTCAGGAGTATTTACGACGAGAATTCCTCTTTTAGTGCAAGCACTCACATCTATATTATCCACACCGTTTCCTGCCCGTCCAACGACTTTTAAATTTTTCCCTTTTTCAATAACCTGTTCCGTTACTTTAGTAGCACTCCTTACGATAATAGCATCATAGTTTTCAATTACATTCAGCAATTCTTCCTGCGAAATGCCAAAAGGAGTATCAACTTCAAATCCGTTTTCTCTTAAGTACTTAATGCCATCATCAGCCATCTTGTCTGTTACTATTACTCTCATTATTTTTATCCTCCTGTATATTAATTTCTTTTAATATGTACGGTAAGACAATCACAATTTTATATTACTATATTAATTAATAATACTATAATTATATATTAATAATACGACCACAATTAAATATTAATAATAAAGGTCAAGTCCGAAACGGCCATGACCTCTAAGTAACAAAGTAAGATATATTATATTTATATTATTTTTTATCTTCCTCTGTCCTTTTGCCTGAGAGATTAGCTTAAATTAAGCTTTGCCCCTTCGGCGCCTTTACGGTCTCTCCAGAGTTTCGTCCTGGTGAAGTCCTTTTACCTGAGAATATTATTCCTTCGGTGTATCCAGCTTCTTGTGCCTCATAAAATGTATCTCAAATAAAGTCTCTTACATATTATACTTAAAATAACTATGTATACCTTATTTATGTATACCTTATTAATAATCTTAAAATAATTAGTACACACTAATTTACAGTGTCCAAAATACGATACTTATTAATTCAAATAACTTATTAATACAAATAAGCAGTACTATATTAATAACAAAAAATATAAATAAAACTTACACCGGCACAAGAACCGGATATCTCTCCCCCACCAATCATCCGATGTGTATTTAGTTTATTTCAATTATAAATCAAAAAATTTTTATCTGTCAAGATTGAATAAATTGAAGAAACGTCCCTATATCATTAAATTGAAAAAATGAAGAAATGTCCCTATACCATTTTTTTCTATTCCTCAAATTCAAAAATAAACTCTACACTTGCATCAATGTTCTGTGTTTCCGGACCTGCACTTATATCCATTCGCAATGTATATTTTAAATCGATGAAATCGGATTTACTGATATTGAAACTATGAGGCTTTTCAAGTATATATCCTTTAAAGATATCGTTCATGCTGTTATTTACTAATTGAGAAAATTTTACTCTGTCCAAAATCTTCTGTTGGAATATTAAAAATTTTCCCTTTTCTAATGTAAGCTCCATGGAATTTAAAAAAGAATTCATCACTTCATCTCTACTATATTCACGCTGATAATCGTTAAGAGTTATATTCAACCCCATTCCGGTAACCTTTACCTTTTTAAAGTTATTATAGATGCGTATTATTCCGTCTTTTTCCATACTAGGATACCATAAGTCTTTACCAAACAAACTCCCGGTATTCGATATACTGCCATTGTCGTTTATTGTTATTATAAAATCGGGATTTGCCTGATTTTGAGTGGCATATGTGATAGTTATAAATTGATACCCAATACTTATCAAAAGAGCAGCTATAAAACAAATGTTAATAATTCGGTTAATATACAGGTTCTTTTTTAATCTCATTTCGCTCACACCTTAACTAATATTAACCTTAACTAATACTAGCAAATACTTTATCATTGGAAATTTAAACTTGATCGTGTTGTCCTTTCTTTTACTATTCTACCTTATTGATGTTTTTTGTCTTCATACAAATGCGTAATTATTAATTACACTATAGTACCTATGTTTTACTTCTTAAGTGGTCTTGACATTTGTCAGCTTATTCGGTCAAAGCTTCAGTAATGCCGTCGGGTGTTAAAATAAAATTGTGTCTGGTGTATAATAAAATCACAAAGGAGGCTGGTAATTATGGATAAAAATACCTATTATGAAACAGTCAAAAATATGGCGGTTGAAAAAGTATTAAACCAGTAT
>DUMC01000086.1 GCA_012840075.1 Clostridiaceae bacterium | reverse complement strand
TTTTCACATATTTTCTTTAAGAAATGAAGATTAATTTCCAGTAAATGAGCTGCCATATTTACAAATGATGGCAAATGTCGTAAAATCTTATTGACCGAAAACTGTCAATTCTATTTTATCATTCACAACAGTTTAAAATTTGGATAAAATTGGGGGACACTCCTTCTAAATTAATAAAATATAATAGTTATTAAATTTTAAATTAATATGGATAAATGTTATTAACAAAAAAATTCTCAATTGAAATGTAAAATAAAAAAGTCTAAGATTAATCCCTATGATATTTTTAATTAAGAGGGGGGACTTTCTTAGACTTATTAACAAAAATAATAATGTTTTATATGAATTTATAATACCACAATTTATTTGTACATTAACATAAATTTGGGATTTAACTAAGCATAATTTAAGAGATTTGAAGATGCTTAAAAATGTAGAGGGTAAATAACAGAAAGATACTACATATATACAACAAACAATATAAAAACTTCTAAAGTGAACATTATTTAACTATTAATAAATCTTTCGTTGGAAGATGCGCCCCGGAGACTTTTAAAGCATTTATACAAACAGTCCTGCGAAATAACCGCTTTTGTTAAATAACCGCTCTTAAAAGATTGAGATTTTAAGAGATATGATTCTTGAGTTTTTCTGAGAGCTCATTGCACTATTAAATAAACCCTTAAATACACCGCTAAATATATTAATTATGTTAATGTAGATCTATTATTATGAATGCAAGAACTGCAGAAAAGTCGGAGTGCCCTTTAATGCACGATTAATGGCAATATAGGAGTATTTTCTAATACATATAAAATTTCAGGAGTATAAAATTTCTGTAGTAATCCCTTAGATTATCCCATTAGATTACTCCCTTTAATATATGAGTAACGACTTATAACCTCTTAAATAATTATCATATGTAATTCTTCATATTAACCCAGAATGTAACCTCTAAAATAACCTATTATATAATTAAGTGATGTCCTTAAATTTACTTTTTTTATTGTTAAACAATGTAAAATGTAAAAAAAGCAGGACTGTCCCCTTTTATATGTCCCCTTTTATAATTAAATGACATCCTTTAAATTTGCTTTTTTTATTGCTAAAATAATATAAAATGCAAAAATTGCAGGACTGTCCCCCAGACTGTCCCCCCATATTTTTAATGATAGGAGAGAGAATAGATGAGTAAACAGCCGGTTGAATACGAATGTGAAGGTTATGAAGGCTATAAAGGTTATATACAGAAGATATCCCTGGATGGGGATTGGGAGTTTACGTATACTCCACACCATGTCTATGAAGGTGAAAAGCTCCAAATTCCTAAAGCTAGTGAGTTTTCAGTTAGAATGCCTGTGCCAGGCTATTGGGATGACAATGTTGAATGTATGCAGAGCTCAAGTTTCTGGGAAACGGCTAAGTTTAATCCTAATTATAGGCGCATTGATTATCCCATGGGAGCCAGTATGCCACCTGATGCATCGCTTCCATACCTACTGGGAGTAGGTTGGTATAGAAAAACGGTGTTCATACCCATTGATTGGCAAGAAAGAGAAATTACTCTGTATATTGGTGGGGTAGTGTTGGAAGCTTGGGTGTGGCTGAACAGCGAGCTTATAAAATATCATCTGGGCCATTCAACTCCATTTGAAGTTTCGTTGGGAGAAAGTTTGAGATATGGAGAAGAAAATGAAATTATAATAGCAGTAGCTAACACGCGAACCGATAGATTAGGATGTGTTATTCGAGGTTTTAAAGGATTTAGTGCAGGGATATACAGGTCGGTTTACATAAAAGTTGCCGGGAAAGCAAGAATAAAAGATTGCTACATATATCCAAGATTTCTTAGGTCAGATGTTGAGCGGAGATTGGATCAAGTAACAGGCCATATATATTCATGTTCGATTGATGAGAATAACGATGAAAGGAACAAATATGAAATAAACAAAAATGATAGAAACGAGCATGATAAAAGCGAAGATGACATTAACAAAGATTATAACGACAAAGATGATAAAGACGGAAATGATGGTAATAAAAATGAAGGATATGGAAATATAGAGCATGAAAGCAAAGACAATGAAAATAAACATAATAAATACAAGGAAAATAATTACAATGGAAATAAGTATGAAGAAAAAGGAATAACGACAACGGCTATGTATGTTACGTTTCCAACATCACCTAAAGAAAATCATCTAGTGCCGGCAAATCCCGAAGCAAATTTCGAAATTCAAGAATTAAATTGGTTTGTTGAGCTTGCCGGAATAGAACGGATATTAGATTTAGGTAAGAATGATGAGAATGATAAGGATGATAAGAAAGATTTAAATTTAGATAAGAGAGATTTAAATAAGACGGACTTAAATAATAGGATAGATAAGATGGATAAGATAGATAGTATAATTAGGATAGAAAAAGGCGAAATATCGGATTTAGGCTTAGATCTAGGTCCAGGTTCAAGTCTAGGTCCAGATCCAGATAGAGAAGAGCAAGAAAAAGCTGTTAAACTAGATAGCGAAGAGCAAGAAAAAAATATTAAAATAAATATTAAAATAAATAGAGAAGAACAGGATAAAATTGTTATACTAAATGATGAAAGACAAGAAAAAAATATTAAAAATATTAAAAATATTAAAAATATCATACTAAACTGGCGCATTATAGATCCCCAGAAATGTTCAATAGTAGCTGAAGGCTCACTGCCTGCAACTCAAAAATTATTGAAATGGAAAACAAGCACTTACGGAATGGAACCCTGGTCTGATAAAAACCCCAAACTATATAATATAGAACTTAAACTAATTCACAATGGCAAAATTATCGATATACGAACACAAACTTTCGGTTTGCGCCTACTGGAACGTGAAGGAACAGCATTGCGGCTTAACGGCCGTCCCATATTCTTAAGAGGTGCGACTGAACATGCTTACTTCCCTCTGACATGTACTCCGCCAAGGGATATTGAAACGTACAGAAGCAACATCAAAAAGCTGAAAAAATTAGGTTTCAACTGGCTCAGGTTTCACACATGGGTGCCTTCGGAAGAATACATGGAAGCTGCAGACCAACTGGGAATGATGATCCAGGTAGAGCCGCCACTAGGTTTTGAAAAACAAGAATGGCTGGATATTCTATATACCTGCCGCAAGCATCCCAGCATCGTTATTTATTGCTGTGGCAATGAAGAAATGCTGGATGAAAAAAAGATTTCAGAGCTTGAAGAAATGGCAGCGCTTTTGCGTGAAATTGTGCCAGATGCCCTTTTTAATCCCCAGGAAGCAATGAGAGGTATAGAATACTATTTAAATAGATCCGGTGTAGAAGAGAAGAATGTAGAAAAACCATTTCCACATAACCCCGGACGGCTGGAATGGATAAGGAGATTTTCTGACGTATTTGGACAATATCCCTTAGGGCTGTTAAGCTACATATCTACA
This sequence comes from Clostridiaceae bacterium, assembly GCA_012840075.1. GTDB lineage: Bacteria > Bacillota > Clostridia > Acetivibrionales > DUMC01 > DUMC01. The sequence goes on along the minus strand of DUMC01000086.1, from coordinate 2,089 downwards.
AAAGGAGACTGGAGAATACTTAATGAGCGGCTTGCAATCTATCAGCGTCCATGTTTGTCTCATGAAATCTGCATCCATGGAAGCTATTTGGATCTTGACCTTGAGCACCGCTATGAAGGAACACGCATCGGATCTGATATGTATGCTTCTCTTCGCCGTTATCTTAAAAAGGAAGGGTTACTTAAAAGGGCTTCCCTCTACTATAAGAACTCATGTGCATGGATAAGAATACTGCGCAAGCATGCTGTGGAAACAGCCAGGATGTGTAAATATATTGCAGGTTATGATTTATTAGGTGCCATAGATCATCACTGGCATCGCAGTGGTTACCCTTGCGGAATTATGAATGAATTTTATGAACTAAAGCCCGGTGAAAGCATTGAAGATGTTTTGAAATATAACGGTGAAAGTGTAATATTGCTGGATTGTACCAATAACCGCAATTTCAATGCAGGAGATACTTTGTCATTAGATTTATATTCATCTTTGTTTGGGGAAAAATCCCTTGTCGAGGGCAGTGTTTTTTGGTATTTAGCTGATGATAAGCATCATATATATCAACGGGGAGAGAAAAAAGTAAAAAATATCGCCAATGGCAAAATTCAAAAATTAATGACCATCTTATTTACGGCACCTAAAATAGATAAGCCTTCAAAGATGACACTCCATGCACGTTTGTCCGGCGGAGAATACGAGGTGACAAATCAATGGGATTTTTGGGTATTTCCCGAATTCACTCCAATACCGTCAAATATGAGGGTATATCCTGAATCTTCAATCCTGGAAAAGTATAAAAGTATTTTTAGCAAAATTCAGCTAATTAACAGCAATTCCCAATTTAACAGTAATCCCCAATTTAACATTAATTCCCAATTAAGCATTAAATCCCAATTAAGCGGAAATTCTCAATTTAACAGAAGCTCTCAGTATAACGGAAACTTGATATTTAACGGAAATTTCCAGTTTAGCGAAAATCCTCAATTTAACGGAAATTCCCTATTTAGCAAAAATCCTAAATTTAATGGAAATTCTCAATATAATGGAAGTATCCAGTTTAACAGTAATTCTCAATATAACGGAAGTTCTCAATTTAGCAATAATTCTCAATTCAGTAATAATTCTCAATTTAGCAGTAATTTTCAATTAACTAAAAACAACACTCGTGTTGATAACAATTACTGTCATGATGACAGCAATTACATTCGTATTGTATCGGAACTTAATAAGGATATTATAGAATTTATTGCCAAAGGGGGAAAAGTGATCCTTCTTGGAAATAACCCCTTCCCAGTGTTACCAACAACCTTTCAGATATCCATAGCCGGAAGAGTACAGGGCAACCTTGCTACGGTTATAGAAGATCATCCGCTTATGAACCGTTTCCCGCACGATGGATATTGTGACTGGCAGTTTTATAACATGATAGAAGGTGGAAATGCAGTACTGTTTAATGACCTTGATATTCCGTTTAAACCAATAATAGAAGTAGTTAGCTCATTCAAGTTGATACGCAAACAGGCAAGTCTTTTTGAACTCGGAGTAGGGAAAGGCAAGCTACTTGTATGTACCCTAAATCTTAATGAATCAGATCCGGCAGCTATGTATTTACTAGGAACGATGATAAACTACGTTAATAGTGATGAATTTAACCCCTGCAACATAATTTCACCTGATGTGCTAATAAAACTGATAAGCGAAAATTTGAATATAAAATATGATTTTTCAACAGATGAGGCACTTGATCCAAATGTAAGGCGCAGGATGAAATGATACGCAAGACCAAATGATACAAGACCAAATGATATAAGGAGTAGAGTGACTTGAAATGGAAAGTGGCAAAGTAATACGAAATGCAGGGTGGCAAGGTGACGTTAAATGCAACAAGGTGACGTTAAATGCAAGGTGATGTAAAGCGCAAAATGCCAAGGTGATGTAAAGTACAAAGCGAAAGGTGATATAAAGTGAGAGTTGTCAAGAATTTTGTGTCTGATTAAAGTAACGTAACTGGAAAATTTGTTGTATTTCATAAATGTGAGCATTTATCATTGGTACCGCTTTTTTCCATTTTGTCCGCCTCAAGTTCTCCCTC
>DUMC01000009.1 GCA_012840075.1 Clostridiaceae bacterium | reverse complement strand
CGAGCGTCAAAATTTCTAATAGCTTTGCTATAAATTATCTCTGTAATATTTTTTAAAACCCATAGTGACATTTTTACTGAATAAAATTATCCTTTTTGAGGTGACATTTTCACAGACTATTGACACATTTTCTTTCGCTACTTTGATCATATATTGGTTTTGATCTCCTGAATAAGCTAAACTGTTTTGAATCTCATGGTTCTTGTTCATTAGATATGCTAATTCTTTCCAGTTTTCTTTTATTAATGCTTTCTTTGCTTCTCTAGCTATATTAGCTATTTCAATATACCCGTTTATAACGTCCTTATCTCCCTCTAGCCATCTTTCTCTTAATGGTTTATGAAAATTGCCTGAATGATGTTTTATACCTGTATGAGCTACAACGAAAGGAAGCACTTTCACATATTCAGATATATTTTCTACTACAGCATATTGTTCACTATATAAGTCTTTATAATATTCCTTTCCTCTAAAATCAAGATAATTTAAACCTCCAAAAGTTGTCATATAAGCATCCTGATACCCGCACTGGCATTTCAGATAATTTAATTCGATTGCCCTGTTCATTTCTGCAAGTTCATATTTATTTACATCTTCTTTAATGAAAGCTAGAACTGCAGAAAGAGTCGCAGACAAAATAGCTGTTGAACCAGCTAAACCTGCCTGAACTGGTATATTTGTTTTTACTGTAATTTTTGCTTTAAGATTATATAATTTTAGAAATCTTAAAACACTTCTAATTATATCAAAGTAGTCATTTTTGTTTTCAAAGTCATTCTTCCATCTAAGAATTGTACTTCCAAATTGATTTACTAAAATAAGCTCTTCACTTTCTTCAATAGTAACTTCTGCTCTATTTTTTATTGAACAGGAAATTACTGTTCCACCGTAGCCATCCGTAGGATTACCTATAATACTTGCTCGTCCTGGTGCTGTTGCTTTTATCATATTTGACACAACCTATCTATATAATAATTTAGGTAAAATTAATACAATCAAAAAGCCCAACTTTATTAAAGATTTATGGATTTTATAAATAAAAAGCTTAAACAATTAAGATTATAAGTTAAGCTTATTTATAATATATTGTCTTAACTTATATCCATACTTTTCATCTGCAAGGGCAAAATCTACAAATGCTTCGTAAAAAGATGCCATATTGCCAATGTCATATCTTTTTTCATTTTTTCTTAAGTTTATAGCATATCCTTTAGTTCCTTCTTTTAGCAATAACCTGATAGCATCAGTAAGCTGAATTTCTCCACCTTTGCCAGGACTAGTTCTTTCAAGTGCATCAAAAACATTAGGATGCATTATATATCGAGCCGCAAAAGCTAATGTAGAAGGAGCATTTATTGGAGATGGCTTTTCAATTACATCTTCAATTTCAAATATTTCTTCATCGATTTTATTTTTCGGCTTTACAATTCCATATTTCTGAACATCTGATAATTCTACGTGCCTTGTAGCAACTACAAATGAATTAGGCTTTTTATCAAAAAAATTTATCATTCTTTTTAACAAAGGTTCCTCTTCCCTTGAATATATAACAGAATCTCCGAGAGCAATAATAAATGGCTCTCCATTAACAAAATTCTTTGCGTGATACACAGCATCCCCTAAACCTTTAGGTAAACTTTGTCTTGTATAAAAAAATTGTATATTCAGATTTTCATAATCCAGAAATTCTAGTAGATCTTTTTGGTCTGATGCTGCTAGTGACCTGCTTAAATCAATATCCCTGTCAAAATAATCTTCAATTGCTCTCTTTTTATATCCTGTTACTATTAATATCTGATCAACTCCTACACTTGCTAACTCTTCAATTATATAATGGATACATGGTTTACTTCCCAAAGGTAGCATTTCCTTAGGCTGTACTTTGGTAAGTGGTAACATTCGAGTACCCAAGCCCGCCGCCGGGATTACAGCCTTTTTTATCATTAATATATACTCCTTTCTACAGCTCGCTTACCATCAATGATAAATAATCTATCTGTCAATTTTTAATTTTTAATTATTATACAAGTTTGTATATTATTTATATTGATAACTTTCCGTACCTAATCATTTATGATTTATAAGTTATTGATTGTGGAAATAAACAATTTCTATGCAGCTTGTTGTAGTAACAAATTTGACTACGGTTTCTTTGGATTTTCTTCATAATCAATCACTTGTTTATCTTGTACTTTCAGCCTTTTCCCAAAATGGTTTCGCTTTACCTGTTAGTATATTAAAAACTCCAACCCACTGAGCTATTATAGTGACAGTGTAATAATATATCATAGTTAAGTATTTATTGCTCGTTTTTTTAATAGCTCTAACTAAAGCTAATAAGTAAAACAATATCTGTCCTATAAAAGTTAATATATACAACCATGATTCTTGTAATAGAAACATATTGGTTATTAAAACAATTAAATGCGAAATCCACAATAAATACCTACAAGTCCTATGACCAAAATAAAAATACGAAAACCATCTGTACTTAAATATATTTAAAATCCTGACATCCGGCAAAATACGTTTAAGTATATTTCTATTCATTCTTACTTTACGTTTGAATTCATCTTCTATAACTTCTCCGGCTTTTTCATACGCTATTGCATCATGATTAGCTATTGCTCTCTTGCCCTGTAATGCATAATAAAGAGGCATTGCACTATCATGACATTGTATAGGGTCAAAGTTGTAATAATCAATGTTTCGACATGCGTACAAGGCTCCATTACCAGCTGTTATAGTTTGTATCCTACTCTCTATTTCACGTATAGCTAAATCTCTATCCCAGTAGTTAGCTTCTGCAGCGCTTACAGCACTTGCATCTTGATTTACTATTTCTAGTTTCCCACAAACATATGCAATATCATTCGAAGTAAAGGATGCCATTAACTCTTTAACAGCATTTTTGTCCAATATAGAATTTGCACAGTCATAACTAAATATTCGGTAGTAACTGTTTTTTGTGCTTCATTCTGAGCATTAGTTTTTCCTTTACGCTCTTTCACCTCATATAACCTAATATTTTTATCTGGATGTTCTAATATAAACCTTTTAACAATTTCATTTGTTCTATCAGTACTATTATCTGAAGCAATTAAATATTGAATTTTATCTTGTGGATAATCGAGTCCAATTATATTATTCAATTTTTCTAATATCACTTTTTCTTCATTATGCGCAACTACCATAACTGTAACTGTTGGCTTATAAGAATAATCTTTTTTTAGAGTACGATTTTTATAAATCTTCGCAATATACTTTAATGAAAAAGGATAACCTATCATTGCCCAAAATATAATAAATGCACTTATATAAAATAAAATCTTTATAAACAAATTCATTTTAAATCCATCCCTTTATTATCTTTAATTTTCTTAATTTTTCTCGCTCATTCTTAGAATATGAATTTTCTAAAGAGATTTCCTCATGATTGTATAACATTTTGATACAATTATACCTGAATACTCCATTAAAATGGCAGCTTTATATAATATGTCCTTTTCTTTCTCCTTATAACGGCACCATTTTCTTCACATTTCTCAGGTGACATAATCTCCCATGTCTCACTAGCTCGTAGCCTAAATTCCTTCATTCTGTCTATCCATGAGGCGGATGTCAGCTTTGCTCCTTAGCTGGATCATCTATGCGCCCTCCTGGATTTTATTCCTGCTGACTATTCGCCTCTCTCTCTTTCAAAGTTCAAATTCCTCCATAAAGCTTTTTTACTTTTTTATCTTATACCTGTCTTATACTTCATCTACTATCAAAAGTCCGCCCGGCGGAGACGTAATTACTGCTCTTGACAGTTGATGCAGTTTAAACAGGTTGTTAATAACTTATTCTCCTCATACTTTGATCTGTTATTTTTTCTCTCTTTGCTGCTACAGTTGCTTCTTCTCTACGAATATCCCCTAGCATCTTCTCAGGATCATACTTTACATTCTTTGTTACCAGCGTATATATTATCCTTATTAACTTCCCACATAACGCTATTATAGACTGCATCTTTCTAAGAGGATCTTTTCTTTCTTCTGTATTATATCTATATTATATCTATGCAGAGCTCTAAACTCCGCATTTTTTGCTACCAATGGAAGCATTGCTCTAAATAATAATGCCCTTAACCTACTTCTGCTTTTTTATAGAATTTATTTTCTTCAACCATTCTTCTCGCAGATTGTTTGCCTTCCTAACTCTGCATATATCCCTTTCGGCAAGTATGGTATCTGATAACGACCTTGTGTAATTAGCATCCCTATTGTCTTTGGATCTTTCCTGTAACTTTTGCTAGGTGTATTATCATCAAGCTCGCTTGTTCTTTTTACATGAGATGGGTTAACTTGAACTACAGTCATGCCTTCGTCTACCACAGCTTTTGCGAATGTGTACCAATAATGTCCCGTTGGCTCTATGCCAACTATTATTTTGTCTTTATCATTCTTTTCTGCTATTTCTTTTGCCCATTCTAAGATTTTGCAAAACCACTATAATTTGATTTAAAACTAATTGTTTTGCCCAACTCAATACCTCTCCAGTCAAAAGCTCTCGCATAATACTCATTCTTGGCTATATCTACACCTACTACTAATGTGTTTTCTGTAACTTGCTTAATTTTATAGTTTTGTTTATACTTCATATTGAACACCTCACGTAGATTTATATTTTGTGGTTCTTATTAATTTTGCCAACCACATTTATATTCTACCGTGAGGTTATTCTTTTTTCAAAGATCGCTATTTTTTATTATAGGAATACTCCCTCACGAAGTTTTTAACATTTTTTTATTGCTTTCTCATATACTCTCACAGTATCCTCAAACATCTTCTTAGCAGTAAATTTTTTTAATGCCTTTTCTTGACCACATTTTGCTATTTTACTTCTTAATAAATCATCTTCAATAAGATTCAATATTATATCAGCCAATTCTTCTGCATTTTCGTTGTTAAAAATAAAACCATCAACTCCATTTTGAATCTGATCGGCTGCTCCTTCAACATTACTTCTCACTGTTACAAGACCAGACATCATAGCTTCTACGCACACTAAACCAAATCCTTCAACTCTACTAGGCAAAACCATAATATCTGATAACCTATAATAAGGAATCGGATTCTGAAAAGGCCTTCTTATAATAATATCTTCTACTTTATTTTCTACAACTAACTCATTAAACCATTCATCATCACCACTACCTAATATAATAGTTTTAAATTTCTTATTTTCTAATTTTTCTTTTACAATAGAACATGCTTTCAGTAGTATATCTAATCCCTTTTTATATTCAATACTTCCAACATAAAGCAAGATAACATCATCTTTCGGTAAGCCTTGTTCAGTTCTCAGTGCTTGCTTTTCGCATTCACTAGTGTAAACATTAAAAATATCTTCCTCTATCCCGTTAAAAACAATGTTTACTTTTGTTGCTGGATAAGTAAATACTTTTTTGGCTGTTTCTGCAACTTCACTACTAACTGCAATCACTTCATCAGCTTTCGCGTAAAGGAACATAGGTCTCATGTTCCCAGTATGATGAGTTATAACAATCGGAGTTCCTTTTATTTTCCTATACACATTTGCAATAAAAGATGTTACTGGAAAATGAACATGGATAATGTCTGGTTTTTCTTTAAATAATAAAAAGAATCCTATAATGAATGAAAGTAAAAGTTTAATTAGTAGAACGAGCTTAACTGGAATCCCTTTCGATTCAAGATCATCATCATTGGGAAAAGGAATATATCGTAATACAATATTTTCTTCTCTAAATTTTTTAATAAAATCCCCTACTTTATTATCATCCCAATAACTAAAAATAGTTACTTTATGACCATTTTTTACTAGATATTTAGCTAGTGTAAACATATGAGTAGTTGTACCAGCTCTTCTAATTTCCCTTGCAAAGAATACAATTTTCACATCAGTACCTCCATTCTGAATTAGATTCATTATTTCAAATTGTTTATAAATTTCAGATATTACCTCTTTTAGTATATTGAGATCAATTTTCTATTCACTAATTCTTGTAAATTAATATGAAAATATAATAAAGAACTTCTATGAACTTAAAAATGTTTTTGATTAAATAAGTAATCTTTTTTCTATATACATTTTTCTATACACTTTTAAAGTAAATTTAATATTACTATTAAGTGTCTAAAATTTTAAAAAAACTTTTTTATTAATAAACCTTTTTGGAGATAAACTAGATAATATTAATAAATAGACAAAATATAGTAATAATTAATTCTACTATCTTTTTAGATTGAATTTATTATTCCAGTAAGATCATGCAATGTATTGATCTCATATTTAGCTAAATATTCATGTGCTTTTGTTTTGACTAAGTTTAAATAAATCCCATCTTTTCTCTTTATCAAAACTGTCTTAATTCCCAATTTATTAGCACTTATAAAATCTTTCAATACATTATCTCCTACATAAACCATCTCCTCAAAAATAACATTAAATTTCTTTTTCATAAGTTCAAAAGACTTAGGGTGCGGCTTCCAAAACTCCCGTCCAAGTTCATCTGTTACAATAATTTCATCAAAATATAAATCCGCTTTAATAGCTTTTAGTTTCTTACGTTGTGTTATTGCATATCCATCTGTGATAATACCGACTTTAATTTCTAGGCTCTTTAGCTCCATTAAACAAGGTATAACATCGTCAAAAAATTTAATATTCGGAGAATGCTCTCTATACTCTTTAACTAAATTAAGAATATCTTCTTTTAAATACTTGATCTTATATTTATCAAATAATCTATTAAACACATTTTGCGGACTTTCTTCAAAAATACTCATTAAATCATCAAATACTTGTTTTTTATCTATTGCAAATCTACTATTTATAATTTCAGCAATATGATTAAATCCACTTTTTATATATTCTTTTTCAGATATTAAAGTATCATCTAAATCAAAGATCACTGCTTTTACCATCGAACAATCTTCCAGTTTTCATCAATACATATACTACTATCAAATCTCAAAAATATAATATTTTCTCTATAATTTTCATTATAGCTAAGTTCTTGTCCCATTAAAATTCTATAAATATTTTCACATGAATCTGCGCCACTCTGAATACTCATTGGAGCTCCCCCACCAAACCTTGGGTTTATTTCTATATACTTAATACCTTCTTTAGTTTTCATCAATTGGACTGTTACATGCCCTATTGGTTTCAATGTTTTAATAAGACGAATAACATCATCAATAATTTCTCTATCTTTAATTATCTTTCCTTTTGAAATTTCACCACCACGAGTTGCAATTCTAAGCCTTGGTACTACTGTTATTACATTGCCTTCAAAATCAACGAATACATCAACTGTATATTCTTCTCCTTCTACAAATTCTTGAACAATAGGTTCTTTTATCATTCTTCTATAGAAATCTAGTTCATCTTTATTATTGACTTTAAATGCATTAATGCTTGAACTTCCTGATTTTGGTTTAATAAATAATGGATATTTTACATCATCACTTTCTAATTCTTTTTCTGTATACATTTTCGGAACACCAAAGTTATTCTCTTCTAAAAATTTATGAGTTTTAATCTTATCTCTGCAAATTTCAATTACCTTTTCGTCTGATATTAATACTTTTGCATTTGTTTTTTCTTCTATGTTTTTTTTATTTTTTGAAAGTAACAACAAATCAGTATCTATAGTCGGTACTACTAATGAAATATTTTCAATAACACAAATATCTATAATAGAACTTATATAATTTGGATCAAAAATTCGTGGCACTTTATATTTTTTATCTGCAAAATACAAAGCCGGAGCAGTATCAGAACAATCTGCTGCCACTATTTTACTTCTTATATTTAGTTTTTGTGCAGCTTTTTGAAAACATTGAATTAATTCTACTCGTCTACCTGCGCTTAATATTAAAACATTTAATTCAGTCATTTTATGCTTTCCACCTTACTCCCTGTAAAAAACTCCATTGTAGCTTGACCTTCCTGATTAATCCCTTCTCTTACAATAACTTTCTTAAAAGTTAAGAATATTATTTTCCAATCCAAAAGAAAACTCACATTATCTACATACTCTATATCTAAATCGAATTTCTCTTCCCAACTTATAGAATTCCGCCCATTCACTTGTGCCCATCCAGTTAGTCCAGGTCTTACTTCATGACGTCTTTTCTGATGTTCATTGTATAACGGCAAGTACTGCACTAATAAAGGTCTTGGTCCCACAATACTCATATCACCTTTGAGAATATTAAATAATTCCGGTAGTTCATCTAAACTTGTACTCCTTAAAAACTTTCCAAAACTTAGTAAGTCTAATACTATCAGGCAACAAATTTCCATTCTCATCTTTCTCATTCGTCATAGTCCTAAACTTATACAATGTAAATATTTTTTCATTTAAACCTGGTCTTTGCTGTTTAAAAATAACCGGGCTACCTAAGTTAATTCTGACTAATATAGCTATAATCAACATCACAGGTGACAATACTATAATTGCAATTAGTGATAATATAAAATCCATGGGTCTCTTAAAATATCTTTGATATAAACCACCTTTTTTAGTCACATTTACATTAGATTGTGTATTTGGTTTTAATTCATTTTGCATATTACTTCCACAACCCCTTAATAATCTCACAAACTCTTCCTAAATCCTCATCCGTCATCTTTGTATCACTTGGTAAGCAAACACCGTTTTCGAAAATCTTCTCAGAAACACCTTCACCAATAAAGTCATAATCAGCATAAAACGGCTGCATATGCATAGGCTTCCAGATTGGCCTGCTTTCAATGTTTTCCTTCTCAAGAGCTTCTATAATTTCAATCGGTCTAACATGTCCATTTAAAATGATACATGATAACCAATAATTAGGCTCGTTCCATTCATTAATAGGCATGAATTCTATGCTTTCTAATTTACTAAGTTCTCTCTTATAATACTCAAATATGTACTTCTTCTTAGCTATTCTCTGATCTAACACTTTTAGCTGTCCCCTGCCGATACCTGCAACAACATTACTCATCCTATAGTTGTAGCCTAACTCGCTGTGCTGATAGTGTCTTGCCTTGTCCCTAGCCTGGGTAGCCCAAAATCTTACCTTAGCTATTCTCTCTTCATTGTCAGATACAAGCATTCCGCCACCAGACGTTGTGATGATTTTATTCCCGTTAAATGAAAATGCACCGTATTCTCCAAATGTTCCCGTATATTTTCCTTTATATTTAGTGCCTAAACTCTCAGCAGCATCCTCAATTAAAGTTGCATTATACCTTCTGCAAATTTCAATAATCTTGTCCATATCAGCTGCAAGGCCATACAAATGAACAACTAAAACAGCCTTAGCATTTGGATATTTTTCGAAAGCTGCTTCTAAAGCTTCCGGATCCATATTCCAAGTTTCATAATTGCTGTCTATAAAAACAGGAGTCGCATTTTCATAAATTATCGGATTAGCTGTAGCAGCAAATGTCAAGTCCTGGCAAAATACTATATCACCTTTTTCAACTCCTGCCGCTTTTAGTGCCATATGTATTGCTGCAGTTCCGGAGCTCAATGCTGCTGCATGTTTTGCACCTATCTTAGCAGCAAATTCTTTTTCAAATGCGTCTACATTTGGTCCAAGCGGTGCAATCCAGTTTGTCTCAAAAGCTTCCTTTATGTACTGCATCTCATAGCCTTCATCACTCATATGAGGTGATGAAAGGTAAATTCTTTT
>DUMC01000085.1 GCA_012840075.1 Clostridiaceae bacterium | reverse complement strand
AGAGATATTTATATGTAGGATGTGACTTTATTATGAAATATTTAATTGGTATTGATGCGGGTACAACTTCTATGAAAGGTATCCTAATTGACGAATATGGAAATAAAGTATGTCTTGCAAGTGAAAACTACGATTTAATTACCCAGAGTAAGTTTGAAGTTGAAATTCATGCAGAAACTTATTGGAAAGCTTTTAAAAATATCATAGCCGGTATTCTAAGCATATCAAAAATTAATCCTGAAGATATTAAAGCTATTAGTGTAGACAGTCAGGGTGAAACGTTGATATGCGTTGATGAAAAAGGTGAACCTTTAAGAAAAGCAATAGTATGGCTGGATAATAGATCTACTCTGGAAGCAGAGGAGATTAGAAATAATTTTAATATGGAAGAAATCTTTAATAGGACAGGTCAACCGGAAGTAGCTGCAACCTGGCCTGCAACAAAAATATTATGGTTGAGGAAGAACGAAAAACATATATTTGAAAAAACAAAAAAATATCTTCTTGTCGGAGATTACATAAATTATAAATTGACAGGCAAGTATGTAACAGACAAATCACTAATATCTTCTACTTTATATTTTGATATACGAGAAGGGGAATGGTGGAAAGAAATCCTTGATTTCATAGGTATTACGGAAGAACAATTACCATACATAGAAGACTCCGGTATACAAATTGATAGTTTAACCGACGAAGCTGCAAGAGAAACCGGGCTAAGCAAAAACACAATAGTGGTAACCGGTGCTCTGGATCAAATGGCAGGAGCCATAGGGGCAGGTAATATATATTCCGAAGTTATATCTGAGTCTACAGGCACATGCTTGGCTGTGTGTGTGAATATACAAAATCCTATACCATATAGTGAGCAATATCGTATACCATGTCATTGTAATGCACTATTGGATAAAAGCGGTTCCGGATCTAATATTCAAAATGTTTTAATTAATAACCATAATCAATATAGTTTGTTATTTTGGTCTCAGACAGCAGGTGTGATATTAGAATGGTATAAAGATAATTTCTATAAAAATCATGAAATTATGAGTAATAACTGTGACCATAATATTCCTGAAGATAATAAATATAATAAAAATAGCGATAGTACAATATTTCAACAAATAGATTGTGAAGCAGCCAAAATAAATCCAGGTTCTGACGGTTTAATCTTACTGCCACATTTTAGTGGGTCAGCAGTTCCATACTTTAATCCAAGAGCAAAAGGAGTATTTTTTGGTATTACTTTGAACCATACAAAAGCTCATTTTGCCAGGGCAATAATGGAAGCAATAGGCTTTATGTTAAGAGAGCATATTGAAACTGCAGAGGGCTTTGGCATAGAGATTAAAGAGATAAGAACTTTGGGTGGTGGTGCAAAAAGTTCATTATGGAATCAAATAAAAGCAGATATAACAGGTAAAGAAATAATTACTCTAGAAAATACTGAAACCACTTCTTTGGGATCTGCAATACTTGCAGGAATAGGTACAGGTGTTTTCAAAAATATTGAGGATGCTTGTAAGAAATGCGTGAAGATAAAAGAAAGATATTATCCTAATGCCGCGAATGCTGCCATATATGAAGAAGCATATGAAAAGTACAAAAAAATCTACAAAAGCATAGGACATCTTTATTGAGCAATAGTAGGTTAATTGCATAATGTTTTATATAGATAAAGAATAAAAAATATTAAAGGTATACTTTGTGAAATGACATGTTTTTTATACATTATATGTATTTAAAAGTTAACTTAAATTTTAAGTAAGTTAACTTGATTTAATATAAGATTTAATAAAATGAGTAGTAGAATAGGAGGCACAGAAAATGTACAAAGCTGGATTTGTAGGTTTCGGGGAAATTAACACACCTAGGGATGTGGTTGACAAAAAAACAAATGATGCTAAACAATTGCTTATTGAAAACGGATTTGAACTTGTTACTACAGGTTCTGTTATTGATGATGAAAAAGGCTTGGAAGCAGAAAGAGCAATCAAAGATCTGAAGAAAGATGATTTTGATTTACTAATGGTTTGCATTACAGGATGGATTCCATCTCATACAGTAATCAGAGTAATAAGTGAGTTCAAAGAAAAACCTATGGTATTATGGGGATTAGCAGGTAACAGTAAAGACGGAAATGGAAGGCTTGCTACTACAGCAGGTCAGGCAGGAACTACTGCATTAAGAAAGCCAATGGAAGATATGGGCTATAAATTTAAGTATGTTTATGATTTTCCGGATTCACCTTCTAAAATTGATGAAATAATTACTTTTGCCAAAGCAGCAACTACAGTTGCCAAATTGAAAAGAAGTAAAGTAGGTCAGATGGGTTATCGGGACATGAGACTTTATGCAACAATGTTTGACGGAGTATCATTAAAAGCTAAAATCGGCGTGGAAGTTGAGTTCTTTGAAATGCTGGAAGTAATGCAAAGAATGGAGAATATAAATGAAGAAAAAGTACATAGGATTGTTGAAAAAATTCTAAAAGAATGGGAATTTCAAAAAGAACCTAATCATGAATCTTTAAAGTTTGGAGTTAAGATTTATCTTGCAATTAAAGAAAAAATAGAAGAATGCGGATATGATGCCGTATCATTAATTGATGTTGATGGAATGAAAAAACTTTTAAAATTCCCACCTTCATTAATCTTTATGCTTATAGCAAATGAACTGAAAAAATATACTATACCGGAAAATGACACATTAGGTGCGGTTACACAGTTAATAACCGGTTATGCAACAGGACAAATTTCCGCATATATGGAATTCTACGAGTTTATGAAAGACAGAGTGCTTATAGGAGTACCTGATTATGTTCCCATTGATGTTATAGACGGTCCTTTAACAGTACGTCCAACAAGTTTTGGTAAGTTAAGTGAAGGTATATTAAATGTTTCGAAAGTAAAGACAGGCAAGGTAACATTGGCCAGACTGGGACACTCGGGCAATGAATATGTAATGCATATTGTAACAGGTACGGCAGTTACTCCAAGAAGTTGGGAAGAAGTAGGTTGGGAACCGCCTGCACCACAGCTCCCAAGTCTTGAAGTTATTTTGGATACATATATAGATGATTTTGCTCAGAAAGTAATGGGTCAGCATTATATTGTAACTTATGGGGATAATACGGAAGTTTTAAAGGACATTTGTAAGATACTGGATATAAAGATTATATGATTGTATTTCCACTGACCGGCTATGAAATGGGAAACTAACTGTAATGAAAAATGAATGCTTAGGTAAATTTTTCTCAGCTGTTGACAAACACAAGGATTTAATACTAGTGTAAAATTATAATATCAACCTTGTTCAGTATGGGTACTACGGGACTTCCAATAAATTCGTAAGTGAACGAGAGTTGTTAATTTAATGTACTAATGGGAGGTAGTTACTTTGAATAATAAGTATTATAATAATGAAGTGGAAAGAAAAATCAAGGAATTGCTTACAAAAATGACATTAGAAGAAAAAGTCTGGCAAATGGGTATGATACCTAGCAGCCTGTTCATTGACGAGCAGGGAAATTTTTCAAAAGAGAAAGCGGATAAAGTATTCAAAGGCTATAGTATCGGTGGCATCCAGGATCTTAGATTTGAACCTGAGAAAAATATTGAATTAATAAAAGAGGTACAGGATTATATTAAAGAAAATACAAAGCCAGGGATACCGGCAATAGTTGTGGGAGAAACACTCCACGGTTATCTTGCACCTGAAGCTACAATATTCCCTCAAGCAATAGGATTAGGTTGTACGTGGAATACCGAGTTAGTTCAAGCTATTGCAGAAGCTTCTGCTAAGGAAGCACGTGCTGTTGGTACTTCTTTAGCAAATGCTCCTGATCTTGACTTAGCTAGAGATCCAAGATGGGGGAGAGTAGAAGAGGCATTCGGAGAAGATCCCTATTTAGTAACTAAAATGGGATTAAGTGTTGTAAAAGGAATGCAGGGAGATAAAGACAGACCGAAAGATGAAATGATAGCTTGCGCTATTAAGCACTATGTTGCACATTCTGCACCTGAAGGTGGTGTAAATATTTCTCCGGTCAGCGCTGGAGAAAGACAATTAAGAGAGCTTTATTTGAAACCTTTTGCAGCAGCTATTAAAGAAGGTGGAGCTTTGGCGGTTATGCCTGCGTATAGTGAATTAGATGGTATCCCTGTTCATTCATCCAAGTTTCTTTTAACAGATATTCTTCGTGATGAACTTGGATTTGGAGGAATGACAATTTCAGACTATGGTGCTGTACATATGCTTTATAGTACCCACAGGATTGCTGAAAGCTTTCAACATGCAGGAGAATTGGCAGTTAAAGCAGGTATGGATTTTGAAGCAGGTTCAATTGGTTGTTATGGGGAAAACCTGATAGAGCTTGTGAAAAATGGAACTGTGCCGGAAGAAATTATTGATACGGCAGTTACAAGAATACTGAGGGTAAAATTTCTCACAGGAATAATGGATAATCCTTATGGCAATAAAGAAAAAGCCAGGAAATACTATAAGTGTTATGAACATAAAAAGCTTGCTCTTGATGCTGCGAGAGAATCAATTGTGCTGTTAAAGAACAAAGACAATATTCTTCCACTAAGCAAGGATATTAAGTCAGTAGCAGTAATTGGTCCAATTGCAGAGAGGGGAGAAATAGGAGATTATAGCTTGCCAAATGATGATATTGTAACACCTCTGCAGGGTATTAAGAATATACTTTCCGATAAATGTAAAATTAACTATGCAAAAGGCTGTGGATTATGGGAACTTGACAAAAGCGGATTCAAAGAAGCTATAGAAGCTGCACAAAACTCTGAAGTTGCAATTATTTTCGTCGGAGAAACAAGTATAAAGAGCTATGGAATTGGCTGGGGAAAAGAAACAGATGATGTAATACTTTGCGGAGAAGGATATGACAGTCATGATCTTATTTTGCCTGGTGTCCAGCAACAGCTGATAGAAGAAATCATAAAGACCGGAACACCAACTATAGTTGTTTTGATCACCGGACGACCGGTAACGCTTGGTTCAATAAATGACAATGCTTATGGAATACTGCAAGCATGGTATCCGGGTCAGGAAGGTGGTACTGCAATTGCAGAAGTACTATTTGGTGATGTTAATCCATCAGGAAAGCTTACAATATCTTTTCCAAAACATGTAGGTCAAATACCTGTTTTTTATAACTATAAACCTTCAGCCAGAGGATATTATAAAAAACCGGGAACTCCTGAAAGACCAGGAAGAGATTATGTATTCCTTGACACTGAACCTCTTTACGGTTTTGGTTATGGTTTAAGTTACACTACTTTTGAATACTCAGAGTTGAAAGTTTTAAATGAAAAAGTTGAAGGTGATGAGAATGTAAAGATAA
The DNA here is from genome assembly GCA_012840075.1 of Clostridiaceae bacterium. Taxonomy (GTDB): domain Bacteria; phylum Bacillota; class Clostridia; order Acetivibrionales; family DUMC01; genus DUMC01. The sequence continues at coordinate 25,353 of DUMC01000085.1, read as the reverse complement.
GTGTTAAAGTGAAAAATACCGGAAAGAGAGAAGGAAAAGAAGTTGTACAGCTATATATTAATGACTTGGTTAGTAGCGTTACCACGCCGGTAAAAGAGTTAAAAGGCTTCAAAAAGATTAATCTAAAACCTGGAGAAGAAATAGAAGTTCTATTTGAAATACCTCAATCAGATTTATCAATTATTGATAGAAACATGAAAGAAGTTGTTGAGCCAGGTGAATTCGAAGTCATGGTAGGAGGTCTTAAGACAAAATTTAGAATTTAATAAATCGAACTGAGGAAATTTTGGAAATAATGAAGATTTATTAAAAATAAGATAGAATTATAATTATTAAGGAGAGTGAGGATAATGGCTGGCCATAAATTATTAGCAGGATGGTCATCAATAGATATCACTCCATCAAAAAAAGTATCATTACAAGGCCAATATCATGAGAGAATATCTGAAGGGGTACATGATCCAATATATGCGACAGCTCTTGCAATTGAATCCAGAAATGAAGATGGATCTGTAAATGATCATGCAATAATGATATCCTGTGATTTGGTAGGAATAGAAAAGATAATGCTGGATAAGCTAAGAGAAAAATTAAATGGAAAAGTTCAAGAACTTGATCCGAAAAAGATACTGGCATTTGCGACACACACTCACACGGCTCCTTGTGTGTTAGGTGATACTTTTGACCGTCTTAACTGGAATAAGTGGAAAACATTAAGTAAGGATGAATATATGCATCCAAATGAGTATATGGACTTTTTGGTAGATAAATTAGTACATATTGTTATTGAAGCATGGAAAAATCGCAAACCTGCCAAAGTTAGTATTGAATTAGGTCATGCAGTGCTTGGACATTGTAGAAGAGTTGTATTCGAAGACAGAGCGGTAATGTATGCATCTCCTGATACTGCAGACTTTTTAAGACTTGAGGGACCTTCAGACCACGGTGTTGAATTGATGTATTTTTGGGATATGGAAGATAAACTTACTGGTGTTATTGTCAATGTTGCATGTCCTGCTCAGGTAGTGGAAGGGCTTAATGTTATTTCAGCTGATTATTTAGGTGCAGCAAGAAGACAAATAAAGGAAAGAATATCTCAGGATATATATGTGTTGCCTCAGGTAGCACCGGCAGGGGATCAATCTCCTCGTGACCTTATTCGCAGATATAAAAGTGAAGATAATATGTTTACCAATAATCTTGAGGGAATGGAAGAACTTGGATCCAGGGTAGCAGATGCAGTAGTGAAAAAATATGAAAGCGCAAAGAAGAAAGCTCAAAGTGATTTAGTATTTAAACATTTAGTATTTAAACATATAGTAGAAGATATATACCTTCCAATTAGAAAAGTAACCCAGGGAGAAGTGGAGTGGGCACAAAAGAATTACGAAGAACTGATGAAGAACTACAATTCAGAATCGGAATTGCAAGGCAGAGATCTTGTTAAACTTACTGATTATAGAGCTATATTTATAAGAAAAGAGGCTCAGGAAAAGGCATCATTTTACAAAGTGGAACTTCATGCAATCAGGCTGGGTGATGCTGCTTTTGTAACTAATCCATTTGAATTATATATTGAATACGGGCTTAGGATAAAAGCCAGAAGTAAAGCTAAGCAAACATTTGCTATTCAACTTTCTTGTGGAAGCGGAGCATATCTTCCGACAAGGCAAGCTATAACAGGAGGATCTTACGGTGCAAATGTTTCAAACGGTATTGTAGGACCGGAAGGCGGAGATTTACTTGTTGAACATTCAATTGCAGCAATAAACAGGTTGTGGGGAGAAAAAGGATACCTTGAAAACTGGAGGTTTGGAGGTTAAGCTACTTTATTTGTACATCTCAATTTCGAAAGTGAGGTATAAAAAATGTCTAGATACATACCATTTCCGGCATATCCGGATAGAGCACCTTTGGATTTATCATTCCTTTATAAAAATGAAAAGCCTGCAGGAAAACATGGTTTTTTAAAGGTTGTGGAAGATCATTTTGAGTTTGAGGACGGCACAGTTGCCAGGTTATGGGGAACAAATTTTAACGGTGCTGCAAATTTTCCCGATTTTGACTATGCTGAAAAAGTAGCCAGCCGACTTTCTCAAATAGGAATTAACATAGTGCGCTTTCATCAGTTAGATGCAGAATGGCATACCCCAAATATTTATCAGTTCACCAAGGGAGAAAGAAAGGGTGATACTCTTAGTTTTGATCCTGAGAGTATGAAAAGGCTCGACTACTTGATTTATTGTTTAAAAAAAGAAGGTATTTACGTCTACTTAGATATTTTCACATACAGAAAGTTTAAGACAGGCGACGGTGTTGAGAACGCTTTTGAACTTAGAGATGCAGCCAAACCTTACTCAATCTACAATCGAAGAATGATTGAATTACAGAAAAAACAAGCTTATGACTTTTGGACGCATATAAATCCGTATACAGGACTTGCTTACAAAGATGATCCGGTATTTGTAATGTGTGAAATTGTTAATGAAAGCGATCTCTTTCACTTTAAAATTGAAGTAGAGCCATATACAAGCGAATTCAGGAATTTGTTTGATGCCTGGCTAAAGGAAAAAGGAATTGATTATAATGCTTTTAACTGTGACATAAATAACAAAGATGACGAAATCCTTATAAACTTTAAGATTGAGTTACAAGAGAAGTATTACAAAGAAATGATAGATTTTATGAGAGACATCGGAGTAAGAATTCCTATTACAGGAACAAACTGGTCAACTTCCAGTGCAAATTGCAAGACACAGCTAGTTACGGATTTCTGTGACAGTCACGTATACTTTTATGACTGGAGATGGGGTGAGAGAGATAAATTCTGCATGAATAAAGCTATTACCCAAGTACCTGAGAGCGGGTTTGGAACCCTTTCGGTAATGCGTGTTTTTGATAAACCATTCTTTGTATCTGAATGGGATATGCCATGGCCGAATGAATACCGTGCAGAAAGTCCCATACTTTATGCAGCCGTTGGAGCTTTGCAGGGATGGTCCGGATTTACCATACACACATATTCATATGGCACATTACTTAATGAAATGAAGATATTAGGAAAGGAGGTCTCTTCCGCATCTATAGGGGGAGTACCATATCGAGAAGGAATATTCAGCACATGGAATGACCCGGCAAAATTTGGATTGTTCTATCATGCAGCCTTAATTACCCGGAGGGGAGATGTATCCAGAGCGAAGAATAAATATGCAATAAAGATAGATACGCTTAAAACTTCAACAAAACCTGCATTTAGGATATCTTCAGAGCTCTCCCAAATAGCAGCCTACTATGGTGGAGACACCGATGCCCAGGTGATATCAGAAGAACATGTACTTGTTGACGAAAAAACAGGGGAAGTAGCTTCCGATACAGGAGAGATGTACAGAAGCTGGGAAAAGAACTATGGAACGATTGACACTGAAATGACAAAATGTGCTTATGGTTTTCTCGGCAAGAATTCTCCAATAAAGCTAAAAGGTTTATCAATTTCTTCCAAAACAGATTTTGCAGTTATTGCAATGAGTTCTCTTACTGACAGTCCTATAAATAAGAGCGACAATATATTATTGACTACTGTAGGAAGAGCAAAGAATACTGATGCAAGATTTGAAGGGGAACAAATGCTTGATTATGGGAAACCTCCTATACTTATAGAAGTAATAGAAGTAGACATAGAACTTAAGACAGAGCGCAAGGACTTAAGAGTTTGGGCAGTCAATGCAGAAGGATATTTTATCGGTGCAATACCAACAATATATGAAAATGGAATCCTGAGATTTACTCTTGGTGATAAATATCCGAGCATGTATTATTTGATCCAGGCTGAATAAAAAATGAATGGGGTCATGTATAAAGAATGAAAATACTGCAGGGGGGATTAATATCAATGTCTGGCAACACATTATATGCGGGATGGTCTTCGATAGATATTACACCATCAAAAAGAGTGTCTTTACAAGGTCAATATCATGAAAGAATTTCAGAAGGAGTTCACGATCCCTTATATGCAACAGCATTAGCTATTGTATCAAAGAACGAAGATGATTCAATAATTGAACAAGCAGTCATGATATCTTGTGATCTTATCGGAATTCAAGAAATTTTATTAAAAAAGCTTAGAGAAAGGCTTAATGGGAAAATTAAGGATTTGGACGTCAATAAGATTTTAGCATTTGCAATACATACTCATACAGGACCAGGGATATCATCAAGGCTTTTTGAAAAACGTAATTGGAATGAATGGAAAAAGTTGAGTAAGGAAGAATATATGCCTCCGGAAGAATATTTGGAATTTCTACTGGAAAGATTAGAAAAAGCAGTTATTGAAGCCTGGAACAATCTAAAACCTTCCAAAGTAAGTATTGAATTAGGTCATGCGGTTGTAGGACATTGCAGGAGAGTTGTATTTGATGACAGAGCAGTAATGTATGCATCTTCGGATTCAGCAAATTTCATTAGACTTGAAGGACCTTCGGATCACGGAGTTGAGATAATGTATTTCTGGAATATGGAGGATAAGCTTACAGGAGTTATTGTTAATGTTGCATGTCCTGCCCAAGTTGTTGAGGGTATGAAAGTCATATCTGCAGATTATTTCGGAGTTGCAAGAAGATTAATAAAGGAAAGGATTTCTCCGGATGTATATGTTTTACCTCAAATTGCACCAGCAGGAGATCAGTCACCGCGTGATCTTATCAGGAGAGGTAAAAGTGAGAATAATATGACAAATAACTTTGAAGGAATGGAAGAATTAGGTTTAAGGGTAGCGGAAGCTGTAGTTAAGAAATATGAAAGTGCAAGAAGAAAAGCACAAAGCAACTTGGTGTTTAATCATAGTGTAGATAATATCTATCTCCCTATAAGGAAAGTTACACAAGGAGAGGTTGAATTAGCGAAAAAGGAATATGATGAGCTAATGAAAAACTATAAATCTGAAGAAGAGATAAGAGGTGGAGATCTGGTTAAGTTGGTAAATTGTGAAGCGGTCTTATCAAGAAAAGAACTACAGGAAAAGGCTGGCTTTTATAAGGTTGAGTTGCATGCTATACGTCTTGGCGATGCTGCCTTCGTAACCAATCCATTTGAATTATATATTGAATATGGTCTTCGAATAAAAGCAAGAAGTAAAGCAAAACAAACCTTTGCTATTCAGCTTTCATGTGGGAGCGGAGGATATCTTCCCACAAAGGACGCTATATCAGGTGGCTCATACGGAGCTAGAGTTTCTAACGGATTAGTCGGACCTGAAGGAGGAGATCTGTTAGTTGAGCATTCTGTTGCGGCTATAAATAGATTTTGGGGAGATTTAGGATATGTAGGAAGTCGACAAATTTAGGTAGCAGTGCCTTTATTCCAAGTATTGGTTATGCTTAATAAAAGTTTACATTTACTTGATTAGAGAAACAATACTTCCCTGTATTCCGAGGGGATTTTGCCTGTTATATAAAATATTGAATTTACAAGAAATAAATAGATTTTTTCAATATCAAAACCTTTAAGGTTAATGCATTAGATGCAATAGCCTCAAAGGTTTTCTTTATATGGACAAGTTTGTCAAACTTTTATACAATTCTTTAAATATAATAGCAATACTTCACTTACAAGATTTGCAATCTTCTATAACATCAGGATATTGACACCTATAAATATGTAATTTTTTATATATAGTTATAAAATTGCATATGTATAATCCGTAAAATACCATATGCATAGATATTATTTTATATTTACCTTTACTGTATTATTCATTAAAATTTATCATAGTAATTAATTTATAAACATAAAGACCACAAATATTTATCTGCTAGAATAATTACATTTCAAGATATACAATTACATGTCACAGTATAGAAGGTATATATTATCAGTAATGTTACTGATTAATATAGAATAAATAACAAATATTTAGGAGGATAAATAAAATGAAAAAAGTATTGGTTTTGTTTTTAGTTCTATCAATTCTAATAATACCAATCACAGGTTGTAAAACTTCAGATGGTAATTTGGCAAAAAATGAAAGCACTGCTAACGAAGGAAAGCCGGAGATATCGAAGGAAGTTGATAAGAAACAATGGCCAGAACCCAATACTATGCCTATCGTAGAAGAACCAATAGAGATTAAGATGCTTGTTCCATTAGAGCCTAGGGTTGCACAATACGCAGGGGGAGTGGAAAATCTTCAATCTCTAAAAGATTACGAAGAACTTACAAAAATAAAGATAAAATGGGAAAGCGCACCTGTTGACAGATATGAAGAGGTAGTTAATCTAATGTTTGCCTCAGGAGATATGGCTGATATGGTATATGTTAGTCCAGCCCAGCAAGCTCAATTTGGAGTAAATGACACTTTATTGATTCCTTTGGATGATCTATTAGAACAATATGGATTTTACTGGAATCAATGGGTGAGTGTGCTACCGGATATAAAAGAACTAGCAAAAGAATCAAACGGTAAAACATATGTGGTTCCTCAAATCTGGCCGGAAAGTCCTGTAAATATCGGATCGGGTTTCTTCATTAGACTGGAGTGGATGGAAAAACTTGGTTTAGAAATGCCAAAAACTGTTGATGAGTTATACGAGGTTCTTGTAACCTTTAGGGATAAAGATCCTGCCGGTAATGGTGAAACAATACCCATGGCTTTTAGAGGTTTTGAATTGTATTCTATTTTTGGTTTTTGGGGAACTTTCCCTGGATTCTATCAGGTTGATGGTGTAGTGAAATATGGTCCTTTAACTGATGAGTTCAAACAAGGCCTTTCTTTTTTAAGAAAATGTTATGATGAAGGCTTACTCGATCGTGATTATGCTCTGTCTGATGAAAAGCTTTTTAATAATAATATAGTAAATAGGGTTGGCTTCTCTTACGGTGATGTTTCCGTTTTTCAAGTTCCGTTATTACAGGCTGGTTATGCTCCTGGTGTAGAAGCCGGTCCTGGTATTGTTACCGTTAACGATGTTTTTTATCCAATGGTTGCTCCTACTGGACCTGATGGTAAATACTACAGTTTTCTCATAAGAGACGGTCAAATAATACAAACCAATAGCATAGGAATTACAAGTACTAATAAATATCCTGTAGAATCGATAAAGTGGCTTGATTACTTGCTAAGTTTTGATGGAACAATGCTGGTTAAGTTTGGGCCAAGAGGCAAGTTTTGGGACTTTAATAAAGAAGGTTATCCCATGTATAAAGAAGGTGTAAATCTTGAAGTAATCTCAAAATATGCACCTGCTTTTAGCCAGATATTACCTGTAATAAAAAATACATACTATGATAATAAGTTTCCTTTTACACCTGAAAGGGTATTAGAATTGCCAAATAAGATCCAAGGATATTTTTCGAATACATTACTTGATAGGAATAGGAGGAATTGGACTAACTGCGATTTTAGCAGACATCTTCCATTGTCTATGAAATTTACACCGGAACAGCAAGCTGAAGTTCAAAGTATAATGGCCGATATTGAAACTTATTATTGGGAAAATGTTAATAAATATATAATGGGACTTGAACCACTTTCAAATTGGGATAAAGTAATAGAACAAATAAAGGCCATGAACATTGAAAGAGCAATAAAATTATACCAGGATGCTCTAGACAGGACAAAAAAGTAAGACTTGTATAGGTAAAAAACCAACATTATTCTAGGTTTAATGGTTTGGAACAAATAAAATAGCTTGAGCATGATATGCTTATTGTTATTTGTTCCAAAACCATGTTAATGTGAGCATGCGATAGATATTAAATAAAAGTAATTGATACTGAATGGTATTGAATTAGTATAGGTGAAAATAGGGAGTTAGGTAATGACAATGTAAAGGGCTAGCATATACAAGATAAGTACTATTTAAGTCAGGATGACGGAGGTATATTAATATCTATGAAAAAGAAGCCAAATATTATTTTATTAATAACCGATCAACAAAGAGGAGATTGCCTTAGCATTGAAAACCACCCTGTAATTATGACTCCCAATATAGATAGTATAGCAGGTAATGGCGTAAGATTTTCCAGTTGTTATTCCACATGTCCTACTTGCATTGCGTCAAGACGATCACTACTATCAGGCCAATTGCCTTCAACTCATGGATTGGTAGGATACAAAGAAGGTGTTGAATGGGATCAGCCTACTTTGCCCGGGGTCTTAAAAGAGGCAGGTTACCATACTTATTTAGTTGGCAGGCATATGCATCAATTCCCGGAAAGAAAGCGATACGGTTTTGACCACATGGTTGTTACAAAAGACTATAATGAGTGGTTGGAAAAAAAAGTTCCCGAGATCTATAATAGAAAAGTTGGTCAATATAGTGGCATGTACCAAACTAGTGGAGTAATGCATAATGATTGGACTGCACGCTCATGGCATATGAATGAATTATATCACTTCACCAATTGGACTGTAAATGAGGCATTAAGATTTTTGGATAATCGGGATCCTTCATGCCCGTATTTTTTAGTTGTATCTTTTCAGGCACCTCATCCACCACTTACCCCGCCCTCCTTTTATTTAGAGAGGTATCTTAGGATGGATTTGCCGGAACCTGTTATCGGTGACTGGGCAGAACCTCCTGAAAACGATGGCATTGGGGATGATGTCAGTTCAAGCAATGTATATTTAAAAGGAGATGCCTTAAGATATTGCAGGGCTGCTTATTACGGTCTGATAAATCATATAGATGATCAAATAAGAAGGATTTTAAACCCTGTCAATGGGATTAATCTAGCAAGAGATGAGGAAACGATTGTTATTTTTACCAGCGATCACGGGGAAATGCTAGGAGATCATTATTTGTTTAGAAAGACACTTCCGTATGAAGGAGCAGCACGCATTCCATTCTTAATAAGAGCCCCTGAACATTATGAATTTAAGAAGAGACTGGTTATAGACAAACCTATAGGGTTACATGACTTAATGCCAACAATACTGGATATGGTTGGGCTGGAAATACCGGATACAGTAGACGGAAAAAGTTTATTACCCTTGTGCAGAGGAGAGGATGTACCTTGGAGAGATTCGCTGCATATAGAACATGCTCCTTTATATCATTGTCTTACTGATGGAAAAGAAAAGTATATATGGTTTGTTAAAGATGGAAGAGAGCAGTTTTTTGATCTTAAGAATGATCCTGATGAATGTCATGACCTTGCTAACGACGATAAATATAAAGAAAGGGTAAACCATTGGCGTTCTTTGATGATAAAAGAACTAAAAGACAGACCGGAAGGATTTTCCGATGGAAAAAAGTTAATACCCGGATGCAGGTATGATGCTGTTATACCTAATACAAATAGAAAATGTTAACTTTTTATTTGACGCTGCACCCATAAAACAGGAGGCAATATAACTATAATGAAATATGTATATTTTGCACTAGTGTGTTTTTTATCGAGCTTACAACAATGCTTTACAGGGTTTGGATTCGCAATAATAAGCATGCCTCTCCTTATCCTGTTATTTCCACTAAGAACCATATCCGCAGTAGTGGCTTTAGCTTCTTTAATGCTATGTTCTCAAGTAGCATTTAAAATGAGAAAACATATAGATTTCAAGATAGCTGCTATTCCTATTTTATCAGCATTTATAGGAAGAACAATAGGTGTGAATTTATTGATGACTACAAATGAAAAGGTACTAAAACCGATATTGGGCATTGTAATTATATTGATCACGATATATATTATATTTTTCAAGGAGAAGATAAAAATAAAACCTAATAAAGTGAATGGTTTTATATCTGGTATTTCCAGTGGGGTTCTAGGAGGATTGTTCAACACCGGTGGACCGCCTTTAGTTGTATACTATTTGTTTGCCTTAAAAGATAAGCTTTCATATATAGGTACGATTCAATTTACTTTTGCTATTGGTAACTTATATTCCGTTATACTACACGCATTACATGGTAATTTTAATGATTCAAGTGTTCCTTTATCATTAATTTCTCTTTTAGCAGTAACATTAGGAAGTTTTTTAGGTTGTAGAATCATTAGCAAAGTAAAAAATGTAAACTATGCAATTTATGCTTCAATGATAATGATGGGAATATTCCTTATTTTTGAAGGTGTTATCCGCTAATCTTAGATGTTAGATAAAATAAAGTAAAGCATAAAAAAAAGAAAAAGTACTACATGTGAAGGAAAGGAGAGGGGATATGGAGCGAATGCCTAATATTTTATTTATTTTAACTGATCAGCAGAGTTCATGGACTATTAGTGCTTATGGTGCAAAAGGAATCTCTACCCCAAATATCGATCGCATTGCAAAGGAAGGTGCATTGCTTTCTAATTATTTTACAAATTCAGCTGTATGTACTCCTTCAAGAGGTTGTATTTTCACTGGAATGTATCCGCACAGCCATGGTGCTTTTATGAATGATATGGAGATTAATAGGGATTGTATTACAATAGCTCATATACTTAAAAATAATGGATACGATACTGGATATATTGGTAAATGGCATCTTGATGGTACAGCTTCAGGACTTCATTATACTTTTTCAATATCTGGGGAGGACCCTGAAAAGTTTGGAATAAAGTTTCCTCAACATAATCGTGAAAACATCTATATACCTCCTGAAAGGTCCATGGGTTTTGATGATTGCAGATACATGTTTGAAGTAAGCCATGGTAAAAAAGTGGTAGAATTTGATGATGGTTCATACAGTATAAGCACCAATGAAGTCGGTGATGAGCATACATATACAACCGATTGGCTTACAAATAAAGCAGATGAATTTATAAAAATTGATAGAGAAAAACCTTTTTTCCTGGTTCTCAGCATACCTGATCCGCATCAACCTTTTACAGTTAGAGCACCTTATGACACAATGTTTAAGGCTGAAGATATGGAAGTACCTTCAACGTTCTATAACCCTAACAAACCTGCATGGCTCGATAAACCTTCTGCAAGGTTTTGGACCTTGTTAAGTGAGGGTATGACGGAGGAAAATTTGAAAAAGGTTAAAGCACAGTATTACGGACAAGTTAAGTGCATTGATGACAATGTCGGAAAACTTCTTACAACTCTTGAAAGTATTGGGAAACTTGATGATACTATTGTTATATTTAGTACGGACCACGGAGAATACATGGGAGAACATGGAATTATGTATAAAAATCAGTTGTATGAAACAGCGTATAGAATACCATTTCTTATAAGGTGGCCAAAAAAGATTAAAGCAGGTACAGTGGTTAATAGATTTATATCTACTGTTGATTTTCAACAAACTATCCTTGGACTAATTGGAATTGAGCCTTCGGGTAATGAACAAGGTAGGGATGCATCACCTCTTCTTCTAAATTATGAAATACTATGGAAAGATGAGGTCTTCATATATTCAACACTTAAGCATAGAGCAGGTATATTTACTCCCGAGTATCAGTTGGCGTACGTGAAAGAAAATTATGATAACCTTCTTTTCGATAGAAAGAAAGACCCTGAACAGAAAGAAAATTTATTCTACAAGGAGGAATATAGAGAAATAAGAAACAAATTGAAAAGGAGACTGGTGGAACATAATATTAATATAGGTGCTCCTGAGGCTGAATGGCTTCAAAAGGAATGCTATTAAATTACATAATTTCTATTATTCAAAATGCTATAATTTGTTCCTAGACTGAGAAAGTTGATCTTTAAATAAAAACATTTGCAAGAGCATTGTCAGTAAATGTATTCATGCTTTTACCTTGTAATTGAGGTGAAATAGCATTGACAGATAATTACACTTATAATAAAATGTTTACCATAATAAAAATTAGCATTTGACAATAAGGATAATACTTATCAAAATAGTTATAAAGCAATTCTTCATCAAATTATTCAACACAAGAATAATACTTTGGAACAGTATTATTTAATTTTGTTAAAAGGAGAATATTTTGTATGATAGATAATATATTTTTAGCCGGATGGTCTTCAATTGATATTACTCCCTTAAAAAAAGTGTCACTTCAAGGACAGTACCACGAAAGAATATCTGAATTCGTTCATGATAATATATACGCTACTGCTTTGGCAATTGAACTAAAAAGTCCTGATGGAAAATCCTTGGAACAAGCGGTAATGATTTCATGTGATCTTATCGGTATAGAGAAAGTATTATTGGATAAACTTAGGGAAAAACTAGACAAGAAAATTAAAGACCTTGATTTAAAGAAAATAATCGCATTTGCAACACATACACATACCGCACCATGTTTAACTGATGATAGATTTAACAGAGGTAATTGGAAAAAATGGAGAGAATTAGATAAAGAAACATATATGCATCCTAAAGAATATCTGGAGTTTCTTGTAGAAAAACTGGTACGAGTAGTTATTGAAGCATGGAACAACCGGGAGCCATCCAAAGTGAGCACTGGATTGGGATATGCAGTTGCAGGACATTGTAGAAGAACTGTATTTGATGACAGAGCCGTAATGTACGCATCTCCGGATACAGCTAACTTTGTTGGGCTTGAAGGACCATCAGACCATGGAGTGGAGCTGATGTACTTTTGGAATATGAGTGGTAAACTGACCGGAGTCATTGTAAATGTAGCTTGTCCTGCACAAGTTGTGGAAGGAATGACTGTGATATCAGCAGACTATTTTGGCGCGGCAAGAAGAAAAATAAAGGAAAGTATATCCGAAGATATATATGTACTGCCGCAAATATCATCTGCAGGAGATCAATCTCCGCGAGATTTGATACGTAGAGGAAAAAGTGAAAATAATATGACTGACAACTTTGACGGGATGGAAGAATTAGGCTCAAGAGTAGCGGATGCTGTTGTTAATGGCTATAAAAGTGCAAGTAAAAATGTTCAGAATGTATCAATATTTAAACATAGTGTTGAAGAAGTTTATTTACCCATTAGAAAAGTAACATTAGGTGAAGTTGAGTATGCCCAGAAAAACTATGACGTGCTTATAAAAAAATATGGGCAAGAAGAAAATATTCAAGGGGAAGATCTTGTAAGACTGGTAGATTATAAAGCTATACTTGCCAGGAAAAAACTTCAAGAAGTAGCATCATTTTATAAAATTGAACTTCATGCAATTCGTATCGGTGAAGTTGCATTTGTAACAAATCCATTCGAGCTTTACCTGGAATATGGCCTTAGAATAAAAGCAAGGAGCAAAGCGAAACAAACATTCGTTATACAATTATGCTGTGGAAGCGGAGGGTATATTCCCACAAGACAATCGGTTTTAGGAGGCTCTTACGGAGCTAATGTTTCAAATGGAACTGTGGGACCGGAAGGTGGGAATTTATTAGTTGAACACTCAGTTGTAGCAGTAAATAGGTTTTGGGGAGACAAAGGTTATATTGATGAGCGGAGATTTGAAAGATAGAATTATTTACTTTTTTGTTAATGTAGAAAAACAAAAAATGTAACTTGAATGCGGATATACATAAAGGACTTAAGCAAAGAAATCATATGTTGGAAAATGAAGCTGTTAAAAAATCCAAGCTATCGTTCCCGGGCACTCGCTGTGAGATTGCATTATAGGAGTTTTAAATAAGAATATTTGTGATAGGATATTATTTCATATTTGTATGGTGGAGTGATAGTAATGAAGGAAATATTAAATACTTTGATTATGAAGATACATATTATTTTTAAACTTAATATATTCAGAGCATACTTTACTATAATTTGTGCTTTAATCTTGCAATCAATGTTCATGTACTCATTTTACAATAACACGTTAATTCAGCATACAACTATTGTAAATAATATCCTACTTGAAAATAGTGTAAATAAGATTGAAACAGATATTTTAGAATTGGAAAAACTATCAGTTGTTTTAAATTCAAGTGCCAAGATTAACTATTTTTATTCATTTCCATCCGAACTTTCAAATTTTCAGCTTTATGAGGCAATTCAAATTGTAAAAGAATTAAAATCATATGTGGGATACAGCAAAATAATAAAGGATATTTTTGTGTTTTTCAATAATGGTATTACTTTATCAAGCAAGGGAAAATATGATACATCACAATTAATAAACGAAATAAAACCCGAGTTTTTGAGTATAGAATCAAGATTTAATAAATATAATTACAGAAACATGGCAGTAATTGGTAACAGTGAAGAGGATTTAGGATTAGTATATCTGCAATCATTGCCATTTGGAAGAAAAAGCAATATTAGAGCGACACTAGCAATACTGATTAATGATGACTATTTATGTTCTGTTTTGCACAACAATAGATTAACGGAAAATACCTTGCTAGCACTTTTTCTCCCTGATCAAGAGATGGCAGTATGCAGTAACATTGATTCCGGATCAGTTTCACAAAAAATGATTGAAATGTCAACAACAGATAATTACATATTTAGGATGCAGCTTTCTAAATTAAATCTTGAAATTGTTTCTATTGTACCTAAAAGCGAATTTAACATACACAAAATATACTTAAGAGGAGTTATTTCATATATTATTTTATTCACCTTTTTAATTAGTATATTGCTTGCTTTATATTTTGTTTATAAAGATTACAAATATATCCATGATATTTATAGTGATACCGGTTACAATCTTATTGGGAAACCGATTACGAATATTTTCGACTATATAAAGTTTTCTATTGAAAGACTTAAAACAGAAAATCTGATGCTAAAAAAAGAGAACAATAAGAATACTGATATTATAAGAGAATATGCATTATCGAGGATTTTTAGCGGAGAAACCGAAAACATATCTCAGTTTTTGGAAGAATTTGAAATATGCATAACAGCATCCGAATATATTGTTTGTGTAGTAGATATTAAAGAAGGTCTGCCAGAAAAAACATTGAATGTTAAACAAATATTACACAAGAATCTATTCTACACTAATGACATACTAACATGTTTAAATAACAAAATGGTGATAATAGTTATAGGGATAAGTAATAATATCGAAGATAGTATAATATCTATAGGAAGTTCACTATCAAAGATCTTTGAAAGTGAATCTAACTCAAGTGCTATTGTTGGCATAAGTAGTAAAAAGAATAATATAGAATGTTTAAGAATTGCATATTATGAAGCCCTTGAGTCTGTAAAATATGGAGTATTATACGGCTATCGGTGTGTAAGCTATGAACAAATAAAACCGATCATTGACCGTGATTTAACATTTTATTATCCAATTGAAATGGAGCAAAAAATAATAAATAATATTAAAGCTGGGAATACTGGCACTATTTATAGTACCTTAGAAGAAATATATGATAATAACTTCAAACACAATAAATTAACCTATGATAAAGCTAGGCTTCTTATTATAGAACTTGTAAATACAATTCTAAAAGTTACTAAAGATATTGATTTACCAATAGATTCTGACATTTATAAGTTTGCAGTCGAGGATATCTCCATAATTAAAGCTTTTGCTGATTTAAAGAAGCATTGTTCCAATCTTTGTGAATATATTAAAAATAATAAGAAAAGTAGTAACCAGAAGTTATTCGAAAATATAACAGGTTATATTACGGAAAATTATAATAATGAAGCACTAAGTCTAGATTTGGTAGCGGATGAATTTAATATATCAAGAAATTATCTCTCGCAGTTTTTCAAGGAGCAAGCAGGTATATACTTCAAAGATTATGTTAATATGATAAGAATAAACAAGGCAAAGGAATTGCTAGATAATTTACAGGGTGAAATTAAGATACATGAAGTTGCTAGGATGGTAGGCTACCGGGACAGTGGTTCACTAATAAGAGCTTTTAACAGATATCTTGGTGTAACACCGGGCGAATATAGAGATAGATATTAATTTCAGTTCATAGGTTGATTCAGTGTTGAAATACCGAATTTAGCATCCATATATAGTTTTAATATGCAGTTACAAAATTGCGTATATGGAATCTGTAAAATAAAGCATAAATAGATATTATCTTATATTTACCTTTCTTACTTTATTCAATAAAATCTAATGTAGTATCTTAATTTTATCTTATCTAATCTAGCATCATTGGTGTAGCGATAACATACGGAATAAACTTAATTTAACAAATAATGTTTTATGTTAGTATACTTAATGAATTTTTTTCCAAATGAAATAAAAAGGAAGGGGAATCGTATGCGAGTAACAACAAGTAATAGAATTAATAAAATTAGTACTAATCTAAAGAACAATGATACTATGCGGATGTTGATTAAGAACAGATACATTTATTTAATGATCCTGCCTGTAACTATACACTATATAGTTTTTTCATATTTCCCAATGTACGGAATAATCATTGCATTTAAGGATTTTAAGGCAAGCTTAGGTATAATAAGAAGCCCTTGGGTCGGTTTTGCGTATTTCAGAGAATTCTTTAGTTCATATTATTTTTGGAGGTTAATCCGTAATAATCTATTATTAAACATTTATTTACTGATATTTGCGTTCCCAGCACCTATAGTTTTAGCATTATTATTAAATGAGATTGATAACCTTAGATTTAAAAAGATAGTACAGACTATAAGTTATCTTCCACATTTCATATCAATAGTTATAGTTGTAGGTTTTTTAAAGGACTTTTTTGCGAGAGAAGGTTTTGTAAACAATATGCTATCAGCATTAGGTATGGAGCCGCAAGCTTTTTTCCAAGATCCAAAGTGGTTCAGGCCACTGTATGTTGCCTCAGATATATGGAAAGGAGTAGGATGGGGATCTATTATATACATTTCAACAATTTCTAGTATTGATCAAGAGATGTACGAAGCTGCTATAATAGATGGTGCTACAAGGTTCCAAAGGGCTATGCATATTACTCTTCCTTCCATTTCAGCAACAATAATACTAATGCTTATCTTTAGGATGGGAAATATTCTTAATGTAGGCTTTGAAAAAGTATTCCTTATGTATAATCCCTCCATCTATGAAACTGCAGATGTTATATCAACATTTGTATACAGAAGAGGTCTGCAAGGTGCACAATATGGATATGCAGCAGCAGTAGGGATTTTCAATTCAGTGGTAGCATTTATAATGATTGTAATATCAAATTATGTAAGCAGGAAGTTTACTGAAATGAGTATATGGTAGGAGGCACTGTATATGGTAATTAAAAAAACATTCGGAGAAAAAATATTCGATGTGTTTAATATAATATTAATGCTAATACTTGTCGTTGTTACGTTATTACCTTTTTTACACGTAATATTCTCATCCTTTAGCAGCAGTAAATACATCATGCAAACAAAAGGATTAATGCTTTGGCCTAAGGGGTTTAATACTAAAGCTTATGAGCTGGCATTAGAAAATCCTATTCTAGGACGCTCGTATATAAACACAATAATTTATGCAGCTTCGGGTACATTTTTAGGTATCTTTTTAATGAGTATGGCTGCGTATGCTTTGGTTAAACCTGAATGGCCTCTCAAAAAGACATTTATAATAATGATAATGATTACTATGTTTTTTGGAGGCGGATTAATACCTACATATATTAATATACGAAATTTGAGATTGTTAAACACTATGTGGGTAATGTTTTTACCAAGCTGCATTAATACATGGACAATTATGGTATTGAGGACAGGTTTTAACCAGGTGCCTTCTAGTATAGCAGAATCAGCATACATGGACGGGGCTAATGATTTAATAATACTATTCAAATTCATAATGCCTTTATCAAAAGCTGTGTTAGCTGTTGTTGCATTGTTTAGCATAGTTGGATATTGGAATTCCTGGTTTCCTGCTCTAATATATCTGAAGGATAGAAAATTATATCCACTACAAATGGTGCTTAGAGAAGTAGTTACATTAGGTGAGAATGCCGGTATTGAGCAAATGATTCTAGATAGCATGAGCGATATAGCAGAAGAAGGGGGAGACTTTATAACAATGCGGGAAGCGATTAAATATGCTACAATAACTATTGCAATAGGTCCAATAATACTTGTGTATCCATTTTTGCAGCGTTATTTTGTTAAAGGGGTCATGATAGGTTCGCTAAAAGGATAGAGTATGATACATTGATGATATATTTGAGAAAAAATGTGAATATCGAGAATTTCAATTATCATTGTCGCTAATACATTTCTAGCTTTTGCTACTTGATTTTTACAAAAATATAAGTTATAAGAGAAATGATAGATACTGCCAATAAAAATGGAATTTTGCTCTATGTTGATTTTCATAAACGTTTTGATCCGGGACATATGACACTTAAAAAACATATAAAAGAAGGCAAACTGGGAAACATACTTTATGGTGAAGAATGCTTCATTTACATTTAACATCTCCTGGATATTACCGGACAATTTTCCCAGTATAGTTAATCAACAAATTAAAGTAGTCGGCACAGAAGGAATATGTGAAATTGATTCCCAGGACAGGGGTATGCTTTCCAGTTATTCTAATGATAAAGCCTGCCATATAATAAATCCGTTTTCCAAATATGTAGTCTATGATATGACAGATAATGTCAAAATCAGCGAATATACCTGTGAGTCAATCATATATTTCACAAAACTGCTAAAGATGATCAAGGAAGGAAAAAAACTTGAGGAACTCAAAGGGAAGTACCCCGACGATGAGCAGGCAATTAATATAACTAGGGTAGGAATTATCCGAAGTAAGATGCCCATAGAGTTAGTCCGTTACGAGGACGAAGAAGCAGGAAATTCTTTCGGTGAAAACAGAAGCACGTGGCTTTAGTCATGTCAGGTTCATTAGTTGACGTGGTTGTGTGAAACTTTTTCTGTAAATTGCTTTCTATGATAATTTTTAATGAGGCTTGTAGGCCAGATAATGGCATACAAGCCTTGATTTATAATATAATAAAAAGCAAATGGCATGTCAAGAGCGCCCTTGTAAAAGGGCGTGTATTTACTCTTGACTGTCTATTTGCTTTTTGCTATTACAACCTACCTTCATACATGATTGACAGCTCACCATAGACTTTACCCCAGTTTCTCAGGGGCATTGTCCATTTCTTTACAGCTTCGAACGTTGCTAAATAAAGTGCTTTCAAAAGTGCTGTATCGCTTGGAAATACACTTCTTTTGCTGTTTAGTCGTCTGTAGGTACTGTTTAAACTCTCTATTGCGTTGGTGGTGTAAATTACCTTTCGAACATCGGCTGAAAATTTGAATATAGGGCTGATTGCATCCCAATTTACTGACCAGCTCTTCATCGCATTGGGATAATGATCATGCCATTTTTCTGTGATTTCTTTCATACGTTCATATCCCACTTCTTCTGATGGAGCATGATAGATAGTCTTCAAATCAGCTGCAAATTCTCTCTTGTCCTTATCTGCCGCATATTTTAAGGTGTTTCTTACTTGGTGCACTATACAGCGCTGATACTCTGTCTGAGGATAAGCCACAGCTATGGCTTCCTTTATCCCTGTTAAACCATCTGCACATAGAATTAGAATGTCCCTTACTCCTCGATTTTTAAGTTCGTTTAGTATACTTAGCCAATATTTACTGCTTTCGTTTTCTCCAATCTGAATCGTAAGAACTTCTTTTCTACCTTCTTCGTTAATCCCAAGTATTGTATAGGCGGCAAGCTTTCGTATTATACCGTTATCTCTCACAGAAAAGTGTACAGCGTCTATAAATACTATTGGATAAACACTAGATAATGGCCTTCTTTGCCATTCCTCGATTTCTGGTAGTAACTTGTTGGTTATATCAGAAACCATACCTTCACTGACTTCAAATCCATATATGTCCTCGATTTGCTCAGAAATCTGCCTTGTAGTAAGTCCTTTTGCATACATAGATATGATTTTATCTTCAATTCCTGAAATATCTTTTTGTCTTTTCCTTACTATTTTGGGCTCAAATGAGCTCTCACGATCCTGAGGAACATCAATGTCCATTTCACCATATTTACTGCGTATGGTTTTACTCTTCTTTCCATTGCGGGAATTCGAATTTTCTGTACGTTCATATGGAGCATATCCCAAATGCTCGTCCATTTCTGCTTCTAACATAGCCTGTATAGTACCGCCCAGTAAATCCTTTAAGGCATCTTGAATGTCTTCTGCAGATTTGATGTCATACTCCTGTAGTAAACTAGCAATAATATTCCTTTTACCTTCACTCATTGGTTCTCGTCTTTTTGCCATAAAAAAGCCTCCTATGATTTATATTTTATCATAGAAAGCTTATTTTACAGACTTTTTTTCACAGTCTCGTTGACGTTTATAGATTAATGAAAATTCACTTGTCCAGTGGGGGATTGTAAGCCCCCACTGAATCTATAAGAAACCGGCTTTGCTAAACTAACGTGCTTCTTGTCATTGTTTTCGCCAACCTTTTTAACATTTTTGCTAGTTTACCAGCTTAAAATTTCTTACTGGTTTGTAGTGTTAAATGCATCATTCATCATTCAAGCATTTACTAAAAGAATGCGAGTTGCAAAAAAGAAATAAATCATTAAAGTAAGAGCATCTACAATTGTAGTAATTATAGGTCCTGCCATTATAGCAGGGTCTAATTTGAGTTTTTTGGCAATTATAGGAAGAGTTCCACCTATCATCTTTGCAATAATAACAGCAAAAACTAAAGTAATAGAAACTGTAAAAGTAATATTTAATGGATAACCTTCAATAAAGTATATTCTTACGAAGTTTAACAATGACAAAACAGTACCTACTAATAAACTAATCCTTATTTCCTTCCATAAAACCTTAAATATATCACGAAAAGATATTTCACCTAAAACAAGGCTCCTGATTACAAGTGTGCAAGCTTGAGAGCCTGCGTTTCCTCCGGTATCCATCAGCATGGGAATAAAAGCAGCAAGAGCCACTACAGATTGCAATGTACTTTCAAAGTACCTTATTATATAACCGGTAAAAGTTGCAGAAATCATTAATACAATAAGCCAAATAATTCTTTTACTTGCAAGAGTAATAACACCGGCATTTATATATTCTTCATCAGTAGGCTGCACCGCTGCCATTTTATAAATATCCTCAGTATTCTCTTCTTCTATTACATCAACTATATCATCAATAGTGATAATTCCAACTAATCTCTTTTCATTATCAACAACCGGTAATGCAAGCAAATCATATTTTTTAAACATGTCAGCAACATATTCTTGATTATCATGTGTATTTACATATAAAGGATCTTTTTGCATAATATCTCCGACTTTTTTGTCAACCGGCGAAAGTACCAGATCCTTTAAAGTTATAGTTCCCTCCAGATGTCTTTCCGCATCCATTACGTAACATGTATAAATGGTTTCCTTGTCAAGACCGATTCTTCTTATTTTATTAAGTGCATCTTCTACCAGCATTTCTTTTTTCAGGTCCACGAATTCTATAGTCATAAGGCTTCCTGCAGAATATTCAGGATACATTAGAAATTGATTAATCAAATTGCGCTCAACAGAACTGGTATTTTTTAGTATTTTTTTTACTACATTTGCAGGCATTTCTTCAAGCAAGTCTATTTTATCATCAAAGAATAAATCATCCAATATAGCTTCAAGTTCTGTATCTTGAACAAGCTCAACTAACTCGGCTTGCTTTTTAACTGAAAGGTGTGAAAAAGCATCTGCAGCTAGTTCTTTTGGAAGAAGTCTAAAAACCAAAAGTGTTTGTTTTGAATTCAGTTCATTTAAATATTGAGCAATATCTACCGGCTGAGTGTTCTTCAGTTCGTTTTTTAGTACTACATAGTCCTTATCAAGCAACAACTGGTTGAGCTTTTCATGGTTCATTGGTATCAACCTCCTTTTTATTAAATCTCAGACAGCTTTCAAACATGGTCACAACAGAACTTAAATAACAGGACTTAAATATATTAACATTTAAGCTTAATTGTACTTTTATCATATTTACTAATACTTATTCGCAAAATAAGACAAAAGATAAAATAGCTGTAAGTAAACGTTTACTTACAATAAGTCATTTAAAACAACAAATACAGGAAATACACAGCCAAAAACACGTATAATACCGCTTATATCTTTATTACCTGATATCAAATATATCCATAGCCCTGCATTATTATCTGTTATTTATTGTACCTAAGGTTGATATTGATATTAACCATGCAAATATACATTCAAAGAACACATGCACAGGTTATTTAAAAACAAAACATGAAGTAGATGCTTTAATTGGTAAAAATCAAGCATATAAAGATAGAAGCAGTAGAATAAAGCTGCATATTTAATAATTTATTAGCAATATTTATAATATTACCAATTATCTGGTTATTATCAGGATCAGCTTCCATTCTACCACCTCCTACTGAAAGGATAGTAATTTAAAACTCCACCAGTAATTAAATTAATGGATTTCGTTTAAGTTTTCATAATTAATTAACCTTAACAATTATATAGCAATATATTTTAGTTTTCAATATTATATGTTAAATTTGTTAAGAGTGACAATAAGAATGGGACTTGAATAATTTACTAGTTCTCCGTAAAATATTGCTGACACATTATAATTTATTTTAATGTTTAGCCGGTTTAAGTTAATTTTGTCCAAAAGCACATTATTAAACCAAGATAGTTTGGAGGCACTGTAAGATGAATAAGTTAACCCTTCTGAGACAATTATCACCCAATATAAGAGTTGCATTAAACCATAGAGTAAAGAAAAAAGTTGTGCTTAATAAAAGGATAATATTTGATTATGAACTTTTATATCTGGAAAAAGGCAATCTCTTAGTGGAAATTGAAGATAAAAAATACAAATTATCTCCAGGTGATATATTACTGTTCAGACCAAATAAAGAGCATGGATTTGTTACAATGGGTGAAGGTGAAACATGGATGCCTCACATTCACTTTGATGTATTGTACTATGATGATTTTGAAGATGTCAGAATTAATTTTAAAACACTGGATAAATGTTCAGCTACGGAAAAGAGCTGGATAAGACCTGATGTGCTGGGAAACGGCTATCTTGATATTCCGGATATTATTAAAATAAAAAATCACAAAAATGTTCTCAAGCTTCTAAAGAATATTATCTATTATTTTGAAAGAAAAAATCCATATTCAATTATTGCTCAAAAATCTCTGGTACTTGAAATTTTATATGAGATAATTCAAGGCTTGAATGCGGGAGAAAATGATAATATTATGAAACATTACAAAGATCTCGACCAGGCTGTTTCGTATATTACTGAACATTATCATGAAAATATCAGAGTGGAAGAGCTTGCAAAGATTTGCTGTTTAAGTGTCCACCATTTTGAACGCCTATTTAAAAGAAGATATTGGATAAATCCGTCGAAGTATATTACTATGTACAGGATAGAGAAAGCTAAGGAAATGATGCTTTATTCAAAAATGTCCATAAGTGAAATAGCTGAGCAGGTAGGCTACAGCAATATACACTCTTTCAGCAAAGCATTCAAAAAGCTTGAAGGTATGTGTCCCTCAGAGTATTTGACATTATATTACTAAGTTTATCTTTTGAATGAAAACATTTATAAGTAGTTTTAATAAGAGAAAAAAGCCGATTTTGGATAAGTTATTTCTATTTCTGATAAAGACAATCCTATTTGCAATATATATAATACTAATTAAATACATAAATATTATTTCAAATTTTACCTGGCAAGGAGGTAAAAACATGATTTTCAATGGTTATACTCTTTCAAATATATTTGTACCTTCAAAAGCTGTTTCCAGATCAATTTCTGCTGAAAATCCGAAAGGAGAAAAAGGTAAAGGAGCTATGGCCATTCCTGATATTAACTCCCCGGCAAGGGATCTTGGTCAGGGTTGGAAAGTACGTCCGTGTATTACTTTACAGCCGGAAGAAACAGTTACACTTGCTGAAATAGAAGGTCCGGGTATGATAACCCATATATGGATTACCTGTCATGAGAAATCTTACCGTGACTGTATACTAAGATTTTACTGGGATGATGAAAATGAACCTTCTGTAGAAGTACCTTTAGGAGATTTTTTCTGCAATGGCTGGGGTGTAAGAGCTAATGTCCTTTCACTGCCCATCAATGTCAATCCTTCAGGAGGCTTTAATTCATACTGGCCCATGCCATTTAAAAAATCTGCCAGAATCACAATTGAAAATCAAAGGCCTGAAGAAATTAGTGGATTCTTTTATCAGTTTGATTACATACTTGATGAAATTCCAGAAGATGCTATGTATTTTCATGCTCAGTGGAGAAGAGAAAACCCTGTTAAATACGCACAGGAATATACGATTGTTGACAATATAAAAGGTGAAGGAAGGTTTGCCGGAGTTTATATTGCCTGGGGACAAAACAACAACGGATGGTGGGGAGAAGGTGAAGTCAAGTTTTATATTGACGGAGACACAGATTTCCCAACTTATTGCGGAACCGGAACAGAAGACTATTTTGGAGGTGCCTGGTGTTTTATTAATGAACAGAGGAGCGATTATGCTACTTTCTCAGCACCATTCCTTGGATATCATCAATTAATCAAACCTGATGGTCACTATGTGGCAAATATGAGGCATGGATTATACCGGTGGCATATTCTTGATCCTGTTTTCTTTAAGAGTGATTTCAAAGCAACAATACAGGCATTAGGTTGGAGAAAAAATCCTCCTGTCAGATTCCTGCCATTGCAGGATGATTTGGCATCGACAGCTTATTGGTATCAAAAAGAGCCCCACAATAAGTTTCCACAGCTTCCCGGTATAGATTACAGGGAAGTTATATAGCTTCAATGCAGCTATATAAAATTCATTCAAAGTAACAGCATTAATTCTTTAATATATCACTTTGATATTGAGATTTGTTGAGACGCAGAATCTATAACCTGTAAGGCATAAAGGGTTAAATTTTAGTACTTTTTCTTCACATTTTAGTATAAAAGGTCAGAAGAGAATAATTCATTTATTCTCTCCTGATCTTATTTTTGATATGATTATTAATCTTAGTCTCAATTTTATCCAGTTCATTTAATATTGTTCAAAGGCACTTTGTCTTTAATTTTAAGATTGATGAAAAATCAACAATAACACTGATTAGGAAATTTAAATTATGAAAAGACTTATGTTAGTTACGCATAAATTTATTGCTAAAATAAAACTCCACATTAACAAATTCCTTCCATAGTTTTTTTCCTTCTTCCGATAATTCTTTTTTAAATTCTCCGTTTTCTTTAAAATACAGATTATGAACTACATCAATTTTCTCTTTAAACTGAGATATATATTTCATATATTCATTACCTTTCCATCCTAAATACCGGAATAATTCCGCCATCAGAAAACAGGGACTTATATCATTTCCTTTTCCTGTAAAATCCTTATTAAAAACTTCCCTGGCTTTATCGTTTGCCCAAATTATATAAGGAGTTTGGTAGTAATTTTTGAATCCGTCTAAAGTAAACAGATCTAAATTGATATTCAGCATGTGGTATACTGAGTTATTTTCACCCAACCAGGGATT
>DUMC01000084.1 GCA_012840075.1 Clostridiaceae bacterium | reverse complement strand
GTCGATTGTTTGGTTTATGACTCTTAAACGAGTCATTTCTTTTTGTGTCATGTTGAATATCTCCTTCCTCATGTATGACATTATATCAGAATAATTTCAATATGACATTATCACAGAATAACAACAAATCATTAAAATAATACTTGAAAATAATAGGATTATTTATTATAATATATTTTGTAATACATAATATATTATAATATAAAAGGTGATACTTTGAATGGTAACATAGAAAAACAATTAAAAAAAGGGTTACTTGAAATAGTGATTCTAAAAATACTTTCAGAAAAAGAAATGTATGGCTACGAGCTAGTGTCTGAAATCAACCGGCGTAGCAGGTCACTAAACATAAAAGAAGGTACTTTATATCCAATATTATATAGACTGGAAGATAACGGTTTGATAAAAGCACAATGGGAACAAGGAATTTTACGGAACCAGCCGAAAAAGTTTTATTCAGTTACGGAAAAGGGAAAACAAGCCATGTTTGAAGCATATTCGCAATGGAAAGCCATTGCCCAAGACATTATAAAAATTATGGAGGATTTATCATGAAAGCAAAACAATATATCCGTGAAATTATTGAACGTTCCTGCCTTCCGGCCAGGGAGCGCAAAAGGTTAAAAACTGATTTGGAAAATGAAATTTATTCTGCACTTGAGCGCGGTGAGAGCATCGAGCAAATCATTGAGCGCATGGGTGATCCTGATGAAATAGCCGCTGAGATATACGAAAACTATACTGACATTTCTATAAGGCCTTTTCTTGAATATAAATCCAAGAAGAAGCTTTTCGGGCTTCCGCTGGTTCATATAATTAAGGTAAACCATGCCGTTTTGGTGCCATATTTTCGAATTGTAAGTTCAAGAGGAGTAAATATCGGCGGTAGACACAATCATTTTTTGTTTATCAATGGATTACCTACAGCACGTGGCATTTTTGCCTTCGGACCTAAAGCAAAAGGCATAATTGCCGTAGGCAATTTGTCATCCGGCTTCATTTCACTCGGGAACATCTCTACAGGTTTAATATCAGTAGGAAATATTTCTGTCGGCCTTCTTTCTTTGGGCAACTTATCTCTTGCTTTGTTAATAACTCTTGGTAACTTTGTCGTCGGGTCTTTAGCTGCCGGTAATGCAGCATTCGGATATGCCGCAGCCGGAAATTTTGCATTAGGCAAATTTGCTGTCGGCAATGAAACAGTTGGAACTTTCACATTTGATATCTCAAACTTATATGCACAACTTGATGCAATTAAGCTGTTTTTCAGCAAATTAATTGCACCTGCCCCTGTAAAATCGTTTTTTGCAGTCATTGAAAAAATATTCGAAGCTTTTATCAATCCTATGTCCTTGGTACCTTTTATAATTATTTTTGCGCTTATAATTATGATTGTGACTTTGGTATTGTGTATAGTCCCAAATAGGCTGCTAATGCGAAAAAGCGGAACTAATTAGCTTTTCAAGCTTGCAGCTAAAATTTCAGACGGATATATTTTAAATACATCAATATATGATATTCACCTTTTCCTATGCTAAGATATCTTTGTCATATGGAAAAGGATAATGACACTGATTAAAAGTCATCGCTTGAACAGCTTAAAAATATCAAATATGCTAAAGGTGGTTCTGTGATAAATTCTGTTATATGCTGCTTTTTTCGGATTAGTGAACCATCCCCATCCCCTTGGGGCTTTCAATCCCAAGCTATGCCTTGCATATCTTTTTATGCTTGTCCTGGCAGCAATGCTCTTTCTCAGGCTTGGTTTTCTAATGCCGAATTTCACAATAATCACTCCTCTATAAATGAACTCTTCATTATAAAACATTTTTGATTTATTATAAAATTTATTTGCTTAATTATAAATTATTATATAATGATTGTTTAGTTTTATAAAATGATTAGTCACATATTTATACCGATGCTGCGATAGCCATCGTTTTATTCATACTGTAAGTACTCATTGTGTCTATTTTATGATAAAATTTATATAAAGTTTATAATTTTAACTATTATTAAACTTTGAAAGCTAAAATAATATTTATAATGTTTATAAACCATAATTAATATTCTTATAGTCATTAATACTTTTATGATCGGGGGAAAAGCAAATGTATGGAGATTTTATGGGTAATTTCAGAAATAAATTAATACGTTTCATGTATGGAAGGTACGGTTTCGATCAGCTATGTTTTGCTTTATTGGTAGTATGTTTTATTTTGATGGCAATTAACTCCGTTGTACGTTCTCCTGTTATCGGAATTATAATGTGGATAATTCTGGCTTGGATGACTTTCAGGTCTTTATCCAAGAATATTTACAAAAGACAAAAGGAAAATGAGAAGTTTTTAAAATTCTGGAATTTCGTTAAAATTAAATGGTCAGTAATAAAAACAAAAGGTTCCATAACTTATCGCAGAATTAAGGACATAAAAACTCATAGGTATCGCAAATGTCCTCATTGCAAAGCTGTTCTTCGCTTACCCAAAAAGAGAGGACGTCATGCAGTTGATTGTCCGCGCTGCCATAAAGAATTCAAAGTGCGGGTCTGGATGTAAGTTAGTATTTTGGATGCAAACTGCTATTTTGAGTATAAATCTTTAAATTGGAAATAAATTAGTACTTTGAGTATAAATATTTAAATCGGAAAGGATGCAAATGTGAAAGAGAAGCTTATAAAATTTTGCAATTCTTTAAATATTGAATATGTTGGCATTGCTCCGGCAGAACCGTACACTGATTTTGAAAAAATATGGAGAAAACAGATTGAAAGAGGTTATATAAGCGGTTTTGAAAAGAAGGATGTATCGAGAAGAGTCAATCCTAAGCTTACATTAGAAGATGCAAAATCCGTGATTGTTTGCCTATTTCCATATTACGTAGGCAATGTTAAAGAAAATAAAGCCAACTTATCCAAATATACCTATGGATTGGATTATCACTTAATAATAAAAGAAAAACTTGAAACAATAGGGAGATTTTTGGATGAAAACATACAGAACTTTCATTACAAATGCTTTGTTGACAACGGACCGTTTAGTGATAGGTATTTGGCTTACAAAGCAGGGTTAGGATTCTGGGGTATAAACAACCATATAATAACCGAAAAATACGGTTCATATGTATTTATAGGTTATATTATCAACAATTATCCTTTTGAAGCCGATACTCCCCAGAACAAAACCTGCTGCCAGTGTTTTGAATGCGTCAGAAATTGTCCGGGACAATGCATTTTAGGAGACTTTACTATAAACCCCTTAAGGTGTAAGTCATACATCACTCAAAAAAAGAAGGAACTTTCTCCGCTGGAAATTGAAATCATGAAAAAGAATAACTTAATCTGGGGCTGCGATGTATGCCAGGATGTTTGCCCTCATAATAGGAATGCGGAAAAAACTATTATGGATGAATTCAAAGTAAATTTGAAACCCTATATTGAATATGAAGAGTTACTACACCTATCAAACAAGGAATTTTTGAAAAAGTATGGGAATCGTGCATATAGCTGGCGCGGTAAAAGCATTTTGATGAGGAATTATGAAATAATACACAGTTAATATACCGAAGTGAGCATCTTTGAGTGTAAGTAAACATCTTTGAGTATAGTTAGTTATGAGTATGGTTAATTATCATTTTTAAAAGCGATCATCTTTCAACAAGATTGGGATGGTGTCCGGTTATAAATTTGAACTTATTGATCTCCCTGTATTGTCCTGGTGTAACTCCCTCGTATTTTTTGAAAACTCTTATAAGTCCATTACTATTAGTATATCCGACCTTTTTTGCAATGCATTCAAGATTTTCATTCTCTCCCAGTAATAAAGCTTTAGCCTTGTTTAATCTTACCTTATTGATATAATCTTGTATTCCCTCTCCCATGGTATCTTTAAATATTTTAGAGATATATGG
>DUMC01000083.1 GCA_012840075.1 Clostridiaceae bacterium | reverse complement strand
TGAATTAATACACATTCTTTGTAAATTATGTATAATTATAATGATAGTAATAAACAGCATGAGCATTGCATATGAACTAACCTTACCTGGCATTCTGTTAAAAGTTAATAGGAAGAGAGGATGGTTACATAAAAATGGATAACAAATATATACATACGCATATTGATAATATTGCTGATTCTATTTCCGCTAAAAGGGATTTTAAAGCTATTAATGTAATCAAAGACTTTGTTGTAGTCGGCGGTGGGCTGGCCGGTACATGTGCTGCCATAGCTGCTGCAAGAAATGGTTTAAAAGTAGCTTTGGTGCAGGACAGACCTATTTTGGGAGGAAATTCTTCCAGTGAAATAAGGGTTTGGTCCCTTGGTGCTATCGGAGGCGGAAACTTCTTTTATGAGGAAACGGGTATTATCGGGGAGATGAAATTGGAAAACCTTTATAGAAACTCTGAAGGTAATCCGTATTTTTGGGATGCGGTACTTCTTGATTTTGTTAAAAGAGAAGAAAACATAGAACTTTTTTTAAATACTTTTATAAATGAAGTTACGACAGATCCTAAATCCAACAGTATTGTTTCCTGTACCGGTTGGCAAATGGGGTCAGAAAAGAAGATCAAATTTCATGCTCCTATTTTTGCTGATTGCACCGGAGACGGTACCCTTGGATACTTGGCAGGAGCAGAGTACATGATGGGCAGAGAAGGAAGAGATGTTTACGGAGAAAGTATGGCTCCTGACAAGGGTGACAATTATACTCTTGGAAGCAGTATCTTTTTTTATACAAAGAAAACGGACAGAAAAGTTCGTTACGTAAAACCTGACTTTGCTTATGATGCGCAAAAAATAAAGCAAATACTGGCTAACGGCAACCGTATTGTCAGTGTGAAAGGCTCAGGATGTGATTACTGGTGGTTCGAATTTGGCGGTACGCTAAACACTATAAGTGATAATGAAAAAATAAAAGATGAACTTCAAAAACTCGTATACGGAATATGGGATTATATAAAAAACAGCGGTGAGTTTGACGCAGATTATTACACATTGGAGTGGATTTCATATATTCCGGGAAAGCGTGAATCCAGAAGGTTATTAGGAGACTATGTCTTAAAGCAGGATGATCTTGTTTCCCAGCGGATTTTTGAAGATGCAGCATGTTACGGAGGTTGGAGTATAGACACACACCCACCGGAAGGAATTTATTCCAAGGAGCCGGCATGTAAACAAATCAAGGTAGGAGTTTATACAATACCGTTAAGATCTATGTATTCAAAGAATATTAATAATCTTTTATTTGCAGGAAGAAATATAAGCGCGTCTCATATAGCATTTGCATCTACGAGGGTTATGAACACCACTGCAATGATGGGCCATGCCATAGGTACGGCTGCATATTTCTGTATTAATAACGGAGTAAGTCCGAGGGGAATTTATGAAGATAAAGCATTGCTTGAGAACTATAAGAATCAGTTGCTAAAAGAAGATTGCACCATAATAGGCATGAAAAACAGTGATCCCATGGATATAGCCAGACAAGCTAAAGTATCTGCATCATCTTTTAGAACGCCCCAAAATATAATACCGGTTGAACATTCAAAACAAATTGTTAAAGATCTTTATATCACTTTTCCGGTTGTAAAGAATGTAAATGCATTCCAAATCCTTATGGATGTCAATGAAGATACGAATCTCGAAGCAGCATTATTTATTCCTGATAGACCTCAAAACTTCATACCGGAAAGACTGATAAATAAACTAACATTGAGATTAAATAAAGGAAAAGCTATATGGGTGGATATTCCTGTTAATATTGATATTGAATACACAGGTCCGGCGATTCTGAAAATATCTCCCAATCCTAATTTAGGAATATATGAATCGAAAGAGTCCTGTACAGGTATATTTTACTACTTTGTCAATGACGGACGAAGGGTTTATAATCCTTGCTTTAGATATAAAACAAATTCCAAGAAATGTAGTGTGTGTGATAGCAGGGATTTGGTTGACAGCAGTAATGTAAATTATAGCGAGGATAAAAACGATATAAGAAGTATTACTGATATAAATAATTTATACATCCCGGAAAACGTTACTAATGGTTATAACCGTCCATATATACTGCCTAACCTTTGGATATCTGGAAGGATAAGCCGTGACAAGTCTCAATATATTGATTTGAGATTTGATGAAGAAAAAACGATAAATGAAATAGTTTTGTTCTTCAATCCAAATTTAAATACTGAAAGGAATAACCTACGCCC
Source organism: Clostridiaceae bacterium (assembly GCA_012840075.1). Taxonomy (GTDB): domain Bacteria; phylum Bacillota; class Clostridia; order Acetivibrionales; family DUMC01; genus DUMC01. The sequence continues at coordinate 32,695 of DUMC01000083.1, read as the reverse complement.
TGGATTTTGGAAGGAAGAAGACAGCCAAATGCCTAAAGAGCTTGTAAAAGAATACAAAATATATGCATTGGATGATAACGGAAACCACCTGCAGCCAAAAAGACTTCTAATTCATGAAAGAAATAATAAGAGCAGGTATGTTAGACTTTCTTTTAGTGAAGATTTAAGCAATTTCTCAAATTGTAATTGCGGAATCGATGATGAACATGTAAATGAAATTAAAGCAAAGGGAATAAGAATAGAAGTTATTGATACTTGGGGCAATCCTTATGCGGAAATATTTGAGGTAAGGGTCTATTAAATGTTAAATATTAAATATATATTTTAAATATATATTTATATATTTAACTGTAGTTAAACATTTAAAGGGTCAATAAATCAGCAACTGGATGCATTGAATATTTCTCTATATAAAATGAGTGCCTCTCCGACAGTTTGCATTAATGTATTATCGTGATAATTTATCAGTTGCTTGATTTATTACCCTTATAAGATTGTTGAAAAGGAATAATAATAAATTTATGGAGGTACAAGGTATGAGAGAATGGTCTAAGGAAAAAATGTCTGAAAGAAAAAGATATATTGAAACTATTTTATTTGGCAATCCTGATAGAATTCCGCTTCAACCCGGACATCCAAGGGAATCTACTCTTGCTGCTTGGTACAAACAGGGATTGCCTGAAAATATGAATTATTACGATGCTTTATTGGATATATTGGGAATTCCAAATCCTCCTGCACCTAAAAAAGAATCCTTTCCGGTTGATTTTAAGATGATTCCCCAATTTGAGGAAAAGATTATTGAACATAAAGACGGCCATTATATTGTACAGGATTGGATGGGAGCAATAACAGAAATATCCGATAAATACGACTATACATATTTGAGGACTGCAAAAGATTTTGTTACCAGAAAATGGCATAAATTTCCGGTGGAAACCAGGGAAGACTGGGAAGAAATGAAAAAAAGGTATAATCCGGATGAACCTAAACGTTTGCCTGAAAACCTGGATGAGTTATGTAAAAAGCTGGAAAATAGGGATTATGTAATTACTATCTCATTTAACGGTCCTTTCTGGCAGCTAAGGGAATGGCTAGGTTTTGAAAATCTTTGCATAAAGTTTATTGAGGAACCTGATTTTGTGCATGAAATGATTGAATTCTGGACGGATTTTGTATCCCGGGTATTAGCAAGGTTTATAGATAAATTAAAACCTGATGCAGTGCAAATATCTGAAGATATGGCTTTCAAAGCCCACAGCATGATTTCTCCCGCTATGACAAGGGAGTTTCTCATGCCTTCATATAAGCGATGGGTGAAACAAATTAAAGCCAGTGGATGTCCTATTATTGATATGGATTCTGACGGTTACATAGGTGAATTGATACCTATATGGATTGAATCAGGGATAAATTGCTGTGTACCGGTTGAAGTAGCTGCACATAATGATATAGTTGACTACAGACGTATATACGGAAAAAGTATGGCTTATAGGGGTGGAATAGATAAAAGGGCTATAGCAAAAGGCGGCAAAGAAATGGAAAATGAGGTAATGAGGGTAGTTCCTCCGCTTCTGAAAGACGGAGGATTTATACCAGGCTGTGACCACGGCGTGCCACCGGATATTTCATGGCCGAATTTTATTGAGTATACAAGGTTATTAGCGAAACTTACCGGTTGGCTGTAGAAAGGTGTGGTCATACTTTAACAAATTTGTTTGGTGATTGGAATATTTGGTGCAAAACTGCTGTGGCAGCACCCATAGCATAAGCATCACTGCCTAATTTTGATTTGACTACCTTTAATGATGGATTAGCAAGTTTAAGGTTTTTTCTAAGGTATTCATTGAGAGGGTTAAAAAGGACATCTCCGGCCTCTGATATACCTCCCCCGACGATAATAATTTGAGGGTCAAGGCAAACTGAAACATTAGATATAGCAATTGCTAAGTATTTTCCTACTTCTTTCATTATTTCTATACAAGCTTCATTACCTTGTTCAGCCATTTTAGCTATCTTTTCTACGGTTAATGCTTGTAATTCGTCGGTATTGCAACAGTATTGGAAATTCTCATAACTTCTGACACTGCAGTTATTATCTTATCAAATACAATAAATTCTTTATCTGTAGGCATTACTTCTATCTCGTATTTACAAATAATATTTCCTAAAATATCAACAACAATTGCTTTTATATTATCTGAACCTATATCAACGCCAATAATAAATCCACCTTCAAGGTTTAGCTCAAGAAGTAAAGGAGGTCTACCACCGAATGATTCTCCCATACCTACTTCTCTTACAAATCTAATGCTTATCAAGTCATTTATAATATTAGATACAGTAGGTGCACTTAATCCGGAAATCTTTGAAATTTCATATTTTGAAAGAAGAGCCCGTTCTTTTAATAAATCCAAAATAATGGAAGTATTTATTTCTCTTATTAAATCTAAACTACCTTTAGATTTCATAGAAGCACATCCCTTATTTAATAATATTTAAAATGTTCAACGAATTTTTTAAACAAAGTTTGAAAAAAGTATTTACTAAAAGCCGTCTTAAAAAGCAATTTCAAAAAAAGCAATTTCAAAAAAAGCAACAAATATACACATAGTATAGTATAATACATAATTAAATGCATTACAATTATGTTTATCTAGTAATTGTATTTTCTACATAACTTTTTAAGTAAGATTTTAATTTGTTTGTGATATATAATAATAAAACATTTAGAATTGCTGAAAAAATCATGTCATGTAGAGTAGCGGATAATATCATGAAAGTCTTAATAATTTTTTATTTCTGTTTTAGTTGTGAGGATGAAGTAAAACATGCAAATTTGTTAATATATTTCTACATGTTTACCATGTGACTCATATCTTTTTAAATATTATTTAAAATATATTAAACAATATAAGAAGGTCATAGAATTTTCAAGAAAGATAAAAAGGGGTGGCGAAGATGCAGAGAGGAGAAAAATGGAAAATAGGAAATCAATTAGAGATAAAAAGGGAATTGCTTTAAAATTAAAAGAGTTATAAACGATCGTATAAAAATAGGCATCAAAATCAAAAATGTGCTGTATTAATATTTTAAATTAGGTATAATTATGTCAATTGATAGTTTAAGAAATTTTTAAAATGAAAACTATTAAATATAATGTGGAAGTTTATTTAGTGAATTTATGTATTGCAAATTTGTAGGAAATGGAAAACTAAAATACTGGAGAAAAAGGTGGCAGGATAGGAAAAATGGTATATTTATACGAAGATACGTTACGAAAGAAGGCGGAAGAATTTATTCAAGTATTGGCAAAGTGGAGAATTAAATCCGAAATTGTAATGGTAAGGGATTACTTTATTAAAATTTCCATTGAAAAAGAAGGTAAAAACTACGGCAACCTGATAATAGATTATAAAGCTAAAAAGAATACTTTTTCAATACGTGTGCAGGAGTTGAAAGATAAATCAATAGAACAAGATTTGGTTACCTTATGGGAAAGAGGTGAACTTTTAGTCACTTCTGAAGGAAATGATATTTTTGAAATTTACGTTGATGGTTCTTTTATAAATGATAATATCGGATATGGAGTTGTTATATTGAAAAATGGCCGGTTATATAAAGAATTATCAGGTCAAGTAACTGATCCTGTTTTTATGGGTTCAAGACAGGTAGGAGGTGAAATTACTGCTGTCATTGAAGCTTTGAAATGGTGCAAGGATGCAGGAATAAGCGAAGTTACAATATACTATGATTTTGCCAATTTGGAAAAATGGATTGCAGGTGAATTTTCAACCAAAACATTAATGTCAGAGGTTTATAAAGATTACGTGCAAAATTGCGGTATCAAGATTAATTGGAGAAAAGTTGCAGGTCACACAGGAGTAAGATGGAATGAAAAAGCGGATAAGCTTGCCGGAAATGCAGCAAGAACACAAGCTTCCAAGGTGTTGATAGAAGATTGCAAAGATATTTCTCATGAAAGCGGATCTAAAAATAGTTCAGGTAATAATTATAAAGAAAACTCTAAGAATTTATTGGATGAACTGGAGGAAATAGCTGAAAAGTTTGCCTTTTTTCTTGAAGACCACGGATTTATGGCTGAATATTTACGCATCGACAATGGAATGGCTGCTAAAATTTGTTTAGAAAAGGACGGGGAAACGTTAGGTTATATAAATATATACAATACTTCAAAGCTTCATCTTCAACCAAGATATCATGAAATTCGGAATGAAGAATTAAGAAACGAATTGGATAAACTTTGGAATTGCTTTATGGACCCCATACAAGAATGAAGAATTGGATAGGCTTCAAATACTGAAAACACTTAAAAAAAACTAAATGAAATAATGAAATATTAAATAAATAATAAATAAGTAACAAATAAAAATTACTATATTCTTTTATTAATATATGCTAGAATGAAAAAAAGAAGAAATTTATTCAAATAAAAGAATTAGAATAGACAAAAGAGGTGATACATATGTTTGATGTAACTTGTGTAGGTATATTAGTTGCAGATTGTATAGCAAAAACCGTCGATAAACTTCCCGGAAGAGGAAAGCTTGCTCTTGTTGACCAATTACAGTTGTACACCGGGGGATGTGCCGTAAACTCAGGAATAGCCTTAGCCAGGATAGGAATGAATGTGGCAATTATAGGAAAGATTGGTGACGACGGTTTTGGCAAATTTATTTACAGTGTGCTAAAGGATGAAAAAGTGAATGTAGATGGACTTGTAGTAGACCCTAAATCCAGTACATCTGCGTCAATTGTGCTTGTAGATTCAGGAGGAGAAAGGTCCTTTATACATAGCTTGGGAGCTAATGCGGAATTTACGGATACCGATGTCGCTTATGATATAATTGAGAAATCTAAAATTGTCTTTGTTGCGGGTACTATGCTAATGCCTAATTTTGATGGGGAACCTTGTGCAAGAGTATTGAAGCGCTCAAAGGAAATGGGCAAGATTACGGCATTGGATACAGCTTGGGATTCAAAAGGTCGCTGGATGAAAGTCCTTGAACCATGTATGAAACACATTGATATATTCATGCCTAGCTACGAAGAAGCAGTTCAATTAAGCGGAAAAGAAAAACCTGAAGACATAGCAGACGTATTTTTATCCATGGGAGTAAAAACAGCAGTTGTGAAATTGGGCAAAGATGGATGCTTCATAAAAGATTCCGGCGGAGAAAAACATACTATACCAACATATGGAGATATTAAACCTATTGATACTACGGGAGCAGGTGATTGTTTTGCTGCAGGATTCCTCACAGGCATCGCAAAGGGATGGAGTTTATATGAATGCGGGAAATTTGCAAATGCAGTAGGAACTCATTGTGTAATGGCAGTCGGAGCTACAACCGGAATAAAGAGTCTGGAGGAAATTAAAGCTTTCATGGCTAGATATCAAGATTAAGAATAAATGTTGTTGTAAAGAATAAAGTTGTTGTAAATGGAAGATAAACGTATAAAAACGGGGTTAGGCTTAAAAAAGAAGGGGTCAGGCTTGAATGAAACATAAGCCTGACCCTTTTGCATTTATCACTTATGGTGACCCATAGGGGATTCGAACCCCTGACTCCGCCGTGAGAGGGCGGTATCTTAACCACTTGACCAATGGGCCGCATATTTTTATATTGCAATGAACTTTAATCTTTTTAAAACCACGAAAATATTATAGCACTGTAATTTAATGATATCAATAGCAAATTAAAGATTTTTCATAGATATATTTTTAAATATTTGATGGCATATTAATATTCTTTACATTCAAATGGATTAAGTACCATTATACCTTCATAAAGTAGTTTGTTGTTCAAATCTTTACTCCAAATACATGGCTGGTTTTATCGCTCATGTAGATCATCCCTTTTCTATGAAGTCTCACCTTTTATACCTAGATTGAATTTACAATTATTCAATAAATCAATATGAAATTAAATTGTTTTGGTTTTAAGTATGAGTCTTCAGCATCCACAATGTCCTGCAATATACTTGTTAACAGACAGGAAACTGATGTTTGTTTATCTATAACTATATGCTTTATTTTTTTATTAGTTCTTTAGGTAAGGATAATGTGATGCTTTGATATTCCATAAAATCACCTCTATGGAAATAAGTGTATCGTGTAATTGAGTAATAGCCAATATAAAAATTGAACGGTGCTTATAATTTTGGATAAAAATTGTAAGTTTGTAGTCATAATATAGAAACTATGTGCATGATTATGATAAAATTATAAAATAATTAATGAAGTGAGGAATTAATGGAAGTATAATAAATGAAAGTATTATAAATGAAAGTATTATAAGAAGTATAATAATTAGAAATTATTTGGGAGAAAGTTTGAGCATGAACATAAAGTTACCGGAAGAATTTTTAAACAAAATGCAGCGTTTACTGGGCAAGGATGAGTATGAAGCTTTTTTGGCATCTTTTGATATGCCCAGGTATTACGGTTTAAGAGTTAATACGTTAAAAATAAGTGTGGAAGAGTTTGAAAAAATATCCCCTTTTAATGTTGAAAGAATTCCTTGGACAAGGGATGGGTTTTACTATAATAAAGAAGATTCTCCGGGGAAGCATCCTTTCTACCACGCAGGTTTATATTATATACAAGAACCTAGTGCCATGCTGCCGGCGACAGTGCTGGATGCAAAGCCCGGGGAGAGAGTCCTGGACTTATGTGCAGCTCCGGGTGGCAAAACTACTCAGATTGCTGCAAGTATGAAAGGAAAAGGGTTGCTTATTGCGAATGATGTAAGTTTTGAAAGACTGAAAGCCCTGCTGAAAAACCTGGAACTTTGTGGTGTAAGGAATGCTATAGTGACTAACGAAAAACCTAAAAGGCTTTCAGAAAAATTCAAGGGGTTTTTTGACAAAATATTGGTAGATGCTCCTTGCTCCGGGGAAGGCATGTTCAGAAAAGATGAAAGTACAATAAGAAGCTGGGGTAAATATACATGTAAAGCTTGTGCCTCTACACAAAGGAATATACTGGAATATGCAGATGTTATGCTGAAACCGGGGGGAAGGCTTGTATATTCTACGTGTACTTTTTCTCCAGAGGAAAACGAGGGTGTAATAGGCAGTTTTCTAAAAAAGCACAAAAATTATGAAGTAGAAGAAATACCTTTAACATCCGGTATGGAAAATGGAAGACCCGAATGGTTGGATTATTGTTGGAAATGTCGCTATAAAGAAAGGGAAGAAGCGGACAGTGAGCAAGAACAAGAAATAGAAGGACTGGAAACGGAAGAATTAGAAATGGAAGAACAGGAATGGAAAGAGCTACAATCAGGAGAACAAGCAGGAGGGGAAAGTATAAGGCAGGAAAACATAACACGAGATGGAGAAAGTGAAGAACGAGAGAGAAACAGAATCAAGGCAGCATTAAAGAATACTGCACGTTTATGGCCTCACAAAGTTAAGGGAGAAGGACACTTTGTTGCAGTACTAAAGAAAGGTTATAATGCAAGTGATTATAATAATTATATATACAAACATAAAGAGTATGGTAATCTAACCAATTTAAAAAGAGAACATTATGTCTTGCTTGAGAGTTTCTTGAAAGAGCATTTTAGAGCGGAGACTGTTGCAGCAATTTTGGATGGAGATTTAATGTTGAGTGAGAGAAGCCTTTACTATTTCCCGGAAAAATTGCCTGACTTGAGCGGCATTAAGACCGTTAAGGTTGGATGGCATGTAGGTAATTTTCCTAAAGGACGTTTTGAACCGTCTCATTCATTGATTATTGCGTTAAACAAGGATGATGTAAATGAGGTAATAGATTTTCCATCCGATTCTGATGAAATTATCAGGTATCTTAAAGGTGAAACTGTTGTGACCGATAAAATAAAAGACATCCCGAAAGGATATATAGCAATTTGTGTAGATGGTTATACAGTAGGATGGGGCAAACAAGCAGGGGGTATGTTGAAAAATCTTTATCCTAAAGGATGGAGGATAATAAAGGATTAATGAAGTATATGCTTAATGAGTACTAAAATGAGGGAGTAGCAAAGTAAGGGAGTAATTCATATGGGCAAAAAGCAGCGTTTGGATAAGGTTTTGGCAAACCTTGGTTATGGAACCAGAAAAGAAGTTAAAAAATTGGTGAAACAGGGTAAAATTGTAGTTGACGGAATAAAAGCCGTAGACAGCGGGATGCATATTGATCCTGAAACGAGTGTAATTGAAGTGGATGGGGAGAGATTGTATTACAGGGAATTTATATATATCATGATGAATAAGCCTGCAGGAGTTATATCGGCAACTTTAGACAATAGATATGAGACCGTAATAGATTTGCTTCCTGATGAATATAAAACTTTTAATCTTTTCCCTGTAGGCAGGCTTGATATAGATACCGAAGGGCTCTTAATCATAACTAACGACGGAGAATTAGCACATATGCTTCTGTCACCCAAGAACCAAGTTCCGAAGATCTATTATGCCATTGTTGACGGAGTAGTGACTGAAAAAGATGTTATGGCCTTTAATGAAGGAGTTATCTTGGATGACGGATATAAAACTCTTCCTGCTAAGCTAAAGATATTAAAGCAGGGAAATCGGTCTGAAGTAGAAATAGAGATTTATGAAGGCAAATTTCATCAGATAAAGCGTATGTTTGATGCTGTAGGAAAGAAAGTGAAATACTTAAGGAGAATATCAATAGCTAACGTTAAGCTTGATGAAAATCTGAAAAGCGGTGAGTTCAGGGAACTAAACCAAGAGGAACTTGATATGCTGTATGAGTATGTTAAGCGTCAGTAATTCTTGTTCGGATAAAGGGAGGTCAAAATGAAAATAAGGATAATAGGTTCTACAAAGGAAGGATATAAGTTGCCAATAGAAGAAGCATTGGAATTTGGAGGCAAAGCTGCGGGAATATGCTATATGCCGGATAATTTTGATGCTATATTAAACGAGGATAAAGAAAAAACAAAAAAAAGGGTCCAGAGAACTTTAAAAGCAGGGCATCATAGCGTCTACGACCACCCAACGTATAATTTTCTATTTGAAGATATTCCAAAGATTCTTGCCATGGTGTTGAATAATGAAGGATTTTACACTACATCGGAGAAGTCGGCAAGATATACAAAAATGAATCCAGATGGACGGGAAGAACTCTTATATAATAAATGGATAGAGATTTTGAAGAATAAAATACGTGAAGTTTATCCGCATATAAAGGAAAAACAAGCTGAGAAACTTGCTCAGGAAAATGCAAGATATATGATAAGCGTATTTACCCCTACTACCATGGCATATACCGTAAGTTTAAGGCAGATAAGCATTATAATCAGTTTAATGAAAAGGTTTATTGAAGAAGAACCGGAGACCGATTTCAATAAAAAGCTTAAGGATTGCATGAAGAATTTCATAGAGGAATGCAGGGAGTTTGATGTTCCGTATTTAAATAGTAACATAAAGAACAGAAAACTTGCGCTGTTTGATACTAGGAAGAGCCGACGGAATGAATTTGGAGAGAATTATTCGGTAAATTATTTGGGTAGCTTTGCTCAGCTTGCCCAAGCACAAAGACACAGAACTTTAGATTACAGAATACGCATTCCACAAGATGATTTGAAATTCTATATACCGCCAATCATAAGAGCGGGAAATAATGGTGGCAACAATGAACTTGAGAATGAATGGCTGAAGGATATTAGATCGGTATCCGAAGTCTTTCCTCAGGGAATGTTAATTGAAATAAACGAAAGGGGTACTTACGAGAATTTCATTTTAAAGGCAAAAGAAAGGCTATGCGGTAGCGCTCAACTTGAGATAGCCTTGCAGACTGCAAAAACTTTGATTGAATATATTCAAGCTCTTGAGTCTTATAGTAAAGCTAATGAGTCTTTTTGTGATGCAAGCTCTTTAGATAATCCTACAGTTTATGACGAGTATTGTGAAATTAAAAATTTTCTTATTCAGTACGTAAAAAAAGATGCTAATAATAATTATGTTGCAGTACCTCGCTGCAGATTTCCAGATTGGACATGTACTGAACCTTGTATTTGGGGGGCAAGGGGGTTGGAGAGGTTGGTCTGAGGTAAGGGGACACACCCCTCTCGAGTTAAGGGTATTCCTTTTACGTTGGGGAATGTCCCTTTTTGATTGGGGACACACCTCGCTAGAGCAAGAAGCATTTCTTTTAGGAAGAGGAATGTCCCCTTTTATTTTAAGCCTGGCTTCGTGCAAATTCGATAATATCTTCACCGTTATAGAAAATGTCCGGTTCAATGCCTTTTTTATGAATGTTTACATTTTTTGGTGTGTACCAGAGCATGGTGGTTGCTTTAACAGCAAAGCCGTTTTTTAAAGGCATGGTGAATTGTCCGATTCCTTTTCCGTATGTGGTTTCTCCAATCAAAGTTACATTGTCAAGGTTGTCTTTTAAAGCAGCAATAAAACCTTCCGAAGCACTGGCTGTGTTTTTATCCTGGAGGATGATTATTTTCTCAGGCTTTATAGGAGAACTGTTTTTTGATTTGTATGTTTTACTAAATAATCTCATCCTGTCAATGGCAATTATGCTACCTTTTGGCAAAAATAATTCTGCCATTTTATTCATAGAATTTATTAATCCACCGGAGTTGCTGCGCAAATCCATTATCAAATTTGGGTATTTTTGCATTTCCTGTATATGGCTCTTCATGAATTCCCATGTGTATTTGGAGAAATTTGTTATTTTTATATAACATGTTTTATCGTCAAGAATTTTGAATTCTGACTCTTCAGCTTCTTCCTTCTCTTCCGCTTTGTACCTTGTATACTGTTCCGGCGTATAAAGATAAGTATACCTATCTTGATTGATTTGGCGGATTTTTTCCGTAACGGAAGCTATTACGATGTAATCAAAATATCTATAATACCTGCCGTTTATATCCATCTTGAGATAATCTTCATAAAGAGTATCCAAGGCGTCTGTATAAATATAGTGCTGTGCTATAAAATGCTTAAATACAAGGTAATCATAATTTAGGTATATATAACATGCGACTGATACTGTAAATACAATAAAAACTGTTAAAAGTATATAAAACCTTTTTTTAAACTTTTTTAACTGTTCTCCGGTTGAGAGCTCAATTTTTTCTCTTCTCTTTCGAAAAAACTTTCCCAGCAAAAACTATCCCCCTCTAGTCCATTTTTTCAAGGTAACGTTTTATTTTCCTGGTAGTCGTCTTGGCAAATTCATTTTCACGAATGATGAAGTTTTTTATATGTTTATAATTTACAAGTTTTTTATTAACCAGCTTTATTTCATTATGGATTAATTCTCGTATTTCATCTTGGGTTAGCATTCTACCGCCGTATTCATCCCGGATTTTATCAAAATCAGGAACTATTGCAGCCGATACTATTACATCACCTTCTTTGGGATCCTCCTTGCCGTAAACCATGGATTCTTTAATATACGCACTTTCATTCAGAAGGCTTTCTATTTCTTCCGGATATATGTTCTTACCGTTTTTAGTTACAATAACGTATTTTTTTCTTCTCGTAATATGGAGAAAGCCGTCTTCATCTATATATCCCAGGTCTCCTGTATAGAACCAACCGTCCTTCAATACCTCAGCAGTTGCATTTGGATCCCCGTAGTAGCCAAGCATAACGTTATCACCTTTGACTACTATTTCACCTATACCGTTTTCGCCAGGTTGATCTATTCTAATTTCCACTCCCGGAACCGGAAGACCTGCTGCATCATCTTTGAAAGCTATATCGCTGTTTACGGTAACAATAGGACTGCATTCGGTCAGCCCATAACCTTGGTAAAAAGATATACCTAAATCCCTGAATCCTTTTGAAATTGCAGGATTTATTGCAGCCGCACCGCTTATAAATAACCTGATATTTCCTCCGAAGTTGTCATGAATTGGGGCAAACAGTTTCCTTGTAATATCAATATTGAATTTTTTCAAAAAGTTGCTTATTTTTATTCCCATTTTCAATTTTTTATCCAAACCGTTCTTTTTAGCTTGTTCCCATATCCGTTTGTACATTGCTTCAAAAATGAGTGGTACTCCAAGCATGACTGTGGCTTTTGATTCCTGTAGATTTTTTTGTATATGCCTCAATCCTTCGCAATAAGCAATAGACGCTCCTAGGTAGAGAGGACATAGGAACCCGCAGGTGCACTCATATGTATGGTGCAATGGAAGAACGGAGAAGAAAATGTCTGAAGGATCTATATATATCATAGTAGCCATAGCCATCAGATTTGTACAAATGTTTTTGTGGGATAACATAACTGCTTTTGACCTGTCCGTGGTAGCTGACGTAAAAAGAAGAATACTCATTTCCTCAGGGTTAATTTCTGCATTAATAAATCTGGTATCACCTTTATTAACCAGGTCCTTGCCTTTTAAAATCAGATCATTGTAGGCAATTATCCCATTTTCTGTTTTTAAACCGTCCATATTAATGTAGATTATATTTTTACCATAATTCTCATAAACTGCATTAATAGCCGTATAATTATTGCCTGAAAATATAATGGCTTCAACTTCTGCACGTTTTACTAAACCTGTAATTTCATTTGGAGGGAGTTCTTTATCGATAGGTACAACTATACCCGTTCCTGCAACTACAGCAAGGTAAGATACAGCCCATTCATACCTGTTTTCGCCAATGACAGCAATTCTTTTTCCTTTTAAACCCAAGTCAATAAGAGCTGTTCCTAAAGCATTCATATCCTCTTTCAGACGGTTATAAGATATAGGTTGATAGCCTTCCTTGTCTTTCTGTTTTACCCAAAAAGCAGGCTTATCCTTATAAATTTCTACACTTGACAAAACCATATCTCTTATATCTCGAATTTGACGTTTTTTGCGCTGTTCATAACCATAATTGGGAATTTTATTATTCAAAACTAAGCACCTCCTGCTTCGTGGCTGTTATAGTTGTGCTTATGTTTTGTTAATCAATCATAAAATTGTAATTATAAGAATTTTTATGAAAATTGGCTGTTTTTTAGAAAAAATTGAAAAACTACGGTAAATATTTATACAAAATCAAGATCAAATAAAAAGCTTGTCTATGCTTGTCTATGCTCTATATAACCAAATAGGGAGAGTGACGAACTCTCCCTATTGTTACCATTGCTAAATATTTAGATCCTATCGCCACCAAATCTGCGAGAACCAAATTTACTGTTTCTTTTCTGTTGTTTTCTAGCTTTTCTGCACTCGGGGCACCTTTGAGGATCATTTTCAAATCCCATTTCCTTGTAAAAATTCTGCTCACCTTCTGTGAAAACGAACTCTTTACCACAATCTTTACAAATTATAATTTTGTCCGGCACAAACATACCTCCTTAACAACTTGGATTTAATTAACTTTACTCTTTCCTCCAAATTGTTAAGGAGTAAGAGGGTTTTAGGTTAATTAAATCACTTATTTTTGTATTTTTTTTTGATTATACCACCTTTATCCTGAAGTTACAAGAAAAATTTTAAAGTTTTAGAAATTATGGCATGTTTATTTTGATACCAAAACTTTCTTTAATTTAGCAAATCTCGGAAGACCTTCAACCATTGGAGGTCTTGATTCTCCTTGTATTAATGGCATAGCATAGTCTATGAATTTTTCAGAAATCCATGTTCCGTCGTTAGTAATCCACTCTAAGGGGACTTTCTTTTCTTTATTTGCAACTTCAGCAAGATCTATTAATTTAATATTACATTTATATTCCGGACCTTCAGCCCTTTCAAAGGCTACCATTTTATCGGTAATACCCTGAACTGCATTTTGAACGGCTGCTTGTCCTGCCATGTAAGCTTCATTTACATCAGTGAGTGATCCTAAGTGAGCTGCACATCTTTGGAGCAAACTAAATTCAATACCTCTTACTTTAGCTCCTGTTTTTTGTTTTACAAAGTTTGCCAATGTTGCAGCAAGCCCGCCTAATTGAGCATGTCCAAAAGCATCCTTGCTTTTTGCGAGGTCAGAACCATATTCGGAAATATATTTCCCGTCCTTATCCTTGATTCCTTCGGAAACTGCAACTATACAATTATTATTCTTTTTATATATTTTTGTAACTTCTTCTATAAACTTATCGATATCGAAAGGAACTTCAGGAAGATAAATCAAGTCCGGCCCATATCCTTTATAAGCGGCAAGGACGGATGCGGCTGTCAGCCAACCGGCATTTCTTCCCATTATTTCGAGAATTGTAACCATTCCTCTGTCGTAAACCTTTGCATCATGATAAATTTCCATAATAGAAGTTGCAATGTATTTTGCCGCACTTCCGTATCCAGGACAATGATCCGTTCCCCATAAATCATTATCTATGGTCTTTGGAACACCCATAACTCTGCATTCATAACCTACTTTTTGCATATACTTGCTGATTTTGTAGCAGGTATCCATTGAGTCATTTCCACCGTTGTAGAAAAAGTATCTTACATTATACTTCTTAAATACTTCAAGAATTTTCTTGAAATCTGTATCATCTTCATCAAGATCTTTCAGTTTATAACGTACGGAACCTAGAGCTGATGATGGTGTGGTTTTAAGCAGTTCCAATTCGTATGGGTCTTCTTTGCTTATATCATATAACTGTTCATTTAATACACCTTTTATACCATGAGCAGCTCCGTATACGGCAGTAATACAATCTTGCTTTAAAGCTTCCTGGAATACACCTGCGGCGCTGGCATTAATAACTGATGTAGGTCCTCCCGATTGCCCGAAAATACAAGCACCTTTTAATTGAGTCATATAACATCCTCCTTAAAATAAATTTTTGCTTTACCAATAAATATGCTTTTATTTAATGTTATAAAATTACAATAATACTAAAAATTATAGTAATTCAATGCATTTAATGCAAAGCATTTAACCTTGTTTTTTATCTTCGCATTATTTAGGCATATTTATGTATTATTATACGAATTTCCGCTAAAAACATGGCTTTTTTCAGCCTGAATTCATATAATAATAAATCAAGTTAAAATATATCATAATAGTTGGTAAATTTCAATGTGTTATTAGGGGAGTATAAAATAAATATGATCCATATGATGTATGATTTCAATTGATAATAGTTTTGCTATAAATGGCTGGTTTGCTACTTTGCCTGGCTAAAGCTTCAAGCCCCATTTTTTTCCTGTACTCCGTAGGAGTCATTCCGGTATATTTTTTGAAGGCTCTCAAGAAGCTACGGGGTTCGTATCCAACTTTGGATGCAATGGTATCGATGTCACTTTCTGTACACAATAAAAGATCCATTGCTTTTTCGATTCGCACTTTTGTGAGGTATTCAGTAAAATTTTCACCTGTAGCCTCCTTAAACGCAAAGCTGATATAAGAGGGGCTCATATATACCATGGAAGCGACATCGGTGAGTGAAATGTTTTCCTTATAGTTTTCCTTGATATAATCTTTAATCTTCTCGATAATGTTATCCTTGATGTAGACACGCCTATTGTTGATGAAAGTTGTTAAACAGACCACCTGGTCCTCTATAAATTGGAGCATGTCTTCTATTTTTGCTTTACTTCTGTATTCCTGATATGAATCAAAAAAGTCTTTCCCAAAAACATCTTCGTATTTGATTCCCATGCTGTAAATGCCTCTGAACAACCCATTCATAAGCTGCCAGAGCATCTCGGGAATATAGGATGCTGTCTCCGCACATTTTGGGATTCCGTTAAAAACCTCCCTGATAATTTTAATGGCTTGTTCACTGTTTCCGAGTTTTATGGCATCGATCAGTGCCTTTTCCTTGTGGAGAGGGTAAAAATATTTGGGAGTCTTGCCCAAAATGTCGAAATTGTTGATGTGAATGACTTCGCTTTCACCTGACAAAACCCTATAGTCAATTGCATCCAAAGCCTCCTGATAGGATATATGCATATTGTCTAAATCTCTGCTGCTACCAATTCCTATAATAAGGTGCTTCCAGAGACTTTGCAGCAAGAGGATTCCTGCTTACCGGCAATGGTTTTATTGCTGAAATAAGGAGCAAAGACGAGGTGGAAAGTTTTGAAGCCTTCAGGAAACAGATTGCCGAATGCGAAATTAAAGATATCTTTCAATCATCGGTGCACTCGAGGCAAACATTTATAAGAAAAACCCGTTATGCCAGAGAAGGTTGTATCCTTGAATGTGAGTATAGCCCGGTCAGTGAGGGTATAAAGCATATGTCTGTTAACGGAAAGCCAATTGAACAACCAAAGCTTAAAATCACAGGCTTTGACACTTCACAACTGCCATTTATGGATTAAAAAGCAAATCCCTTAAAGTTCCATATTGAAAAATTCTTTTCTTTTCATGCCCATACTCGAGTGGAGTTGAATATATCCTCTAGTATCTTGAGGATTTCGAAATCAGTTTCCCATGTCAGTTTACCCATAGAGTATGGGCTGTTTTATGGGTTTTCTGGCGCCAAGAATATTCAGTACTGGTTAGTGTAAAAATGATCCTCAATGTGCTTTTGAAATGAGTATCTGTCCTCTGAAAATTAAATTTCCTAAAAATTCTTGATTTTATAACGTAATTTGATAGAATTATATTTAAAATGTGTCAAAAACTTAACATAGATTATGTTTATTAAATTAAGAATATGTAAAACTATATGAAATAATTTATGTTAAGAATATGTAAAACTATATAAAATAATTTATGTATAATAATATAAAATAATTAAAGTTAAGCAAAGTTTATTAGTTTATTATAGTAAAATATTTATAAAATTATATTTTATTTCGTAAAAGGAGAGATATTATGCCATTAATTACATCAACAGTAATGTTTAAAAAAGCCTACGAAGGTGGTTATGCAATAGGTGCGTTTAATGTTAATAACATGGAAATTATACAAGGAATTACCGAAGCAGCTAAGGAGGTAAACGCACCGTTAATTCTACAGGTTTCTGCAGGAGCAAGAAAGTATGCAAAACCTGTTTATTTGAAGAAACTTGTGGAAGCTGCTTTAGAAGACACAGGATTGCCGATTTGCTTGCACCTGGATCACGGTGAAGATTTTGAAATATGCAAAGCTTGTGTAGACAGTGGTTTTACATCAGTAATGATTGACGGTTCAAAATATGATTTTGAAGAGAACATAAGGTTAACTAAACAGGTAGTCGATTATGCACATAGCAAAGGAGTAGTTGTTGAGGGTGAATTGGGCAGGCTGGCTGGTATTGAAGACAATATAAATGTAGCGGATAAAGATGCAGCTTTCACTGATCCTGACCAGGTTCAGGAGTTTGTTGAAAGAACAGGGGTTGACTCCCTCGCTATAGCAATTGGAACCAGCCACGGAGCATATAAGTTTAAGGGAGAACCGAAATTAAGATTTGATATTCTTGAAGAAGTGCAGAAGAGACTTCCTGGTTTCCCGATAGTTCTTCACGGAGCTTCATCGGTTATTCCTGAATTAGTTGAAGACATCAACAAATATGGTGGGAATATGCCAGGAGCAAAAGGCGTACCGGAAGAAATGTTAAGAAAAGCAGCTTCTATGGCAGTGTGCAAGATAAATATTGATTCTGACTTGCGTCTTGCAATGACAGCAGCTATCAGAAAGCATTTTGCTTTGCATCCCGAAGATTTTGATCCGAGAAAATATCTTGGACCTGCCAGAGAATCAATAAAGCAGCTGGTAAAACATAAATTAGTCAACGTTTTAGGTTGTGCAGGAAAAGCTGATGAAATATTAAACAGCATTAATCAAGGTTAAAGGCTAAGCTGTTTTTCGTATAGCTAAGCTAAAGGTAAACTGTTTTCCACATAGTTAATATAACTTGTTTGGCAATTTTTTTGATGTAAGCAGCTTTAAGATCTTTCGTAATTTTAAGCAGTATAAAGGCTGTCCTTCTTAATCTCTTAATGAAGGACAGCTTTTTTTGTTATTTGCATACCTACGCATGAGTAAATGTCTGTATTTCTTAAATATGTTATATTTTATGCAATTGCATAAATTAATTATCATAGGTCAATAATATCATCTGAGGTGTAAAAAATGAGCAAAAAAATCGGAATTCCCCGCGGGTTGTTTTATTATCAGTTTTACCCCTTTTGGAAAAGCTTTTTTGAAGAACTAGGTGCGGAAATTGTTGTGTCGGATCATACATCAAGAAAAATTCTTGATGAAGGAGTAAAAAAATGTGTGGATGAAGCATGTTTACCGGTGAAGATATTTTTCGGACATGTTGAAAATATAAAAGATAAGGTTGATTACTTATTCTTGCCCAGATATACCAGTGTATCAAAAAAAGAATATGTATGCCCGAAGTTCGGCGGTATTCCGGATATGATAAGGAATACTCTTAGTGATTTGCCTGAAATAATTGACACCGAGATTAATTTAAGAAGAACTGAAAAAAATGCACTGAAAGCGGCAATTGAAATCGGAAGATATTTTTCCGATGATAATAAAGCTATAAAGAAAGCATACAAAAAGGCTTTAATAAGCTACCGGGAGTTTAGGCAACAAGTTAAGAAAGGTATTTTCCCCGGTGAATTGCTCGATAACAGTGCGAACAGGGTACAAAACCGTAATAAGCAAAATTTTAGTCCAATATACGACATGATAAACATAAAAAATGAAGATAAATACAAAAATAATGAAGATAAATACAGTGAGGATAAGTGTGATGATAAATGCAATGGGGATAGGAGCGAGGAAGATAATAATTTATTTAATGGCAAAAATAGAATTAACAGTAATATGAAATTGAATATTGCCGTTCTTGGTCATGGATATAATCTTTATGATAGTTACTGTAATATGAATGCTTTATATAAATTAAGGAACCTTGGAGCTAATATTATAACAATAGATATGATTGATGAAAATATCATAAATGAAAAGTCAAATTTGCTAAATAAAAAAACTTTTTGGTATTTTGGCTCAAAAATTATAGGTTGTGCTTACCATCTTCTTGATAGAAATGATATAGATGGAATCGTATACGTAATGAGTTTTGGATGCGGTATAGATTCTTTTATTTGTGATCTTGTAGAAAGAGCTATACGAAGGAATAAAAACATACCTTTTATAATATTAACCATAGACGAACATACAGGCGAAGCGGGAATGGATACGAGAATAGAAGCGTTCATCGATATGATAAGGTGGAGAAAGAAATATGAAAGTGACATTTCCTCACATGGGAAACATGTATATATGTGTCAAAGCTCTGCTAGATGATTTGGATATCGATTATATATTACCTCCTTTTACCAGCAAGAAAACATTGGAAATAGGTACAAAGCATGTACCTGAATGTGCCTGCCTTCCCTTGAAGATTACATTAGGTAATCTGATGGAAGCTTACGAATTGGGAGCAGATACCGTTTTAATGGTAGGAGGATGCGGTCCTTGCAGGTTTGGATATTATTGTGAAATGCATAGGGAAATACTGCATGATCTGGGAACCAATATGAAAGTTATTACTCTTGAACCTCCCCACGGAGATGTTAAAGAGTTTCTAAGAAGAATTAAGAATCTTACTAACAATGCCGGTATTTTCAAAATTCTTCATGCAATTAAGAATGCCACAAAAATAGCTATTGCAGTAGATGATCTTGAAAGATTGACATTTAAAATTCGACCGCGGGAAGTTGAAAAAGGTGCCGTTAATGAAATATATAATCAATTTAAAAGAGATGTCATTAACTTAAAAGGTTCAAAGGAAATTATTAAATTTATCGAGGAGACGGAAAAGAAACTACTGCAAATAAAAACTGATGAAAGCTTTAAACCTTTAAAAATCGGCATTGTAGGTGAAATATATACAACTATTGATGATTATACAAGCTTTAGCATACAGCAAAGGTTAGGCGGGATGGGCGTGGAAGTACATCGCTATGTTACTGTAAGTAACTGGATAACAGAGCATATAATAAAGCAAACTTTGAAGTTGCCCAGGGACTTGAGATTTGCAAAAGCAGCCAGACCTTACCTTGGGACGATGATTGGGGGCCATGCCCAGGAAACCGTCGGCAACACAATATTATATGCACAAGATGGTTATGATGGTGTTATTCAGATTTACCCATTAACGTGTATGCCTGAAATTGTAGCTGAAAGTATATTGCCTGCAGTGGAAAGGGATTATGACATTCCTGTCTTGACTTTAATAATAGATGAAATGACAGGAGAAGCAGGTTATTTTACAAGAGTAGAAGCTTTCATTGATTTATTGCACAGAAGAAGGGAGAAAAAGCAAGTTGAAGGAAAATACATATTATCTGGGAATTGATGTAGGCTCTGTAAGTACTAATTTTGTTCTTATTAATGAGAATGAAGAAATTGTAGAAAAGATTTACTTAAAAACAAACGGGCAGCCAATAAAAGCTATTTGTGAAGGTCTAGAATATATAAGGAGTAGGTTGAATGAAAGAATAAATAATTATGGAAATTACGGACAATTTGATAATTACAGTCAATTTAATGAACAATCCGCCCAACAATTTAATTACCAATCGGGTATTAAATCTTTAGTAAAAGGGGTAGGTACAACAGGAAGTGGAAGGCATTTAGCGGCTATTATCGTAGGGGCGGATGTTGTTAAGAACGAAATCACTGCCCATGCAGTGGCTGCCCAAAAAGTCGTACCTGATGTAAAAAGCATTCTGGAGATAGGTGGACAAGACTCCAAAATAATAATATTAAAAAACGGTATTGTTTATGATTTTGCCATGAATACCGTATGTGCTGCAGGTACAGGCTCATTTCTTGATAGGCAGGCTGCGAGGTTGGGAATTCCTATTAGCGAATTTGGAAAATTTGCCTTGCGGTCCAAATCTCCTGTTAGAATAGCAGGCAGATGTGCGGTATTTGCAGAGTCCGATATGATACACAAGCAGCAGGCAGGCCATAGTTTGGAAGATATTATCTGTGGTTTATGCGAAGGTCTGGTTCGCAACTATTTAAATAACCTTGCAAAAGGAAAGGAAATCAACCCGCCAATAGTGTTTCAGGGTGGTGTTGCTGCTAATGTGGGTATTGTTGCTGCCTTTGAGAAGGCTCTTGGTCAAAAGATCATTATACCTGAACATTATGACGTGATGGGAGCTTACGGTGCAGCAATAATTGCCAGAGAAAAAATGGAGAATCAGCAATCTGAAACTAAATTCCGCGGATTTGAAGCGGCAGATAATGTTTATAGCACAAAGACAATAGAGTGTAACGGGTGTTCTAATATTTGTGAAATTATACAAATTATGTCAGGAAAGAATGTGATGTCATGCTGGGGAGACAGATGTGGAAAATGGTCTTCCTCCTTATTAAGGTATGAAAGGATAGAAGCAGGATCATGATTCTTCCGATGTTTTTACATGTTTTGATCGGAATTTTTTGAAGTACTGGGTAATTTTTGATATTATTTTATATAAAATAATTAAAATTTCAACAATCACCAGTATTACAACAAGAATATAAAGCTCTTTGTATTCTTTGAGATTATTGACAAGTTTTGTGTAAAGATTTTCCGGAGGATAAACGTCGGTATCAGGATAGAGATTTACATTAATGACCGTACCATCCTTTAAAGTATACCTTGCTATTCCTATAACTCTGCTTTTCAGTATCGGGAGGTTCAAATCTTTTGTGATGTTGATTTCCACATTACTTACATAGTCTTCACCTATTGGGAAGGTATAATATACATCATTTATACTTATTAAGTTAATTTCCTTATTAGCAACCGTAATGCTATGTAATGCCTGATTTTTTGAAACTAAAATACCTTTTTTGAAATTATTAAAGCCATAATCAAGTAAAGCAACGGAGTCAGCTAAAACATCATTTTCAGGGGCATCAAGAACTATGGCAACTAATCGTCTGCCACTTCTGGTAGCCGAAGTAATGGAACTTTGCTTATCTATTTGGTTATATCCCGTTTTTCCGCCATCAACTCCGTCATAACTCCAGAATAATTTGTTGGAATTAGTCAATAAATCAACGCTGTTTTTTGAATTGATCCATGGTACTGCGCGATAGGAAAAAATCCTGTTAAAATCCGGTAAAGTAAGAGCATACCTGATTAATTTTGCTATGTCAGCGGCAGTTGTATACTGTTTTTCATCAGATAAACCGGTAGGATTGACAAAATAAGTATTATCCATCTTCAGTTCCTTTGCCTTGTTGTTCATCATTTCAACAAATTTATTAATATCACCGCCTACATATTCAGCTAGGGCATTTGCCGCATCATTTGCATTTGTTAAGATTATTGCATTTAATAAATCTTCCACTGCATATTTTTCTCCGACAGTGAGAAATAAAACCGAGCCTTCCGAAGAAGAGGATTCTTTACTGATCGTAACTTTATTTTCAAGGTTCCCTTTCTCTATTGTAAGAACTGCTGTCATGATTTTATTAGCTACGGAAATATGAAGCTTTAAGTCAGGATTTTTTTGGTAGAGTATCTGTCCTCTTTCCGCATCAAATAAAATAGCCGAAGGAGCTCTTATGGCAGGACCAGCCGATTTGTCCCCGCTATCAAGGGAAAACTCATTAAGATCGTTATTAGCGTATGCATTGCTAATTGATTGCAAAAAAACAAAGCAAGTAATGAAAAAAATTATAAATAAACGCAAAAGGTGCGAGAATTGCTTTAATGATTTATATTTAATTTTTGATGTTATCCTGCTTGTCAACTTTTTATCGTTAAAGTGCTTTTTATTAAAAGTTTCGATCATTTAATTCACCTCTGGGTGCACAACGAATTTAAAGTTTTAGCGTATGATTTTTTTATCCTAATTTGATTCATTTCCTTATTATATTATAAATATGCATACGAAGGATAGTCAATGTGTGAGTGAATTTAGAGTGTATTTATAATTTTGAAGAAATATAATGGGAAATATATAAAGAGCATATGAGTTTTTGTTAATTAATCAAATAAAGGGGTAAAATATAATTGAGGTTTTAAAGCTTATTGTTATTTATCTATAAAAAAGAAGATAAAAATTGGATCGAAAGGATGATTGTTCATGGCAAGTGGAAAAGTTAAAGAGCTTACGAAGGATAATTTTGAAGAGGAGGTAATCTCTTCAGGCAAATTATTTCTTGTGGATTTCTGGGCTGAATGGTGCGGGCCATGTCGTGCAGTAGCTCCGATTATTGATGAACTGGCGGAATTTTATGAAGGAAAGCTTACAGTAGGGAAAGTAAATGTTGACAATGAAGGTGCATTAGCAGAAAAATACAGAATCATGAGTATTCCTACCATAATGATATTTAAGGAAGGTAAAATGGTAGAAAGAATCGTTGGAGCAAGAAGTGCCCAGGAATTTAAATCAGTAATTGACAAATATTTATCTTAAAAATTATTACATTTAAAATATTTATAAATATTTGAATATATTGTAAAAGAATTTTTTAAATATATTGTAAAAATATTTTCATGCTTAATTAAATTAGTATTGGCATTAAACAGTTTTAAGTTTTCGGATGTGCAAAGATTTATAAGAAAGAAACACTGCCCTACATATGTTTAGAGGTGGGAGGTGGAGGGAGAGATTAGATTAAAAAAATTATTCTCCTTTTCTTATTGTATATTATTTTCCTTCCCATCTCTATACAAAGGGGTTTACAAGTAGAACAATCTTTAATAACATGCTAATTATCTTGTCACCTTATTAAATATTATTTTGCTACCATCATGCATGATCTTTCCACCACATTGTATAATTTTACCAATATGCTATTCCACATATGAGTACAATACTGTATTATATAAAAAGAACAATTTTCACCGAAGAATTTTCATTATAGAAAGAAGGATTTTTTATTGAATGCATAGTATATACTTATATTATACTTTATACTCATTGTCGGATACTTCATTTGGTAAAGTTTGGCACATAAAATTTAGCACATGTAATTTAGCACAAAATTTTGATTTGAAACATATTTTATTTATTGTAACTTGAGGAAGATATTTGTTGAAAACAATTTATGGGGGTCTTTACATATGGCAGGGGAAAAACACTTCGGAACCGCATTATTTGGTTTTAACAAGCAGGACGTAAACTCTTATATTGAAGACTTAGTAAAAAGATATGAGAATAAAATAAAAGAATATGAAGCGGAGATAGATAGATTAACTAAGGAAAACGAAGAATTAAGGGAAAAATATGAAAAAATAGCAGCAGAAGAAGAGAGAATATATCAAGAAAAAGAAAGAATTGCAGAGGTTTTGATTCAAGCTCAGGAAAAAGCGCAATTGATGATTGATGAAGCCAGAAAAAAGGCTATAGAAGAAAAAAATAAGATTCAGGAAATTACCGAAAAAGAAAAAGAAAAACTAGTGGATATGAAAGAACAAATACGTGCATTAAAAACGGTTATTACCAATACCTTAAAAAAATATGAAGAACAACTCGACAGTATAGCAAGCGGAGCTTTTGATGTCAACCTTTTGGATGATGATAGAGCTTTGGATGAAGTTGCTTCTTCAACTGAGTCGGAAGAACAAATAACTGTCAGGGAATAAGCTTAATTTCATGGTCAAAATTGCTTGCATTTGAAATATTTTTTTGTTATTATTATTAAAAATCACATGCCGAAAGACAATGAACGGGAAGAGTATATAATTATGTTTTCATAGAGAGCCGGTGGTTGGTGGAATACCGGTAAAACATGTTATAGAACGCAGCCCGGGAGTTGCTTTCTGAAAAAGAGGGAGAATTGACTTATTATAAATCCCTGAGGTAGGATAAGCCGTGTTCCTCACGTTACAGAGGAAAGCAGTAAAATGCTGCTGAATGGGCAGTTAAATTGCTGCTAAATGAGTGGATACACTTTTGTATCAATTAGGGTGGTACCGCGAAATGGAACTTTCGTCCCTTAACAGTTTTGAGGGGTGGAAGTTTTTTTATATTGATTATTCTATCAATTAATCAATTTTATTATTTGTTTATTATCTATATTGTTATTATTATTTATTATCTATAATGTTTTAAGTATGTTTCTTTGATTAATTATTCTTAAAAATTGTTTTTTATAAATTTTAAGGAAACTAAGAATGAAAAAGGGGTAGTGTCAAAAAATTAATAAAAACATGAAACTATGGAGGTATGTTTTATGGATAAAAAAGATTTAAGTGTAACGGAAGAAATATTAGAAATTCTTGAAAACAACAGCAAGTATACAATTGAGCAAATAGCGGTAATGGTGAACAGAAGCGTAGAAGAAGTAAAGGAAATTATAAGTAAATTGGAAAACGAAAATGTAATAGCCGGGTATAAAACAATTGTAGATTGGGACAAAACGCCTAAAGAAACTGTAACTGCCCTTATAGAAGTAAAAGTTACTCCTCAGAGAGGTGAAGGCTTTGATAAAGTAGCTGAAAGAATTTCCAGATATCCTCAAGTAAAAGCTTGCTATCTCATGTCAGGTGGTTTCGATTTGACCGTTATAATCGAAGGCAAATCACTAAGGGAGGTTGCAAACTTCGTTGCAGAAAAGCTGGCACCCCTTGAATCAGTCGTAAGTACATCAACTCATTTTGTTCTTAAAAAATACAAGGAAAACGGCACTATTTTTGAAAAGGCAGATACTGATGACAGGGAGGTAGTAGTTTTATGAACATATCCGAAATGCTTGTACCCAGGGTTAAAAATATTCTGCCTTCGGGTATAAGAAAATACTTTGATATGATAAATGAAATGGAGGATGTTATATCCTTGGGAGTAGGTGAACCGGATTTTGTTACACCATGGAACATTATAGAGGAAGGCATATACTCCCTCGAAAAAGGATACACTCATTATTCACCTAATGCAGGGTATATGGAACTTAGAAATGAAATATCGAGGTACCTGAAAAGAAGATTCAATCTTAGCTATAACCCTAAAAATGAAATAATTGTAACTGTTGGTGGAAGCGAAGCGATAGATATAACCTTAAGGTGTCTAGTAAGTGAAGGTGATGAGGTTATTATCCCAGAGCCATGTTTTGTTGCGTATAAACCATGTACGGTATTAACAGGTGCAACTCCCGTGACAATAAATTTAAGAAAAGAAGATCAGTTTAAGCTTACACCTGAACTTCTGGAACAAGCAATAACTGAAAGGACAAAAGTGCTTATTCTTTCTTATCCGAATAATCCTACGGGAGCTGTTATGGCAAAAAAAGATCTTGCTGCAATAGTTGAGATTTTAAAAGATAAAGATATAATTGTAATATCGGATGAAATTTATGCTGAGTTAAGTTATGAACAAGGGCATGTTTCCATAGCTAATTTTCCGGAAATGAAGGAAAAAACAATTGTTATTAACGGCTTTTCAAAAGCTTATGCAATGACAGGTTGGCGTTTGGGCTATGTTTGCGGTCATCCTGATTTAATAGGAGCAATGCTTAAGATACATCAGTATGCCATAATGTGTTCTCCGACAACTGCTCAAAAAGCTGCAATTGAAGCCCTAAGGAACAGCGATAGGGATGTACAATTTATGGTAAGAGAGTATAATAGAAGGCGGAGGGTTATGGTAGATGGTTTCAGAAAGGCGGGGTACGATTGTTTTGAGCCGCAGGGAGCGTTTTATGTTTTCCCATGCATAGAAAACTCAGGTTTAAGTTCCGAAGAGTTTTGTGATAAGCTCTTGATGGAAGAGAAGGTTCTCGTAGTTCCCGGCAATGCTTTCGGAGAATGTGGTGAAGGATTTATAAGGGCCACTTATGCTACCTCAATGGAGAATATTATTAAGGCGTTAAATAAAATACAGAATTTTGCTAAAAGATATAATAAAAAAGCTTTGGCAAAAGAATCTTATGTAAGCTCCTTAGTATGATTGTATAGAATAATAATTTTATTTGGTAATTTTTTCTGAATATTTTACTATTTATGTATTTTATTATTTAGTTTTATTCGATATATATTTTGAAATGTTTATTTTTTACAATCGTTTAAGAAAGCCTGTAAACAGGTTCGGTTAAATTGAGGTGGTAAAAGTGCAGCAGTTTGCTTTAATGATAAAAAAGCTTAGGGAAGAAAGAAAATTATCACAAAAAGATATTGCAGATCATCTGGGAGTTACAAGGCAAGCTGTTAATTCATATGAATGTGGAAGAAGAGAGCCTAATTTTAAAGTTTTAATAAAATTGGCAGACTATTTTGGTGTTACGGTGGATTACCTGTTAGGGAGAACTACCGAAAGAAATGTAAATATTTATGTAAATGATAAGAATCTAGGGGTAAGTGAAACTAATAACAAGGAAGGCAATACACGTGATGAGATAATCAATAAAGAAAAACTTGATTTTATGGACAGTGGATTAGTAAAATGGGTTATGGACAAAAATAACCTCCAATATATTAAATTTGCAAGGTATGTGCAATCATTAGATTTACCCTTGGAGAGCATAAAAAGCGTGCTGGACGTGATGAAATCGGTTCAGAATAAGACCGAGCGTGATGAAATCAGTGCAAAATAAATGCAAAATAAAAATGAAACATTTTGAAAACAATGAATTAAGTTGCTGCAAAAACTGCAATAGATAAAAAGTTTATCTATGCATGGAGGCAATAATGACAAATTTTTACTTCGCAATGGAAAGGAATGATGGTGAGTGCTTGAATTAGAACAATGCAAATTAGAATTAAAAGAGTTAAAACAGGAGATTGATGAATTGAGGGATTCACTTTAACCTTGCAGCTCTTAAAAACGAATTGGATGAGCTTGAGCAAAAATCTACTGAACCTGAATTTTGGAACGATATAGAAAAATCTCAAAAAATCCTTCAAAGAATAAAAAATATAAAGAATAAATTTGAAAAATATGAAAAATTAGAAAAAGCATGGGATGATTTAAAAACCCTGAATGATTTAGGGTTGGAAGAGAATGACGATAGTGTAACCGAAGAAGTAAAAACAGGTATTGAAATTTTAAAAAAGGATATATCGAAATTTAGAATAGAAACATTATTAAATGGTCCTTATGATAAAAATAACGCAATTGTAAGTCTGCATGCAGGAGCGGGAGGAACTGAGGCCCAGGACTGGGTTCAGATGTTATTGAGAATGTATACAAGATGGGCTGAAAAGAGAGGTTATACCGTGAAGATCCTCGATTATCTCGAAGGTGAAGAAGCAGGAATAAAAAGTGTAACAATACATGTAATTGGGGAAAATGCATACGGATATATGAAAGCTGAAAAAGGAGTCCACAGGCTCGTTAGGATATCTCCTTTTGATGCTTCGGGAAGACGTCATACATCATTTGCATCTGTTGATGTGATACCGGAAATTGATGAAAATATTCAAATTGAAATTAATCTGGAGGATTTGAGAATTGATACATTTCGTTCCAGCGGCGCTGGTGGACAGCATGTTAATAAAACAGAATCTGCGGTAAGAATTACTCATATACCCACGGGTATTGTAGTAACATGTCAGAGTGAGAGATCTCAGCACCAAAACAGGGAAACAGCCATGAAAATGCTGAGGGCAAAACTATTTGAATTGAAAGAAAGGGAGAATAAAGAAAAAATTGACGGGCTTAAAGGTCCTCAAATGGAGATTGCCTGGGGAAGCCAAATAAGATCTTATGTATTTTGTCCTTATACATTAGTAAAGGACCATAGGACAAATTACGAAGATGGCAATGTTCAAGCTGTTATGGACGGGGAGATAGATGAGTTTATAAACGCATACCTGACACGAGGCCAGGCTTGAATTATACACTTGCGTGAGGTCATATATGTGTGAGGTTAATACATACCGCATTAAGGAGAGAGGTAGGAGTTAAGTTAAAGGTTGGATTAATAAATGCTGTACTATAAGTTTTCAGATTACTTAAAAAAGAGATATTCAGCTAAAGTATACAAGTTACCTGTTAACCTTCCAGTTACGTGCCCAAACAGGGACGGAGCAATTAGCACCTGTGGTTGCATTTTTTGCGGTGAGGAGGGAGCGGGATTTGAAAATCTCTCTCCTTCTATGACCGTAAGTGAACAACTGAGAATAAATGCAGAATATATAAAAGCAAAATATAAACCTGAGAAGTTCATTATCTACTTCCAAAATTTTTCAAACACATATTTGCCGCTTGAGGACTTTAAAAACTATATAACCGAAGCTTGTGTTGAAGTTGAGGACTTAGTGGCAATTTATATATCAACACGTCCTGACTGTATTTATGAAGAACAACTGGATTTTTTAAATTATGTAAAAAATACTTATAAAATTGACATATTGCTGGAATTGGGACTTCAAACCGTAAACTACAAGACACTGAAATTTCTTAACCGAGGGCATACTTTAGCGGAGTTTATTAATGCCGTTGTTTTAATAAATAAGTATGGAATGGAATCCTGTGCCCACTATATAGTCGATTTACCTAACGACGATATTGAAGATGTAATCGAAGGAGCGAAAATAATATCCGCTCTTAGGGTAAACCAGGTTAAGTGTCATTCGTTATATATATTGAAAAATACTATTTTAGGTGACATGTATGAAA
This sequence comes from Clostridiaceae bacterium, assembly GCA_012840075.1. Lineage (GTDB taxonomy): Bacteria > Bacillota > Clostridia > Acetivibrionales > DUMC01 > DUMC01. The sequence goes on along the minus strand of DUMC01000083.1, from coordinate 3,242 downwards.
AGCAACTAATAAAACCTGTTGAACTCGAAGAATATATTGAAAGAATTATTAGTTTCCTGGAATACCTTAATCCTGAAATAGTTGTACAGAGACTGATAGGACGAGCTCCGGAAGAACGCACCCTTTTTTGTAACTGGGGTATAAGCTGGTGGAAAATAAGGGATATAATAGAAGATAAGATGATAAAAGAAAACAGATATCAAGGCAAGTATTTTAATTATTTAAATGGGGTAAAAAATATAGGGAGTAAGTAACTGTGAAGATTATATACAAAAACTGCTGCAAAAGCTATAAAAAATCTTGACAAATCAATGAAACAAAAGATAAAAGCTGCAATAGAAGGATTGACGGAGGTTTCACCAAAAGGTGATATTAAGAAAATTCAAGATATCAATCCTTCAATATACCGTTTACGGATTGGAAAATATCGTGTATTATATGAATATATAAACAATGGTGGCGAACAGGTTTTAGTGATCAAAGATATAGGCTCCAGAGGAGATATTTATAAGTAGGGAGATGATGAATATGTCGAAAATATCAAAACAGATAATTGATATGATTGACATGCTGCCTGAGCAAGAACAAAGATTAGTATTTGAAATTATTAAAAGAATGGTTCTTGCTTGGGATCGTGATTTTACTAAACTTACTCCTGTTGAAAAAGAACGATTAATGCGGGCTCAAAAGGAAATTGAGAGAGGAGAAACAGTTGATCATTCTGAGATAGATTGGGACTAAATAAGTTGAAATTATATTTTGCGTCGATGTTGTTTCAATGAAATAAATGGAATCCAAAATAGTAATTAATTTTATATTAATCTAATCTGACACCAACGGAGGAAATGTTATGGAGAATAAAAAATTAAAAGTTGCCATAGTGATGGGAAGCGATTCGGATTTATCCAAGTTAAAAGGGTGTATAAGTTTATTAAAAGATTTTGGTATTGAATATGAAGTTATGATTTGTTCAGCTCATAGAACACCGGATGCTGCGGCTGAATTTTCAAGAAATGCCGAAAAAGAGGGCTTTGGAGTAATTATTGCTGCAGCAGGTAAAGCTGCTCATTTACCGGGAGTTATAGCGGCTTATACTGCTTTGCCGGTTATTGGAGTACCATTAAAAGGTTCCGCACTTGATGGATTGGATGCTTTGCTGTCAATTGTTCAGATGCCTTCAGGTGTACCCGTGGCAACTGTAGCTATAGACGGGGGCGAAAATGCAGCTTTGCTTGCAGTACAGATATTAGCAACTTCTGATGAAAAGCTAAGAGAAAAGATGAAAGAATATAAAAAAGCTTTGGCTAAAAAAGTTGAAGAAAAAAACTCAAAATTACAAGAAATTCTTGAAAAGGAAGGTTTGTGATGCAGGAGAAAGTAGTTATGATGGACAATACCTTGAAGACTTTAAGGCATACTAATAAGTTAAACGATATGCCGGCAAGTGCCGGTCCTTTTGACGGAACTTTTGATGTGGACAAGCCAAGGGATGCTTGCGGGATTTTTGGAATATTAAGTTGTGATAATCATGACGTTGCCCAATTGACATATTACGCTCTTTTTGCTCTTCAACACAGGGGGCAGGAAGGAGCCGGCATTGCAGTTAATGATTCAGGAACAATTATTTATTATAAAGATACCGGTCTGGTTCCTGAGGTGTTTAACAGCACCATTTTAGAACATTTAAAAGGACGCGCTGCCATCGGGCATGTTTTATATACAACAGACATAGGCAATAGAGAAAATGTTCAGCCTATTGTGGTAAAGTATAAATCCGGACAAATGGCGATGTCATATAACGGAAACCTGATAAATACTCCGGTTTTAAGGCAAAAGTTAGAAGAAAAAGGAGCTATATTCCAAACTAATAATGATCCCGAATTGATTGCAAGTTTGATTTCAATATATAGGATTACAAGTAATGATATTGAAGAAGCCATTGTTAAAGTTATGGAAGATATTAAAGGTGCATACTCATTTGTGCTTATGACACAAAACAAACTTATAGCTGTAAGGGACCCCTTTGGAATCAAGCCTCTTTGCCTTGGAAAACTTGATAATTCATACATCGTTGCTTCAGAATCTTCAGCTATTGACGCGGTAGGAGGGAAACTTTTAAGAGATATAAATCCGGGAGAGATCGTTGTAATCCAAGAAAACGAATTAAGATCGATTCAAACGGAAGTGTCTGGAAAAACTGCGCTTTGTATCTTTGAGTTTGTTTATACAGCCAGACAGGACAGCTATATCGATGGTGCCAGTGTTTATCAGGCAAGATTGGAAGCAGGCAAACTACTTGCCATTGAGTATCCTGTAGATGCTGATCTTGTTATTGGAGCACCTGACAGCGGATTGATAGCTGCCCTCGGTTTCTCAAGGCAGTCAGGAATCCCATATGGTTCAGGATTAATAAAGAACAGATATGTAGGCAGGACATTCATAAAACCCGGCCAGTCTCAACGTGAAATGGCTGTGCGAATTAAATTCAATGCCATAAAAAGTGAAATAGAAGGAAAAAGAATTGTTATGGTTGATGACTCAATAGTGAGAGGAACTACCACAAAATCCATAGTACACATGTTGAAGCAGGCAGGGGCAAAGGAAGTGCATATAAGAATAAGCTCCGCACCATATAGATTTCCCTGCTATTTTGGTATTGATACTCCGTCTTCAGAGCATCTTGTCGCTTCTACTTATACTAAGGATGAAATTCGAGATATGTTGGGTGCTGACAGTTTAGAATATTTAAGCCTGGAAGAATTGTTAAAAACACCTATTGGAGCTAAATGCGGTTTTTGCTGCGGTTGTTTCACAGGTAAATATCCTATGGATGTGAGATGTGAAGGATAATAAAATATGGGAGCTAAAATCATTGAAAGCAAAAAACATCTGAAGCTAAAACTATTATATAATATATATGAGAATATATAGGAGATATAAGAGATATAGGAGATGGTCAAAGTGATAACATATAAAGATGCTGGTGTTGATATAGAAGCCGGTTATAAAGCAGTGAAGTTAATGAGGGATCATGTAAGGAAAACTTTCAGAGATGAAGTTTTAACGGATATTGGAGGCTTTGGAGGACTTTTTGCATTAAATAAGGAAAAATATAAACAACCGGTGTTGGTTTCAGGTACGGACGGTGTAGGGACAAAACTGAAAATTGCCTTTCTTATGGACAAGCATGATACGGTTGGAATTGACTGTGTCGCCATGTGTGTTAATGATATTGTATGCAG
>DUMC01000082.1 GCA_012840075.1 Clostridiaceae bacterium | reverse complement strand
AATTTTTTATAAAAGTAAAAAAATCTTCATTTTTTATTATGAATTAACTATGAAAGGTGTATTTGTTAAATTATTAAATGTTATTAAGTTATTAAATTTTTACTTGATAAAATGAAATAAATGTATTAAAATATGAATATGGAAATAAGAGTAGAATATATAATTGCATATAGAATTGTGGGGGCTTAGCTCAGTTGGGAGAGCGCTTGAATGGCATTCAAGAGGTCGTCGGTTCAAGTCCGATAGTCTCCACCAAAAAACCCGTCAGTCGGTGAACGCTGACGGGTTTTATTTTGTAAATTTTTGATACTCATTACTCATTAGTAAAAAAGTTTTTAAAAGATTTCTATTCAAATCTGACTAAATTTCTTAATTTATCTTTTATAGTTTAATTTAAAGCACATGTTTAGGTATTTGTATTGATAATCTCATTGCTTAGGCATTTATAATCTCGGTAGAGTAATCAACTAAGACGGCTCTCCCGTCCCTGTCAATGAAATTCACAATATCCGACATCATGCTGTCAGCATGTGCAGCTTCATTGGTAACACAAGCTATTCCAAGAACAGCACTTTTCCATGCATCATTAGAATCAACCTCAGCTATTGATGCATTATACCTGGATTTTATCCTGCTGATTAAGCTTTTGACAACTTTTCTTTTTTCCTTCAAGGAAAATGCACCTTCAATTGATAATACAACTTTACATATGCCTATAACCATAGAAAAACAACCTTTCATCACAAACTTTCATTTAATCCCACATTGCAATCCACCTTTATCACTTTTATTAAGAGTGCTTTCACCTTGAATACTTGAATAGTGTCCCACTATATAAGCATAATAAGGATGAAATTATTTTTATTCCTTAGCCAACATATCAAATACACCAAAGCGGGTGCAAAGTGGGATCTTTTGAAAAATGTGATTACAAATGCTATAATAATTTAATAGCATTAAAATAGATTTTAACTTAAGTATTCAACCATTGTCAATATATTGCGTTTTATATTAAAATTTATTACACTAACTAAGTTAAGCCTGTTCGTCTAATGTAATCTAATATAATATAAGATAAATAGCAGATAAATCCCGACAATATTTTAGCCCTACAAAATTCGGGCTATACTGGATATACAAGGAGGAATAAAAATGCCCTTAGACGGAATAGTTGCTGATTGTATAACAAAAGAGCTGAATTTGAAATTAACAGGTGGACGGATCGATAAAATATTTCAGCCCGAACCTGATGAAATAATTATGTTTATACGGGCAAAAGGAGCAAATAACAAATTATTGCTTAGTGCTAATCCTAATTATCCTAGGATACACTTGACCGAAATTTCAAAAGATAATCCCTCCACTCCCCCCGTTTTTTGCATGCTCTTAAGAAAGCATCTTATAGGCGGAAAGATTACAGGGTTTGATTTCAATGATTTTGAAAGGATTATTACCGTTAATATTGAAACTGTTAATGAGCTTGGTGATATTTCAACTAAAAAACTAATTATTGAGATAATGGGGCGTCATAGCAATATTATACTTGTTAATGAGTCAGGTAAAATAATTGATGCCATTAAACATGTAACCGGTGAAATCAGCAGCGTAAGAGAAGTTATGCCTGCCAGGGAATATGTACTTCCTCCTTCCCAAAATAAGATTAATCCTTTAAATTTAGATGCTGATGCTCTTTTCAGCAGCAATACGGGTGAAAAAGGTGAAAACGATATTGATAATAAAGCTGAAAATGATGATGCATCGCTTGCTGATAATACAATATCCATAGAGAAATTTTTATTGGATAAAATTAAAGGATTTAGCCCTTTCCTTTGCAGGGAAATCTGTAATTCCGCCGGTATTGACGGTAAGCAGCCTGTTTCTGCCTTATTGGAAAATCCTCTTGCTATGCTGTCTTTGAAGGATGTATTAAGGAAGGCAATATTAAAAATAAAACTTGGAGACTATACTCCTTATTTAATATTTGAAGATGAAAGCCGCAATAAAATGAAAGATTTTCATTGTTTATCATTGACAAACACGAAAGATAACCGAAGAGCATTTCTTGACTCTATAAGCCAGGTCATTGATTATTTTTATGCAGGTAAGGTCTATATTGAGAAGATAAACAATAAAAAGTCAAGCCTTTTAAAAATCCTCGATACTCATATCGAGCGCTGCAATAAAAAGATTGCCATTCAACAGGAGGAACTAAGACAGGTTTCTGATAGGGAAAAACTAAAGCTTTACGGTGAATTAATAACAGCATTCATTTACTCCATTCCCCACAATGCAAAAAAAGTTAGTTTGCCAAACTATTATAGCGAAAATAATGAACTTGTAGAAATTCCCTTGGATGAAAATAAAACTCCTCAAGAAAACGCACAACTTTATTTTAAACGTTACAACAAAGCTAAAAGCACATATGAACACGTATCATTGCAGCTAAAAGAAACTTTGGAGGAACTTGATTATTTGGAGGGAGTGTCCCACCTGCTGCAAAATTGCTCTAATCCTGAAGAAATCGATGAAATTGCGGAAGAATTGATCGAACAAGGCTATTTAACCGAAAAATACTTCAAAAGCAAAAAAGATGCTTTAAGAAGAAAAACCCAACGTTTAGAAACAAAGCAAAAATTGTTGTCTTCTCCGCTACATTATAAATCTTCCGATGGATTTGATATATTTGTCGGTAAAAATAATAAGCAAAATGACCTGCTTACATTTAAAATTGCATCTTCTAAGGATATATGGATGCATGCCAGGAATATTCCGGGCTCCCACGCTATTATTAGAACTCACGGTAGAGATATTCCTAACACAACTTTGGAAGAAGCAGCAATGCTGGCAGCATATCATAGCAAAGCTTCCAAATCTTCCAAGGTACCGGTAGATTATACTACGGTAAAATTTGTGAAAAAGCCGCCTGGAGCTAAACCCGGCATGGTTATTTATGAAAGGTTTAAAACCCTGATAGTTACACCTGATGAAGCGCTTGCAAACAGACTAAAAGTAAAGTGAACAATAAAAGAAATAAAGGATTGGAATGGACAAAACCTAAAAGTCCTTTTAAAATAAAACAATAAATGCAATAATTTATATAAAATATACTCCAAATCCCCTTTCAAAAGCCTTAAATATATAGTATCATATGTGATAATTATATAATTACATATGATATAAATATGATAATCGGTAAGCTTGATATAATAAGCTTGATATAAGGTAAACCCGATATAAGGTAAATAAGTTAGGAGTGATAGTTATATGATTTCAGAAAAAATTATCAACAGTCTTAAAGGTTCTTCCATGATAAGAGCTATGTTTGAAGAAGGAGAACGCCTTCGTAAAATCTATGGCCCTGACAAAGTTTACGACTTTAGTCTTGGCAATCCTGAAGTAGAACCTCCTGTTTCAGTCAAAAAAGCTCTACAAAATTTGGTCAATAGCTATGAAGAAGGTTTGCATCGTTATATGAGTAACGCAGGATATTATGATGTCAGAGAAAAAATTGCAAATTATCTCAACAGGGAAAAATCTTCCCAACTGACAGGAGACAATATAGTTATGACATGTGGGGCTGCTGCCGGACTGAATGTAGTATTAAAGACCATATTAAATCCTGGTGAAGAAGTAATTTTATTTTCACCCTATTTTGTTGAATATATCCATTATATTAACAATTATGACGGTAAGCCAATCATTGTGCCGACAGTAAAAGATACCTTCGAACCTGATATTGACGCTTTTGCTAAAAGCATAACAAAAAATACGAAAGCGGTTGTCATCAACTCGCCGAACAATCCTACAGGAGTTATTTACAGTGAAGACACTTTAATAAAAATGGCGGATGTTATAAACAGAAAACAAGAAGAGTTCAACACAAATATTTTATTAATTTCTGATGAGCCATATGATAAGATTATTTATGACGATGCCAAAGTGCCAAGTGTGTTTAAAATATTCAAAAATTCAGTCATTGTTAATTCCTTCAGCAAATCCCTTGCACTGCCCGGAGAGCGTATTGGCTTTATTGCAGCAAATGATAAAATTGATGATGTGAAAACTTTAGTTGACGGTTTTATACTCTGCAACCGCATCCTTGGTTTTGTGAATGCCCCGGCTATTTTCCAGAAAGTAGTTGCTGAATGTTTAGATGCAAAAGTTGATGTGGATGGATATAAGAAAAAAAGAAATATATTGTATAATCATTTAATTAACCTCGGTTTTAAATGTATCAAGCCGCAGGGTGCTTTTTATTTATTCCCCAAGTCTCCGATTGAAGATGATAAAGAATTTGTAAAAAGAGCAGCGAATCATAACATACTTGTAGTTCCGGGTTCAGGATTCGGGTGTCCGGGTTATTTCAGGCTTTCTTACTGCATAAGCTTAGAAACTATAGAAAACTCTCTACCTGCTTTTGAGGCACTGGCAAAAGAATTCAGGTAAAAATGTATATGGATCAGAATGTATATGGGGTCGGGCTGGAATTATTCACTTACTTAAGGTACTTAAGACCAAGGGATTACTTAAGTTACTTAAGATCAATGGACAACCCTATCTGCACTTACTTAATTAAGTAAATAATTCAAACCTGACCTCTTTTACTGCTGTATTTGTCGTTTGCTTACTTATCCCTTGCTAATATAACAAGCAACAATCCGGATTTTACGGAAACTTCCGCAAAATCATCAGTATCTTTCACATATTCAAATTCATTACTAATTCCACGGGTAGGTCCTATTTCCATCCTATAATCATGCAAAGGATAATAAAGACCTTTTGTGCTAATTCCATCTACTGCATCACTCAGTGGCAAAAGAGAAACTTTTATTTCACGGTCTTTTTTTATTTTTATCTTTTCGTTAATTAGGGTAATCTGATTATACTCGTTTACTATCCAACCTTCTACTCCTTTATCAAGCATTTTTTTTAAGAGAAAAACATTAGCCAATGTGTGGTCGAAGCGACTTCCTATTCCTCCTGCGATTATTATTTTACTGCAACCTTTGGCCATTGCATAATCCACGGCTAACTCCGTGTCGGTTTCGTCTTTCTCCACCGGATATTTTCTAACATCAATTCCCATATTTGAAAAATAATCATAGATTTCTTTCTCAATTGAATCAAAATCACCAAGTATCAAATGAGGTTTCAATCCCATGGCTTTCAAATGGTATGCTCCGCTGTCAACACCGATTATCAAATCGGCATTTTGGGCATAGTTTTTATAAAAATTATAATCTTCTATGTTACCGCCACATATTAGAAATCCCGTCATAGCCTTTTTACTAGCCTTATCGAAGTCTTTTTTATTTTTTGTTTTCACAAGCATCCTCACCCTGAAAAGACAGCCTTTTCAAATCGCTTATTATTTTTTTGGTATCTTCCGCTTTATACACAGTTGAACCTGCTACTATTACATTCGCTCCTGCCTCGGTTACTTTATAAATGTTACTCAAATCTATTCCGCCGTCGACTTCTATATCTACATTAAGTTTTCTTCCAGTAATTAATTTTTTTAATTGCCGTACTTTTTCCGTAACTATGTCTATGTAAGCTTGTCCGCCAAAACCTGGGTTTACAGTCATTAAAAGAACCATATCAACATCATTTATTATCCACTCGATAGTTGACAACGGCGTAGCAGGATTTAATGCAACAGCAGCTTTCACATTCTTCTGTTTAATATTCTGAATAGTGCGATGTAAATGAATACAAGCTTCAACGTGAACTGATATTATATCTGCACCTGCAGCCACAAAATCGTCTATATATTTGTCGGGGTCGGAAATCATAAGATGCACATCAAATTCAAGATCTGTGACCGGTCTTAAACACTTTATAACCGGCGGACCAATAGTAATATTCGGTACAAAATGCCCATCCATCACATCTATATGAATTAAGTCAGCTCCAGCCTTTTCCACTTTCTTTATTTCTTCTCCCAGTTTTGAAAAATCCGATGCAAGTATAGACGGCGCAATTTTAATCATATTCGCTACACTCTCCTTTTCTCAATAACACAATATACTACCCACGATACATTCCTTTTTTAATTCATTTCAATAGGGGACAAATCATCAGGAGATTCTTTTGGGGAATAATTTTAAAGGAATATTTATTCAGGGGATATCCATCTAACAGAAAGGAAATGAATAATTTAAGCCTGATCCCTTTTCAAGTTGTTGTACAACTGTACATATCGCTGATACCTCTCTTGGTCAATAGTTCCATTATCCACTTTATTTTTTATTATACATCCAGGTTCGCTGATATGGTTGCAACCTCTAAATCTACATGATTCATCCACACAATTAAAGTCGGGGTAATACTTGTGCAATTCATTGTATTTTATATCCGAAAGCTCAAGCAAACTAAATCCGGGTGTATCAACAATATAACCTCCGTTGGGCAATTCAAATAATTGAGCATGTCTGGTTGTGTGTTTACCTCTCATTATTTTTTCACTTATTTCACCAGTTTCCATGCAAACGGTTCCGATTATATTGTTAAGTATAGTAGATTTTCCTACACCGGATTGTCCTGCCAATACTGATACATGGTTTGAAAGCTTTTCTAGAATTTTTTCCATATTCAAACCCGTTTTTGAACTAATGGCAACGACAGGATAACCTGCCTTTTCATAAGCAGTTTTTATTCTGGTATATCCCTCTTCAGGGTCCAAATCTATCTTATTTATACAAATACATACTTGCATTTTGTTCTTGCAAGCAGTAATAAGAAGCTTGTCAAGAAGTAACAAATCAGGGTCAGGATACTTTGCAGCAATTACAGCTATAAGCTGATCGACATTAGCAACAGCAGGCCTAACAAGCACGGATTTTCTGGGCAGTATTTCTTTAAGAAAACCTTGATCATCGTTATCGTCAATTACCTTGATATATACATTGTCCCCCGGCAACGGTGTTAGACCATCTTTTCTAAAAACTCCTCTTGCTTTGCATTCGTATGTTTTGTCGTTCTCAGCTTTTACATAATAAAAGCCTCCAATGCCCTTTATTATTATTCCTTTTAGTATTAAATTACTGTCTGACGGCAAGTTTTTTTTTATACCCCCCTCACTCGATTTCGTCCCAATAGATGGTTGCTTCACGGTAAAGTTTATCATCAAGTAATATTCTCACCTTTACACTTCCGTTTTCAGGTACGGGAATATCATCAATACTTATCGGGAAGTAACCCTTTTGTATTACTCTTTCGGACAGAATCCTTGTTTCGTTGGTATCGGACGGAGTAATCTGGGTTACAACTTTTATATACTCACCGTATAATTCGGGATTATTTAAGTCCAAAGGTATACTCACATATTTAACCTGTTCAAAATACAAATTTACGGCACTTTCTTCATTTACCGTTATTCCTGGTTCGGGTTCCTGTTTAATTATTTTTGAGCTTCCGGGACTTCTTCCTTCAGGATATAAAGTTCCTACTTTCAAGTTATGTTCTTCAAGTATTAGCTGTGCTTCAGTGTATGTTCTTCCTATCAAATCAGGTACTTGTACTGTCTTAATTTGCGGTCCCAGACTTCTGTATATAATAACTTCCGTTTCAGGTTTTACTTCTTCATTAGGATTCGGATAGGTAGTTATAACATGGTCTACAGGTATTATATCACTGTACTCGTCGACCACTTTGGGTTTAAGATTTAACTGTTGAAGTTCCACTTCCGCTTTTCTACACTCTTTATTTGTTAAATCAGGTATTTTTACCAGTTGTGGCCCCTTGCTAATATGGAACTCTATTGAATTATAACCGTCAAGTTTAAAGACGGAACCCGGTTCTACGCTTTGCTTGATAATGTAATCTTTTGGAACTACTTCATCATATACCCAATGTTCTATTACTTCAATATTGGCATTTTTTAAAACGTTAACAATTTCATAGAAATCTCTTCCCACATAGTTTTTAACTACAAATTTCCTCGCTTCTGCCGACAAAGATGTTATAAATACACTATATCCGATGTACGTAAATATACCTATTACGATGAAAGATATTATAACGGCAAGCAAAATACTAATTTTATCACCTTTTTTTCTTTTATTTGCTTTTTTACTATCGGCTTTATCTTCTATATCATACTCCTCCTTTTGCAGCATCTCGGTTTCATGTTCATTAATAGCTTTCATTTTTTTCGTGGGATTCAAATCTATCGAAGATTCAGTGTCAGCAAAATCGCCTTCGGGTTCTTTTAACACCCGGTAAAGATCCTCCAGCATTTCAGAAGCGGTTTGATATCTACTGCTTTGTTCTTTTCTAATAGCTTTCATTACTACGTCATTGAGTGCTTTCGGTATATCGTTTTTTATTTCTTTCGGCGGTATAGGTTTCTCATGAATATGTTTTAACGCAACAGCTACAGGACTTTCACCGTCAAAAGGCATTCTTCCTGTAATCATCTCATATATGACAATACCTAGGGAGTATAAATCCGACTTTTCATCAATATATCCTCCCCTTGCTTGCTCCGGAGAAAAATAATGAACGGATCCTATGGTATTCCCTGCTATGGTTATTGTTGATGAAGTTGCAGCTCTGGCTATGCCAAAATCTGTAACTTTTGCTATTCCTTCCTTAGTCATAAGGATATTTTGAGGTTTAATATCTCTATGTATTATCTGCTTGCTATGAGCATGTTCAATCGCAGAGCATATCTGTATGGCTATTTTTACGGCTTCTCTCCACGGAAGCGCCCCTTTGCTGGCAATATAGTCCTTTAAAGTGCTTCCATCGACGTATTCCATAACAATATAATAAATATTATCCTGATTGCCTACATCATATATAGACACTATATTTGGATGGGACAAACTCGCAGCAGATTGTGCTTCGACTTCAAATCTTTTTACGAACTCTTCATCCCCTATGAATTCCTCTCTCAATATCTTAACGGCAACAAAGCGGTTAAGAAGTCTGCATCTTGCTTTGTAAACAAGAGCCATACCTCCCCCGCCGATTTTCTCCAATAATTCATACCTGTTTCCAAGTACTTCCATTTTCATGACTACACCTCATATTTTAAGTACGTATTATTATCACAGTAATATTATCTTCCCCACCATTTTTATTGGCCTCATTTATCAATTCTGCACAAGCATATTGGGGATCTTCATGCTTTACAGTTATTTCAAGTATCCTATCATCAGTTAACATATTTGTAAGGCCGTCTGTACAAAGTATAAATATATCATCTTGGTAAACTTCATATGTACAAATGTCTGCTTCAACACTTTCAAAGCAACCTACAGCACGTGTAATAATGTTTTTCTGAGGATGCCTTTCCGCCTCTGTCCTTGATAATGAACCATTCTTAACCAGTTCCTCTACATAGGAATGATCAGTAGTCAATTGCTTGATTTCTCCGTTTCGTATCATGTAAACCCTACTATCTCCCACGTGCCCTAAATAAAGGTTTTCACACAAAAAGATCGCTATTATTAAAGTTGTTCCCATTCCTAAAAAAGGACCGGGGATTCTTGATTTTTCATAAATAATACCATTTGTCTCTTTTATTATATTTTTCAAGAAATCACTCACACTATCTTCCGTGAAATCTTTTTCATTTTCTTTTATTTTTTCACTTATATATTCAACTGCCATTTTACTGGCAACTTCCCCAGCATTATGACCACCCATACCGTCAGCAATTATGAAAGCTGCCTTCATTAAAGAAGATCCGATAACAACATCACAAAAATCCTCGTTAATTTCTCTTACCATTCCCTTATGGCTCTTCATGCCAAACCTCATATCAATGAATCACCGCCCAATAACCCTTCTTCTAAGTTGACCGCATGCTGCTTCGATATCAGCACCCAGTTCCCTTCTTATGGTTACAGGTATATTGTAGTTTTCAAGTTCTTTTTTGAAAATTTCCGCCTTCTGCCTATTAGCTGTTTTTAAGTTCACACCTTCTACCGTATTTAGCGGTATTAAATTAACATGGCACAACATTCCTTTTATTCTACTAGCAAGTTCTCTTGCATCCTGCCTTGTATCATTAAAGCCGTCTATAAGAGCATATTCAAAGGTGATTCTCCTCTTAGTTTCCTCTGTATATATCTTACATACTTCAATTATTTTGTCAATAGAATAGATTTTCCCAATTGGCATAATCTTCTGTCGTTTTTCATCGTTAGGAGCATGTAGTGATACGGAAAGATTTATAGGTATCTTCTCTTTTGCAAGCTCTTTTATTTTTTCCACAAGTCCGCAAGTAGAAATTGTAATATGCCTGTAACCTATATTTAATCCATCTGCCATATTAACATTTCTTATAAACTTTAATACATTTTCATAGTTGTCAAGTGGTTCACCGATGCCCATTATAACAATATTTCTAATGGTCAAACCGCTGTCTTTTATAATAGCCAGAATTTGATCCAGCATTTCACCTGCTGAAAGGTTGCGCACAAAACCAAGTGGAGCAGATGCGCAGAATTTGCATCCCATTTTGCAACCGATTTGAGAGGATATACATGCAGTATTACCAAATTTATACTGCATTAAAACGCTCTCAATTATGTTTCCGTCCGAAAGCTTGAATATATATTTAACAGTGCCGTCAATTTTTGACTTATATCTTTCCCATACTTCAAGCTTTTCTATATATGAGGTTTCTTTCAACATCCTTCTTAAGTCTTTGGAAAGATCCGTCATTTCATCAATGTCTTTTATTCCTTTTGCAAGCCATCGGATAATTTGTTTCGCCCTGTATTTCTGCTCTCCGGCTTTTTCAAGGAACGAGCCGAGTTCGTCCATTGATAAACTTAATAAATCTATTTTAGTATTTGCCTTTTCTTTCATATTTCCCATATTACCTGCTTCTCCTCATTTTAGCTATAAAAAAGCCATCAAGTCCATTCGTATTAGGATATAACTGCACATATCCCTTGCCGGCCGTTTCTTTTATGGTGGGTATTTCATTTAAAATGCTTTCCGGCAACAGGTTCTCAAATCCTTCTAATTTAAAGTTATTATCCAGAGTTAGAAATTTATTCACAACTTCTATATTTTCCAATGGTTCAATTGTACATGTGCTATACACTAATACACCGTTCTCCTTGACATATTTTGAAGATGCAGTCAATATTTTCAACTGGAGTTCGGAAAGCTCTTCCGCATCTTTTTCAGTCCTCGACCATTTAATATCCGGTTTGCGCCTTATTATTCCCAAACCTGTACAAGGAGCGTCCACAAGCACTCTGTCAACTTTTCTTATATACGAAGGATCTGTTATTGTAGCATCGTGCAGTTCCGTTTTTACTATTTTTAAACCCAGCCTATTAGCCGTATCGCTAACAAGTTTAACTTTATGAGGATGTATATCCCTTGCAATAACTGCGCCCTGATTCCCCATCAATTGTACTATATTCGCTGTTTTCCCACCGGGAGCTGAACAAACATCTATTACAAGCTCACCGGGCTTTGGGTCTAAAACTCTGGAAACAAGCATGGAAGCTTGATCCTGTACATGAAAATACCCATCCCTGAAAAGCTCTGAATCGGTTATTCCTGATGGGTTGGAAATAATGAGGCTGTTATCAATATATTTGCTTCTATAACTTTCTATACCTTTTTCCTTCAATTTTTTTTGAAATGCCTCGGTTGATATCTTCAAAGTATTAACGGAAATACAAAAGTCGGGATTTTCATTACTATTTTTAAGAATGTTCTCAGTAAAAACTTCTCCGTAAATATCCAACCATCTTTTTACCATCCATTCTTGGAAAGAATACTTAATAGCCAGATATTCAACTAAATTCTTGTTCTTGTCAGGATATACTATATTATCTTTATTACGGGAAATATTTCTCAATATTCCGTTCACATACCCGCTGGAAGCTTTATGTCCGTATTTTTGTGCAAGTTTGACGCTTTCATTGCAAGCAGCTGAAACCGGTATTTTGTCAGTATACAATATTTGATATATACCAAGCCTCAAAATACTTAAAATCCATGGAGACAGCTTTTTCATCGGAATTTTGGAAAATTGGGTGATTACATAGTCAATGCTCTTCTGCCACTTTATGGTTCCATAGACCAGACCTGTTATGAAATTTTTATCAATCTCTCTAAATTGAGATTTTTCCAAATATTTGTTTATTGTTATATTGGAATATGCTCCTTTTTCGTTAATGTCGTATAGTATTTTTAGTGCCGTTTCTCTCGGTAAGTCGACCAAGGTTACACCTCGCTAGTTGTTGTT
>DUMC01000081.1 GCA_012840075.1 Clostridiaceae bacterium | reverse complement strand
GCAAAAATATTTTGTTAAAGGTGTGTTAGTAGGATCAGTTAAAGGATAAGTTATTACATTCTTAACGGGATTCATATCCGGACTTTGAATCCCGTAAGGATACGATTTTTAAGTATTTGTAAAAAAATTCACCTTATGAACCTATGGAATCTTGTGTTGTTAATTCTTTCATAATTAATCTAAATCTATTAGGAGTTTTTCCGTATTTTTCTTTAAATTTACTTATGAAATATTGCGTATTCGAATAGCCTATTAACTTAGAAATTGCATCAACGGTTAAGTTCGTATTTATTAGCTTATTCATAGCATATTCGAGCTTTTGATGGGTAACGAACTCAATAAAATTCATATTGGTAATTTCTTTAAAGGTTCTACTCAAATGTGCTGAACTTACCTCAAATTTACGCGAAACATTATCCAATGAGATATTATCGGATGATATATTCATAATTATATATTCCTTTACCTGCTCAATAAGTTCGTAATTTTTGTTGTTGCGTCTTTTTTGAATTATATTCGGAATATAGCTTATCAAATGTTTTAGTAAATCACAAAATTCATCAATATTATTAATACTTTGCATAAACTTTTCAGGACTTTCAATTATTTCATTTGGAAGTATATTATTTTCCAACATGTAATTGTAAACTGACTCTATAAGATTTTTCAATGACTTAATGACGTCTTCATAGTAAAAGTTTCCACTGCGAATTAAGCTGCCTAATTTATCGGCAAGGCTATTAAGTTTATTCCAATTTTGGGATTGTAAAGTGCTTAAAATTTGATTTATGTAGTTCTCTAATTTTTGTGTTTTGGCAGTATGTTCATTTTTAAAGTTTTTTATTGTATCGTATAAAAAAATTTTACTGTCAGGAAATATAAAATTATACTTTATTGCTTCACGCGCATGTTGATATATAATATTAATGTTATCTATGCTATAGCATAAATCTGAAATACCCAGATAAGTATTTATACCTGTAAATTTTGACAAATGTTCTAATATTCTATAAACGGTTTTTAACAGATTATAATCAGGTTCAATGTTAAAGAGTAAGAGTAAATGATCATCTGTTCTGGCACTAATATACTCAACATTTTCTTTATTAAAAAATTTATTCACAAGCTCTATAATTTCCCTGTTAATATATTCAGGCCTTTTTGGCAGATTGCTTGCCAGTATTGGGTTTTCATATTTAACTTTAAATATTATTATGATAAAAGCACTTTTATCAAATTTTATACCTGCTATTCGCAGTTTATTTTTTATGCTGGCAGCGCTGGAAGGTACTTTAATCAGGGATGTAAGGATATGTTCAAATATGATAGGAGATATTTCTTTTATATAAACTTCTCTTTCATTAAGCCGGTTTTCCAGCACATCTACCGTGTAATTAATTATATCAAATTCATTATTAGGTTTATTTCCCGGGCTATATTTATTCAATATATTAGAACATAAGTTTTTTAGAAAAAATAAGGGAGCTAAATATATTTTTACTGAATAAAAAGACAGTATTATACCTAGAACGAATGTTAATAAAGTTATTACAGCAAATAATTTATAAAGAATGGAAAAATTTGATGTAATATTATCCAGGGGAGAAAAAGCAACATAAATATAGTTGGAGTATGAAGATTTTTTATAAGATACGAGTGTCATAACTCCGTTTATCTTTTGTATGAAGTTACCCTGATCATAATCATTGCGATTTAGCTTGCTGTTTATATCTATACCTAAAGAAGATAAGTTGTTATATACTTGTGATTTATTACTGCTTAATAAGATTTTTCCGTCCGTGGAAATTAGTAATATCTCTGTATTTACCGGAAAGAAGCGTTTTATTTCCTTATGAAAGATATTTTCGTTCATCGATATAATAATTGCTCCTCCGCTACCTGAGGAAAATGCCGTTCTTGGGATCTTTCTTATAAAATATATGTATTTTAAATCAGTTGCATATATTATATCTGATCCTGCATTAACTGATGAAAATAAATTAGCAGTATTTACATGAATCTTGTAAAAAGGATCTTTATAGGATGAATCCGGAATAATATCATTAAGCTGACTTTTTAATTGATTTTTGTTTAAATGGCCGTGATATAGCGGAGAAATCACATAATCATAGTTTATAAACTTATTATTGTTGCTTTATTTTAAATTATACCATATAATGTAAAACAAAGCAATATGGTTATTAATGTTAATGTGTGAACAAAAATATAAGGCTTGCATCAGCAGGGGTTGCGAGCCCCCTACCGTGCAACAACACTCTACCAACCATATTTTTCAGGTCCCCATTCCTTTTTGACAAGCGTTTGAGATACCGATATTATTGTTCTATCCGGCAAATCTTCGTTAAGTATCACTCCCGGTCCGACAATGCTGTATACTCCTACTTTTTTACCAGGCATTAAAATAGCATTTACACCTGTTCTACAGTAGTCTCCTATATATACGCAGTTTGCATAAGCTTTGGGAAATTCTTTTCTATTTTTAACTTTATGCATCGTGTACATAAATTACAATTTCTGATATAAACTTCTGGCTGTTTGTTTTTTCATCAACTCCTTCCACGTATACTTTTCCTGTTTTAAGGTCATCTGTATATTTGTAAAGTGAAATCTCGTCTCCGGCAAAAGATTCATTGACATAATTTACTTGTATGGAACTAGGATGATATTTCCTGAGTGTTTCCATAGAAAAACAATCCATAATAAAATCAATATATTTAGAATTGTTTAAATGTTCATTCATATCAAGATCACTGCAGCCAATAATCCTCTTATATACAAATTCCTTTTGACCTCTTGGCCTTATTTTGCCTAAATTGCATTCAATAGCCCTTTCAGTTATTATTTCCGGGTATTTTATAGTTAGTATATCGGATGGCTTAAGCTCCCTTGTATCTATGTCAATTAGTACCCATATGGAAGTGGCCTTTGCTAAAATATTGTAATTTAAATCTTTCATATAAAAATCTCTTTCAAAGTGAAAACGTTTTGGCATTTGAGGCCATGTTTCAACTATAATTTCTTGATCCCATACGGGGTATTTTAGGATTTCAACCTTCATTCGTGTCAAAACCCACATAACATTATATTTTGGTCTAATTTCATTAAAACCTATGCCGAGATTGTCAGCGTGCAAACTTGCAATTTCCTGAAAGTAGTTGAAAGCAGCACTTAATTTTAGCTTCTTTGTGAAATCTGCATCGTTAACAGAAACATGATATTTTCTCATATACTTTGACAAAGGTGCCATTTCTTGTAACCTCCATTTTTTCTTTATATCATTATACCATACATTTATGATTAGTTTATATTTAAAGCTATAAATGCAGCCTTTATTTTACGACTATATAGACAGATAAATCACACTATGATAACTTTATAAGTATAGAAGATTGTATTTAAATTTAGAAACCACCTTCGGAGTTGGCTGTAAGTTCACATCTTTGGTTTTGTCAAGATATACGAAAATTTTTGTTAAAATATATGAAATATTTTTCAAAACATATGATGTTCAGGATAGGGGGAGTGTTTATGGGTCTACTTAGTGATGTAAAGATAACCGACAGTCATGTACATATAGGAAGCATTAAGCATTTTAACTTTCTTGACAAATATTTAAAGGATTACGGTATTGAAAATATTAATCTCGTAAGCTTAGCTTGTAAAGGACATGAAGCGATAGCCCAAAATCTTATATGTGCGTTATACAAACTCTTGTATCCCGATAATGTATATGCATATGGTTCCTTGATGTATCCATATTATCCGCTTGATGATAAAATTCCTGATGAGTATAACTTTGTTGAACAAGTAGAAAAATTGATGGCTATTGGATTTGATGGCATTAAAATGCTGGAGGGCAAACCAACACTTAGGAAAAAGATAAGCGTACCATTGGATTCTCCAATTTTTGATAATTATTACTCATATCTTGAAGAGCAGAAAATACATGTAATATTTCACGTTGCAGATCCTGAAACTTTTTGGGTTAAAGAAACGGCACCAAGTTTCGCTTTGGAAAAAGGTTGGTTTTACGGGAACGGCACATTCCCGGAAAAAGAGACTATATATAAAGAAATTGACGGGATATTGAATAAATTCCCTAATTTAAGGATTACATTCGCTCATTTTTACTTTTTATCAAATTTTCCGGAAAGAGCTGAAGAATTTTTGAATAGGTGGAAAAATGTCAGCCTTGATGTTACACCTGGAAGAGAGATGTATGATAATTTTTCCAAAAGAACTGAAGTATGGCGTGATTTCTTCACAAAACACCAAAACAGGATTGTTTTCGGAACGGACATGGAAGCCAGCATGTTTCAAGGAGGACCTTCCGATATCATAAATACCATGAGAAGATTCCTTGAAACGGATGATAAATTCAACAATTGGGGATTTGAAATAAAAGGTTTAAAGCTTGATCAAGCCGTGGTAGAGAAAATATATTCTAAAAATTTCGAATCCTATGCAGGAAGTACCCCTAAGAGAATTAATACGGATGTTTTATTGGATGAATGCCTAAGGATTAAGAATTTAGCGGAGAGTAAAAAAGAGTTAAATAATTATGTCAGTGAAGTGGAAGAAGTAATTAATATGCTCAAAGAGTATATATAACTTATGTATAAGAGCATGGCAATAACATTTTGCAATAACATTTATGTATCACGAATTGTTCAAAGAAAGAAAAAGAACTGACTTTAGCTAATACAATTAATGAATAGCTAAATATATATGACAGTCCATAATATTTGAATCTCAGAGATCCATGATGTTTATGGAGATACTGTTTTTCATGTAGGAATACTGGTCCACATGGAAGACTAGTATCTCCCTTTTTATTTTTATGATTGGAGGTATCTTATTTAATTTTAAGGAACATCTGTGATATCATTAACACGTTTAAGACCTAATTTTTGCTTTATGCATTTTTTACTCGGTTTTAAACCGGATATAAAAGTAAAAAACGTTAAGTTTTTAGTAAGAAAAATATAGATATTAATGATTGACAGTGATAGTATAATTGTATACAATGATACAAATATACATTTTTAATAAAATCAATGTTAACATTGATTTTGTTAATGAATTATTTGCATATACTAGAGAAAAATAATGTATTTAAAATAAATTCAATACCCTTGAAAAACAGGAGGTTAAAAAATGAAGTTAAATTTAGCACAGAAAATAATAAAAGAACACCTTGTTAGTGGTGAGATGATTGCAGGAAAAGAAATTGCTATTAAAATAGATCAGACCCTTACCCAAGACTCTACAGGAACAATGGCATATTTGCAATTTGAGGCTATGGGAATTCCAAGGGTAAGAACAAAATTGTCAGTCGCATATATAGACCACAATACTTTGCAAACAGGCTTCGAAAATGCTGATGATCACAAATATATTCAAACTGTTGCTTCAAAATACGGCGTTTATTTTTCAAAACCCGGAAACGGAATCTGTCACCAGGTACACCTTGAGAGGTTTGGAAAGCCAGGAATGACTTTGTTGGGATCCGATAGCCATACTCCGACAGCAGGAGGACTCGGCATGCTTGCTATAGGTGCAGGAGGACTGGACGTGGCAGTAGCCATGGGTGGTGGCCCGTACTACCTGACGATGCCCCAGATATATAATGTTATTTTAAAAGGTTCTTTAAGACCCAGGGTTTCAGCAAAGGATATTATACTGGAGTTATTAAGAAGATTAACTGTAAAAGGCGGAGTTGGAAAAATTATAGAGTATTCAGGTGATGGAGTGAAAACCTTGTCAGTTCCTGAAAGGGCTACAATTGCAAACATGGGGGCTGAATTGGGTGCCACTACGTCCATATTTCCAAGCGATGAAGTTACAAGGGTATTTCTTAGAGCACAGGGTAGAGAACAGGACTGGGTAGAATTGAAAGCTGACGATGGAGCTTCATATGACGGGGTAATAGAGATAAATCTTGACGAGCTGGAACCTTTAGCAGCAAAACCCCACAGCCCGGATAATGTCGAAAAGGTAAGAGATATAGGAAAAATCAAGGTGGACCAAGTTGCAATAGGTAGCTGTACAAATTCTTCTTATGTGGATTTAATGAAAGTTGCATCCATACTTAAGGGTAAAACTGTCCATCCTGATGTAAGTCTTGTAATTGCTCCTGGCTCAAAGCAAGTTTTGACAATGTTGGCTCAAAACGGAGCATTGGCTGATTTGGTAGCAGCAGGTGCGAGAATACTGGAATCCGCTTGTGGACCTTGTATCGGAATGGGGCAGGCTCCTGCGACTGATGCTGTGTCTTTGAGAACGTTTAACAGAAATTTTGAAGGAAGAAGCGGTACACCTTCTGCGAAAGTATACTTAGTAAGTCCTGAAGTCGCAGCCGTAAGTGCAATAACAGGAGTATTAACAGATCCTCGCGAGTTTGGTGAATGCCCTAAAGTATCCATGCCTGAAAAGTTTTTGATAAATGATAATCTAATAATTTCTCCTGCAACGGAAGAAGATGCAAAAAATGTTGAAGTTGTACGGGGACCTAACATTAAGCCTTTCCCTGTTAACAAGGAACTTGCAAATACTGTTGAAGGTGAGGTTTTGATAAAAGTAGGTGATAATATTACTACCGACCATATTATGCCATCTAATGCTAAATTGCTCCCATATAGGTCAAATATCCCATACTTGTCGGATTACTGCTTTACACCTTGTGATCCTGAGTTTCCAAAGCGAGCTAAAGAAAAAGGCGGAGGATTCATCGTTGGAGGATCAAACTACGGACAGGGTTCAAGCCGCGAACATGCAGCATTGGTACCTTTATACCTTGGCGTTAAAGCAGTAATTGCAAAATCCTTTGCCAGGATTCATAGAGCTAATTTGATAAACTCAGGTATATTGCCACTGACATTTATAAATGAAAGTGATTATGACGATATTGATATGGAAGATGTGCTAATTCTTGAAAATGCAAGAGAACAGGTAAAGAGCAGGGGACCGATAACCATAATAAATAAGACTAAGGGTACGCAAATAAATGTCAACTTGGATTTGTCAGATAGACAGGTAGAAATTATTCTGGCAGGTGGATTGTTGAACTATACCAAAAAGCAGAACCAGCAATAGAAATTGAACAGATTTAATGTTGCCAAGAGAAATGAGCAAAAAGTACTCGGAAAAATAAAGGGGCAACAAATCGAGAAATAGGGCAGCAAAAAATAAAATGAAGCATAGCTAGAAAAACGCTGGAGCTTAAAAATTATGGTAGTGTCAAAAGTTTATGGTGGAGGGACAATTTATGATAAGTTTACTGGATCATGAAAATGATAATGAAGGACAGAATTCACTAGGAAATAAAATATTCAGGAAACTTCAGGACGACATTCTTAATGGAAAGTATGAACCGGGAGATGTTCTCACTGAAACAAAACTGTCTGAAGAACTGGGTGTAAGTAGAACACCTATACGGGAAGCGTTGAAACAGTTGGAACTGGAAGGACTTGTAAAAACCACACCGGGCAGCAAAAGAGTTATTGTGCAGGGTATAACGGAACAGGACATAGAGGACATATATACTATAAGGATGATGATAGAAGGATTGGCGGCAAGATGGGCGGCTGAAAAAATAACACCTGAAGAAGCCAAAATGCTAAAAGAAGTGGTCGATTTTGAAGAATTTTATACTATGAAGGGAGGAAACGCAGGTAACTTAATAAAAATAGATTCGAAGTTTCATGATTTGGTTTTCAAAGCGAGTAAAAGCAGACCCTTAATTCATATTTTAAGTACTTTCCATCATTATGTGCAAAGTGCAAGGAGAGCTTCCTTTTCAACTCCCGGGAGAGCACAAAAGGTTTTCGAAGAGCACAAGGCTATAGCACAAGCTATTATAGACAAGGATCCTGATTTAGCGGAAAAGCTTACTACGCAACATGTAAAAAATGCTAGGGATAACTTATTAATGCAGAAAAAATTAAGAGAAATGAAGAAAAATAAAAAAAGCAAGATTGATTCTGAAAAACAGGAGGAATAGCGGATTATGGCAGTGGAGAAAGTAAATAAGGTTAATGATAATGCAATTGATAATATTATAGAAGGTTTAGGGAAAAAAGCAGAAACAAATAATTATATCAATCCGGAATTATACGGAAAACACAATGTTAAGATAGGGTTAAGGAATGCAGACGGAACGGGTGTGCTTGTCGGATTAACTAAAATCGGGGATGTTCATGGGTACGTTAAAGAAAATGATGTTAAAATTCCTGTTGAGGGAAGACTTTTTTACAGGGGTATTGATGTTTATGACCTTGTAGAAGGTTTTCAAAGGGAAAACAGGTTTGGGTTCGAAGAATGCAGCTATCTTTTGTTGTTCGGAGAGCTTCCAAATAAAAAACAGCTTGAGCAATTCAGTTGGCTGCTGGCAGAAAAAAGGACTCTTCCAACCCATTTTACAAGAGATGTTATTATGAAAGCGGCAAGTAGAGATATAATGATTAAACTTGCCAGAAACGTGCTGACATTATATTCATATGATCCGAATCCTGACGATCTGAGTATTAAAAATGTAGTCAGACAAAGCATAGAAATGATAGCAAAATTACCTCTGTTGGCTGCATATAGTTATCAGGCTTATGCTCATTATTTTGAAGGCAAAAGTTTATATATCCATAATCCTTTGCCGGAGTTGAGCACTGCTGAAAACATTCTTCGCATGATAAGACCTGACGGAAAATACACAAGATCAGAAGCTGAAATGCTTGATCTTGCTCTTGTGCTACATGCTGAACATGGTGGAGGAAATAACTCTACTTTCACCATCCACGTGGTTACTTCTACAGGTACCGATACTTATTCAGTAATTGCAGCAGGATTGGGTTCATTAAAAGGACCAAAGCACGGCGGTGCCAACATTAAGGTTATGGAGATGATGGAGGATATAAAGGCACATGTAAGAGACTGGCAGGATGACGAAGAAATAATGAAATATTTAGAAAAAATTATAAATAAGGAAGCTTTTGATAGGTCGGGCCTTATATATGGAATGGGTCACGCAGTATATACCTTGTCTGACCCGAGGGCGGTATTGCTAAAGAAAAAAGCAAAAGAACTTGCAATAGAACAAGGTTTTATTGATGAATTCAACTTATTTGAAAAAGTTGAAAATCTATCACCTAAAGTGTTTAACAAGAAAAAGAACAGTAATAAAATAATATCAGCTAACGTTGACTTTTATTCAGGCTTTGTATATAAGATGCTTGGTATCCCGATAGAACTTTATACCCCGATATTTGCCATAGCAAGAATATCCGGCTGGTGTGCCCACAGGCTTGAAGAAATAGTAGCCGGCAGTAAGATCATACGACCGGCTTACAAGAATGTAGGAGAAGGTTTGAAATATGTGCCTTTGGGTGAGAGAGGCTAAGGTAAGGGGACACACCTCCCTGAATTACGGGAATTCCTTTCGCGTTGAGGAATGTCCCCTTTTGATTGGGGGACACACCTCGCTCGAATAAATGTATTTCTTTAGAGGAGAGGAATGGCCCGCTTTGATTGGGAAATGTCCCTTTTAAATTAGAGAGAGGAATGTTACCTTTAATGTACAAATCTTCCTCTTTGATTGAGGAATGTTCCTTTATGTAGTGGGAATATTTTCTTTAACCGGGGAATACTCCCTTAAATAATATTAGGGAATATTCCCTTAAATAATGTGATTAGAGGTAGTAGACCTATGAATAAAAAAATCAATGTCCTTTGTTACTCATTAATGTTGTTTCTTGGGATACATCTAGCCATATACCAAAACAGCATGAATTACATAACCGAAGGTATTAAAAATAAAAATATGGTCATGGGATTATTGGTTGCTCTACGTTTTATTGGTATTATGATAGCACCGATTATGTCAGGTGAAATCGGTGACAGAATTGGCAAGAAAAAGGTACTTCTGGTTTCGCTAGTAATAATTACTCTGGGAATATCAATGATAATTCTTTCTAGGTCCATATTCTTAATTGCTTTAGGTATATTTTTAACAGGTTGTGGCTCTGGATCTATTGAAAGCCTTGGAAGCAGTATTCTTGCAGATACTAATCCTCTTGAAACTAACAAGGTGATAAATATCTCTCAAGTTTTTTTTAGTGTAGGAGCGGTATTAGGACCTTTATTATCATTAAAAATAATAGATTTGCTAGGAAATTGGAAGTTAAGCTATTTCCCCGCATTTTTGGCTTTTGCTGTAATGATAGCAGTAACTTATGCCATCAGATTTGTAAATGCAAATGTTGTCGACAAAGAAGTTGCCGGTGCAAAAATTGACCCTAATAATGATAGTAGTAGAGAAACTTCTAAACAGGAAGAAGAGGAAGTTTCTAATCAGGATAAAGGGTTATTTGCTGCAAGGTTGTTTAAGGATGGATACTTAAGGCTTTTATGCCTCTCTATATTTTTATATGTTGGTATTGAAAGCGGTTCAGCCTTTTGGATAACTACATACTTTAGTGATGTGCTTAAAGCAGGAAAACTAGGGTCATACGCATTGTCAGGTTTTTGGGGTGGAATGATCATTGGACGTTACATATGCAGCAAACTTGAAAGCAAAAAGAATATGGCTTTTAACGCGAGCTTAGTAATTTCCGCATTATCTATTATAATTTGTTTATCATTAAGAACACCGATTTCGGGAGTAATCAATTTTACTGTACTTGGATTTGGATTTGCAGCTATCTGGCCTGCGCTTATGGCATCTGCCGCAGAAAGGCATCCTCAAAATACGGGAACTGCAATAGGAATGATGATGACTGCTTCTGCTATTGGTGGTGTAATAATCCCTTTTATAATGGGAGTATTAGGAAATACTTTTAGTGTAATCGGCGCATTAACTGTGGTTCCTATAACATCATTACTTATTCTGGTTACACATAATATAGCTGAGAAAAAAATAGGGTAAAATGTGAATAATATATTTTATAAAATAATTTAACTAACGGTGCAAAATTTGTATAATATTTTATATAGGCTAAAATATTACTACATAGGCAAAACATAAATAGAAAGGAACTTGGTGACGATGAAAGACTATATTGCCAGAGCTGTAACAGTTGGTGGACAAGTTAGAGCTTTCGCGGCAAAAACAACCGATACGGTTGCTGAGGCTGCAAGGATTCATAATTTATCTCCGATAGCTTCGGCAGCTTTAGGCAGAACATTGACTGCAGCAGCAATTATGTCAAAAATGCTTAAGTCTGAAAAGGATACTTTAACAATACAAATAAAAGGGGATGGACCATTAGGCGGTGTGGTAGTTGTATCAGATGCCCATGCCAATGTTAGAGGATATGTGCATAATCCTGATGTATATTTGCCTTTAAGTAGCGATGGAAAACTTAACGTATCACAGGCAATCGGTAGAGGTTATTTAAATGTCATTAAAGATTTAGGCTTAAAAGAGCCTTACATTGGTTATGTGAAATTAGTATCAGGAGAAATAGGTGAAGATATTGCTTATTATTTTGCTTCATCAGAACAGATACCTTCAGCAGTATCTTTAGGAACATATATAAGTCCGGAAGGCAAGATTCTGAGCGCCGGAGGATTTGTAATACAGTTGTTGCCTGAAGCAGACGAGAAGATTATATCTTTCCTTGAAAAGAAGTTGCAAGAAATCCCACCTGTGTCAAACATGTTGTATGAAGGCAAAACTCCTGAAGATATATTAAAATATATTTTTGAAGGAATGAAAGATTTGGAATTGAAAATAACTGAAAAATCTCCTTGTAAATATAAATGTAACTGTTCCAGGGAAAGAATGGAAAGGAATATTGTGGCTCTTGGTGTAGAAGAAATACAAGATATGATAGAAGAACAAGAGGGAGCAGAAGTACATTGCCATTTTTGCAACACCAGGTATTGGTTTGATGTAAAGGAATTAGAAAGGCTTAAGAATGAAGCACTAGCTGTTAAAGATGAAGCAAAAACTATAGAGACTAATGAAGAGGAAGCAGCAGCTAAAAAAACGGAAGGAGAGTCTATCAAAAAAAACCAGTGATAACAAGATATAGGATTATATTTAACGTCATATAGTATAAAAATATGCTTGTCATTAAATTGTGACAAGCATTTTATGTTTGCCCGTAATTCCAAATAGAACCGGCAGAAAGAAGGAGAGGAACCTATTTGATATATAGAAAAGATTTCATTACACTACCAAAGGATTTTCCATTTAATTTTTATAATAGTTTAGTTAAGGCCGGAAGAGAACCTGTACTACACTTCCATGATTGTTTGGAAATAAACTATGTTGAAGAAGGCAGTGGGGTAAATATAATTGAAAATAAGCAATTTGAACTTAGACCCGGAGATTTTTACATTATAAATAATCTGGAGCATCATCATGCATTTACCGATGGTTATCTAAGGATGAAAATTATTGTATTTGATCCAAGATTTATATGGCAGAATAATCCTTTTGATTATGAATATTTGACACCTTTTTATAAGAGAAATATTCGGTTTTCAAACTGTGTAAAAAAGGAAAACCCATTCTCCGGTAAGCTCATCAGTATTATTGAAGAGATTGAAAGTGAATGGATTGAAAAACAGGAAGGATACAGAATGATTATTAAAGCTTTGCTGATGAAATTATTAGGTGTATTCTACAGACATTTTAAATCAAATGATGAGCTGGGTGAAGATGTTATAGCTTTTCATAAGTCATATGACAGAATAAGGGATGTTATTGAATATATAAATGATAATTATGAAAAAAATTTAACTCTATTATACAATATGTCTCCAAAACACTAATTTTCGGAGGTGGAATATGAAGTATAAAGAGAATTGGGAAGAAACTAAAGAAAGGTTTATAGCTTGGTGGAACAGGTCAAGTATTGGCAGACCGCTAATGAGGATTATTGTCAGAAGGGAAAAACCTATTGAAGAACTTGAGGAAGAAAAACCTTTCGAAACTCCTGAAGATTTTCATATGGATGCTGTTGAAAAAGTAAAAAGATACAGGAATTTTCTCAGGACACATAAATTGATGGCTGAAGCCTTTCCCCATCTCAGTATTAATATCGGACCTGGTTCGCTTTCTACATATCTTGGAAGTCGACCGAATTTTACATGGGACACTGTCTGGTACGAAGATATTGCGAGAGAAGGATGGGACAAAATCGGAGCATTAAAATATGATCCTGAAAACTATTGGTGGAAACGCCATCAAGATGCTCTAAAAACTGCAAGAGAACTATCCAATGAAGATTTCATCATAGATATTCCGGATATTATTGAAGGAATAGATATTTTGGCAGCATTACGAGGACCACAAAATCTGTGCTATGATTTGATGGATATTCCTGAGATTATAAAGGATTATATGAACCAATTGGATGATTTGTATTTTAAATATTATGACCCCTTATATGACTTAGTTAAGCTTAGTGATGGCAGTTGTAGCTATACTGCTTTTGAGGTCTGGAGTCCCGGTAAAATGGCAAAAGTACAGTGTGACTTTAGTGCCATGATGTCTCCCGAACATTTCAGGGAATTTGTTGTTCCGTCTCTAAGAAAACAATGTCAACAGTTAGACCATTCTCTCTATCATCTTGACGGTCCTGACGCTATCAAGCATGTGGATGCAATTATGGAAATAGAAGAACTTGACGCTTTGCAATGGGTGCCTGGTGCAGGCAAGCCCGATTGCGGATTTGAGGGTTGGTATCCTATATACGATAAAGTTCGTGCTGCTAACAAATCCCTGCAGATTAACTTATATGACGGAGATTTTAATAATTGGGTTGAAAATGCTGATAAGCTTGTCAAGCGATACGGACCTGATGGGTTGTATATTATCTTCCCGGAAATGAGTGAAGCGCAAGCTTTGCAGCTTATGGAGAAAGCTGAAAGAGATTGGAAATAATCTGCTTATGATGAATAAAGGTGAATATGTTTGTAAAATATCTGATAAACATATTCACCTGTTATTTTCTTAATTATCTAACCTAATCACTATATTATTTAACATCTGTTACTCCCACCAATAAGTTCTAAACTTTCTTAGAGCTTCGCATAGGGCATCTACATTTTCCGGCGGAGTAGGAGGATATATTCCTGCAATAAATTCCAATCCCCCTTGGGGACTTCCGAGTTTTCTTACTTCCTCTTCTATGAGTTCGTGAATTTCTTTCCTGGTCCCAAAAGGTATAATTTTCTGCCTGTCAATGTCTAATTTGATGCAAGCTTTACCTTTTAATTCTCTGGCTATATTATCAATACCATTGCATAGATCCTGGGGATTAATTATGTCAACACCTGCCTCAATAAGGTCATTGGCAATTTCCATAATATACCCGTCACTATGGAATTCTATGAGTATGTTATTATCTTTACATGGTTTAAATAGTTTTTTGTATGATGGTAATATCCATTTTCTGAACATTTCGGGACTGATAATAAGAGAATTTTGCATGCCAAGGTCATCAGGCATATGCATAACATCAACGCCCATCTCAACATATTTTTCAACAATTTTTAAGTAATGCCAAACAATTTTTTCAATAAGCTCATTAAGCAGAGGTTCGTCAGTATACATGTCAATCATTAGATTTTCAAAACCTCTTAAGTATTGAAGCTTGAGAAAAAGAAAACCATGATAAAACCAGCCTTTAGTAAGCAGGTTATTCGCCTTATATTCTTCAATTGCTCTTCTTTCTGCTTCCCAGTTTCTTATAGATCTGTCAGCTTCAATTTCCGGATCAGGTATTTTATAGTTTTTAAAATCGTCCCAGTTTGCTAAAGGTGTATTAGTAACAACACCTTCAATCCCATTTGTCGATGTTTCCCAAATACATCCCCAAGCATCTTTGAACTTGACACCCTTGGTATATGCATTTCCAAAATCAAAGTTATCGTAATTTCTCCAACCCTTTTTTACGTATGGGAAAAACTCCGGATATTTTAATGCAACTTCTTCAAGATCATATCTCAATTGGTCCCAGGAAGCATTGCTTACACTTATTGTTACAGGTATCCATTCGGGATATTGAAATCTTGCGTTTCTAATATAATTTTCCCGCTCTGAAAGCATAATAAATCCTCCCTATATTATCTTTAATTTTCCTTGCTCATTCTTAGAATTTGAACTCCTTTATTTAGACCTTTTAAAAAGGTACCGATATAAATTCAAATTGCTTTTGTGTTCACAAAGATATTATTTTCAAGTAAATATTATTATCAAATTTAATTATTTGCTATCAATAAAGTACGATAGTACTATATTGTACGTTTACCATATTATGTATGATCGTGGAAGTAATAGGTATATCTCAGTGGTGCAGTTTATTTGCTATTATGTGTTATACTTGTTATAATTTAAAAGTAAAGATACATGCTTACTGGAAACAATAAAATCTGAACTGTATGGAAATATTAGTAAAAAATTATGTTGTATAAACAGATGTTTAGTAAACAAAACAAATTTAAAATATATACCTAAACCAATAAAAATGAGAAATTCGTATTTACTAAACTAACGGTTTTGATATTATGAGGTGACAAATTTGATGCAAAAAGAAAGTTTGGGTAGCATTTTATTTAAAAAAGAGCGCCTGGTAATAGATTTTTCTCAAATAGGAATAAACAATTTAAACACCTTAGGTAGGGTCAATTACCTTAATGCCCATAGTCCATTGGAAAAACATATTCATAAAGATTCCATAGAAATATGCTATTTAGCAAGAGGCAAGCAGGCATATACAGTTGGAGACCAAATATATACATTAAAAGGTGGTGATGTATTTATTACTTTCCCGGATGAAGAACATAGTACCGGTATAAATGTTGAGGAAAAGTCCGTTTTATATTACATAATTATTGATGTTAGAAGTAATTTAGATAGTTTTTTAAGTTTCAATGATGAAGACGGTGAAAAACTTGCAATAGCACTTGATCAAATAAGCAAAAAGAACAGACACTTTAAAGGATGCAACGAGTTAAAAGTGATATTAGATGAAATATTTTTAACATACTATTCTGATAAACCTTTTAAGAAAATAGCAATTCAGAGTTTAGCATGCAGATTTTTTATAAAAATAATTGAATTGGAGAGCAACATAAAACAGAGCATACCTGAAGATATTTCAAGAACTATAAGCTATATAAATGAGAATATTCATTCTAATTTGGAACTTGATGAACTGGCATTGCTGGCAAACTTATCATTGTCCAGGTTTAAACAAAAGTTTAAAGAGGTTATAGGTATCCCACCGGGAGAATATATTCTAAGGACTAAAATTGAAGAATCAAAAAGATTGCTAAGAGATACCGACAGAACAATAACTGAAATTGCTCATAATCTTGGATTTTCATCAAGTCAGTACTTTGCAACGGTTTTCAAAAAATTTAAAAACATGACACCTAGTGATTTTAGAGTTAGAGTGAAAAAGGATAGTAAAATTTTTGATATTTAAACGATTCTGATATTTATTTAGATGTTTATGTTTAAGTTATTTATTTGAGTAATCCTTAAAGATTTTAATAGCTGTTAAAATATTTATAAAACGAAATTACAGCTATGTTTATATTTTACGATTATATTGTATTAATACTCAACAGTTTATTTAACTGTTTTTGAGTATAATATAACCGTTTTTGACTATGATGAAGGTGTTTATTGATTTATAATATATCTTATTCACTATTGACTTATAATGTATTTTATTAAATATTTCTATTTTTATTGCAAGCATGCTGTGTTTAAATTTACATGTATTAAAAGATATAGATCTCCATATCTTAAATGATTATAAGGTAAAGTTTCCTGACATGCATGTAAATTAGACTGTGCATGCTTGTTGATAATGTTGTTTATATAAATCATGTCAAGTAAATAATGTCAAACAGGGGGTTAACAGTTATGGAATTTTTTGATTGTAATGTTTGTTACGGTTATGATGTTAGGTCAAAAATAATGCTTCCTGTAAATACTGTAGAAGATTTAATCTCTAACATGAAAATTGCCGGTGTGGCAAAAGCTATGGTAAACCGCGTAGAACTATATGTTGCAGGCACTTCTGTTTCCAATCAAATATTAGCAGAAGATATTGCAAAGTACGATAACTTATATGGAATATGGGGGCTTTTACCATCTCACACTCACGAAATACCTGAAGGTGAGCAGATGCTGAAGGAAATGAAAAAAAACAGGATTTTCGGATGGCGTTTGATACCTAACATCGGCAGATACTTAGTTAAAGATTTTGTATTAAAAGATTGGTTTGAAATAGCAATAGAAAGAAAAATTCCAATTTTTATAAATACAGCCCACGGAACCACCCTTGAAGCAGTAGCTGATCTTTTAAAATCATTTCCTGAATTGACCGTAATATTAACATATGCTAATGTATGGCCAAGTGATAGGTTTTTAAGACCTTTCGTAGCCGAATATCCAAATGTTTATTTGGATTTAACGTATTGTATAACAGACGGAGGCATTGAATCTTTTGTAAAAGAATATGGTGCAGACAGGCTTCTTTATGGCAGTGGTTTTCCATATTCATATTTCGGAGCAAACATGCTTATGATAAAACATGCGGACATATCGGAAAGTGATAAGCGAGCCATAGCATCCGGTAATTTATCCAGGATAATAGAGGGGGTTTTACTATGATTAATTTAAAGTCAGAACTTGCTAAAGAATTTTGGGAAAAAGGAAGACTTGACGATTGTCCTATAATTGATTTTCACGCTCATATGGGTGATAACGGTGGAATATTTTTACCTAAAAAAACACCTGAAGCAATGATAAGCACAATGGATTCCTGCAACACTTTACTTACAATCTTTTGTAGTCATGTAGCTTTGTTTATGCCTTCAATTGGTGAAGAAATGGATATTGCAGTTGTTAAGAAATATCCAAACAAATTCAAAGCATATCATGCAGTAGTAAGCAATTATGCGAACCCGGCCAGTGATATAAAGAGGATGGAAGAAAACCCGGACGTATTTGTGGGATTTAAATTCTTATGTGATTATTATTCAACTCCCCTTAGCGACCCAAAACATGAAAAATATTGGCAATATGCTGATGACAACCGCCTTTTGGTATTATGTCATACCTGGAAAAGCAATTATGATGGGTATGAAGAAGCGGAAAAAATTTTAAGAAAATATCGTAACCTCATATTTATAGCAGGACACT
Source organism: Clostridiaceae bacterium (assembly GCA_012840075.1). GTDB lineage: Bacteria > Bacillota > Clostridia > Acetivibrionales > DUMC01 > DUMC01. Next base: position 8,166 of record DUMC01000081.1, on the reverse strand, counting down.
CGTTTCATGGAGATTGGGATAAAGCAATTGAGCTTGTAAAAAAATACCCCAATATATATCTTGAACTTACTGCAGTATTAGATGACAGAGGCCCCCTTGACATGTTTGTTAAGGAAATCGGTTCTGAAAGAATTCTTTTTGGTACGGACCTTCCTTGGTTTTCAACACATCATGGGATAGGAGCCGTTCTTTCAGCGGAAATGACAGATGAAGACAGAAGAAACATATTTTACAGAAACGGAGCAAGGTTACTTAGCAGGTTTTCCTGGTTTAAACATTGAGATATGGGTGAGACATGAGGATGGTTCTTGATGAGACATGGGGACGGTTCTTATGTCTTTCCCATGTTTTTTATTATTTAAGGAACATTTTATGTTTATCATCATAGTATATAAGTGTATTAAGTGTAAGTTTTATGCAGTTAGATATTATATACTAAAGTGTACGAAATAAGCGTAAGCATTTACTTTATGGAATTTATAGAAGGTGATTGTATGCCAATTTTGAGATTTGGTTCTAGAGGACCTGATGTAAAACTGCTTCAAAGCTTATTGGCAAGAATAGGTTATAACCCTGGTGCTATAGACGGTATTTTTGGTAATCAGACTCAGCAAGCTGTTATAGAGTTTCAAAGGGACAATGGCCTTGTTCCTGACGGTATTGTCGGTCCTGCAACTTGGAATGTTCTCCAAAAATTCCTTATAGGATATGATGTGTATACCATACGCGCAGGAGACACTTTGTATAACTTGGCGAGAAGATATTACACAACGGTTAATGCGATACTTACGGCAAATCCGGGTATAGATCCAAATTACCTAAGAGTAGGTCAAAGGATTACGATACCATATGGCATAGATGTGGTATTTACTGATATTGATTATACCTATGATATTATGGAAAGGGATATTCAAGGATTAAGGGCAAGGTATCCGTTTTTAGAAACAAGCGTGATTGGGAGAAGTGTACTAGGTAAAAATATATATGCTATCAGGCTTGGTAGAGGACCTAATGAAGTATTTTATAATGGAGCCCATCATGCGCTGGAATGGATAACAACACCTTTACTGATGAAATTTATCGAAAATTTTTCAAAAGCTTTTTCAGAAGGAAGGAGTATAAGAGGATACAATCTTGCAAATATATGGGAGAGGAGCAGCATATACATCGTGCCGATGGTAAATCCCGACGGCGTAGATCTTGTCTTAAGAGGGTTGCAACCCGATAATCCTTTCTACCAAGATCTTTTAAGATGGAATAACACGGGGTTGCCATTTTCTCAAGTCTGGCAGGCTAACATAAGAGGAGTGGATCTCAACAGAAATTATCCTGCAAGCTGGGAACAGGCAAAGTCCCAGGAACCGTCTTTTGGAGTATTCGGACCCGGACCGACAAGATTTGGGGGTTATAGTCCGCTTTCTGAACCTGAAACTATTACGATAGCCAATTTTACAAGACAACATAATTTTAGACTGGTCATTGCATATCATACCCAAGGGAGAGTCATATACTGGCAGTACCTCAATCTGGCGCCACCGGAGGCAAGAGAAATTGCAAACCTGTTTTCAAGGGCAACAGGTTATGCAGTAGCCGATGTTCCATATGAAGCCGCTTTTGCAGGATATAAAGATTGGTTTATCCAGGAATATAGAAGACCCGGTTATACTTTTGAAGTCGGCTTAGGAAGAAACCCGCTGCCCATAAGCCAGTTTAATACAATATACGCAAATAATGAAGAGGCAATGCTATTGGGTGCTTTGGTTTAAATATTTTGTTCGTTTACTTTATATATTTTATATATTAAGTTTATAAGTTTTTTAATCGATGTATACTATTTTTTAATAATGTATACTACTTTTTAATAATGATATAAACTACTTTCTAATAATAAAATTATCTTCAAGCAGAACCCAATTCTGAGGGAAAGGATATCCTAAAGCCCAATAGCTGATTCCTCTTAAATTATATTCTTTTACTGTATCAAATTTAGCCTGAGCACTGCGTGCATCCTCAAACCAGACTTCATGTGCCCTTCCCTGTGCATCCGTGTAGCGATAAAAAGGAGATTGAGTTACAACATCATATTGAATTGTAGCACCATATCTTATAGCACGATTTATTGCCTCCTGGACACTAAAGGTTTCAGCCTCTTGACCTTGAACATGGGGTAAGAGCCAATCCCTTGCATATAATTGAAAACCGAAAAAGATTTTATTCCTCGGTATAACTGAAACCGCATAATCAAGAACACGCCTGATCTGATTCAAAGGTGAAATTGCCTGAGGAGGACCCTTCCGATAGCCCCATTCATAGGTCATTAATATGACGAAGTCAACAATTCTACCATGTGCAGGGTAATCATGTGCTTCATATAAGGTACCTGGTTGGATAGCGCTTACTTTCGGAGCCAATGCTGTAGATACAAAATAGCCTTCCTGATGCAACCGATCTACTGTAAGTTGCAGAAAGCTGTTATAAGCTTCACGATCTCTAGGTAATACATTTTCAAAATCAACATTTAAACCTGCATATCCTTTGTCTTTCATGACGCTTATAATATTATCAAGTAAATTGTTTATGATTTGTGTATTGTTCAGTACAACACTGGCCAGGTTTTGCCCTGCAGATGTGGAAGTAAAATTGGTAATAGACATCATAGGTATGACATTTTCCTCTCTGCCTGCTTGAATGGCAGGAACATCATAGATGCTTTGCAAACTTCCGTCTTCTCTGATTAAATAAGCAAAAGGACTCAAATAAGTTAAATGTCTTCCTACTTCTCTTACAATTGGCACAGCTTGTTGTCCTAACATATAAATGTATCCGTTGACATCAATAACAGGTCTTGACTTTCTGGAAATTATCAGAATTGTTCCCGGATACACAAGGTCAGGATTTGTGATATTATTTACCTTTATAAGGTTTTGCAAGGAAACACCGTATCTTTGAGCAATTTGCCATAAAGTTTCTCCAGGCTGAATACGGTGCCTTAAAGCAGGTATATATATAACCATACCAGGATATATAATGTTAGGGTCAGCAATTTGATTATTTTGTAATATGAACCCAACAGTGGTTCCAAAGCGGCTGGCAATTGCCCATAAAGTATCTCCGGGCTGAACAGTATAATAAATATCTTCAGTCGGTATAATTAACGCTAACCCTATCACAAGTAGATCAGGATTTTGCAAACCGTTTGCTTGTACTATCGAATTAATTGAAACACCATAGTAATTTGCAATTTGCCAAAGAGTCTCTCCTGCTCTAACTACATGAATATGCATAGAGTCTCCTTTCTAAAAGGGTGTTTAATTTTATGGGGACGTTTCTTCAATTTTATGGGGACGTTTCTTCTAATTTTACAGTGACTTTTCCTCAAAAATTGAGGGGACGGTCCTTCAATTTGATTTTAATTAGGGACAGTCCTTCAATTTACGCATTTAACATCGCATTTAACATTTAGAGACACTTCTTCAATTTATACATTAAAATTAAACACCCTTTTTAATTTAACATATTTATTAAAAAGTTTTTGTAAAGCAAATAGATGGTAAATCATCAAAACATGTCATATATTCAAATACAAAATTTATCATATATACAATATATTAAAATAATTTGCAATTGGTTACTTCCAATAGTACAATATCAACCTGGAAAATGTTATAATTAAAGCAATTGGTACTTATATAGTCAGGTATTATGAAGGTCAAAAATTGCTGCTCTATTAAAAGAATTTTTAGATCAAATATGTAATAAAACGATGTCGTATGTGGAGGGATTAGGATGGAAGATTTCATTAATTATGAAAACAATGAAAAATTACTCATAATCAACGCAGATGATTTCGGTATGAGCCATTGCACCAACATAGCCGTAATTGAACTGCTTGAAAAAGGAGTAATAACATCGTCTACCGTCATGGTGCCTTGCCCTTGGTTTTTGGAAGCAGCATCATACTGCAAAAACAATCCTCAAGCACAAGCAAATGTAGGAATTCATTTAACATTTAACAGTGAATGGAAGACATATAAATGGGGTCCTGTTACAAGAAACAGTGATGTAAAGTCATTGGTTACGAAAGAAGGCTATTTCCCGGAAAAAGCAGAAGAAGTTGAGCTAAATGCAAAGTCTGAAGATGTGAGAAAGGAAATAAGAAACCAAATTGAACTTGCCATATCCATGGGTATTAAACCTACGCACCTTGATAATCATATGGGCAGCTTATATGGACTAGTATATGGAAATGATTTCCTTGAGATTATTTTCGATTTTTGTGAAGAATATGACTTGCCTTTTAGAATACCTAAACATATACCTGAAGAATTAAAAGCAATCATGGAGGAAAGTATTATAAAGAAACTGCAAGAGCGTATTTTATCTGCTGAAAAAAGAGGTATAACAATCCTGGATTATTTAATCGGAAGTGCTACTGGAAGGGCTGGAGCGGATTATACTGAGGCTAAGACTCAATTCATAAAAACTCTAAAAAATCTGAAACCGGGCGTAACTGAAATATACGTACATCCTGCAATAGGGAATGAAGAGTTAAAAGCGATAACCGGCGGTTGGAAGAAGCGTCAAATAGAATATGAATTGTTAAAAGATGAAGATATCATAAACACCATTAAGAAAGAAAATATAAAATTAATATCATGGAAGGAACTACACCAGATGAAGAAATATTCTAAGTCCTGATTATATGCTAAGCATTGATTATAAGCTGCCGAACTAGATTGCTAAAATAAAATCAGAAAAATTTGTTATTATTGATTATTATACCACATTTTGCGGAAAGCATTTGGTGTAATGCCCTCCTGCCTTTTAAATAAGTTTATAAAATGATTGACATTGTTAATACCTACTTCAAAAGATATTTCGCTTATTGATTGTGTAGTTGTCCTTAGTAGTTCTTTAGCCCGGTTTAAACGAATATAGGTAAGGAATTGATTTGGTGTGTATTTCGTATAGCGTTTAAAAAGTTTCTGGAAATAATACTTGTTTATATTGTATCGAAAAGACAAATCATCTAAAGTTATTTTTTTTGTATAGTTTTTTGTTAAATAATCTTGAGCATCTTTTATAAAATCAGGTACTTTTACGTTGATGTTATGATCAAATGATAATGAATTGATGCATTCCGCCATAATCATGGTTAAAAGCCCTGATATGTAAATATCATCAATAATATGATTTTTATGATTAGAATAAATGTTTATCAATTTTTGTATGTAATTTGCAATAGTGTTATCAGAAGGCTGCAACGCGATACAACTTCCGTTATTGAGGGAAATAAATTGTTTATAATATTCTGAACTATTTGCACCGTAAAAATGTACCCAAATAGTATGCCATATTCCAACCTCCTTATTGGTATAGTAATATTGGGGATGCCGGCAATCAATCCAGAAAAAATGTCCCGGTGTTAATCGATATTTGCGATTATTATATTCCAATGTTCCTTCCCCTGATAATGTACACTGAATCAAGTACGACTGTAAGCCGCTTCCTCGCTTGGTGTAATGATTTGCATAAGAGTAAAATTTGCCGCATTCCTGTAAATAGACATATGATTCTTTTATGTGAGAAGATGGCGCTGCAGTAATCCATATTGATTTAGGATCAATATCCAGTTCGTAATCTATAGATACCTCTTTAGATAAATCTTTAAAATTAGATACATCTTTAAAAATTGCTACATCTGCTGACAGTTCTTTCTCCATAATTTATCCTCTCGTGTTCTTATCCGTTTTAACTCCGGTGTTCTAACTTTATCACAGTTGGATATATTTGCTATTATTTTTTATCGATTAATCGCTATTCAATTAACACAAATATTATATTATTCAAATTTATTATATAGCGAAACAGAAAAGACAACAAGTAATTATAATTATGTGATTGTAATTGCAAAAAGATGTCAACATACTGAGATTAAATGTCAACATAAAGAAATGACTTTTTTTCGTAAAATTTCTAAAATTAAAGTAATTCTATAAATTTAAATTAATTCTACATTATTATAAGTTTGTTTTATAACCAATTTATGTTTTTATTTGCTGCTTAATATAATGTGATTGTTTAATATAATGTTAATTGTTCAATATAAATTCAATGTGATGTGATTGTTTTGATACAACCAACATCATGCGAATTACATTATTACGCAAATTCTATTACGGAGGTGTACAGGTGATGTACGTTGAACGAAGGAAAAAACGCACAGCAAGGATAGGACTTTTTGGCGTGGGGCACGACACTTATTGGAATCAATTTGAAGGGCTGTATGACGAACTAATGGGTTATATGAAAGATCTGGAAGAGATGATAAAGCAAAACAACGTGGAAGTTATTAATTTCGGAATGGTTGATAACAGTTTTAAGTCTTATGAGGTAGTAAAAAAGCTTAAAGCTGCCAATTTGGACCTGATATTCTGCGACATGTTGACATATGCTACAAGCTCTACCTGGGGCATAATCCAAAAAGAACTCGATATTCCCATCATTCTTGTTGCACTTCAACCTATGAAGGCAATGGATTATACAAAAGCCAGCACATATATGCAGCTTGCAAATGATAATATATGTTCACTTCCTGAATTTGTAGGCGTATCAGTGAGAATGGGCAAAAAAATACCGCCAACCATCATAGGTACCCTTTATAATGATCCAAAAGCAAAAGCTGAGATAGAAGAATGGTGCAAAGTTGCGTGTGTACTGCATGAGATTAAAGGAGCACGCATAGGACAGATGGGACATGTTTTGGAAGCCATGTTGGATATGCATAGCGATCCAACAGCATTTACAGCTCAATTTGGTATTCACATTGTACAGGTTGAACCCGATGATGTAATGAAACATTATAGAAAAGTCACGGAAGAAGAGATAGCAGAAAAGAGCAAGCAGATTTTAAGCTTTTTTGATACACCGGATCCTAAATCAGATCCGATAACTGAAAAGCTAAGACCGGAAGACCTATACATTGCTGCCAAGGTAGCAGTCGCACTTGATCGCTTCATAGAAGAAAAGAAACTTGACGGTATGGCATATTACTACGAGGCAGAAGAAGGCTCAGAGATGCGCACGCTTGTTACAAACTTTATAGTAGGCAATTCGCTGCTTTGCGCTGCAGGATTTCCGATGTGCGGGGAATTGGATTTAAAGACCTGTGTTGCCATGATGATAATGGACAGCCTCGGTATAGGAGGAAGCTTTGCAGAGTTTCACCCGATAGACTTCAATGAAGATTTCATTCTTGTAGGTCATGATGGCCCACATCATATAAATATAGCGAGCGGACGTCCTATATTAAGAAGTTTGAAAAAATACCACGGAAAGCCAGGCTCCGGTGCATCAGTAGAATTCAAAATAAAAGAAGGACCGATAACTATGCTTGGTATAGGTCTCAAGTACGACGGTAAATTCAAATTCATCATTGGCGAAGGAGAATCAGTAGCAGGTCCGATACCGCCGACGGGAAACACTAACACTAGAGGTTACTTCAAACCAGATGCGGTAACATTCTTAAAGAAATGGCTTGCAGAAGGTCCGACCCATCACTTTGCATTGGGCGTAGGTCATCATGCTTCCACAATTAAGAAAGTAGCCGATGCGTTAGGAATTGAAGCGGTTATAGTTAAATAAAGGCAAACTATTGATTAAATGGATGATACATACTGGTATTGATTAATGAGAAGATACATACCAGTATTGATAAAAAAGAGAAGATATACAGCGGTAAATTGCTAATTTAGAGCAATGATAAATTGTTGGTTAAATAGCAGAAGTTGTATAATAAAATCTTCGAATTGTTATATACCCCTTAGGAATCACTCTATGAAAATGATTCCCTTGGGGTTTTTATTATTAAAAGATTTGGTGTACTTTTATTTTTAAAGCTGTTAATACTTGTTTTCATCAAATAAATAAAATCACTTTGTTCCTAATTATGATGAAAAAATTGTCTGTTACATATATTTCAATGAAATTTACATTTTTACTAAGCCATAAGTAACATAAAATTTAATAATAGTTATAGTATCTATTATAAACAAAATAATGGCATATTTTGGCATAAAAACCTAAAATCAGCTGTATGGTAAGGTAATTATTGTATTTGCTTAGAAAACACCGGCATTTAGTCCTAATAGGTTGACCCTGGTAAAG
>DUMC01000080.1 GCA_012840075.1 Clostridiaceae bacterium | reverse complement strand
GGAGGATTTAAAATGATTATCGATGCGCACAATCATGCAGATTGGCATGGCCATGATTTAAACAAGTTTCTTGAGAATATGAAAAAATATAACATTGATAAAACCTGGCTACTAACATGGGAAAGCCCGCCTGATGAATATGATCCTACTCAAATTCACTGTATCAATGTAAATTCTGCTGAGATAGGGGGACCAATTTCTTTTTATAGATGCCTTTCATATGTTGAGCGTGCACCTGATAAGTTCATTCTGGGATATTGTCCGGATCCAAGAAGACCTGATGCCATCGATACCTTGAAAGCTGCAGTTAGTATTTACGGAGTAAGAGTTTGTGGAGAACTGAAGCTTAGAATGATGTATGATAATCCGGATGCCATAAGGATGTTTAGAGTTTGTGGAGAATTGGGACTCCCTGTAACAGTTCATATCGACTATGAATTTGATACCGGCAGAAGATATCCAAGACCTAATTACTGGTACGGCGGAGGGATTGAAGCTTTTGAAAGGGCAATTAAAGCTTGCCCGGAAACAATTTTTCTTGGACATGCTCCCGGTTTCTGGGCACATATATCCGGTGACGACAAGTACGATAAGGAACCATATCCAAAAGGGAAGGTTGTGCCCGGAGGAAAAGTAATAGAAATGCTAAGAAAATACCCAAATCTTTATTGTGATTTATCAGCAGGTTCCGGTCTTAATGCTCTAAAAAGAGACCCTGAATTCGCAAAAGAATTCTTATTGGAATTCCAGGATAGAGTTCTTTATGCTAGAGATTATTTTGACAATCAGCACCAAGAATTTCTTAACAGTTTGGGACTTCCTGAAAGTGTATTGGAGAAAATATACTCCGGAAATGCATTAAAACTTGTTCCCATAAAATAGGTTAGAACTTTGGATCGTGGAATATTTTGGTTGTGGAATATTTATATAGAAAGTGCATTTTATTAAATTTAATAAAGCTTATTTTGTCGGATTGCATTTTATTAGACTTGAAGAAATATCGTCAAGAGGATGTCATCACTAAGCTTAGAGCTTCTTGGCGATATTTTCTCTATACAAATTAAAAATATCTAAATGTATTATTAAAATTATTTAAATATATTATTAAAAATAAATGATTAAATCAACCTTCCAATTTGAAGAGAAGAATGTCTCTTGTTTTAAAAAGCTTCTGATTTTTGAAATAATTTACGATATTGGCTTGGAGAAATCCCTGTATGTTTTTTAAATATCTTACTGAAGTAGGCAGTATCATTGAATCCTACTGTATAACAGATATCTGTAATAGATAGGTTCGGATCTTTCATAAGGTCAATAGCTTTTGCAATCCGGAGAGTATTCTTATATTCAACGAATGTTTTCCCAGTAATTTGTTTGAAAATAAAAGAAAAATAAGCCGGAGACATCATTGCCATACGGCTTGCATCTTCCAAGTTAAAATCCATATTATAGTTTTCATCAATATGCTTTATTGTATTGTTAATTGCATCCCTATACCTGTAAAAAACTTGTAATCCTTTCTCATTATCTTTTTTTTCGTACTCTCTCGAAATTATGGCAAGTAGCTTTAATAGATCCGCTTTTATGTGAATTTCATAGTATTTTTCTTCGTTTGTAAATTCATAAAGCATGTCTTCAAGCAAAGCTTCAACTTTGCTTTGCACATTTCCGGTCAGGAGCAGGCCTGGTTTAATATCCTCCGTAGATACAAGGAAAGGTTCAAGATATGCAAAGTCGAACAATGAGGAATTTATAGAAGGATCATCCAGATTATATATTATACTTTCATTGATAAAATCTGTTACAAATTCACAACCAATAATATTAACATCTTCACCTTCAATATCATCAACGGGCTCTACTTTATGGACGGCAAAAGGAGGAATGATGAAAATAGTTCCTTTCACCAAAATATTGCTCTTGCCTTCAACAGTGTGTTTTATACAACCTTTCTTAACATACCAAATCTGCATATAATCATGTGTGTGTACATTTGTACCTGTAAAATTACCATCTTTCAGATTGTATATTTTAAACGGAATGGATTTCTTAAATATCTCACTGGCTTTATTAACATAAACATTAAAATGCTTATTCTGCATGAACTTCATGTTATCCGGTCTCCTTTTACTTCATTCCAAGCAGATATATAGCCAAAAAGCTTAAAACTATGCCTGCATAAGCAGATTTAGAAATCCTTTCCTTTAATATTATCCAGCTAAATAAAACTACGGACAAAATACTTAATATACTTACAAGCGGAAAGAAAAAGGCTGACTTAAACCTTGTAATATAATACATGTAAACAATATTTGTTAAATCCGTAAATAAGCCGGGCAAAGCTGTATACAATATAAATTTTCTGTCAGTTATAAAACTTTTATTATATTTTAGCTTGGATATTAACAAGTAAGGAATTGAAATAATTATAACAACAATGTTATAAAATATCAGGTACTCCTTAATAAAACCATCAAAAACAAGCATGTATTGTTTAGTAAATATAACTGCTATACCTACTGTAAGAGTACTTAAACTAGCGAGCAAAGCCCATTTGGGAGTCACACGTTTTTTATCTTCACCCTGGCTGTAAGAACCTTTATTAAAAAGATACAAAACCAAAATAAACAGGATTAGGCCAACAAATTGCATTATACTAATACTTTCTTCCCATATAATCAATCCAACAATAATAGGTACAATGGATTGAAAACTGTAAACAACATTGGTTAAGGAAGTAGGACCTTCTTTTAATGCATTTACCATTAGCACATAGGATACGCAAAAAAAGATGCCAAAGAACCCTGGATAGACAAGCATATTAAATTTAAACGTATAACTGTTATAAGGAGGTATTAAAATAAGAAAAATCAACTGAAAAAGCGAGAAAAGTACAGTAAAATATATTGAATCATGAACTGATCTAACATAATTCTTCTGAGCCTTTTTCACAAAAATGGCATTTAGACCCCTTAAAATTGAGTAAATAAAAAAAATAAGGTAAATCATGTTTTCCTCCTACTAAGTCGGTAGTTAGTAAGTTAATTTGAAGTTTTCTTTTAAGCTCACATAAAATGATATCATATTTAACTTAAATGTAAATATGAATTTATTTGTACTTCCAAATTTGACAAAAAGATGTTCTTGTGATAATTTGAAAATGTATTGAAATTATTGATGAAAATGTTTCCGAAAAATTTCTTTTGGATATTGTTACGCAGTTTAAAGCTTCTAAATTCAGCTCCGCTAGTGTTCTTTTAAATCAAAAAAGGAGGAGGAGTTATCATGGCTGGTGCTCCATGGACTACTGACAGTTTTAATGGTATGCCGTACAGGTT
>DUMC01000079.1 GCA_012840075.1 Clostridiaceae bacterium | reverse complement strand
CAAGTTTAACATATTCATGAATTCCTTCTTTTACATTAAAAATATACTGCATTCGCATCACTCTCCTGCAGTATATCTTACAAAAAATATCCCTACTGTAAAGTGAAAATATTTATTCGAATTGCAGAAGGGTTAAAACTTTTTGCACATTATTTAATGTGATAAAATTATGGTAGATTTACCTGAATTAAAATGAAAATCTACAGTCCAGGATTTCAAAGAGTTAATTAATAATGAAAATAAGAATGTTATTTATGGTAAAGAGATTCCATTTACTGTTTTGAAATATAAAAATAATTATATTTCTGATATTTTAAAACGTGATGAGTTAATAGATGTTCAATTACCGCAAAAATTTAATAAGAATGAGTTATTAAATGCTCATTATAAAGCAAAAGAAGAAAAAAGGTTCTTTACTGAAGATGCAAGTTTATTGTATCACTACAACAAAACTCCAATATACATTTTGAAGGGGAAGAATTATAATATAAAACTAACTACTAATGTTGATTTGATTATAGCTGAAGAAATATATAAAGAATATATGGTGGTGGAATAAATGCGAACATGTATTATCACTGGTGCAAGTGACGGAATTGGGAAAGCAACGGCAATAGAAATAGCTAGAAGTAGAGAATATGATAATTTGATTCTAATAGCTAGAAACAGCGAAAAATTGAAAAGTGTGAATAATATAATCAAAGATATCATAAATTCAAAACCAATAATATATGATTTAACAAATTTGGATGGAATTCCCAATCTGATTAAAAAAATATATTGTGAGTATAAATCCATTAATTGTTTAATAAATGTAGCAGGGTATGCAGATCCACAACCTCTCATTCAAACAAGTATTGGAAATCTAAATAGAACATATACTATAAATGTTTTTGCTCCAGTTATTTTAATTAGAGAATGTGTGAAGTATATGAGATATAATAAAGAAGTTTCTAAAATTTTGAATGTAGCATCTACTGCTGGAATTACCCCAAGACCTGGCTGGTTATCTTATGCATCATCTAAAGCTGCTATTATAGCTGTATCGCAAACATTGTCTGAAGAACTTGCTGAGTATAATATAAAAGTGTATACTGTTTCACCTGGTAGATGTGCCACTGTTTTAAGAAGGAAACTTGCTCCAAATGAAGATCAAAGTAAAATAATGCAACCAGAAGAGGTAGCAAAAGTAATTTCAAATTTGTTAAGTAAAGATGAAAAATGCCTCGATGGACAAAATATTATAGTTAGAAGAAAATGGTAAAAGACGGAAATTTCTGCAACTTATAGTTACTTTAAGCGACCGAAAAGATGAAGAAATGGCTCTTGAGGAAATTTTGGATTTGATACATAAGGATGATTCTTAGATTAATTATAAGCTTTTGCATTTGAAGCAATATTTAATTCATGATCTTTTTTTATAGTGAAGCCTATAATTAAGTAGGCTTTTTTCTATTTTTGTCAAAATTAGGGTTTATCAAAATTAGAGAGTTAAGACTGGAAAGAACCGTTTTTTCTTACAAAAACAGTGTGTTAGGTTGTTAAGTTTTTACAATAAGAATCTAAGTTTTTACAATAAGAATCTTCGTTTAAAGAAGCGATTATGATATATATCAAATTGTATAATTTAACTCTCGATACTCCTTCGGCGTAACACCTTTAAACCTTGTAAAAGCACGTTTGAAAGAAAGATAATGAGTATAGCCCACAGCTTCCGATATGTCTGTTAGGCTCATTTCCGAATTTTTTAAAAGCTGGAGTGCTAATTTCATTCTTTGCTTAAGGAGATACTCGCTAAATGTCATACCCATTTCTTCTTTAAAGACTTTGGATATAAGTGTGCCATCAAGCTTAAAGACTGAAGATAAAAGCTTTATAGACATATTTGGATTATTATAGTTTAAATCAATAAACTCACGTATCAGCTTTACAATTTCTTTAGATTTATTGCTCTTGGATATGTTAATTGTAGTAATTATATCACTTGTAAAGCTAACAATTAGGTTCCAAAGTTTTGTGTGATTTTTATCATTCATGTGTCTTTTGTAAAGCTCTAATGTATTCTTAGCATCAATCTCATACTCGTGAGCTATACGAAGAAGGAGGACTAAAAATGACTCAGGTTTGAATTTGTTCTTTGATTGATTTATAAGTTGAAAACATTCTTCATATTGGCAGTTTTTTATTTTTGTAATAAGATCTATTTGCAATGTTATGGGCAATTCAAAACTTAACTGTTTCTGCATTATGATATTATGTTTTAGTAACTTAAAACTATCCTGCATTTCATGAGGCTTATACATTATATCAGAAATCTCAACAACATATTCATCACCTAGCGCTTTTAATAATCCGGAGCGGATTATTTCACGTTGCTTTTTTGCAAAGCCGGGGTCGTCAAACCAAAATATCATGCAATATTCATTGTCAAGTATTTTAAAGGTACTAAAATGAGTATAGTATTCTTCAGGTAATGATAATTTGTTAATGATACACTCATCATATCTAAGAAGTTTTGCTTCAATTAAGGCCATAATAAAAGGTAAATTATCATTAATCCAAGGTATTTTGTCACGAATATATTCATCATTAAAATCAAACTCCGGATTTGTCAGCATGCTAAACATTATTTCATTTTGCATGAGTGTAAAAAATTTAGATATTGATGCAGATAAATTTTTATTTTCATTTTGTAACTGCAAATTAATGTAAGATATGTTATCGACAAAGTCATTTATGTACTTATATGCATCATTCGGTGAGTTGCATTTGGCTCCTGAAAAGCGTTTAAGCAGAGCGTTAAGCGGGCGTATGTTAATGATAGCTAAAACAATAGCGATTATTATTGATGCAAGTATAACTAAAATAAGTTGTATTATATAGGATTTATAAAGATTTTCATATATTAACGTTTTATTGTAATAAGGATAAGTTATATTCAAATATAAATAAGGACATAAATTACTTCTAATAGTTAATGAATAACCATCATCTATATTTTTTCCGTATTGATATAGCAGTTGGTCATTCATTTTTATATCTACGTAAACCATAAGGTCATTTTGAATTTGTTTAAAGTATTTTGCAAATAAAGCTTTATCTATTAAAATGCATACTACTGAAATATCAGTTCGCGGATTGATATCATTAAGGACTAGTGTGCAATAATTTTCGTTTACGCTCTTAATTACAGGCTCATTAGAAGCAGCCCCAGTATTAATGCTTATATGACCATAAAAATCTGTATAATCCTTTATTGAAAACCATCCATTTTTACAAATGACGGAATCAAGAGAAGGTGTTACAACCAATAAGTCAGATATGAAGCCCATAGAAATAGTTTTAATTCTTAAATCTTCACTTATTTCCATCCGTTTTAGAGTATTGAATTCCGAATTATATATACCGCATATATTACGATAATGTTTGTACCAATTAGACATAAAAATGCTATTTGCTGTATTCGTGATGGCTGTAAATCTATCAGTTAAAATACTTGCAACATTATTTGTGAGTTCATCCAGCGATTTAAGATATTCTTGATGTTCTTTTTGAATTCTATTATGATTAATTGCGCCCAATAAGATAGATAACGGCAAACAAATACATATGAAATATACAATAAATGACCGGAATATCATACGGTTTATGATAATTAATCCCCTCCTGTAAATGTGGTTATATTACCATTATGGTAATATAGTGTTAAAATGTCAACAGCTTTACTTACAAGACATTACTTACGAGACTATACAATTAATGATATTAACATCTCAATTTTCATCAATTGTATAGTTTTTTATATATGCATCACTATACCAAGCATTAAAGTAAGTTATAATCATTAATTGTATAGTTGCCTGTACAAATAATTCTGTGTATCATAGCGATAACAGATATTTTTAAATGTGCGCTTAAATTATGTTTTTGCAGGAGAAACATGCGCCTAAATTTGATTTTTATCGGGAAGCATGTGCATAAATTAAGATTTTTCTCAAGATGTAATGAAAGGAGTGAGGACAAAAATTCCGGAGGGATAAAATGTCGGCAGCCAGATACTAAATTGCATTATTAATAGTAAGCGGATTTTACTGTTCTATAAAAAAATTCATTAATTTTTTTTGCTAAAAATTTCAACGGAGGTATATTATCATGAGAAAGTTGAATTCAATTATTTGCGTAGTGTTATGCTTAATGCTTATTGTTTCTCTTTTCACAGGCTGTGCAGGTAGTTCCAAGCAGTCTGCTTCAGATCAAACTCCGTCAGAGCAAACTTCAGGAAAAACTTCAGAACAAACTTCAACAAAATCTACTGAACCTGCAACAACCAGTGATGAACCGCTAGTTATTTCATGGCTATGTACAAATGGTTCTACATTGGTTTATGATTTTGAAAATATGGCTTGGTGTCAGGAAATTTTAAGACGGGCTAATGTGAAACTTGAAATGGAACTTATTGACAGTTCTGTATATAGAGATACCGTAATGCCGAGGTTAGCTGCAGGGGTTGATTTACCTGATGTAATTCAGTTACCGAGTCTTGATAGCGACATGGCATATATAAATTCCGGTGTATTTATAGACTTAACAGATTTATATGACAAGTATGGCGTAAATTTAAATAAAAGGTTTGAAGACAATCCAACAGTTAGAGGTCAAATCTCTACACCGGATGGTAGAATTTATTATGTACCTGTAATTAATATGAGCATTGATTATTGTACTGCTATAAATATGAATTTACCTTGGCTTGAAGCACTTGGATTAAGTATTCCTGAAACTACTGATCAATACTATGAAACTTTAAAAGCTATGAAAGGAAAAGATCTAAATGGTAATGGACAGGATGATGAAATTCCGTTGTTTATGCGTTCAGGTATGTTGCAACTCTTCGGTGCAATGTGGGGTTTGGATTTAAATTTGGGCTATACAGTTGAGGAAGACGGTACTGTTAAATGCTCTTACACATCTGAAAGATATAAGAACTTTTTGGAATACTGGCACAAGATGTACAAAGAAGGGCTTTTGTACAACGAATTTGCTACAGCTACATATGATATACAGAACAATTTGTTCTCTCAAAATAGAATAGGTTCAATACTACACTATCATAATAATGATGTTAGCTATTCCCAACTTATCGATCCGAATTATGATTTGGAAAAAGATAAGTTGATAATGTCTCCGATAGAACCTTTGAAAGGTCCTTATGGCCATAAATTTTATTGGGGTAATGACCCTATAGCAGGTTTCTTTGGTATTACAAGATTTTGTGAGAAACCTGAAGAAGTATTTAAATTCATTGATTATTTATACAGTGAGGAAGCAAATTACTTGTTGTATTTTGGTATAGAAGGTGTTGATTACGTTAGAGAAGGCGACAAAATTATTCTTGATAATAAGAAGAGGAATACCGACAACTATGCAAATCGTATGGGGCATAATTTTGGTGGATTCCCCAGAATACTTCTCGGAATTCATCGTGACTTCTCATATAATGCTGAAGTTGCAGAAAATAATAAACGTTTAAAACCATATTATGTACTTCCAATCGGCAATTCCTTCTTCCTTGAAGAAGAGTTAGATATTGTTCAAGCATATTCAACAGACTTGTCGACTTACTGGAGTGAAATGTTTATAGCTTTTATTACAGGTACGAGAGATCTTTCGGAATTTGATAATTATGTGGATACTTTGAAGACAATGCACGTGGAAGATATGGAAAAGGTATATCAGGCAAAATATAACAGGCAGTTACAGGCTCAATAAGTGGATAAGTTAAATGTCGTAATTGGCTAAGTTTGATGTCTTAAGTCACATTATATATTAAATGGCTTAATGATAACCGGTCTCACTATAATAATAAAATATAGATATCACTTAAATAAAGTATATGGATAAACAATAATGAAGGATATGCAGAGAATACTTTAATATTCTCTGCATATCTGGTATCTTTGGATATCTTATGAAAAAGGAGAAGTATTATGCAGGCAAAGGCTGGTACAAAACTCAGAACACGAATAATCAAAGCGTTAAAACGGGATAAATATTTGTTCCTCATGTTTCTTCCAATATTTATATACTATATTATTTTCAACTACATTCCAATAACCGGTGCAATAATAGCTTTTAAAGATTATAAACCGGGAATGGGACTATATTCGGGAAAATGGGTAGGTTTTAAATGGTTTGTTCAGTTTTTTGAATCACCTTTTGCATTCAGACTTATTCGTAATACTGTACTGATTGCTTTATATTCAATAATATACGGCTTTCCTGTACCTATTATATTCGCCATTTGCATAACTGAAATACAAAACACGAAGATGCGCAGAATTGTGCAAACTGCAAGTTATCTACCTCATTTTATATCTACCGTTGTAGTAGTTGGTATGCTTAAGAACTTTCTTTCGGTAAATGACGGAATAGTAAATGCCATTATAGCAGCTCTTGGTGGGGAACGGATAAATTTTATGATGGATGCTAAGTGGTTTAGAACGATTTATGTTGCTTCCGGAGTATGGCAACACTTTGGGTTTAACTCCATTATTTATATCGCAGCTATTATAGGAATAGATCCCTCTCTTTATGAATCTTCTAAGATTGATGGTATAACTAAATTCAAGGAAGTTTGGTATATTACTATTCCGATGATAGCTCCGACAATTATAGTTTTATTTATACTCCAATTAGGAAGAATAATGAGCGTTGGTTTTGAAAAAGTGTACCTTATGTATAGCCCGGCAGTATATGAAACTGCAGATGTTATATCAACATATGTGTATAGAAAAGGTATTGAATCTTCGAGTTATAGTTTTTCAGCAGCAGTTGGCTTATTTAATTCTGTTGTAAATTTTGCATTTGTATTTGGTTCTAATTTGATTTCACGAAAGCTAACACAGACAAGTTTATGGTAATACGGGGGTAAAAATATAATGTCGATTAAATCAAGATCTTCCACTGATGTTTTCTTCTATTTTATAGTCTATACTTTAGTTATAATTGCATTCTTTATAACTCTTTATCCATTTGTATACATAATGAGTGTTTCCATCAGCGATCCAATAGCTGTTAATAGGGGAGAAGTGTTTTTATGGCCGGTTGGTTTCTCATTAAAAGGTTATAAACAAGTATTAAAAAGCGGGGATATATGGGTTTCATACGGCAACACAATTTATTATACCATAGTTGGGACAATATTTAATATGATAGCTACTGTACTTGCTGCATATCCTCTTTCAAGAAAAACATTTTGTGCAAGGCGCTTTTTAAACTTTTTCATAGTGTTTGTTATGTATTTTTCCGGAGGGTTGATTCCCACTTATTTGCTTATAAATAATATAGGTCTGTATAACAGCAGGTGGGTAATGATTATTCCGGGCCTTGTATCATCCTATAATGTAATGATATGCCGAAGCGCTTTTTCTTCTATCCCGGATGAGGTAATGGAAAGCGCACAAATTGACGGAGCAAATGATTTGCATATTTTATTTCGTATAGCAATATGGTTAATAAAACCGACACTTGCGGTTCTAACTTTATACTATGCAGTCGGTCATTGGAATAATTTTTTTACGGCAATGCTGTACTTAAGTGATTCTTCATTATATCCTTTACAAGTCCTCCTAAGAAGGGTTTTAATACAAGCATCAAATGAATTGCTTATAGATAGTACATTAGAAGAAAGAAGTATAGCAGGCATCCAAATAAGGTATGTTACCATAGTTGTTGCCACATTACCAATTTTAGCGGTATATCCGTTTTTACAAAAGTACTTTGTAAAAGGAATTATGCTAGGTGCGGTGAAAGGATAACGGATAAACGAGGCCAGGTTAAATGCGCTAAAAGGTTGATGATGAATAGGATCAGACTTGAATTATTTACTTATTTTCAACAATATACTTGTATAATCACTGAGGAAAAGTCCTAAGAAGTCAGAGTAAAGTCCTTAAGATGGTAGGTAACGACTTATGGAATATAGCTATAAAAAAACAGGAATTTCTAAAGTTTATATATAGTATTATGTTATAATATTTATATCAGAGAGTTTTATAGATTAAATATTTATATAAAAAAATTTTATTTTTGAAATAAAAACGAAGAGTTTTTGAAATTATCCTAATTATACCTTGAGGAATCACTAAATCTAGCTAATTTAGCCAATTTAAGGCTACTTTGTAAAATAAAAGTACAAAGGGGAATAATTATGAATCTTAATGATTTAAATAAGTTAAGTATAAACAGTGTCATACCTTACAATGAAAACCAGCTTGAGACGTACATAGACCTTCTTACTAAGAAAAACCTTGATAAGGGCGATAAAGTGCGAGCAAGTATCAAAACAGCGGAGGACCTTGAACAGCATCGTCACCGGATAAGGGAATCTTTTTTGCGAGCCATCGGAGGACTTCCTCCCATGGGTGATGTAAAAGTTACAGTTACCAAAACTCATGTGACAGAAGGGTTAATATGTGAGAATATAGTTTTGGAGACATTGCCTAACTTTTATGCAACTGCAAATGTATATAAACCGGAAGATGCAAAAGGTGTCTTACCTGCGGTGTTAATGGTGTGCGGGCACTCCGCTCTGGGGAGGATGTATGAAGTCTATCAAAGAGTGCAGCGACGCATTGCAAAAGCTGGATTTGTAGTAATGGGCTTGGATCCTATAGGGCAAGGAGAGAGAATCTCTTACCTGGAAGAAGGGCAGAAAGAACTTGCAGTAGGTCCCTGCACACTTGAGCACGAATATGCAGGTATTCAATGTTTATTAACCGGATTAACAATTACCAGATATTTTGTACATGATGGTATTTGTGCATTAAATTACCTAGCAAGTCGTGAAGATGTGGATGAAATGAGAATCGGGGTTACAGGTTCGAGTGGCGGTGGAACTCAAACAGCGATGTTGATGATGACAGTACCGGAGAAAATAGCGGCAGCAGCTCCCGGAACTTTCATCACGGACAGGATGGCTATTTTATACTCACGAGCACCCCAAGACTTAGAGCAAATTTGGCCCGGTATGGCAGCTGATGGTTTTGATCATGCCGACATTTTAGCATGCATGGCACCGAAACCTGTATTGTTATTAACTGATGATTCCGACTTCTTTCCTTTAGAAGGTGTAGAAAGGACAATTAAAAAAGCTAAACCACTATGGGATTTGTTTGGTAAGGGTGAAGCACTTGAAATTTTTACCGATAAGTCCAAGCATGCTTATACATGGAATCTAGCCAATGCAGCAGCAGATTTCTTTTCACGTGCGTTGAAGGGTACACCTTCCAAATTCATGGAATACATATCAACCAGTGATCCGAAAGATTTATATGCAACGGAATCAGGAAATGTCGTAAAATCCCTCAATTCAAAAATTATACACGATTTTGTACTGGACGAACTTAAAGCTATTGATGCGAAAAATAGTGAATTATCAAGTGAAGAAAGACGTGAAAATGCGAAAAAGTTCGTATATGAACAAGTTAATAATTACGAACCGTATCCTTTGTACATCAAGCGGTCATATGATGAAGTCAGCGTTTTAAATATGAATATGGAACTTTTCACGTGGTTCCAGCAGGAAGGGATTCTTAATTTTGGAGCCTTGTTAAAATCTCCGGGTACAAATCCGGGGAAAATAGTTATTGCAGCATGGGAAGGCGGAGTTTCAATGCTTCATTGTAATTTAGACTTGGTTATGAAATACTGCGAAAAAGGCTATGGTGTCTTTGTAATTGACCTGGTAGGAACCGGTTCTCATAGTAACAATTATTACAAGGAATACGAACCTGATTATTTCCATACAAGATTTTCAACTTTTGCAAACAATCTTCTTGTAAACGGGGATAACATAGTTGCAATGCGTGTAAGAGGGATATGCCGTGCATTAGATGCACTGGAGAAGATTATGGGGAAAGAAAATAATAAAGAAGATAATGCCGAGAATATTGAATTTGGAATAATCACAAAAGGAAAATATAATTTATATGCTTTAATGACCAAGTTGATAGATAATAGAATCAAATTCGTAGATGAATACGAACCATTGGAAAGTGTTAGATATATTGCAGAAAGAAAATATTACAACAATCACAATATAAAAGCAATAGTTATGCCCGGAATGCTTAGGTACTTTGATATAGATGACCTGCGCCGAGGCTTTATATGAATACACTGAACTTATATCTAACAATCCTGACGGTTTGGATTTCAACCATGCCCTTAACAGCTTTGTACCCTTTGCTGTAGGTGATAACCCCACATTACTGTCGCCTAAGTATTTCAAAGGTAATGAAACCTTACCAATTCCATATGTTAAAAGAGCTGGTATACAGAATATATTGAGGGCTGCCGCCTAACGGCAGCCTTTTTTAATCGATTTTTATTGAAGCAGGCTTGTATTATTATTCACTTAAAAATAAAACATTGGATTATTAAAAATTATTTACTTTAAGCCTCCTTTAATGTTACAAGAGCTTCTCTGCAAACATCCAATCTACAGCACGTGCGATTGTTTCTTCCGGTGTGTAGCGAGGTTTATAGCCTAATAGTTTACATGCCTTGGAAATATCAGGTTGCATATGTGCGTAGAAATGCCACCATTGACCGATATCAGGACAAATATCCTTTTTGAAAACTTCCCATGAAACTCTTTCTATTGGAATGTCAACTCCGTAAATATCGGAATAAATCTTTACAAATTGCGAAACTGTGACAGCATAAGCTGAACCGGCATTAAATATCTGCCCTGCAGCAGCAATACGATTATTGACGGCTAAAGCAAAAAGGGCAGCAATATCTGATGCATCACAAGGACCTATGAGGGCTTCGGGACCTTCAGGAAGAAAAACCGTTTTTCCTTCTTTAAGTGCATGATGTACATCAATGCTGCGACCACCGCAGGTTTCGAGAGGAATTTTACCCGGACCGCAAATATTAGGCGGCATTATAGCAGTGAATACTGCGCGGTGTTTACCCGAGTCTGCGATCATTTCCAGAATTTCCTGATAACGCTTTTCATAACCTTCAAACACACATTTCTCCTGCCTTATTTCCGGTGTGGGGACAACATGTGGATAACCGAACATCCAAAGCGAACCGCATGCAATTATATGACAAGCTGTATCTCGAAAAGCCATGTATGTGTTATAAGCAGTACCAGGAAAATCAATAACTACATCAAAACATTCTTTAGCCAGTTCTTTAAGATTTTCAAAAACTCCGGAATCACATTTAACTATGCGAACTTTATGAAGAATCTTACGAAGAGGTGAATTTGCCGGCAGTACTTTTTGATTACGGCTGGCTATAACCACCTGATGTCCTTGCTCTAATAATTGTTCTGTCAAAAAAGAGCCGACATGACCTGTACCGCCTATGATGAGTATTTTCATTAGACTTCCTCCTATCCAAGCAATGGGACAGAACCCAATGCTAAATTATTTAATTTTAGAAACAGTTGTTGTGTTTTATGTCCATTAAAAATTAAGAAGTAAAATTTCGTTAAAATTTGGATATATAAATTATAACATAATTTAGGCTAACATTTCTTCATAGGTGATTAATTGAACATTACCCAATTCTTTGGCTTTTTCAATGCAAGCAGGTGTAAATCCTCTTTTAGCGAATAAATAAAAATATTTCTTTTCAAAGGGAAATAATCTGCTGCGTCTTATCAAGGTTTCAAGTACCGAGGAATCAACATTTTCATTTGTCCATTTACATTCTCCGAAAATTGCAGAATTCTTGGCACCAATTGCCAGAATATCAATTTCAACTTCATTTTTGCTTTCGGGATCACCTCCCCACCAACGTCCTAAATCCATAAATGTTATTGCTGTCTTACCTTGACGATTGAGGGACCAAAGATATTGCTTACAAATATCTTCAAATACTGCGCCCATATATGAAGACAGGTTTTCAGATATATTCCGATAAGCAAGATCAATCATGCCATTTTGAATAATGGACATATTTGCGGGCACAAACCGATACCAGAAACGAAACATATTATCAGAGATTGAGTATATTGTTTTCCTGGAAGATTTTTCAGTGATAGGAGTTTCTTTTTTAATAATTCCAAGGGAAATCAAATTTTTTAAGTACACAGAACATACGCTGGTTTCCACACCGACTTTGTTTGCAATGTCAGATAGTTTGCTGCTCCCTGTAGCAATTGCGCTGATGATAGCATTATAAGTTGCAGGTTCGCGAACCTCCTGTTTAAGCAGATTATTTGGTTCCTCAAACAAATAGGAATTGGGATTTAGAAAAGTATTTTTTATGTTTTCTTCAACAGTAAGATTATCGTCCATTTGAAGAAGATAATGTGGTGTTCCGCCTGCAATTCCGTAAATTATAGCCATGTCTAGCTTGGAGAAATTTTTAAAACATTTACAGCTCTCAAAAAAATCAAATGGTAAAATTTTAAACTGACCTGTTCTTCTGCCGTAAAGCGGGCTTTTATAGCCAAGAACCTGTTCTTCCATAAAAGACATACTGGATCCGCAAATAATTAAAAACAGTTTTGATGTATCTTTGTATTTGTCTATCAGTACTTGTAAAATTGAAGCAAATCCTTCATAGGATTTAGCAACATAAGGATATTCATCAATAACTAAGATAATTCGCTTATTTTGAGATAATATAAAGACATATTCCAATGCTTCTTGAAAATTTTGAAAAACCGGTGTGGAGCCAAAGCTGCTTGCGAAATTGAAGTTATTGATATAAGAAAACACGCTTTTGCTGAAATTTTCAAGATTTTGTCTTGCATTAGTTTCCAGACCGGTAAAAAATATTGTTTCCTTTCCTTTAACAAATTCATTTATCAATGTTGTTTTCCCAACACGACGTCTTCCATAAATAACCAAAAATTGAAATTTGTTTGTTTGATATAAGTGATTTAAGCTTTGAAGCTCTTTTTCCCGTCCAAAAAACATAAGATCAACTCCCAGCTATAATTATATTTATTAAGTCGTAATTTGCTAAATTATGATTTACTATATTATTAATTACTATATTACGATTTACTAAAACATGTTTTACTAAATTATATATTAGAAATTATAAGATGTCAAGCAATTATGTTCTGACAACATCTATTTATGCTTGTTTATTACTACTTGTTATAATTAAATAAATACAATATAATTGAATCAATGAAAATATTTATTTCTAAAATTACGGTGAGTAGGGGATTCTTTCAAGTTAGATGTCAATGATAAAGTTAGATAGCAAGATAAGGAATTCGCAAATTTAAAAATTATAATTATTTATGATAGGAAATTCACAAGTTTAAAAATTATTATGAGAAATTTAAAAACTACTATGAAAAATTAAAAAAAAATATATTAAATAACAAGAGGGTGACATTAATGCTAAATATAAAAAAATACTGGGAAGATTTAAACACCTTGCATGTAAACAGAGAAAAACCCAGAGCATACTACATACCTTACAGTGATGCTTGCAGTGCTGCTGGCAATAAGAGAGGCAAATCACCTTTTTATCAGACACTTAACGGTAATTGGAAATTCAAGTATCATAAAAGTGTTAAATATGTAGAAGATGGTTTTTATAAAGAAGATACAGATGTAAGTGCCTGGGACGATTTGATTGTACCTTCGTGCTGGCAAGTTAAAGGATATGATAAATGCCACTACACAAATGTCAACTATCCTTTCCCTTGCGATCCGCCCTATGTTCCGGATGAAAATCCTGCAGGAACTTATGTAAGAGAGTTTAATGTTTCTAAAAAATGGGAGAGCAAAGAAAAATACATAGTTTTTGAAGGTGTAAATTCCTGCTTTTATTTATGGATTAACGGCGCTTTTGTAGGTTATAGCCAAGGAAGTAGAATACCTGCGGAATTTAACATAACCCCATATGTGAGAACAGGTAAAAACAGGATAGCCGTATTAGTACTAAAGTGGTGCGATGGTAGCTATCTTGAAGACCAGGATGTTTGGAGATTTTCAGGGATTTTTAGAGATGTGTATTTACTTGCAAGGGACAAACAACATATAAGGGATGTATTCATAAAACAGGATTTCACAGAAGATTTTAAAAAAGCGGTAATAAAGTGTGAAATAGATATACACAAATGTGAAATAGATATACAAAAATGCGAAATAGGTATACAAAAATGCCCGGAAAGTAATGTTTTTAAAGAAATAAAAGCTGAATTAATAAGTCCATGCGGCAAAAAAATCGCAGAACTTATCAAAGCAGTTGATAATACCGAAAGAAGCTGTGGTTCAGAAAGTAATATTATTGCTTTGGAATTTGAGGTTGAAAATCCGGTTTTATGGAATGCGGAAAAACCAAACCTATATAAGTTATATCTCTATTACGGCGAAGAAGTGCTCCTGTTCAATGTAGGTTTGAGAAAAGTGGAAATCAGAGACGGTGTATTCATGATTAACGGAAAGGCTGTCAAGCTCAAAGGTGTCAATCGCCATGATTCGCATCCTGAATTGGGTCAGACTGTTCCGTTAAACCACATGATAAAAGACCTTATGTTAATGAAACGTCACAATATCAATGCAATAAGAACTTCTCATTATCCCAATGATCCAAGATTCCTGGATTTGTGCGATCGATATGGTTTCTATGTTATCGATGAAGCGGATCTTGAATGCCATGGTGTTTCACGTGTAGGAGACAGCCACATGCTTACGAAGGACCCCAAGTGGGAGAAAGCATTTTTAGACAGGATGGAAAGAATGGTGGAAAGGGATAAGAATCACCCATGTGTTATAATGTGGTCCTTGGGTAATGAATCAGGATATAGTTTCAATCACGTTGCCATGGCAAAATGGACTAAGACAAGGGATAATTCAAGACCTGTTCATTATGAAGGTGCCGCAAGACCGCATGATGAGAGTGTAGGTATGGAGTACCTTGATGTAGAAAGCAGGATGTATCCCCATGTTGACTTCGTTGAACAATATGCATTAGATGATGAAAATAAAAAACCTTTGTTCCTTTGCGAATATAGTCATGCAATGGGCAATGGTCCGGGAGATTTAAAAGATTACTGGGATATAATTTATAAATACCCGAAGTTAATGGGAGGCTGTGTTTGGGAGTGGTGCGACCACGGAATTAAAACCAAAACCCCTGACGGTCAAGAGTATTATGCTTATGGAGGAGATTTTGGAGACGAACCTAATGACGGCAATTTCTGCCTGGACGGTCTTGTCTATCCTGACAGAAGACCGCACATAGGATTGCTTGAACTCAAGAAGGTAATAGCTCCAATAAAGTTTGAAGCCTACGATCTTTCAAAAGGCTTAATAGAGGTAAAAAACCTGTATGATTTTACGGATATAGCGCATGTAAGCCTTGCATGGAAGGTGGAAAAGAACGGTGAAGTCATTAAGCAAGGGGAAGTTTGCGAATTAAACATTGAGCCTCAGCAGTCTCAAATTATCGAATTACCACTCGGTGAAATTGTTAAACAGCTCGACAATGATAATCAAGTAACAAGAAATATTTCAAAAGACAGGTATTTCCTTACAGTTAGCTGCCTACAGAAATATGATACCCCGTGGGCTTCCAAAGGATACGAAATAACCTTTGAACAGTTTGATCTAAACTACTTGCAAGGAAATACTCATGCTCATGCCTCCGGAACTCATGTATGTGTCTCCGAACCCCATGTGAAGGCTTGCGAGGCAAATGTAGATGCCGATGAATCATCTTCATATGCTGAAATTAATGAAATCAAGGTGCAACAAAGAGATAACATAATATCAATAGAAGGGTTCAACTTCTGCTACGAGTTTGATATATATGACGGTACATTTGTTAAAATTGTCAAGAATGGTGTGGACATGATTGTAGAACCCTTAAAATTCAACATATGGAGAGCACCTACCGATAATGACAGAAGAATAAAATTCAATTGGATGGAAGAAGGTTATGAGAGGGCAAAGACAAAGGTTTACGATGTTAAAATATTAAGACAAAATAAACAGCTCATAGAAATAAGTGTTGATTTTTCATTGGCAGGATATATAAAACTACCTATTTTGCACGGAAATGCAGTATGGACTGTTTACGGCAACGGTGAAATCCATCTTAACTTAAGCGCAAAAGTAAGGGAAGAGCTGATTTTCCTGCCACGATTTGGTTTGCAGCTTGTTATGCCTGAAGGAAATGAAGAAGTTGAGTACTTCGGCTATGGACCTCATGAAAGCTATATTGACAAGCGTCAAAGCGCAAGAGTGAGCAAATATTTGACAACGGTGGACGAGATGTTTGAAAATTATCTGGTGCCTCAGGAAAATGGTTCAAGATATGGTACTGAGTGGGCTATTATTTCAAATGAGCAAGGTATGGGACTTAAGTTCATAGGTTGTCCTAATTTCTCATTTAATGCTGCTCATTACACTCCGGAAGATTTGACGATTGCAAATCATCCTCACGAGCTTGTGAAGAGAAAAGAAACAATTGTTAATATTGACTATAAAATGAGCGGTGTCGGTTCTAACTCTTGCGGACCGGAATTGCTTGAAAAATACAGGTTTGATGAGAAAGAATTTGAATTTAAATTAATAATAGTGCCTGTATTTAAAGAGGATGAGTAAAAGATGCATAAAGAGAAAAGAGAGGGGAAGTTAATAAAGAGAGTGGAGATTAATTTTACAGACTGATTCCAATAACTATGAGCTCTTGAGAATAAGTGAACAATTCATAATTAACGCCTGATCCCAAAAAGCTCATAAAAACATAAAGCCGCCTTAAAAGGCCAAAAAAATTGAAGGAGTGTATTATATGAATAAAATTGAATTGTTTTCAAAGGCTGATTGTCCCGAAAGCCTAGGTATTCCTTCTTCAGCAGTCTATAATTTTCTTGAAAGAATAGACAGGCAACAAACCTGCATGCATGGTTTTTTGATATTGCGTAAAGGACAGATAGCTGCTGAAGGTTACTGGGCACCATACACAGAAAACAGCATGCACCGGATGTATTCTGTAAGTAAGAGCTTTGTGGCTCTGGCTATAGGATTGATGATTGACGAAGGAAAACTGAAATTAGATGATAAAGTTGTTAAGTTTTTTAATGACAAAGTGCCTGAAAACGTGCACTCATATTTGGCAGATGCTACAGTTAGGGATTTACTGATGATGGCATCTCCTCATTCATCAACTTCTTATACTCGTTATGATGATGATTGGGCTGCAACGTTTTTTAACAAACAACCTTCACACCCTCCGGGAACTATCTTTGCTTATGATACATCAGCTACGGTTATTCTCAATACTATTGTGGAAAGAATAAGCGGAGTTCCGTTCCTTGAATATATGCGTGATAAGCTGCTTGATCCAATAGGCTTCTCCAAAGATGCTTGGTGCATAAAAACGCCGGAAGGAACGTCATGGGGTGGCTCAGGTGTTATCTGCACTCTAAGGGATATGGCAAAACTTGCATATGTATGCCTGAACAAAGGCCGTTGGTATGACAAACAGTTGATATCGGAAGAATATATTACTGCAGCTACAACCAAGCAAATTGATAACTCAATTTCAGGCAGGGACGGGTATGGTTATCAAATATGGATGGAAGGTAAGAATGGTTTTGCGTTCAGAGGCATGGGTTCACAACTTGCACTTTGCTATCCTGATAAGGATTTAATATTTGCATGTATAGCTGATACTCAAGGTGCAGGTCCTACAGGTGAAGGTATTGTTGATTCTTTCTATGAGGAGGTATTTTATAAAATTCAAGATACTCCTTTGCCTTATGATGCTGAAGGCAATGCAAAATTACAGGAAAAAATTAAGAATCTTAAAATCCTGCCGCAGCGTGGGAATCTGACTTCTCCATATGTAGATAGAATTAATGGCAAATGGTTTACTTTATATGAAAATCCAATGAAAATCACAAAAATGCGTTTCATTTTTAATGGTGACGAAGGTATATGGGAGTATGAAAATGCTACGGGGCATCATGAGCTTAAGTTCGGTATTGGTAAAATAATTGAAGGACCTTTTCCTGAAAAGCATTATTTCGGTGAACAAATTAGGAAACCATGGGGAAGATGCTATAACAGCCTATCCTCTGCAGCCTGGGTAGAGGAACACAAGCTTAATATGCTGGTATATATTACTGATATATACCTGGGTACGCTAAAAGCAACCTTTGCTTTCAAAGGTAATGAAATATCAATTTTTATGACCAAGGTTGCAGAATGGTTCCTGGATGAGTATATGGGATTTGCAGGCGGGGTTATGCTGGAAGAATAACTATGCCGGAAGGATAAGAGGAATTTAAAAAATTAAGCTTAAAATTTACATAGAGGCAAAATAGCTTTGGATTGGATTGTGAGGAGAAAACCGGAGGTATTGATGATTGGGCTTTACGCTCCGGTTTTCTTTTATGCTTATTATCTTGCTTACTTTTATTGCTATATTGTGTTAATTGTTTTTTTGTGTCGAAAAATTACAGAAATACTTCAAAAATGATAAAATAAAGTAAAACCCCTTTTAAAAAATGAAATTAATGGCTAAAATATATAGAAACCAAAATTAAAATGGTTTAAAAATAAGAACTGAAATTGTGTTTTAGAATTAAAGTATTGTGGAATTAATTTTAAGTATTTGGAAGAATAAATAATAAGAATTAAGAAAGGTATGAGGTATTTTTATATGCTTAGTTTACAAAATTTAAAAGATATTTTGATGTTCAAGGAGAGTACTGCGAAAATACAAGATGTATTTGAAAATGAGTTTTACGATATGTATCGGGAATCTGATAGGGATGAGAAGGCTTTTCTTGAAAATTCCGTTGACCAAATTTTCCGGAAATATTATTATTCAGCCATACAACCTGAAACATATATTACTCCTGCCAATATAATATCCATCCTTGTGGAGAAAGAAATTACCAAAAAACCTGGTAGAACTGGCAAAACAGAAAAATCAGAGAAAGAAGAGCAAACAGAGAAAGCAGAGAAAGCTGAAAAAACCGATGAAGGCAAAAAAAGCAATGAAAATAAAAAAACTGAAAAACCCGAAAAAATTGAGGAAACCGAGATAACTGAGATAATTGATATAACTGATATAACGAGGACAACTGTAGATTTTGTCTTTTTTCCGAAAATAACCTTGACTAAACAAAAAGGTGTTCTTTCAAAGATACAAACAAATTTGCACTATGTAAATACTCAAAAGCATCATATGGTTGATGATATGGTGACAGTTCTTGAAATTTGTAAAAAAGGTATTAGAGTAAATAATTTTGGCATAATTGAGGATAGTGAAAGGAAGAAGTTAAATAACAAGCTGTTTTTTAATGATAGGCATTACCAAAATACTATTGTACTTGTTGCAATCAGCCTTGGATACATGAAGATGGTAAAGGAGAAAAACAAAACTCTGGCAATTACGACTGAAAAATCAAATGAATTTATTAACATGAAAACGGAGTACAAAATTAAATACTTGGTAGAAGGTATAATTGGTAGCTTTATCAGGACTGTAACTGAGCAATTTCCAAAATTAGAGAATATCTTGGAAAAGGACACCGTATGGCAGTTAATCAAGAATCCTGCAAATTTTCCTAATTTTCTGGACACTGTCAATAATAAATTTGGCTTAAGTTTTGAACTTATAGAAAAAGCTATATATGAGAGCGAAAAGATTCCTGATCCGACAGAACAGCTTAAGAATTTAATTGATAAAAATCCGTCCGCTTTTCAAATTTATTTGTTTACAATGATGTTGGATATATATTTATTTACACCGCTTGGATATTATATGCAACTTATAAAGCCATATTACAGTACTGTTTATAATATCGTATTTGAATTAGGAGAGATTTTCAATATATTGGAAGAAGATTATAGAATCGCCAGAAATATGCTTTTTTCGATGCCTGATGAGTTCGACTTAACACCGCTTGGAGAGAAAATTATTCTAGATGGTAAAAAATCAAAAAGAAGTCAAGTTATTCCTAAGAAATACAATGATAAGAAATTTCTTGAGTGCTTCGAAATAAGAGAACGGTATCTTGAAGAAGAATTATTGGATGCTATTGAAGATTTTAACCGATTGTTTGAATATCAAGATGAATATGACAAAGAGCATGATGACGAATATGGTGAAGAATTCGATGATGAATATGCTGAAGGATATGAAGATTATTATGAAGATTATGAGGAATACGAGTATGTAGATAAATTTTACGATGAGGACGAAGATGAATATTATGATGAGTATGATGATGAGTATGATGATAAGTATAATAACGAGTATGAAGATGGGTTTGAAGATGAGTATGATGACGATTATGAAAACGAATATGAACACATATTTAAAGATGAGTATATTTATGATGATGAATCTGATGATAAGAAGAATGCCAAAATTTCAACGGATAATGAAGATAATGTAATTGACCTGATGGATTATTATAGAAAAAAAGGATATAATAATGGCAAAAAGAAGTATGAAAAATAAATAGAAAAAAGAGGAATACTTCATATGAAAAAGGTCATTTTTCT
>DUMC01000078.1 GCA_012840075.1 Clostridiaceae bacterium | reverse complement strand
TTCAGCATAATATATCTGCTTGTTTAATTGCTGTATTTGAGTGGCTAATGAATTTATTTCTTCAACAATTATTCTCACTCTTTGATTTATATCCGCTTGTACTTTTTCAAACTGGCTTGCCAGACTGTTAAAGTACTTTGCAAGGGTAACCCCCCTTTGCTGTACCAATGCCCTTTGAGGTGCAGCAGAAGGATCTTTTGCCAATTCCTGTAATGCGTTATAAAACTCATTCATTATTGTTGTAAATCCACTGTTGGATGGCTCGTTAAAGGTTACTTCAAGTTCGGCTAAAAGCTCCATCTTCGTGAAATACTCGCCAAAAGCCTGGTTTTCACTCCAATATTTATAATCAAGGAATTCATCCCTTATTCTCTTTATGGAGACGATATCAGAACCCGTTCCCAGTAAACCAACACCGTTCAGCTTATACGGAATGGAAGCAACTTGCACTGCTTGCTGTCTTGAATAACCCGGAGTATTTACATTGCTAATGTTGTGATTTATCACCGAAAGATGCTTCTGTGCGCTAAAAATACCGCTTATCGCCGTATTTAATCCAAAAAATGCTCCAGGCATCTACTTCACCACCCTTATATCTTTTCTTCATCAATTTATCATTTAACCATCTATTATTGGATTAACTTATTACCTCTTTACCTATTATTTCATTACCTTCCTACTATCCCCATGCGGTTAATAATTGTTTCTATCATGTTATCTATTGCATTAAACGCCCTTGAAGATGCTTCATATGCAAATCTGTACTTCATCATGTTAGCCATTTCCTCATCAAGTGAAACTCCTGACAGGGACTGTCTGTTATTATCAATGGATTGGACCAGTTTAGTTTGTCCGTCCAAAATATTAAAAGCTTCTTTTCCGCTGTGTCCTACGGCAAGGATTACTGTCTCGTAGTATTCATCTATGCTCAATGTGCCTACTTTATCACTTATTATCGGTTTATTCCTGAGACCTGAAATTGCCAGTGCAATAGTGTTATCTCCGGAACCGCCCCCGGCAGATGATACTATATTATTTAAATCCTTTAAATTATCGTTAAGCTTTATATTGCTAATTGTTATAGGTTGTCCTGAATGAGCCGACACAAAAAAGTCCTGCCCGTCGGCCGGAGGCTCTCCTGCCGTTTTTCCGCTTCTATGCAATTTATTGACTTCTTCAGCCATGGTACTGACAAGCTTATTTAGCATTTCCTTAACATCTTCGATTTCCTTTATGGTATCTATCAGTCCTTTTATATATCCATTATTCAAAGGTGCTTCAACACCGTTTTTGCCAATTGTTATTTTATGGGATGTTCCGTTTTGCTCCGTCTCAAGATGTAATTCTACATTTCCGTTCGGTTTAACGATAGCAAATCCTTCTATCGTTATATACATGTGTTTATCTTCTGTCTCTGACACTTCGGCATTTACGAGTTTCGTCAGCCTATCAGCAAGCAGATTTCTCTGATCCCTGTAATCGTTAGCCGTACCTCCGGCAAGCTCCTCACTGCTTATCTTTACGTTTAGCTCTGCAATTTGAGCAGTTATACTATTCACTTCAGCTAAGCGCACACTGATTTCCGTATTGAGATCCTCTATTAATTTATCCAACTGCGAACCTATATGATTAATTGTATGCACCAGATTCTGGCTTCTTTGCCTTACAATCGCTCTTACGGTAAGGCTCTCAGGTTCTTTGGACAGTTCCTGCCAGGCATCCCAGAAGTCGTTCAAGACATCCTGAAGGCCTTCTCCCATAGGATCGGCAAGAATTGATTCAATCTCCTGGACTCCCTTATATCTTGCTTCCCAATAACCTAACGTCATATTTTCTTTCCTATACATTGCATCCAAAAAAGAATTCCTTATTTGCCTTATTTGCTGCAAATCCGCTCCTAGCCCCATTTGCTGAATTTGATAACTTCCTGTTGATACATTAATATAAGGGGCGTTTTTAATCATAGCTTGTTGTCTTACATACCCAGGAGTATTGACATTACTGATATTGTGTCCTGTTACATCAAGTGCACGTTCATTTACATATAAACCTGATATTGCAATATTATAACTACCTAAACCACTAGCCATAGCTCTCATCCTTCTTTATGTAAATATGAACATCATTTTATATCTCATTACTTCGATATCTTTTACATTGATATCTTTTTATCCTGATATCTATATAATATGATATCTTTATAACCTGATATCGAAGAAACTCTTTCTTTCCCCTTTTCCTTCCTTACCGTCCTGTTCGTATCTGCTTCCTCCGTTATTTGCCGAAGCTATAAGATTTATGGAAAAATTTATATATTCCAGTGAATTATTTATCAGCCTTGCATTTTCTTCATTAACTTCCTTCAACTCGTTAACCGTGTTTAATATTTTGTCCCTGAGATTTTTTAATTCACTTGCTTGTTCCTGATTTACATAATTATTAATTATCTGTGTTAAGGTCAGAGTTGATAGGTCTGTATGGAAAACTTGAGCTATCCGTTCTATAATTTGCTCTCTTTCCGATTCTAACTCTTGTATTTTTTCAAAATAGGACTGTTCTGTTTTTACCATTTTTTCGAGCTCTAAAACATTTCCTTTTACCAAAATATCAGTTTTACCTTTCTGAACAGAAAGAAAATCCTCATATAAGGATGCTTCTTTTCTAAGAACATCCGTTAACTTTTCAATTAGAACAAGCTCTGACATTTTTTAAACAATCTCCTCTTTATTTTTAATTTTGCCTATATAGAGAAATATGCTTCTTTAAAGTCTTTATTTCCGTTTATATTTCTAATCTTAACTTCAAATATAGTGAATTATTTCCCTTTCTGCCTTGTCAATTTGGCTAATCTGTGAATAATTAAACTCTTTTATCGAAAATAGACTTAATTATCTTGTCAGCAATATCTCTTCCTTTTACATCATAATTGCCGGATTCAATCCTTTTTGTATATTCTTTAACTTTGTCAGCTCTATAATCAGGTATATCTTTAAGATGTTTTAAAGCAAGCTGGTAATCTTTTGCCTTGTTCGAGATTGCTACAACGTCTTTTTTCAATTTTGTACCTGATACTTCATTAACACTTTTTACCTTTTTATGATCGTTGTATACGCCAGAAATATTCGGTATATTCCCCCATATTTTCATAAAAACTCCACCCTCAAATTTATTTTATTGTTTTTATTTAATATTTCTTTTTTATATATTTTCTATTTTTTAATTTTTATTGCTTGTTTTATTAATTGTCTATAATAACATTAAGTTTAACAGTATTTGCTGCTTCTTATTCATCTTTATTTTAATTTTATATCTTTGACTTATATTTTGTATCTTTCACACCTTCAATTTAATTTATCGGCATAACTCGAATAATTTTAAGTTTAATATTAACATTTTGTGAGGAATGTTTGAAAATATTTTTGAACAATGTTTATAAAGTATTTTATAGACCCTCTTTTTCTTTTTATTACAACCTTTTTTTACTTCTAACATCTTTTTTATTCTCATTTTCTTCTTCTAATATCTTAGATAAATACCTCAGTCCTACGCCTTCTCTGCCTTTTACCTGTTCCTC
>DUMC01000077.1 GCA_012840075.1 Clostridiaceae bacterium | reverse complement strand
TGGCTTTGATTATATTGATGCCGAGTTCTTCCATAGCTCTGCCGAACTGTGTAAGGTTAACTGTTTTTCCTGCAAGTTGTTCTTCGATAGAAAGTTTACCATCATTGGGAGAGACGAAGATGGTATGGCGGTCAGAGTACAGGCTTAAGGGAACGCCATGATTAGTGATTATTTGACGTATGATTTCAAAGTATCCTTCCATACACTCTTCTTGAGTGAAGAATAGGGCGAGTATTTCGCCTGTGGCATCATCAATAGCCCCGTGGAGGGTAAAAGGTGGAAGTCCATCTATCCAATCGTGTTTAGAAGCATCTATTTGGACTAACATACCTTTCTGGGGCATCCTTTTTCTTCTGTGGTGGGCTTTACGTTTACGGTGTTTTCTAGGGCTGCTAATACCTTCTTTTGTTAGAATTCTGTATACAGAGGAATAACTTACTTTAATGTTTTCATTTTCCATAAGTAAGTCGACGAAATGGTTGAAGTTTACGTCACAGTATTTTTCGCTTTTTTTAAGGTTAATGATGGTGTTTTTAAGTTCATCAGAGAGAGCATGCTGGGGCTTTCGACCTCTGTTTTTGTGGATGATGAACGCAGGTCCTTCTTTCAAAACCCCCTTTTTCAACCTTATTACTTGGCGTTCACTGAGGTTTAGAAGCTCAGCAGCTTCTCTGATGGTTATGATTTTGTCGATTGTTTGGTTTATGACTCTTAAACGAGTCATTTCTTTTTGTGTCATGTTGAATATCTCCTTCCTCATGTATGACATTATATCAGAATAATTTCAATATGACATTATCAC
The DNA here is from genome assembly GCA_012840075.1 of Clostridiaceae bacterium. Classification (GTDB taxonomy): domain Bacteria; phylum Bacillota; class Clostridia; order Acetivibrionales; family DUMC01; genus DUMC01. The sequence continues at coordinate 17,848 of DUMC01000077.1, read as the reverse complement.
AGAATAACAACACAATCAAAAAATCAGGTGATGCAAGCAGAAAAATGGAAGAAGTTTTTTGGAACAGATGAAGTTACTTATGAAATGCTGGCTTCCGCTTCACCCGTTAATTATGTAAAACCCGGTGCTCCGCCGCTACTTTGCATTCATTCAACAAATGACAAACTAGTAGAAATAAAACATTCTGAAATGATGATAGAAAAGTACCGGAAAATCGGGTCAAGAGCAGAACCGGCTTTTTTTGAAGGAAAAGGTCCATATCACGGCATCTGGGAAGACGGGCATGGAGAGGTTGCCACTGACAAGCGTGTATTGGTTTCACAAGTGAGGATAGCAATTAGAGAGTTTCTAAAGACATTGTAATTTAATTTGTTCGGAATTGCTGCATTATTATTTTAAACCAATAGAAAAATTTTATATCAACATTAGTCATTTAATTTTATAGATACATGATAAATAAAAGGGTGCATTTATTTTATATGAAGAAAATATTATCAAGAGGTTGTCATTACGGTGCTTAGAGTCTCTAAATTCAGCATCTGGCAAAATCAATCTCATTGCATACTTTACATGGGGACATTCCTCAACGAGACAGGAATTCCAATTTGCTCAAGAGAGGTGTATCCTCGTGCATACAGCACCTCCGGTTATGCCTCCTGGCAAATATTTCTTCATATTTATTAAATGCACCCTAAATAACATTATATAGTAGCCAATAAAAGTATTACTTCATAAAATAATTATATACAATATTTAATAGATATTATATACAACATTTAATTGATCTTACTACATAAAATCGGGTGTTGGTACTTCAAAATAAATACCTACATAAAAAAGATGCTCACTTACAAGTTGGGCAAAGGATGACATAATAATGGAGCAAAAACAATGAAAAAGGAAGTGTTTCTATGTATCAATACCCGTGTTACCAATATCAGGATTTTTATAATAATAATTTATATGACACATATAACAAATATAATATGTATATCAAAAATAGCCAGCCTTTTGAAGGAAGAATGTATGTGCCCTGTGCAATTGCTTACATTAAAGGTGGTCCTTTAGCTCCACAACTAAGAGGTGTAGTTATATTCAAGAGCGTTCCGGGAGGAACCGAAGTATATGTGGAAGTGTCAGGACTTCCTCAATATAAGCCGGCACAAAATGATGCTCCTCCGGTAGGTCCTCATGGTTTTCACATCCACGAATTTGGTAATTGTACCGTAAGTGATCCTGCTGACCCGTTTACAGCGGCAGGAGGGCATTGGAATCCAAAAGAACAACCGCATGGAAACCATGCAGGCGACTTCCCGGTCCTCTTTTCTAATGACGGTTATGCAAGAATGAGCTTTTACACAAATAAATTTACGGTACAGGATGTTATAGGTAAGGCAGTAATCATTCATGAAAATCCGGATGATTATAGAAGTCAGCCGGCTGGGGCAGCGGGAAAGCGACTGGGGTGTGGAGTAATTAAATGGTGCAACAATGGTTTTAATTATAGATAGTTAATGATCAAAGATAGATTAGGTATTTAGTTTTAGAAAGATGCATATAGCAAAAAAAGTAAGTAAAATAATGCTTCTTACAAAATTGAAGCATTATTTTTTGTTCAAGTATGTATTCTTAAAGTGGTTTGCATAAATAATGGTTTGCATAAGTATTTCTAAATAGTAAAATATTAATATGACAAACCTATGTAATATGCAACAAAGAATTTGACATTTTATTTTTACTTAACCTAAGTAATTTTTAACAGATGTTCCTATGAAAATAATATTTGAGGTGATAATATGCACAAATACATAAGCGTATCATATTCCAAAGTCAATATAACTGAAGGTTTTTGGCAAAGGAGACAACAAATTAACAATCAGAAAACAGTATATGCTGTCTATAACAGATTTTTAGAGACAGGTAGAATTGATGCTTTCAAATTTGCATGGAAACCCGGCGATCCGAACAAACCGCATTTTTTTTGGGATTCAGACGTAGCAAAGTGGATGGAAGGAGTAGCTTATATTTATAATTCGACAAAGGGCAAAGAACTAATGAAAAAAGACGAAGAACTTGTAAGAAAAGTTGACGAATTAGTTGATTTAATCGAAAAAAATCAGGATGAATCCGGTTATTTCAATATTTATTTTACAGTGGTAGAACCGGAAAACAGATGGAAAATAAGAACCGCCCACGAGCTATATTGTGCAGGTCACCTTATTGAAGCGGCGGTGGCATATTATGAAGCAACAGGAAAAAGAAAATTCCTGGATCTCATGTGCAAGTATGCCGATCATATTGAGAAGGTTTTTAAGAAAGAGAGAAGCGCAAATTTTATTACGCCAGGACATGAAGAAATCGAACTTGCATTGGTTAGGCTTTATCGTGCAACAGGTGAAAGACGTTATCTGGAACTTGCAAAATTTTTTATTGATGAAAGAGGTAAGGATGATCCTTCTAAATATTATGAGTTTGCAAATGCAAAATACGCACAGGACCATTTGCCTGTAAGAGAACAGCATACTGCCGAGGGACATGCAGTCAGAGCAACATACCTTTATAGCGCAATGGCAGACATTGCATATGAATACAATGACGAGCAGCTTTTCGACTGTTGCCGTAAAATTTTTAGAGATATTATGAATAAAAAAATGTACATAACAGGAGGAATTGGATCATCCCATAATGGTGAAAGTTTCACAATTCCTTATGACCTTCCTAACATTACTGCTTACAGTGAAAGCTGTGCAGGTATAGGTTTAGCATTGTTTGCCTGGAGAATGTTAAACATTGATGCGGATTCATGCTATTCTGATGTAATAGAAAGAATTATGTATAATGTCTTATTGTCAAGTGTATCACTGGATGGAGAATCATTTTTTTATGAAAATCCGCTTGAAGTAATACCAAGTCTCCTTACCAGGGACACTTCATTAAAAAAACAAATGAGTCGCTTTCCTGCCATACAACGTTCTCATGTGTTTTCATGCTCGTGTTGCCCTCCGAACATATTAAGATTCATAAGTTCGATTGGTAACTTAATATACACATATGATGATAAAACTGTTTTTGTTCATCAATATATAGCAAGTGAAACCAAATTTACAATAAAAGGAAAGAATGTGCAAATCATTCAACAAACAGATTATCCAAACGATGGAAAAATTACATTGTCTATAACGGGAATGGAAGGTAGAAAACTTGCAGTTAGAATACCGTATTGGTGTAAAAATTACAAAATAGAAAGAGATAATGTAGAAATCACTGAAAAACCCATCAAAGGATACGTGTATATTGACTGCAACAATGAATTTACTACAGTATCCATAACTTTTGATATGCATCCCAGGTTATTTGAAGCTTCACCAAACGTTCAGGTTAATTCCGGACGTGTCGCATTGCAAAGAGGTCCAATTGTATATTGCCTTGAAGCAATTGATAATGGTAAGAATATCAGGGATATTTCAATAGATAAAAACACAAATTTTACAATCAAATATGATGATTATTTCGGAACATGCATTATTGAAGCTGAAGGATACAGACGTGATGAAAGCAAATATGAAATGCTCTATCAACCCATAGACTTTGCAAATAATAAAAAGTTAAAGCAAAAATTAAAATTTATACCATATTATGCATTTGCAAATAGGGGAATTAGTGAAATGATAATTTGGATACTTGTGGAATGAGACATGGGTGAGACATGGGGACGGTTCTGTTGTCTAAGAAAAGACATGGAAAAGCTCTGCTGTCGTTTGATAAAGATAAGGTGATGGTTTTTTGCCTTTGGAAAAGATGAACCCTTCCAAATAAAAAGTCTTGGAAAGGGTGCACCCTTCCGAATAAAAACTCTAAATAAAAAAAGACAATAGAACCGTCACCTTGTCTTGTTACCTTGTCTTGGAACCGTCACCTTGTCTTGCTTAATAAAAAAAGACAATAGAACCGTCACTTTATCTTACTTTATCTTACCTATATTATATGCTCCATGAAATGAAATTGATCTTGCCTGAAGCTGTTTTTAGATGATCTAAACACCATAATGACAGTGTCTTGAACTTTATCCTTTATCTTGTACTAAAATGTACAAGTGATGAATATGATTATGAATAGATATTTTAGGACAGGGTAAAGGAGAGTGGATAAATTGAAGACGATAATAAAAAAAGAAAAGTCATTTTCTGGTAACTTAGCAATCGATTTAAACCCGGCAATCGATTTGCAAGATTATAGTATAAATGGCTTGAGTGATAGAGAAGCCAAAGAAAGGCTAACTAAATTTGGACCAAACACTCTGGTTAGCAAATCTAAAACATCAGCTTTTAAAATATTTGCAGAGCAATTCAGCGACTTTATGGTACTCATACTTCTGGGTGCTACTGCAATTTCTGCTTTCATGGGTGAAACCATGGAAGCAATAACAATATTCGCCATTGTGATTGTCAATGCAATCCTCGGCTTTATACAGGAATTTAGAACCGAAAAAACGCTTGAAGCTTTAAAAAACCTTGCTGCTCCTTTAGCAAAAGTGGTTAGGGAGGGAAAAATTCAAAGCATATCAGCGGAAAATATTGTTCCGGGTGATATTATTCTTTTGGAAGCAGGTGATAGAGTTCCTGCGGATGCAATACTTATTGAAGCTAATAATGTTAGTGCTGATGAATCTCTTTTGACGGGAGAATCAGTGCCTGTGGAAAAGAAAGCCGCTAAGAAGAGAATAAAATCATATGCATTCGATGATGCACAAAGCTTGAATCATGTTTACATGGGTACAAATATTACTTCAGGAAGAGCAAAGGCAGTTGTAATTTCAACAGGAATGAAAACTGAAATGGGAAAAATTGCACACATGCTACAGGATATAGAAGAGGATGAAACCCCTCTCCAAAAGAAACTTGCTCATCTCGGAAAATTTATAGTTTACGGTTGCCTTGGTATATGTGCAGTAGTATCTGTAACAGGAATAATTAGAGGAGAAGATATTTTTGATATGTTTCTTGCCGGTATCAGCCTTGCAGTAGCTGCAGTTCCTGAAGGATTACCTGCTATCGTAACCATATCGCTTGCACTAGGCGTACAAAGAATGCTAAAAAGAAATGCCCTCATCCGTAAATTACCGGCTGTAGAAACTCTAGGATGTGCTAATATAATTTGTTCTGACAAAACCGGAACACTCACGGAAAACAAAATGACAGTCAAGAAGGTATATGTACATCAAAACATGATTGATGTAACGGGTATTGGTTATGATGTAAATGGTGAATTCTATATCAACGGAAAAAAGATTGATCCAATCAAAAATGCTCCTATCAGATTATGTCTGGAAATAGGAGTCTTATGCAATAATACACAACTGATAAAAGCTAAAGCAAAATCACAAATAAAATCAAAGACAGGAAAACCTTCAAATAGTGGAATAAGATCAAAAATAAAATCGATTTTTTCAATGCATGATAATTGGATAATAGAAGGAGATCCCACGGAAGGAGCACTTCTGGTTGCTGCCGCTAAAGCTGGTATCACCTCGGAAATACTTAATAATCAGTATGAAAGATATGATGAGATACCTTTCGATTCTGATAGAAAATGCATGAGTGTTCTATGTAGAAATTTAAAAGGAGAAAGATATATTTTCACCAAAGGAGCGCCGGATGTAATAATTAAAAAATGTAATAAAATATATACACGAACCGGCATAGTAAATTTAACTAATACTATGAAGGAACAAATACTAAAAATGAACGACAATATGGCAGGAGAAGCATTAAGAGTTTTAGGAATGGCTTTTAAAAAGCTTGACGAAACAGATGATAAATTGCCGCAAAAAATGGAATCAGATCTCATATTTGTTGGATTACAGGGGATGATTGACCCGCCAAGAGAAGAAGTACTCGAAGCTGTTCGCAAGTGTAAGATGGCAGGTATAAAACCTGTAATGATAACCGGTGATCATAAACTAACAGCTTGTGCCATAGCAAAAGAACTTCAAATATTCAATGAAGGTGATAAAGTATTAACTGGAAATGATCTTGAAAAAATGGATGAAACAGCTTTACTTGAGGAAGTAGAAAATGTTTCGGTATTCGCTCGTGTATCACCCAAGCACAAGCTTTCAATAGTTAGAGCTTTCAAAAGACTGGGCTATATAGTGGCTATGACAGGAGACGGTGTAAACGATGCACCTGCTGTTAAAGAAGCAGATATTGGAGTTGCCATGGGCATTATGGGTACGGATGTTACAAAAGAAGCCTCATCTATGATATTAATGGACGATAATTTTGCAACTATAGTTGCAGCAGTTGAAGAAGGTAGAGTTATATATAACAATATAAGAAAGTTTATTCGTTATCTTCTTTCTTGTAATATTGGTGAAGTATTAACAATGTTTTTGGGTATGCTTTTGGGGCTTCCTATTCCTTTATTTCCAATACAAATACTATGGGTAAACCTAGTAACAGATGGGCTTCCGGCTATTGCCCTTAGCTTGGAACCGGCAGATAAAGAAGCAATGATGAAACCTCCAAGAAGTACAAAGGACAATATATTTTCTCATGGATTAATACACCTCATAGTGATAAGGGGAATATTGCTGGGGTTAAGCACTTTAGGAGTATTTATATCAGTACTTCATTTTACTCATAACGTGGAACTTGCAAGAACAGCTGGCTTTGTAACGTTAGTCATAACACAACTGATACACGTTTTTGAATGCAAATCAGAAAGTAGAAGCATCTTTGAAATACCTTTTTTAAATAATATTTATCTCATACTTGCTGTATGCTGTTCTTTAATCATGATATTAGCCGTAGTATATATTCCGGTTTTGCAAGGAATATTTAAAACATTGCCTTTAACTTATAATGAGTGGTTGTTTATAATTGGTTTTAGCTCCATAGGTCCTATAGGTTCAAGTTTGTTTAGAAGAAGATGAAGGAAAGGAAAGCTTAAAGGCAGGTTGAGACAAAGGAGACGATTCTTGAAGTGAGACATGTGAGACATGGGGATGTGAGACATGGGGACGGTTCTTCTGTCTTAAACAAAGACAGAAGAACCGTCCCCATGTCTTAATTACATATTTGTTACAAATTGTTCACACTTTATTAAAAAATATCTTTAATAATGTTATTATTGAGGATATTTTGCTTTTTGTGGTAAGATAAAGGAAATGATATATAGGGGAGGAATAAAAAAGGATGATAGAAATTCAAAATCTTACAAAGTTTTACGGGCAAATTGTAGGGGTCAAAAATATAAGCTTCACTGTCGAAAAAGGTGAAGTGTTAGGCTTTTTGGGTCCGAATGGTTCCGGAAAGACGACAACCATGAATATCATCACAGGATATATGCCTTCCACTGAAGGTACAGTGAAGGTATGTGGGTATGATATAATGGAGGAACCCGCAGAAGTAAAAAAGAGGATTGGTTATCTGCCGGAACAGCCACCGCTCTACATGGATATGACAGTAACAGACTATCTTAACTTTGTGGCTGAATTAAAAAAAGTAAATAAAAAAGTAAAGAAAAGTCAGCTAGACGATATAATGGAACTGGTTAAGATAACCCATGTAAGAAAAAGATTAATCAGGAATCTTTCAAAGGGATACAAGCAAAGGGTTGGTTTGGCGCAAGCTCTAATAGGAAATCCCGAAGTGCTTGTGTTGGACGAGCCTACAGTAGGTTTAGACCCGAAACAGATAATTGAGATAAGAAACTTAATAAAGGCTCTTGGAAAAGAGCATACTATAATATTAAGTTCCCATATATTAACAGAAGTTAGTGCAGTCTGCGAAAGAGTTGTTATAATACACAAAGGAGAAATTGCTGCTATTGATACACCTGAAAATCTGTCAAAGAATTTCAGAAATATGTCTAAGATGTCCATTACAATTTCAGGTCCGAAGAGTTCAGTAATTAATCTGATTAAACAAATATATGGTATAAAGTATGTAGAAGCTCAAACAGAAAAAGAAAAAGACGTGGTAACTTACATTGTAGAATGCGACAAAGATTTGGATGTAAGAAAACCTATCTTCTTCGCGATGGCGAAAGCAGGATACCCCATTCTTGAGCTAAAATCCGTAGGTATGAGCCTTGAAGATATATTCTTGCAGGTAGTAACTGAAGAAAAGGAGGTTAATTAAATGCGAGCCATTTTTTGGAAAGAAGTAAAATCGTACTTTTATTCTCCAATAGCATATGTGTTAATAGGAATGTTTATTCTAATTTCATCCATTATGTTCTGGCCAAATCTCATTTCAGCATATGGTGAATTTAACGGTAATCTATCATCCATGGGATATATTCTCGTGTTTATTGTACCAATATTGACAATGAGAATATTAGCAGAAGATAGGAAAAACGGTACTGAAGTGTTGTTGTTAACCTCACCTGTGAAACTTAGTGAGATAGTAATTGGTAAATATCTTGCTGCTTTATTCGTGTTTATGGTTATGGTTTTAATATCCTTTGTTTATCCCATAATTCTGGTGATATTTGGAGCTGCAATTACTCCGCAACTCGTAGGTGGATATGTAGGATTTATACTCCTTGGAGCTTCTTTTATAGCTGTAGGTGTATTTTCATCTTCTGTAACTGAAAATCAAATTATTGCTGCCATTTTAGGTTTTGTATTTCTATTAATAATCTGGATAGCGGATGGAATTGGCAGTATGGTAGGTGGAATTACCGCTAAAATACTTTATTGGTTTTCATTGTTATCAAGATATGAAGATTTTAACAAAGGAATTCTTCGCTTAAATGCTGTAATATACTACTTAAGCTTTATAGCAGTATTTTTGTTTATTACAATTATGGTTATTGAGAGAAGACGTTGGAGTAAGGGGTGATAATTAATGAATAGATATGATGAAAAAAATAACAACAATAAAATTAACAATATAAATGATCAGGAGAATACTGTTGTAAATCAAGAGCAGGAAAATAAACATGAAAATAAAGCTGAAATCAGTCATGAGCAAGAAAATATAAATGTCCAGGAAATTAAAAATGATCAAGATTCAACAGCAACAACCGCACAAACACAAGATGCATTAGAAACCCAGGATGCATCGGAAACAACAGGATCTCAGGAAGAGAATACCGAAGCTGCTAAAGGGGAGATTGCTGAAGCAGAATCTGTGGAAGTTAAACACGATGAAAAGAGCATAAATAAAAAGAAAAAGGAATCCTTTATAAGCAGGATTCTTAAAGACAGATCTTTTAAATATGGCTCAAATTCCATTATTTTAATAGTGACGGTTTGTGCTATAGCAGTGTTAGTAAATGTAATTATTGGTTTTACCGATGTAAAATGGGATTTAACTCCAAACAAGTTATATTCAATAAGTGATGAAACCGAGAAGATCTTAGAATCACTGGAGAAAGAAGTAATTATTTACGGACTGTTTGATGAGACGAAAATAGGAAACAATGAGTTTGTTGAGTTGCTAAAGCATTATGATAAATATCCAAAAGTAACTGTCAAATATGTTGATCCGGATAAAAACCCTGGAATACTCAAGGAAATTGACCCTTATGAGACTTTAACGGACATCAATAAAAACTCATTTATTGTAAAGTGTGGAAATAGGCTTAAAGGTCTGGATTCATATGATCTTTATAGCACACAATTTGATCAGACAACATTCCAGATTAGAGTAACAGGTTCGATTGCTGAGCAAAGTTTTACCGGTGCTATAAAATATGTTACTGCAGACTATACTCCAACGATATATTTTACTACAGGCCATGACGAGAAAGAAGTAGATGATGACTTTTCCATCTTGAAACAGCAATTGATGAATAACAACTATGATGTCAAACCTATAAACCTTGTAACCGTGGAAAAAGTTCCTGAAGATGCTTCTGTAATAGTAGTAGCTTCACCTCAAAAGGACCTCACTCAAAGTGAGAAAGATAAGCTTGAAGAATTTTTAAAAAACGGCGGAAAAGCGATATTCATGTTTGATTATTTGGAGATGGATCCGCAATTCCCGCAATTTGAAAGTCTTCTTATGGAATACAATGTGTCATTGAATTATGATAAAGTTAAGGAAAATGATGAAAGAAGACATTTACCTCAAGATCAATATGTAGTTTTAACAAACGTAAAAGGCGGAACATTGCTAAGTAACGACTATAGCTTGCTTCTTGTTGATTCACGAAGCTTGAATATATTGAAGAATGAAAAAGAATGGATTGAGGTTACGCCGCTTGCCCAAACAAGCAACCTGGCTGTAGGTGAGAGAGTGGATAAAACTAAAGGAGGAGACATTGAAGGTCCGCTTAATCTAGCTGTTGCAGTTGAGCATAAAGGATGGTCTAAAATATCAAAAATAGCAGTAATTGGAAACAGCAGATTTATAGAGGATGATGCCAGAGATTATTTTGGACCGTATTTCAATAATGGAATAGTATTCTTCCTTGATACGGTAAATTGGATGCAGGACAAAAAGAATGAAGTTACAATAGCGCCCAAATATTACAAGTATCAATATCTTAATATCACTGCAAAACAAGCAACCTACATGGGTATCCTTGTTGTTATAATACTACCGCTTATAATACTTGCTGCCGGCTTGGTAGTATTCTTAAGGAGGAGACATCTATGAAGTCATCTTTAAAACTGTACAAAAATGCGATTATATTAGTAGTTGTTGTAGCATTGCTAGCAGGAGTATATGGAGTTGTCTCCTATATAAAAAGCAAGGAGCAAACTGAAAGAAAGACCTATGATAAGTTAATTGATCTTAGCAGTCTTGATATGCAAGAATTAACGATAGAAAGAGAAAATGAAAAACTTGTGTTTGTCAGGGATGAGAATGATAATGAATGGAAGCTAAAATATCCTGAAAATATTAAATACAATCCCAGCAAACTGAGTAGCGCAGCTATTAATTTCTCTTCCGTTTTTGCTGATAAATTGATAGAGGAAAATGCTACGGACCTTTCCATATATGGATTAGACAAACCGGTTACAGTGACTGCAAAGATGAAGGACGGAAGAGTGGAAAGCCTTGAAATCGGTAATCTTACACCAACCGGTGGAGCTTATTATGTAAAGAAAAAAGGTGAAAATACTGTTTATATTACAGATACTTTCACAATTGATAAAGTCAGGCTTACTATAAATGATATAAGGGAAACTACGCTGTTTAATGTTACAAACGAAGATTTTAAAGAGCTCGCTATGACCAGAAAAGGGCAATTGGTTTTTAGAGCCAAGTATGAAGATGAAAATGAAAAATGGGTTTTAACTGAACCTATTAGAGGAAATGCCAATATATCGGCCATATATCCTATGCTTGATGCTATTATTCAGACGCAGATAGATAAGTTTGTAGAGCAAGATCCGCAAGATCTCAATAAGTACGGCCTTGATAAACCGTCATATGAGCTGGAATTTGAAACAGTAGACGGAAAGACACGTATGCTGCTAGGTAAAGAGGATACTGAAAATTCTCTAATATATATGATGATTGACGGTATCAGCGAAGTATATACAATATCAAGCAAGCCGTTTACTTTCCTAGATAAACCAATAGAAGAAATTGTAGAATCATTCGCATATATTGTAAATATATGGGATGTGGAAAGAATTGAAGTTGAAATGGATGGATATAAACTGGATCTTAAATTAGAAACGGACCCTGATAAAGATACAGATAAAGATAAATTCTATGTAAACGGAAAAGATGCATCCATGAAAGATGAAAATGGTAAGCAGCCGTTTAGGGCTTATTATCAAGCACTTATCGGGGTAACACTGGACAAAGTTGAGCCTGATGCTCAACCGGTAGGTGAAGCCGAAATCACATTTACCTATTACTTGAAGATAGAACCTAAGGTTATGAAAGTTGAATTCATACCAAAGGACGACAGGTACTATTATGTGGTAAGAAACGGTGAATACAGCGGACTTGTAGTTGATAAGAGAAAATTTGACCAACCGGAAGGCGTAAGAGAAAGTTATAAGAAACTAATGGCTGCTTTGAACAGTGCTTCTTCCGCTGAAAATTCAAGTTCATCAGAATAAAAGTAAGGGCTTGCTTAATAAAATGTTTATTAATAATTTTGATAAACGTGAGACAGTAAATTTGATAAAAGGCTAAACAACAAGTCTTTTATAAGAAGACGGTTCTTCTGTATTAGGTAAGATAGAGACGGTTATTCACCAAAAGAAACAGAAGAACCGTTTTTCTTGTATTTTAATGCGAGTTAAAGAAAAAATAGATATGGATTTTTATATTAAGCAATGCTATAATAATAACAAAATTTTGGAAAAATAAAAATAAAATTAAGCAATAATAAAAGTAACGTTCATAATAAATGGGTCTATAATAAATGGATATAATAAACTATGTTTTTGTCAAAAAAACTGTCAAAATACAATTAACATAACGTCAATAAAAATATACATTAACGAAATAATAACCAGAGTAAATAAAGAATAATCGAGTATAAGTATATTAGATTTGCTCGTTTTCAAGTTTATTATTGATTTTGCACACAAGTTTTTGATTTTGCACATTGTACAATTGATTTTTGGTTTATTTTTGCTCGGGAATAATTTACAATTTTGCACATTTAAAAAATTGCATATTATGATTTCGCCCATTAACGAAAAAATTGTATTACGATTTTGTACATGAAAAAAAATATTTCCGATTTACAAAGGGTTAGAGATTCTAATATACTCCTCTACAAAAAGAGCACATAAGGAGGTACGCCAAATGTTTAAAAAAGTAAAGCTTTTATTAACATTATTGTTATGCTTAACTATTACTCTTACATTTTTTACAGCTTGTCAAAGCAAAAAGGATGATGTATCTTCAACAACATCCACAACAACAAAGACCGATCAAACAGCATCAACAACAGCAGAAGGCCAAAATACTTACAGCAGCAAAGTAACTCCACCGGGAGAGCTTCCTATTACAAGGGAGAAATATAAATTGACAGCTTTCGGTTATACACATAACCCAAGGAATACTGATCTTATTAATAATCAATTTACAAAGTGGCTTGAAGAAAAGACTAATGTTTTTGTAGAAGTTCAGTCAGTTAATCAAAGCGACTTTGCTGTACAATTACAACTTTTAATGTCAAGTGGTGATTATCCGGAAGTAATATTAAAACCTAACTGGACAAGAAGCACTCTTTTGGCATATGCTAAAGAAGGAATAATAATGCCTCTGACCGATCTTATTGAAAAGTATGGATATTACTGGAAAAAAGCAGTTGAAGATACACCTGAACTATTAACAGATGTTACCATGCCTGATGGGCAAATTTATTGTCTAGGTCGTACGAATCAATGGAGATACAAGACAGAAGTATCTGTATATTATTATCAACCTTATTTAGATAAATTAGGACTGGATATACCGGAAACTACGGAAGAATTCTACAACTATTTGAAACTGGTCAAAGAGAATGATGTAAATGGTAATGGAGATCCAAATGATGAGATTCCGTTAGCAGGCAGCGGGGTTAGTACAGGAGACTTTGTAAAGGGTATCCTAAATGCATTTGTACCATTTTCAAGATCCGGTGACGGTAATATTGAAACAATGTACGTTGAGAATGGTACAGTTACTCATGTGACTTTTGATGAAGCTTTCAAAGAAGGAATTAAATATATTCATAAACTATATAAAGAAGGGCTAATTGCAAAAGATGCTTTTACGATGGATAAGGATCAGTTGTTGTCTTTAGGTACAAACGAAAATCATATTGTTGGCTCAGCTTTTATAAACCATCTTACTCATATTACTACTTTCCAGGACGGAGTACCAGGTGATTGGTTAAATTGGACGCCCGGTCCGCCCTTAAAAGGACCTAACGGAGTTCAAATAGCAGCGGCATACTTAGCAGATAATTTTTATGGAGCAGCCTGGGTTCAGACTGATAAAACCAGAGATCCTGAAATTGCTTTCCGCGTAGGAGATTTCCTGTTTGATTACGAAGCTACAACTCGATGCTTCTATGGGGCTGAGGGAGTGGGTTGGAGATATATTGAGCCGGGAGTAGGTGTTGGTGTTACAGGAATGCCGGCTACATGGGAATTTAATGTGGGTCATGATGGAAAACCAAGACCTGAATCGGATGCTAATTGGGGATGGATACAAGCAGGTCCTATGAATACTTCTGAAAAATGGCATGGAGAAAGACTTGTAAGAGATCCGGATTTGAACTCCGAAGTAAAAATGTACAAATCTTACCAGCTTCAACTACCTCACATTTTCCCAATTGAAAATACTTTGCACAGAGTTATTTATGATGATGAATATCAAGCAGAAATGGCTGATTTGGTTACATCCTTAAATTCATTAATCAGAGAATATATAGCAAGATTTACTACGGGTGATCTGGATATTGATAAGGATTGGGATACTTTTGTAGATCAAGTTAAAAAGGCAGGAATAGACAGGGCAGTAGAAATTGCTCAAATAGCTTACGATAAATTCTATAAATCCAGATAAGATGAATTGAGCAAAAAGAAAAATATAACATTAGCGTAAGGGAAGAGATATGACTTCTCTTCCCTTATATTGCAGGAGGAAGTGACATGAAAAAAAAGAAGGATAGCATCGGTGCAAGAATTAAAAAAGCCATTGTTAAAGACTGGCAACTATTTATTTTAATCATGATTCCTATTTCATTTGTAATAGTATTTCATTATATTCCAATTTACGGTGTGCAAATTGCTTTTAAGTCATTCAAACCTTCACTTGGAATAATGAGAAGCCCTTGGATTGGATTTGACAATTTCAAAAATTTTTTTAACAGTTGGCAATTTTCGAGAATCATCGTGAACACTTTAAGGCTGTCATTCTACGGAATGTTAATTTCACCTTTACCTGTTATACTGGCACTGCAAATAAACTATATAACAAATGCAAAATATAGAAAAGCTGTTCAGATGATTACATATGCTCCTTATTTTATATCAAATGTTGTATTGGTCGGAATCATAAACCTTTTACTAAATGTCCGTACAGGACCTTTAAATAATTTGATATACATGATCACAGGGCAACAAACAGATATTTTAGGAAGTGCAACTGCTTTTCCTCATTTATTTACTTGGTCAGGTGTTTGGAAGTCATTGGGATTTAATGCCATAATATACATAAGTACTTTAGCAGGAGTCGATGTTGAGTTGCATGAAGCAGCTATTTGCGATGGTGCAAATCTTCTAAAAAGAATATGGCATATTGACATACCTCATGTCTTGCCAACCTATGTATTATTGCTAATATTAAGTATGAGAAACATATTACAAACAAACTTCGAAAAAGTATTCCTTATGCAAAACTCTCTTAATATAAGAACATCAGAAGTTATATCTACTTATGTTTATAAAGTAGGACTTGTAGCAAATATACCTAATTACGGGCTAGGAACGGCAATCGGTTTGTTTAACTCTTTAGTCGGTCTGATTTTACTTATTATTGTTAATAGAATAGCTGATAAGGTAGCAGGATACGGCTTTTTCTAACTAAATATCCGGAGGTAATGGTTGATGATTTCAAAACATAATACAGGAATTAGTGACAAAACTGTATATTTTATAAACTATGTGTTAATAACCATTTTTACTTTAATAGTATTATATCCTGTTATATTTGTTTTAAGTGCATCATTTAGTGACGGAAATGCGGTTATGCACGGTAAAGTTTGGTTATATCCTGTCGGCTTTACCACCCGGGGATATGAGGCTATATTTAAATATAGCGCAATTATGACCGGATATGCAAATTCCCTGTATTATATGATTGTAGGAACCGTTTTGAGTGTATTCATGTCAGCATTAGGTGCTTACCCCCTTTCAAGAAAGGATTTTTCAGGTAAAAAATTTTTTATGATACTTCTTTTGATTACTATGTTTTTTAGCGGCGGTCTGATACCTTCATATCTTTTAATCAAGTCTTTAGGGCTCATAAATACGAGATGGGTTATGATATTGCCGGGTTTAGTTTCAGCATACAATATATTTGTTTTCAGAACCTATATTAATAATACGATCCCGTTGGAGCTATTTGAAGCGTCCAGAATGGACGGTATAAATGATTTTCAATATCTGTTTAGAATTGTAATACCACTGTCTAAACCTATAATGGCAGTCCTAGCCCTATGGCATGCAGTAGGTTCATGGAATTCATACTTCACTGCAATGATTTATTTAAGAGACAGAAATCTATTTCCGTTACAACTATTTTTAAGAGAAGTGTTGCTTCAAAATGTAGACATTGATGTTTCTATGATGGATATTGAAGAAGTGAACGAAAGAAGGCAACTACAACAGTTATTGAGATATTCAATGATAGTTGCCGGAAGCTTGCCTTTGATGATTGCTTATCCATTTATTCAGAAGTATTTTGTAAAAGGTGTTATGGTTGGTTCGCTTAAAGGATAATTGTTAAAAGCATGCGGTTATCTTCCTATAGTCTATGATTATTTTGTAGCTTAAAACTAATAGGTGTTAATAAATAGGTTCATTGAAAATGCAAGTTCATTAAATTTATACCTGTTTTTTTTAATACAGAAGAGTTATATTATTGTATAAAGTGACAAATGTCTAGTGATTGGAGAAGTGAAGTACTTATGGAAATATATAATATTGATTTGCATTATCATGCAGGTCAGGAGAGACAACCGGGCTTAACACTTAAAGATTACATCCAATATGCCAAAACTACGGGAAGAAAGATTCTGGGAATAACAGATCATATTGGTCTCTATATGCCTGACAGTTCGTCAAAAAAGGTTGTTCTTTACGAAAGGAGCATAAATGGTCTTCTGCAATACAGGCAGGAAATCGAGGAATTAAAAGATGAATATCCTGATATAACTATGTATTTTGCCCCTGAAATTAATCCTGCATATGATTTAAATTCTATGTCTGAAAAAGTCATAGAAATCTCCGACTTTTTTATTTTTGAATTACCTAATGTCAGAGAAGAAGACTCTATTATAAGTAACACTGAAAACATGATAAAAAGAATGTATGAAATGAATGAATTCTGTAACAATACAGGTAAAGAAGCATATATTGCTCATCCTTTTAGATCTTCAGTGAATATAAAACTGGTAAAAAAGGAAATTGAACCATGGATAACAGAGATGAAGCCAGGCATTACCAAAATTGATCTACACTCAGATGAAATAAAAAAAGAAGAAAATTATTATGGATTTAGCATAGAAGAGATAAATAGCTTTTTTATGTTTGATGTGGTAGAATTTGGAGCAACTGCAGTTAAACTAAACCTATCTGTTGAAATAAACGGAAACACTCAGCAGCGCATACGGGCATCCAACCTACCGGCTCCACTTCAAATGCTGTGGGGCGCGTTCAAGATAATGAAAGAAATGGGTGTGGACTTTGTTCCGGGAAGTGACCAGCATGGTTTTATAAATATGGTTAATAACAACAGGATGGGAGGATATGTGCCCTGGGATTGTTTTGTTGCACTTGGAATCACGTTGGAGGATATAAAATTTATAACCAAGCTAAAAGGTTATAAAATAATATAATTTGTAAGCAAGCCGAAGTAATGAATTAGTAATTGTATTTATATTTTAAAATAGATCCTCAATTTATACATTATGTAATTCTGTATGTCGATTATATAGTAGATTTATTTATTTGCATTTGTAAGGAGAGGGCATTCATGAAATCAGAGGAGAAGTTCAGCAAAATGCTCTTGGAAAAAGTATGTAATGCTTTTGACCGCTTGATTGAAATAGGAGAAAAATACAATGGTCTATTTCCATCTATAATTGATATCAATACCAACGAAATGATGACGGAACTTCCCCCAAATATCAGAGGGCAACGCTC
>DUMC01000076.1 GCA_012840075.1 Clostridiaceae bacterium | reverse complement strand
CCACTTATTTTGAAAAACACATTCAATATAAGTGACACTATTGCAGGAGTTTTAATGGCAGTTGATAATATACTTGCACTTTTTATGCTTCCTCTTTTCGGGATGCTTTCGGATAAAACAAATACAAGGTTTGGCAAAAGAACACCTTATATAGTATTTGGAACACTTGGAGCATCGGTAGGAATGCTGCTTATACCATATGCCGATAACACAAAGTCGCTTGTACTGTTTTTAATTGCACTTGGTATTGTGTTATTTTCAATGAGTACATACAGGTCTCCAGCCGTAGCATTAATGCCTGATGTCACACCAAAGCCACTACGTTCAAAAGCCAATGCAGTCATTAACCTCATGGGAGCGATAGGAGGAATCATCACCCTTGGAGTTATTGCCATTTTGGTTCCCAAAGAAGATACTCCCAACTACTTCAATGTATTTGCAACAATTGCCGGAATAATGATTGTGTCAATAACCCTGCTGGTTATTCCAATAAATGAAAAAAAACTGGCTGAAGAAATGAGAGAAGAAGTTTACGATAAAAAAGAAAATGATAAATCAGGAAATACCATGCCTACTGAAGTCAAAAAAAGCTTTATATTTCTACTGTTCTCAGTATTTCTGTGGTTTACTGGGTACAATGCAATAACTACAGCTTTTTCAAAGTATGCTCAAATATATTGGAGACTTAAGGGAGGTTTATTTGCATATACTCTCATGGTTGCTCAGATTGCAGCTATTCTTTCATATATACCTGTAGGAATTATTGCATCCAGAATAGGCCGCAAGAAAACCATTCTTTTTGGAATTGCACTGCTTGCCATTGCTTTTGGAGCAGCTATCTTTTACAAAACTTTTTATGCCTCACTGTTCTTTTTCTTTGCTCTGGCAGGAATTGGATGGGCTGCCATTAATGTAAATTCCTATCCAATGGTGGTAGAAATGAGCAAGGGCTCAGATATAGGCAAGTATACAGGAGTCTACTACACATTTTCAATGTCTGCACAGATTATAACTCCCATTCTATCAGGAGCTTTGCTGGAACATGTGGGCTACTGGACCTTGTTCCCCTATGGCACCTTTTTTGTCGCAGCATCATTTGCAACAATGCTGCTAGTAAAACATGGTGACAACAAACCCGTTCCCCCGTCAACAAAATTGGAGGCTTTTGATACTGCTGAATGATTATTATACTGGTTATACTGTTTATACTTGTGAACTGATGATAATATA
Organism: Clostridiaceae bacterium; assembly: GCA_012840075.1. Lineage (GTDB taxonomy): Bacteria > Bacillota > Clostridia > Acetivibrionales > DUMC01 > DUMC01. The sequence continues at coordinate 5,239 of DUMC01000076.1, read as the reverse complement.
CTGCTTATACTGTGAACTGATGATACCGTAAAAGAATCAGGTATAGTCAACAACCTATGAAAATGTCATATAACATCTAGCATTTACTTACACCCAACCGCATGCAATAAGTCATTTACACCTATGTACACTCATAGGAGGCTAATACAACCATCGTTCTAGGTAAGCGAAGACAATTAGTTACCACCATGACTTTATTCGTCAAAGCATGTTTTTCAACTTTTAGTTCTCGTATACCCTTACTTGGGTGCTTTCATTGCTTGATGTATTTGGAACTGTACGGCCATAAACATGTACTCGAATCTATTTCTTAAAATAAACTATTCTATAATGAATTTAATAAACTATTCCATAATGAATTTCGCTATTTTCCAAATTTGTTGTTTACTTTCAAATTAATTGTGTTATAATATTATTAAGGATGGCGACGCTTGTTGCTGTCAGGTTGAGGTAGGAGATTTTTTAATTAAAAACGGTTTATCTTAAACCGTTTTTTTCTTTGCTTTTCAGGATGTGGTTGAAGTAGTCTCTCAGCTATAATTCTTGCTGAAACACTTACTCCAATTGGTATAAATATATATTTAATACACCAAACAACAGCATAGCCGATGTTAGTGTATAAATCATTATTCATCCGACCAACTCCTTCCTTTGCATATTCCCTTGCAGCAACTATAACGTCGCCATCCTTACGTGTGGGAATAGAAAGGAAGGACCTCCCAAGCAAATCACCTACATCAAACCTGATTGATTATTTCTTGTCCATTATAACATATACAGTTAATAGTTTCAATATATTCCAGAACATTTGTTTGCTTTTTTTATTAAAAATCGCCTACAAAAGCTATAATGCTTCATGGACAGAATATCTTATAAAAATTACCCTATTTAACCCCGGAAGTAAATATCCTATAGCCCTAAAGTTTTTACCTTCCACAATATAACTCCATCGTTCCATAAATCTTTTTTCTATCAACATCTTTAATTCATTAATATCCTGACTCTGGTAATTTGTTTTCGAGCAGCCCTTGCCCCATTTCAACGGCTTCAAGATATGATATTGATCCTCAATTATTAACTTCTTAATCTCCATATGTATATTTATTGTTTTATCTCCATATGTGTATTTATTGTTTTTTCATCAAATTGAGCAAGCAAAGAGAGAAATTTGTCTTTCATACTCAACACCATCATCTGCACTCGTAGCAGTTTTAAATATTCATCTTATTTCAAAAAAACCCTATTAATTTTTTCATGTTAAAACATACATTTTTTTGCACACAAAAAAAAGTTCCCATGACCATCTTGTCTTTTAAACTAATCATAAATATGGTTCATAATTTAATTTGCTGTACTTTTGTTTGGTATAAGTATTTATTTATGCGATTATTAGCCAGTTCTACATATTCTGGCTTAATATCATATCCAATATAATATCTGCCGCTCTTGAGAGCAGCAATACAAGTAGTACCGCTGCCACAGAAAGGATCGAGTACAACGTCACCTTTAAACGAATAGAGTTGTATTAAACGATATGGCAACTCCTCCGGGAAAGGTGCCGGATGACCTATACTTTTGGCTGACACCGCGGGGAAAGTCCATACGCTTTTAGTCCATTCTAAAAATTGATCTCTCGTTATAGTATTTTCCTTATCTTTTTTCCTCCTTGAAAAAGACTCTTTTGAAAATATTAAGATATATTCATGAGTATCCCTTAAAACAAGATTTGAGGCCGACATCCAACTTCCCCATGCAGTCGATGGACTAGCGCTTGAACCTTTATTCCAGATTATTTCACCTCTCATGAGATAACCAATTTTTAGCATATCTTCAATAATATATGAATGCAATGGAATATACGGTTTCCTTCCCAGATTCGCAATGTTAATGCAAGCTCTCCCACCGGTAACTAGTTTTTTATATGTTTCCTTATGCTCTTCTTTTCCTTTTTTAGATCGGCATATAATTTGCTGTTATAGAAATCAGACGAATCGTGGTTTATTCTTCCTGGCGTTCCAAAAGAGCTTGTTTTAGTTCTTCTTGCCAATATAATCACTCTCCAATAAGTTTTATAAAAAGCTCTCCCTTTTCTTCATAGGTTTTTCCTTTATTAGCTTCCTCAATAATTCTTCCTAACTCAGATTTACTTTTCATTCCAGAAAAGTAAATTGCTTTATTAGTATATAAAAAACTAATTTTTTCTATAAGTTCATCAAAACTATCAAATCTATAAAATCCACCCTTGGGTGTTTGTTTGATATTCTCCTCACTATCATGATCTAAGGGACTTGGATTTAATGACCAAAATCCCTGGAAAATACCTGATTGGTATAACTGGTCTACTTTATCATAATAACTTCTTGTAATAGGAGTATTACCCAAAACAATTATAGGTATTTGAGCTGCTTTGGGACTTGATATTCGGATATTTATGCCTTTTCCTATAGCTTTAAGCATAGAATCTGATCTTAATAAACCAGGATTACCAGAGTGTGTTCTGTAGTCTCCGACACAATCTAATTGATCAGGAGGAGTGTATTTCCAATTCCATACAATGGACATTTTAACTTCAAAAATTGCCACAATGTCTTCTGGTTTCTGCTTAATGCTATTTTTTCTAGATATTACCACATCGCCTGGAGACTGCCTGGTTAATGCAATTTCTTCACAGATCGCCTTTTGTACAGCATATAGTTTATCCTTTTTTACTATTTCACTTATAAGATCCTTCGACCATTTTTCTGTGTAGTCTCCTATAAATGAGTTTCTACTTTGAAGCGTGGTTTTTTCGCCCTGATAATTTCGGGGCCAATAAGCCAAATACTCACCATCTTCTGTTCGTTAAAACAAGTGTCCCGGTGATACAACCATCAATTTTTCTCTAAAAAATCTTTCTTCAACATTCTTACACCATAGATTTTCCAATTTTTGCATCTCCTTTATTCATTCTTATTACATTAATACTTCATTTTTCTCCTGAGATTCAGATTCTATCAAAGAAATGACACTTATTGCGTTTAGCGCAAAAACATCAACTTCCACTATTAAACAAATTATATTACATTTTTATACAATTTGTCCAATCCTTAATGAAGCACTTAAAATAAAACCGTTTGGCTAATTTAATTACGAGTAGTATTTTTTCTTGTTTTCTATACTTCTTTTTACTTTAGTTGTTTCACATGTAACTAAAATAAGACACATCTATGGATAAAGGTTTTTAACCACTTCAATTCATATCATATTTATCATGTAGGTTAATATAACTTAATATTGGTCCCGAGCAATTAGAGATAAAGTTTAGCGCATCCTCTTTTGTAATGTATCTTACGGGATTTTTGTGTTGGCTTTCACCACTATCATACCAATGTAGTGTGCTTTCATTCATTCTATTACTTTAAAATTCGCACTTTCTTTATCCCATAGAAGCTTTTCAGCATATTCCCATGTATAATCCGGCATAACTTGACTTTTATCTTTTAAAGGTAATACTTTTCTATGCAATATTCTAATAAAATCTTGACCGATTTCTACAGCTCTATTCTGCCAAAAATCATAATATTCCTGGTTTTCTTTATCTGTGGGCCATTTCATCGTCCAATTAGAACCTGCTTGCCATAATCCTCCATACCAGTTTGACCATCCCTGGTAGGTAGTGCTTCCTACAAAGAATATATAGGAAATTCCCTGGCTGTCAAATATCCGATAGGTACCTTCATCTGCACTAAATAATTTAACCTCACTTATCATCTTGCCGCTTGAGTTGTCAAAAACAGCCATATATGCGTTATAAAAACCTTGTGCATGACTTAACTCATCAGATGGCCTTCGAACAACAACCAATAGTTCATCATTATCTTTATTAACAAATGACCCCGGAATTATGCTTTCAATATAGTAGTTATTTCTTTCTCCGGCATTATAATACTTCCCTTGCTTTATAAATTTTTGCTCAGGGAACATAGTGCTTATTAAATACATATTATCTATGATAGTGTTGTGCTTAATTTTTGTTACTTGCTCTGCTTTTACTTTACTTTGCATATAGCCATAGATAGAGAACACAATAGTACAAATTAATAATGTCATAAGGATTTTATGTAGTTTTCTGTTATTTTTTATAAATACCATAAATCTCACCGCCATATATATTTTTTATATATAACATCTCATTCGGATTTCATATAATCCTATTATTATGAATCCTATCTTTGAAACCGACTTCCTAAATTTCATCAAAGGTTGTACTAGTTTGCCACCACGGAAGGCTGGATACAAAAATATGTTATATTCATTGTTTCCATAATATGTTATATTCATTGTTTCCATTTGCTGTTTTTCTATTATACCATTTTTTTAAACTGTAAAATTAAAGTTTATTTACAAAAACCATTTGTGTATAACACTCATGAAGTTTTTGTTCACAATATTCCTGAAACTCACGATTTACAAAGGACAGACGCAGATAAACTTGATTTACGGTTCCATTATAAACATTTGTATATATTATTGTAATATTTTCAAATACCTCTTTTTTTAAAGCAAATACAATTTTTGACAAGTAACACAATTATAATGCTTTATTATCTCAAAAATATCAGTTGGACAACTGTTATTTTTTTCATATAGAATACAATAAGGGGAGGAAATAACAAGATGGAGACAATAACGTTTGGACTTTTTGTAACAATATTACTTGTATCAATTTTACTGAAAGTGTCAATCCTATATGCTTTGCTTTTAGGATATATTCTCTTTTTTATATACGGGCTGCTAAAAAAACATAGCATTTATCAGATGATCCAGATGTCACTGGAAGGAATACGGACGGTAAAGAATATTTTGCTGGTGTTTTTACTAATCGGAATCATTACCGCTGTATGGCGTGGTGCGGGAACAATTCCGATGATTATATATAGTTCTTCAAAATTAATTGTGCCATCAGCTTTTATTTTGACAGTATTCTTACTTAATTGTTTAGTATCCGTACTGATAGGTACATCATTTGGAACTGCAGCAACGATTGGTGTCATTTGCATGATAGTAGGAAATATTATGGGTCAAAATCCCATCCTTGTTGGTGGAGCAATCCTATCCGGAGTTTATTTCGGTGATAGGTGCTCACCCATGTCTACCAGCGCACTTCTAGTTAGTACACTAACAAAAACCGATATTTTCCAAAATATTAAGCAAATGATACGTACCTCTGCTATTCCTTTCATTGTGACTTGTGTTGTAT
>DUMC01000075.1 GCA_012840075.1 Clostridiaceae bacterium | reverse complement strand
TTGGTGGTCTGGCGCTGTGCCATGACCAGCTTGTAATATATCCCTTTTTTTCTTAATAATTCGCTGTGAGTACCTACCTCGGCAATTCTTCCATTATCCAGGACAATCAGGCGGTCAGCATTCCGTAAGGTTGATAACCGGTGGGCAATGGCAATGGTAGTTCTTCCCTTCACAATTCGATTCAAACTGTCTTGTATAATAGACTCAGTTTCAACATCCAGGGAGCTGGTTGCTTCATCAAGTATTAATATGGATGGGTTTTTTATAATAGCCCTTGCTATGGCAATGCGTTGTCTTTCACCACCTGAAAGTGTGTAGCCGTTTTCACCGATTACGGTATTGTAACCATCGGCAGTCTGCATAATGAAGTCATGGACATTGGCAGCTTTAGCTGCAGCAATGACCTCTTCAATTGTAGCTCCCGGTTTTCCGTATGCTATATTGTCATATATGGTTCCCGCAAATAAGAAAGTATCTTGAAAGACTACTCCTATTTTTTCATGCAGATATTCAGGTGACATCTCTCTGATGTCGACTCCGTCTATGCATATCCTGCCTTTATCGGGGTCATAAAGCCTCATAACCAAGTTTATCATCGTCGATTTTCCGGTACCCGAACGTCCTACAATACCTATCATCTCGCCGGGCTTTATTTCTAAGTTAATATCTTTAAGTACGGGTTCATACGACTTGTAACCGAAAGAAACCCCTTCAAAGGTTACTTTTCCTGATATAGGTATATTTTTAGGCTTAGCAATTGAGACAATTTCCGGATCTTCGTCGATTATTTCAAAAATTTTAACCATACTTGTCAAGGCATCCGCTAACCAGCGCGGGAAGGAAACAAGCCACCTTAACGGACCGTAAATATAAGTAATGTACATTGTAAATTGGACAAGAACTCCAAAGCTCAAGTTGCCATTTAATATCTCCTGCCCTCCGAAATATAGCACTAAGAATTCTCCAATCCCTGTAAAAAACGTAAGTGACGGGAAGAGATACGCCCAAAGTACCTCGTTGTCCGATGATATCTGTGCCAGCTCACGGGTTGCATTTGCAAACTTTTGAATTTCCATTTCTTCTTTACCAAAAGCCTTTACAGTACGGATACCTTTGATGATATCATGAAGTATGGACTGACACTTTGAGTTTTTCCTCCATTGCCTTTCATATCGTATATGGATAAACTGCCAAAATCTAGATAGCGCAAGGGATACTATCGGAACGGGTAAAAATACCAGCAAAGTCAGCTTTAAATTAGTAAAAAGCAGGATAGCAAGTACAATCACAAACATTATTATCTGCTCTACAGCCCAGCGACCACCGTCCGATATAAAATCTTTTACAGTAGTTGTATCTTCCATTATACGCCGTATCAAGTCTCCCGGAGTTCTCTTAGATAGTGAGTTCATAGACAACTTTTGTATTTTTTCATAGGCTGCGTTTCTTAAGTTGTTAGCATAAAGAATGCTTGCTTTATTAAAAACTCTAGAACTTAAAATGAAAATTACCTCACCAAGGGCTCTGGCAAGCAACATAGCGCTTGCCAGTAAAAGAACTTGCTGAAAAGTCCCTGTCATTGGACGTAAATAATCATCAATAATAATGCGGCTGAAAATCGGAACTAGAAGATATAATCCGGAAGATATTGCAAGAAAAATCTCAGCCAGAATTATTTCTTTAGTAAATGGTCTCATAAATTCAAAAGCCCTTTTTAATACTCCAACCCTATTATAGCAGAACAGGCAAACCGATATGCCTTCAATTAAAGGACGGCCGCATTTTTCACATACTTGTTTTCCCTTTTCCTTAGGGATAACAAATTGTTTCGTTTGTACATAGAAGTTAACTATCTTGCAAAATTCACCTGCAGCCTTCATTGCAGACATCGTGAAGCGGCATAATATTTGTTCACTACCGTCTTTCATTTTAACGAATAGAACACCGCATCCGATACCTGCCATTATCAATGCTTCTTCAACGTTTTCCGCTGATAATGTAAGTAATATTTTTTCATCTATTCGCGATGTTATACTTCCGGTCTCGTCAAAACTTAAAACACCGTTAGCAGGGTTCATTTCAAGATCGAGATCATATTTAAATGTATACATTTCCACTGCTATAATCCACCTTTCTATGGCAATGCTAATTTTTTTATAGCAATGCTAAAAAATTTCTACTTCAATGCCATAACAATGCAGTAATATCAAAGCAATCCGACAATTTTAAAATATAATCCCACAGTTTTAAACAAACTCTAGAAGAGATACGGCTCAAGTCTTTTCAGACTTTTTTTATCAAGCTTGGACAAAGATTCAACAATATATCTGTTACCATCTACATCAAATATAGCCAGTTTATCGTCATCAAGCATACGTATGTTTTTGCTGACATCTTTTACGGCACAATTTTTCTTATATTTGACTCCATCCCGGCCGATTATTAACTCAAAATATACGTACCCTAGTTTGTCTTTTACAGACTTTACTTCATATACCGTAGGACAATAATATCTCTTATCAAGTTCAGCTTGCACTATCTTGCGCTGTTCTTCACTTAACTCCAAAAGTGAACGTATCATTCCGATTTCTTTATTATCCTTATCAGCCACTGATATATACTCGTCAGGGTGCTTAATTGGAAGTGCACGTCTTAATATAATGCGATTATAATCCTTTCCGTCATATCTCAATCCCGTAAACCCTCCGGGGGTAACATAAAATTCTGCTTTACTGAGATCAAGCCATCCTATATCAATGGCATCTGCCAGAGATGATGCAGATTTTTGTTCTATCCTTTTTTGTTTTTCCGTTACTTGTGCAGTTGTTGATGTCGTTGATGTTGCCGATGTCTTTTTTTCTTGTACTGCAGCATCCATAAAACTAAACCACTCCTCTTTCAATCTTTTTCCGTTTTTGTTTCCATCTTCTTTTCTCTTCACTAAATCCTCATCGAACTTTTTATTGAATCTATAAATATGAAACAATTTAACTTTCCATATTTATTATTTTAAGCCCTTCCAGTTGAATTGAATAAAGCTTGTGATACTCTCCTTTTTTCTCCATAAGTTCCTTATGAGTTCCGTACTCTACCACCTTACCATCGCTGATAACAGCAATGGCGTCTGCATCACGCAATGTTGATAATCTATGGGCTATTGCAATGGTTGTTCTGCCTTTTTGCAGGTTGGAAAGAGCTTTTTGAATACTCGCTTCCGTTTCAGTATCCATGGCTGCCGTAGCTTCATCAAGAATTAAAATATCGGGATCCTGTAAAATTGTTCTTGCAATGGATAAGCGCTGTTTTTCTCCCCCTGAAAGGTCATGTCCTCCTGCACCCACTCTTGTTTCATAACCATCCGGTAGCATCATGATGAATTCATGAGCCGATGCAGCTTTTGCAGCTCTGATTACGTCCTCCATAGATGCATCCGGCCTTGCATACCTTATATTATCTGCAATTGTACCGATGAATAAGTAAATTTCCTGGGATACAATGCCGACACTTTTTCTTAACTGGGACAGTGATAGTCGTCTTACGTCAACACCATCAATGGTTATTGAACCTTCCGTAACATCGTAAAGTCTGGCTATCAGGTTAGCAAGAGTAGTCTTACCTACACCTGTTTTACCTACGATGCCTAACATTGTACCGGCCTTTATGGATAAATCAAGACCCTTTAGTACGGGTGTTGCCGGATCATATTCAAATTTTACACCCTTAATTTCAATATCACCCCTGATGCGATCAAGTATGACAGGATTTTCGGGTTCGGTTATGTCAGGTTTAGCATCTATAATCTCAAAAACTCTCTGGGCTGAGTCAACGCAGCGTGCCCACCAGTTAGAAACCCAGGACATGAACTCCAGAGGGCCGTAAAGCATGGTTAAGTAAGATATAAAAGTCAGCAGCGTTCCTAAAGTAATTTCACCTTCCAGTACCATACGGCCTCCTATAATCGTCACTATCACCTGTCCGAAAAACATAAACAGATATATAAGCGGAAAGGCTGTATAGCCTGTATTAATTGCCCGGATATCAACTGCAGCTTGCTTATTTCCTACTTCTGAAAAGCGCTGTGCTTCATCGTCTTCCCTTGCAAAAGCTTTGATAACACGCTGGCCGTTTACGGAATCGCTAACCATGGAATTAAGCTGTGACCTATATATCCAGTTCTTATGATGATATTTGCGGAAAATACTCCACAAAATTCTAAAAAAGCCCACTGTTATAGGAATTATTGTTATGCATACTATAGCAAGCCTAAAATTAAGTATGCACATTAAAATAACTACACCTGTAAAAGTTAATACATTTACAATTACATATGGAACACCGTCGACAAAAAACCAGTAAATATTGTTTGCGTCCTGATTTACACGATTCATTAAAGAACCTGTGCGCTTTGATGTATAAAAACCAACAGACAATCGCTGCATAGCTTCAAATATTTTTAGCTTCAAATCCTGTACAATCCAAGGAACTGTTTTAGCCAGGACATAAGAATAGAGTATGTTAAGAGCTACACCAAAAGCCCTAACAAAAAATATCAGACATACGGCGGCAAAAACAGCTCCATAAAAACCTCCCCCTTCTGTAAGCACTTCATCAATGAAAAATTTCGAACCTACAAGGGGTGAGAAAATAGAAAAAATCGAACCCGCCAACATTGTAATAAAAATGATGACAACCTTCTTTCGGTAATGAACAAAAAAGCTTAACAAGCGCCTGGTTATAGAAATTTTATCCATGCATTTCGGGCACAGCTTTCGCTCAGGCTCCGGATACCTTGTTCCGCATTTCGGACAAAAAAGCTCTTCGTCAACAATGACATCTTTTAAAGGCGGAGCACCTTCACGCAAATTTTTGATTACTTTTATAAGCTTATCAACATCTGACAAATAGCCTATCGAAAATACCAGCAGTATTTTTGAATTATTTTCTTTTTCGCTTATAAGCCTCCCTGTTGACAACAACCGTTCACACGAAAGCTCCCCTAGCTGCGAAAGTGGATATTTTTCAATCTTTGTAGGTTCATATACTGCAACGATTCTCCTAGCACCCGTGGTTTTTACTACTTTCTCCGTTCCATAAAGAATATACATATTTTCCTTATCAACAGCAGTATAAACGTCCAAATTTTCGCTATCAGATCCCGAATCCGTGTGTATGGCATAAATAAGTTCGGAAGTATCAATACCCTGCGCAGCAAAAGCAGAAATCATATAATCCGGCAAGTATTTTTCCACTTATTTTCCCCCTTTAAAATGCTTAAAATATATGGAAATAATGTATAAAACATCAGTATTTATATTCATTTGCTTATTTTTTTATCAGCTTTTTTTAATATTTTTGAAAAATGTAAAGCTTAATAATACTTTGCAAAACGTAATTGGCATAGTTAGCATAGATAAAGCGACGAGATTAAACACCCCGCCGCCAGTATATGCTTCATTAATCTATAATCTATTGTCAAGATCATCCGGACAAACTAAAAATGTGATAATCCCTGCTCTCCCCTCTACAAGTTAAAAACGACCAACAAAACGCAAACACACATTTAAAATTAACTTGAGTAACTAGGACACATATACCATAATTTATTCATTTTCTTGTAATTAATAAAATGTATATAAATCTATGTATACGGTAAGTAAATGCTTAAACCCCAGAAACATAAAAGCTGCTTGACCTCGACCTCAAGCACATTTCACTCATTTTTTACAAAATATCAGCATTTTTCATAGAACAAAGTGTCAACATTAATTAGCTTATCATCGCATTTCAAAAAAGTCAAGTATATCGAAAAGACGGAAAAACTGAAAGGGAAAAGGCGGAACAACAGTAGAACCATTCATGCATAAACATCTTACTTGACATTTTACAACGGCAAATATAAACTAAAATTGCAATTTAATAGAGATTTAATATATATATTGTATAATGACCTAATAATACTGTACGGAAAGGAGAAGTACTTATGTTTAATGTTATAAAAAAACATAAGGTCTTTTCTATGACAGTAATTATTTTAGGCATTATACTTTTGTGTGTAAGTTGTCAAAAAGGCAATGCTTCAGGAAATATCGATGACATTGGGCTTGAGCCACCTATAGACGGCTTGTCCTGGGGAATGACCATGGAAGAAGCAGCCAATGCTTTAGGAGTAGATAAAAGTGCTATGGAACAAATCAGCACAAGCAACGGAAGGAAAATCTTTGCTTTATTGTACGACAAAGAGATAATGGGACAAAAACCAAAGAGTATACAGTTAACTTTTACCGAACCGTATGAATATAAAGATAAAACAATGCCCCAAGCATTGGTTGGTATAACGATAAATTATACAATCGACAAATATGATGCTATCTTAAAAAAGATGAAAGAGCAATATGGAGAACCTATACAATTAACGGGAGATGGTGCAGTTTGGGGAAGCAGGGAACGAAGGGCTGAGTTTATCGGAACAGAACAATTTAATATAGCAAGAGATCTTAATTTAGCTGTAAACCGTATTGATAAAGATGCGCTTACGGCATCTTTGAACGAGCAGTTGAAATCAAATATTGATACCGGTATATCAGGTCCCCCTCAAACTAGCAATAATGATAATCCCTTTGCTGATCGGATAAATACAATAACTTTGCGAAAAATGGAAAGTTCTAATGAAACGCTTCTAATAAGCGAAGCCGGTTTTGCGCTTTATATAAAACAGGCAAGGGAATTATTAGATGATTGATATCATTCGCTTCATTAATTATATGGGGACATTCCTCTTTGAAATAATAATAAAGGAATATCCCCTTTTGCAATAATAAGATTTGAAAGGTAGGTAAACACTATGTCGTTTAAAATCTGCACTGTCGGTTGTGGAGCCATGGCAACTTCAGGTCACGGTCCTTCATATAAGAAATATGCTGATCTAAATCCTGATGTCGAATTAGCAGCATGTTGTGATTTGGTTGAAGAAAAAGC
>DUMC01000074.1 GCA_012840075.1 Clostridiaceae bacterium | reverse complement strand
GGGTTAAGGCTGCCGGATGCAGAGAAGAGTTTTTTACCGTGATAGGTAGCGTAATAAAGAATGAGGTCGCGGAACTCTTTCTCTTTCATTTTTCTTGATATGTAAGCATCGCAGGCAGCTTTAATTTGTTGTGCTAAAAGCTTTATGGTTGTAGGATTTTTCAATATATCAATTTCGTACTTTTTGTTATTGTTTTGTACCATATTCAAACTGCCTCCTTACACTTCAAAATCTTTTTGTCCCTGATAGACAATTTCTTCATCTATATGCTTCTGCTTTATTGAGCAGGCATATATAAGGCTTGCAGTTGCAAGACTGTTAACAAGGCGTGGTATACCCTTTGATGCAGAATATATAGCTTCTATTGCAGCTGGAGTAAATATATTTTCATGTAAACCTGCAAGTTTAAGTCTTGTGCTAATATATTCCGGAAGTTCCTCAGGTTTTAACCCTTGCATTATGTATTTTACGGCTATACGCTGCTTTAAAGGTACATTTATGGCTAACTGCAGTTTGTTCCTGATTTGCGACTGTCCTGACAGTATTAATATAAAAGGGTTTTCAGAGTCCATTTTAAAGTTAAATAAAAGCCTTAATTCTTCAAGTATGCTGTTTGAAAGCATTTGGACTTCATCCAATATAATGACGGGAGTAATTTTTTGATTATAGTATAATGACATTATTGCTTGTTGTATCTGGTGAAACATCGTAACCTTCTTATGTGAAGGTACTTCTCCTAAAGACATTAGCAAACCACGATAAAAATCCATAACAGTGACTGTGGATAAAGAGAAGTAGCATGGTTTGTAAAGCCCGGGATTTAACTCGGTTGAAAGTTTCCTTAAGGCTGTAGATTTTCCCATCCCTGGTTCGCCAATTAAAAGAAACATTCCACGAATGGTTTGAATATATTTAAATCTTGAGTTCAATTCTTTCATATCTTCACTTTCATAAACATTTGAAATATCAAGTTCTTTCCCAAATGGATTGTATTTTAGTCCGAAAAACTGCCTGAACATGATTACTACTCTCCTTTCATGATGGTTTTGAAGGAAATTGTTTGCTTTGTTTCCGGGATATTAACAGGCTTTACAGATACTTCGTTATCCTGCAAATCTACTATTAATTCCGAATTTTTAGGTCTGCCTCTTCGTTTCATATGAGCATTATCATGGAAATTAACCTGTACGGCTTCACCAACCTTTTTATCTTCGTGATATATGAATACCGGCATAAAGGGTATATCAAGCCATTGAGGATCGTATCTAATCTCAACTCTTTGACATGCAAACTTAATATTAGTTTCATATAGTATATTATTAATAGTAAATGTGCCATCGTGGTTAACTTTACGTTTTATACGCAGAAGGAACTTTTCTTCCAACTGTGCAGGGTCGGTACACAGTTTTACCCTTGAAATCTGTGACATGAAAAAGTCTAACGGAGTTAATCCATTAAGCGATGAGTGGGGTTTCTTGTGATAATCCTCATCAAGCCATTTCCAAAACCTTAAATTTAAAGCATCCAAACTCTTGATTTCATTCATATCAAGTTGAGACAGGAACCTTTCTCTGACAGTTAGAAAGAATCTTTCGATCTTGCCTCTAGAGGTTGGGACAAATGGTTTCGAATGGATCAGAGAACAACCTATGCTAGCACACATGAATTCAAACTGCTGTGAACGATAAATTTTTCCATTATCGGTATAGAGTAGAGCCGGAATACCTCTTTTTAGCACAGCTTCTTTAAATGAATGCCTTAATGCTTCAAAATTTTGTGTATAGTAGAATTCTCCGTGAGCTATAAGCCTTGATGCATCATCTATATATGCCATTAAGTAAGTGGGTTTTTTCTTTCTCCCCTCTTGTATGTAAGGTCCGTACATTACATCCCCATACCATAGCTCATTTATATATTGATGTGCAAATCTCTTAATTTCCTTTTTCTCCTCAGTTTCTTGTATATTCTTGCAGCTTGATGAATTTAAGAACCTGTATAGCGTAGTCAGAGATATCTGTCCATCCTTTACTATGCCATTTTCTATCAGTTTATCATATTTTTGAGTACATATACAATTCATTTTATCGGGAAGGCAGCATTAATTCAGTTATTAAACTATTAAATTTAAAGTATAACTTACAGTTTTCAAGACAAATTCTATACTACTACAGAAAAAAATTCATTAAAAACATCAATGCGATACAAAATGGGATAAGACAGATAATACAAGAGGTGAAGTTGCCTGATAAAACTCTTGAAGACATAGAAAAAGCAAGAAATGTTTTAGCGATAATGATAAGTGAATTTCCCGACATTCACTTTTTTTCTCAAAAATATTATCAAGCTACTGCTAAAACATTCCTTGCAGCAAACAAAAAACCTACAAATTAATTATAACAATACAGTAGAGTTTAAAAAAGTATTTCTGAAAAATTTAACATAAAACCGGCCGTCAACACTGTATTTGCCTATGATTGATGGAATATTTATGGTAGTATTCAAAGTAAAGAACAGCCTGACCGGTCATGGCTTCCTGAAAAAGTAATGGGAGGTCAAAAATATGTTAAGTGATGAAGTAAGAAATGCTATTGCGTTAAAAAGATTTT
>DUMC01000008.1 GCA_012840075.1 Clostridiaceae bacterium | reverse complement strand
TACACCTTTCATAGTTAATTCATAATAAAAAATGAAGATTTTTTTACTTTTATAAAAAATTTATAAATTCATATTGAAAAATTAAAATTTGTATGTTACGATAACAAAGAAAATTTAATAAGTTATCTTTAAAATTGGTACAGTGATGCCGATAAGATACGGATTTAACTTGACAATACAGGTGAATATTTCTTATAAGTTTTGCGCAAATTTAAAGCAAGACTTTACTGAGAGCCATATGATCAAGCATCATATGGCAATTTTTGAGTTATTAAGAAATATGAAACCTGTATGTTAAATGCAATCTTGTCTGCGCTTTACAGGCAAGATTTTTTGCTGTATAGGCATTATATTGTACTGAGAAGTTCTCGTTTTACAAGATTATGTAATAAAGGAGATGTGATTATGGAGAAAAATCAACAATTAATCGGCTACCTTCCTGATGAAAGGCCACCTGTATTTAAGTTACTACTTTATGCAATTCAACAAGTAATTGTAATGTTTCCTGCCACAGTTGCAGTCGCAATTATCACAGGTTTTCACATTTCAACGACAATCTTTGCAAGCGGTTTAGCAACATTGTGCTTTATTTTGGTTACCCGAGGAACCTTACCTTTATATTATGGCTCAAGTTTTTCATATGTTGCTGCAATTAGCAGCCTGATGGTTTCAGAGGCACTTGCCGGATATTCTCTTAATGAAAAAATTTCAATTGCCCAGTTTGGTATTATCATGTCTGGTTTTGTATCCATAGCAGCAGGTATTATTATTAAACGATTTGGTAAAGATACAATAGAAAAAATCCTTCCGGCTTCCGTTACAGGACCGGTTGCTATAATAATCGGATTGACACTGGCAGCTACGGCGTTAAAAGATGCCGCTTCAATTGCAATCGATACGGCAGGCACCGTAGCGGTAGAGGGATCCCAAATTGCCTTAGCAACCAATATGGCATGGATAATATCTCTCGTTACCTTACTTTCAACTATCTTATTCTCAGTGTATCTAAAAGGTTTTGCAGGACAACTTCCGCTTCTGTTAGGACCAATTGTCGGTTGTATTACGGCATATATTGTTAAGTTAGCAACAGGAATTGATTTGTTTAAAGTGTTACCTGTTTCGGCTAACACCGGAATCTTTGCGCCTCCGATTTTTACGTTACCTAAACCTTCATTGCTGGCAGTTGCTTCAATAATGCCTATAGCTATTGCAACTATACCTGAGTCAACAGCCCATGTATATCAGCTTGATGTTTACGTAAATGATTTAGCTAAGAAGAAGGGCGTAAATAAAATATATAATATAGCGGACAAGCTCGGGCTTAATTTAATTGGTGACGGTATTGCCGATATTGTTTCCGGTTTTGTGGGAGGACCTGCAGGTACAAATTACGGTGAGAATATCAGTGCAATGGCAATTACAAGGGTGTTCTCAGTTCCGGTTCTAGTAGTAGCAACAATAATTGCCATGGTAATAGCTTGTTTCACACCTCTTGTAAATGCCATATATTCCATTCCGACTTCAGTAATTGGAGGAATGGAAGTTTATTTGTTTGGTGCAATAGCTGCACAAGGTATTGCAATTATGGTTGAGAAAAAGGTGGACCTATTCAGTGCGAAAAACATAGCGGTAATTGCAACTATAATGGTTATAGGAGTAGGGGGACAATATGGATTCGGAGGAAACATACCTTTCTTCGGAATAGAAGTTCCATGTGTTGCCGGTGCAGCGATATTTGGCATATTAATAAACGCTGTTTTAAGTATAGGAAATATAATAGATCCAAAAAGTGACAATGATAATTGATGTTTTTCGTTTTTTCCTCGCTGAATTTGACAAACTATCCTAAGAAGTGTATAATATACACATAATATAGATTCAGTTGCAAGTTATACGTTTATACAACTGAATCTATATTATAAATCTCTAAAAAGCTGAATCCCCATTTATGGGGTACGGAGGAACCAAAATGAGGGGTTAGTCCATTTTTGAGATAATTTTGGCAACGTGTTTTTTATACCAAGTATTATGTTTTTGATAAGTTGGTAATTACTTGTACATATTTTTTACCGTGTGCCTAAAACAATAATATCTTGGTATTATTTAGGTTGTAATATTATCTCAAAAATGGTAGGGTATCCTATTCCCGAACCCGTCAGCTAACTCCGGAAGCTAAATAGGAGGAAAATATGCATAAAGTGTACATGCTCAAAAAAGTTATCGATGCAAAAATACCTTTAAGTGTTTTTGCAATGGCTCTGCTTTTTTTACTTTTTTCACCTATTATTCATGCTGAGGCTGCAAAAGAGGGAATTGTTACGACAGATTGTTTAAATGTAAGGCAGACCCCTTCAACTTCAGCTACAATAATAGCACAGCTCCTTAGAGATACAAAAGTAGAGATAATCGAAGCAAACGGAGAATGGTATAAGATTTCTTATAATAATATGACAGGCTGGGTACACGGTGATTATGTCAACGTAAAAGAAGTTAATGCACAGCCGGAATCACAGACGGAAGCAGTAAGTATGAACGTTCTAAGTGCAAGTGATACTGCTTCAGGGGATTTGAAAGACAAAGGAGTGGTTACGGCAAGTGTACTTAATGTTCGAGAAAATGTGGGAACTTCGTCGAAAATAGTAGCCCAAATAAAGAAAGGTATGGAAATAAATGTTCTCGAATCAAGGTCAATTGCAGGTTCCGAAACATGGTATCATATAGAAGCCGGTAATGTAAAAGGCTGGGTTTGCGGTGATTATATTTCCTTTGACTTTAAACCCATAGATAAAGGCGTTATTACCGGAAACGTTGTAAATGTTAGGGCTTCACATGATATTAAAGCCAAAGTCATAGGTCAGGTAAAACAAGGAGAAAAGTTTGATGTATATTCCTGGTACGGAGATTGGTACAAGATTAAGTTGGAAAATGGTAGTTTCGGTTGGGTAAATTATGAGTATATCAATACTAATTATGGCCTTGGTAAAAGACCGACAGTTACGTTGGCATCCAGGGGGCAGTCCACGGAAGGAGACAGAAATTCAGATTTAAGGCAGCAGGTTGTTGATTTAGCAAAGAGTTTTTATGGTGTTAAATATGTTTGGGGAGGGACAAGCCCTAACGGATTTGATTGTTCGGGACTTGTATATTATGTTTATAAAAGAATCGGCATTACTCTTAACCGTGTAGCGGCCGACCAAGCAAAGCAAGGAATAAAAGTAAGTAAAGCAGAGCTAAAACCGGGAGATCTTGTATTTTTCAATACGGGTTCCGGTTATATTGACCATACTGGTATTTATATAGGGAACGGACAATTTATCCATGCTTCGGGCGGAAGAGGAAGAGTTGTTATTGATTCGTTGAACCAGGGATATTATAGTAGAGTATTGGTAACGGCAAGAAGAATAATTAGATAGCAATCAAGATAATGACTCAAATAACAACTCAAATAACAACTGTAAAATGAATTCTGAGTTTAAGCATCCTTTAATGGATGCTTTTTATTTTTTCTTTTTATGTTAAAATATTCTAAAAGTACATTTTATTTACATGTAAAATAATGTATAATAAGTAATAATTAAGTTAATATATTGATAATTATGATCTTATTGATCTATATATGCAGGTGAGGTTAGGATGAAAAGACCGTTGTCCCTTTTTGCATTTGCTTTAGTAGTAGGAATTTTGCTTGCAAGAACTACAAACAGTTATGAATTTATATTTCTCTCAAGTATATTTTCATTTGCAATTTTGGCAATATTTATAACTTTGTTTAATACGCAAGGCATATTAAACAACACATTTATAATTATGGGAATGATTTTATGTTATATTATAGGGGGCTTTGAATTTTTGTATCTTGATAAAAAGATCAAAGATAAATACGAGGCATTTGAAGGGGAACGAGTCATTATAAAGGGGATAATTAATTCGGAAGTTGAAATTGAGGATGATAAGATTACTTGTATAGTTTTATGTGAGGAAATTTCAAAAGACGGAATTAATTTTCAATCTGTCAAGGGAAATATAAGACTGACTATTATTAAAACAGCTTTTAATAAGACAAATGAATCATTTAGTACAAAAACAAGCGAATCGGCTAAGAAATGTGCGAACAAGCCGGATTATGAGAATAATACGGAACTGGTTTATGGAAATAAAATAGAACTAACAGGAATATTAAACATTCCGGCCGGCAAGAGAAATCCGGGTGGATTTGATTACAGGAATTACCTTGCTGTCAGCGGTGTATCAGCAACAATGTATATTAAAGAAGGCGAAATAATCAAGATAGAAGCAGGAGAATACATATCTTTTTTCCGAATAGGCAATATTGTGCGAAAAAGCATCATAAGGATTATCAACGCAAGCCTTAAAACTGAACAAGCAGGCCTTTTAAATGCCATGTTAACAGGCTACCGTAATGGAGTACCTTTAGATATTGAATCTGCTTTCAGAGCTTCCGGGTTATCTCACATATTATCTGTATCGGGGTTGCATGTAGTTTTCATAATGATGCCTTTTATTTACATATTCAAGAAAGCGGGCATAAATAGGATTCTGTCAAACGTCTTGGTGATCTTTGTCTTAATATTTTATATCTCAATTACAGGTGCACAACCTTCAGTACAAAGAGCAGTGATTATGGCTTCTATGATACTTATTGGACAAGTTTTATATAAAGAAACGGATACTATTACCGGCATCTCTCTTGCATGCATAATTATCTTACTAATAAATCCTCACATTTTATTCAGCATAAGTTTTCAGCTATCTTTTACAGCTACTTTATCCATTGTTTTACTCAATCAAAACATAAATAAAATGATCAGGAGGTTAATAAAATCGTTATTTAAATATGATTTGGAGCATGAAAACAAAAGCAAAGCACGTTTCAAATCCGGTTTAAACTATGACCTTTTGCCTAAGAATGGGATTTTAAGCAGAATCAAGGAATTTTTTGCCTTAAATAGAATAATAAAAGAAACAGTCAGGGTGTTGAGTACCACGATTTCAGCCCAGTTAGGGGTTTTTCCATTGGGAATAATGTATTTTAATGAGATTTCAATTATATCGGTAGTATCCAACTTGCTGGTTGCACCTTTTACCGGGGTTATCATGTTGTTGGGACTTATTATGGCAACAGTCGGTCACGTCAGCATTCATATATCACGGATGTTAGGTGCTATTAACAGCATATTTATAAATATAGTAATAAAAATATCAAAAATTTCTGCCGGTCTACCATTTTCTGTTTTTAAAGCGGGTATGCCTTCGTTACTCATAATTATCATATGCTATATGCTGGTATGGTTCTTTTTATGGTTTAAAATAAAAAATAAGATTTCGATAAATAGAACCTTTTATATTTACTCCGTATTGTCCATAATTTTAGTAATTTTAATAATAAACCTAATGCCGGGTCAACTGGAAGTAACGTTTCTTGATGTGGGCTCAGGAGATTCAATTTTTATCAGGACGCAAGGGGGCAAAACAATATTAATTGATGGCGGTGGAGAAAAGGGAAAGGAAGAGGGCGAGCCGAATACCGGGGAACAAATAATTATACCTTTTTTACTGGACAGCGGGGTTACTAAGTTAGATCTGGTTATTGCTTCCCATGGGCATGCGGATCACATTCTGGGATTATATCCAGTATTGGAACAAATCAGGGTGGATAATGTAATTCTGCCGGATTATAAAGAAGATAATGAGCTTGCGAAAATTATTGATATATGTTTTAAAAGAAATATTAAAATTACATATTGCAAGGAAGGGGATTATATTTTTTTGGACAAGTTTACATGCTTATATATACTTAACCCTCAGCTTGAAGCCAACCGGTTAGAACTCGGGAAAAATGAAGAATCATCTTTAAATAATAATTCATTAGTGTTAAACTTAATTTATAAGAATGTTAAAATGCTTTTTACCGGAGATATAGAAAAGGAAACGGAAGAACTTTTAGTGGAAACCTACAAAAGTGGAAATATGATTTATGATATTGCTGATATCCATGTGCTTAAGGTACCGCATCATGGTTCCGAAACTTCCTCAACAGAGGATTTTGTTAAGATGGTAAAGCCTAAAGTTGCTATTATAAGTGTTGGAAAAAACAACTACGGACATCCGGCGGAAACTGTCATTGAGAGATATAGGAGTATTGGAGCAAAAATCTACAGAACTGATGTAAACGGTGCCGTTATGATAAAAACAAACGGAAAAAACATTAGGGTAAAGGTGATGTTTGACAATGAGCATTAATGCTTTAAAGAAGCAAATTAAGGATAATGATATAAAATCAGTTTATCTGTTTTATGGACCTGAAGTTTTTTTGATAAAGTATTATCTCAAAAGTATAGAAGAGAAAATACTGGATCAGAACACCGCTGCCTTCAATAAGACGGTTTTTGAAGGAAAAACACCGGTAACAAAAATTATTGACAGTTGCGACACTCTGCCTGTATTTTCCGAAAGGAAATTAGTCATAGTTAAAGAATCCGGCTTTTTTAAAAGCGGTACGGAAAGTAAAAAAAGCAGTGCGGAAAGTGAAAAGGATAATAAGAACAAAGAAGAAAAAACTGAAGATCAAAATGAAAATAAATTGAATGAAAAAAAGTTGAAAAAAAGTAAATCCGATGCTGATATACTGGCAGAGTATTTAAAAAACTTACCATCTTACAATTGCCTAATATTTATTGAAAATGAAATTGACAAACGTTTGAAACTGGCAAAAGAAATAGAGAAGCAAGGTCTGGTAGTTGAATTTCCTTACCAAAAACCTGAAGATCTTGTAAAATGGGTTCAAAACATAGTTAAATCTAATAAAAAACAAATAGATCCGGAAACGGCATCTCTTTTAGTTGAAATCAGTGATTTTGGCATGACCGGCATACGTAACGAAATTGATAAGCTGCTTGCTTATGTAGGTGACAGGAAAACAATTACCTTGGATGATGTAAGAAAAGTAGGAAGCAAAACTCCCAAAAGTATCATATTTGATTTAACAGATGCGATAGTGGCAAAAAACATGGCAGATTCATTAAAACTCTTATCTGAGTTGATAACTTTAAAAGAACCGATTCCCAAAATAATATTCATGATTGCACGACAATTCAGGCAACTGCTTCATGTGAAAATTCTCATGAAAAACGGTGCAACCGTAAAGGAAATAGC
>DUMC01000073.1 GCA_012840075.1 Clostridiaceae bacterium | reverse complement strand
GTGCTTTTTAACTGCCCTATAACATTTCCATGTTCATCATCTCCCAGGTCTTCAAACTTAAAAAGCGGATTTAGTATAATTTCTCCGTTACAATATCCCTGTACTTCGCTAATTTCGAAAACTTTCCTTGTTTTGTCTCTCATTCTGGTTAAATGGATAATAATATCTATCGTAGAGGCAATTTGCTGGCGTATGGCATGCAATGGTAATTGTGTAGCACCGGATACCATAACTTCCAGCCTCATAAGCATGTCTTTTGGGGAATTACCATGGCCGGTTGAAAGTGAGCCTTCATGACCTGTGTTCATAGCTTGAAGCATATCCAAAGCTTCTTCCCCTCTCACCTCCCCGACAATTATTCTTTCAGGCCTCATCCTCAAGCTTGTCCTTATAAGTTCCCTAATCCCTATTCTCCCTTTTCCTTCCATATTAGAATCTCTTGTTTCCAAGCTGATCAAATTGTCAATTGACGTTATTTGCAATTCTGCAGAGTCCTCTATAGTGATTATTCTCTCATCGGGTGGAATAAAATTTGTAAGAACGTTTAAAAAAGTTGTTTTTCCGGAACCTGTCCCACCGCAAATGAAAATATTATATTTTGCCTGAACTACTTGTTTTAAAAAATCGGCAGCTTCCCGGGTAATCGAGCCCCACTCAATAAGTTGCTCCATAGTAATGGGTTTTTGAGGAAACTTCCTTATGGTCATCACAGGACCGTTTAAAGCTATGGGCTTTAATACTACATTTATTCTTGAGCCGTCTTTTAATCTGGCATCTACGATAGGCGAAGCTTCATTAACAACTTTATTCGCCCTTGATACAACCGATTGTATAACATCCTCCAGTTTCTCAATGCTCTCGAATTTTTCTCTCACTTTTATAATTCTTCCGTTTTTTTCAATAAAAATTTTGTCCGGACCGTTTATCATAATTTCCGTAACAGTTTCATCCTCAAGATAAGGTTGAATTGGTCCCAGTCTCCTCATGGAATTAAAAATAGTTTCCACCATTTCTTGTTTTTCGCTTATACTAAAGTACTCACGTTTTGATACTTGAAATACTGCATCTACTATCAAATCCTTTATCTCAGAATCTGTAATATCTTTGGTAAGGTCAAGATTGGCAGCAACTATGTTTTTTATCTCATTAATCAGCCCGGTTTTGTTTTCACACATCATAAAACCACCTTAAAAAAATACAAGTCAGCCATTAACTATAACGATATCTGTATGCTATCTTATATAATTCTCTATCAAATAATTCCCTGTTGAAATCAGCAGCTATATTCATATTATTATGATCATAATCCAGCAAGAGGTCAGTTTTGCTCTCAGGAAGGAATATTTCAAAGCTCTTACCTATTATAGATAAGTTCCGGTTTAATGTTTCCAGATGTCGGCTTTCCATTGCATTTTCTTGCCAGCGGTTCATAACTAAAAAGATTTTATCTAAAAAATTTATGCCTCTTTTTTTCTGATGAAGGCCGATATCATTTAAAAAGCCTATAAGCTTGGTTACTGCAATTCTTTCGGGAGTTGTTACCATAATAACTTCATGGCTTTCCTCAATTAAAGATAAGGTTTTATAGTTATAGCTACTTGATAAATCCAGCAAAATAATATCGAATAGTCCTGATTGTATTAATTCTTCCAGCAAAAGCTTCAATTCCGAAGAATCCAATTCATCAAATTCCAAAAAACTGTCTGGGGGTGAAAAGTAACCTATATTTCCGGAATAATCATAATGTATAGCCTCCTTTACTTTTAATATCAGATCCTCATCTTTTTGTTTTAATGCAAATAATAATTTTGAGAAATCTCCTTGCTTTTCAGAATGCATATGATCACTTAAAGAATGCATATAAATACTTAAACTATCGGTTTCATCCCCTTTTTTTGAAAAACAACTTTGAGTGTTAAAAGATTCCACATTCAAGTAAAATATTCTAGAACCTTCTCTTGACAGACATTGCGCTAATTTAACAGCAATTGTGGTTTTCCCGGTACCTCCTGCCGGTGAATACACAGCTATTACCTTGGTGGCAGTTTGTTTCTTTGGAATGTCAGCTTGCATGGACTTTTCATATATGCTGATGATTTTCTTAACAAGGGAATACCCATTGGTATATTTATATACGCTGTTTCTTTCATTTGTTTTTTTCTTTTCAACAATTTGCACTACAACGGTGCCGGTTTCAAAATCCTGCCTATTACCTTTTTCTAAATCCTGTTTATTGTCTTGATTTTGCTTATTATCTTGCATTCCTATGGCATCAATAAATTTGCTACTTGCAAGTATTATGTCCGTGTTGCTTTTGTTTACCATGAAATATCTTCGGTAACTCTCAATATCTGTAAAGCAATTTATTTGAAATGTATACGGGAATTTTTCCATTATATATCCAGCAAGATTTTCTATATATAGTTTATCCTCATCCCCGATTAATAGCTTTAATCTTCCCATTTTAACCCCCTAAATTATCTATTAATGTAAATAAAAGTAATTTCAAGGATTATTTGTATTATACATTAATTTACTTTATTTGTCAATAATTATTTTTTTTAGTAATTTATCATTTAATTGGAAATTTTATTAATATGACTTGTAAATATTTATATAAATGTTTAATATAACCAAAAAACGGAGATAATATTAATAAAAATAGTAAGCTTAATAGAAAGTAATATATACCATGAATCCTAAACTTTACCTGGCGATTTAGTAAAAACTATTAAACAACGGGGAATAATGGTTTTTTTAACTTTATTGCCCGTTATGTTGACACTTATTACCACAAATAGTATATTTAAATAAAAAAATGGTAGATTTAATCTTCCATAGGATTGTTTATTGTGATATAATTGTCATAATATGATATAATAAGCGTTGAAAATCGTCTTCGATAGTGCTGGTGACTATTTTAAATTTCAAAATATATATATATATAGTATATCAGTGCACAACGCTAAAAGGCGGGTGAACCTTTTGCAAATCTATCAATTAACAATGTTGACTGTCGACTTTCTCAAACTTATGATTACACTATATGAAAACGGTAAAATCAGTTACGATCTTTTTTGCAAATGCTGCAACTTAAAAATCCACTTTATTGAGAATGTAATATCATATATTCCTTCGGATGTAAAAAGAAAAGAAGTCAGTTTAATTTTGGATAAATGCAAAAATCTCATAAATGTTTGTTGCTAATTAAGTCATTATAGTATTCAACTATAAGTTCATCTAACTCTTTGCTTATACTTAAGGCTCTACCTTTGTTAATATCCTCATTATCATTTTTTATTGTTTCCCCTAGTTTCTCTTGCAACAACTTTATTTCTTTCTTAAGTTGAGCAATTTTTTCTTTGTTTACCATCTCCATGACCTCACTAAAATTTATCCTTTGTAGGGATAATTTTTCTTATTTTTTCAATTTATTTTTACTTTTTTACTTTTTATTTTTTTGCTTCCCAACCTTTTTTTATTTTTTATTTCTTGATAAAACTCACTTGATAAAACTTCCATACAATTTCCGTTATAAAATATTATATCATTTACCATAATTTTTCAACATTATTTTACTTATCTGCTTTATGTGTTCCAAAACATTGAATAATTACTACATTTTTCTGCATAATAAAACAAATTTCACCCTATTATTTATATATAAAATCAACAAAGTATGGGAAATATTTCCCTACTTCATTATCGACCTTTCCTATAATTGCCGATATATTTTAATGCCTCTTTTTCCAATATTAAGTCGGAAACCTTAAGTTGCTTTAATAAATTCTTTACATCATTTTCATATTTTTTAGATTTTATAAGCTTGTTGGTAGCAGTAGAATACATTTCATCGCGTTCCGCAATATAAATATAGTCATCAGTTATTACCGTGCCATTTCTCAAGACAGCATACCCTCTATTTGTATTCAAAAGGTCCTTGCCTAAGGCAAAAGGAACCTCAAAATCCATAAGGTTTGCAATAGTAGGCAGAATGTCAATCTGACCGCCTATGGTACTTATCGTTTCACCATTTTTTAACCCTGGATAATGTATAATCAAAGGAACTTTTTGGAGCTTTACCCATTGAACGTCACTATTATATTCCACATTAACAAAATTCATCAGCTC
>DUMC01000072.1 GCA_012840075.1 Clostridiaceae bacterium | reverse complement strand
GGCTGCTTTTCTGACTATTATAATTTCCACACACAAAAATATTATCGAAAGCATAATAGTTAATATTAAAACACTGACTTTTTTCATCATCTTGTTTTGGCAAGGATACCCCGTCTTCTACAAGGTGGAGAGGATTTGCCTTTCCTCCTTTCCGTTGATTGAATAGTTGTCATTCAACTCATAAACTTATCTTAGTACCGCTAATAATCTTATATTAATACCATTCATAAACTTAAATAGCTGCGGTTTAAGGTTGTTGGTATTAATTGTTTATAGGGATTTCGGAATCAACGTGAATATCGAATTCAAAATAGCTTTTTCCTGCTAACTCCAGGATTTTGCTTGTATAAAGAGAAGGCCTTATGGGAACTGTTATGCAGCTATGAATTGTCGGCCGTACTATTCTTTCACCGTTGGGGCAAGTATTAGGAACATCATCCGTATAAACTTCCAATGATTTTACAAATACTTTACCGTCTGCAATTGAATTCTCTCTGGGCGATAAATTTTCATCGAGGTTCATGTTTTGTGATAGAATTCCAACAAAAACATCTCGTACTTTTTCACTGTCAAAAGACACAATATTCTTACCTAAACCTTCAGCACTCAAGGCGTTATATACTGACGAATTGGTTAAATCCACTGAATCCTTTATAATTTGAATCTTTGTCAGGATAATATATCTTTCAATTATTGCTGCAAATACAGGAATTATTAAAAAAACTAATATCGCCGCTCCTATCAATATATCAGTTACACTACTGCCCTTATCCATGAGAATAGTTTTCTTTCCCACGAATATAGTTTTCTTTTTCCTCTGAATAGATTGTTTTTTCACGTGTATGTAAATGGCTTTTTTTCTCTCATGAACGGGTTTATTCTTTGCATGAACAGCTTTATTTCCCATAAGGCCACATTCCTTTACAATAGAAAATAACATAATCACAGATTTAATTTAATTCCTCTTTGCAAAAAATTTGAGTTACATGGTTGTAGCTGATTTATAACCTTTTAGTTTATAACCTTTCTTGATATGGTCACTCTATCATATTTAAAACTACCTGTAAAATCTTCTCGGCTAAATAGATTTGTCATCATGCTATATTTATACTCTCCTGTGACTACCAATGAAATTTCCTCCCCGTATTTTGCATTTCTGGTTCCCTGTATCACAACATTTGTAAATCCCCTTTCATTTAAATCAGATAACAACGCATCCTTTACAGAATCTGTTAAGCCCCCTTCAACTTCCATCTTAAGTATTGCTCTGCGGCATATTGAATCAAATTCTATTTTAGCGGACAAGGGGATGAATATTTCAATCATCATCACAAATATTACTACAAGCACAGTTAAAGTTATTCCGAAAACCAAAGCTTTTACCGGCATTTGGATAACATTTTTCTCCTTTTCTATACTTTTTTATACACATCAATTATTATACGTTTACTTTTTTTCATGCTTGTTAATTTATTAATTATTTCCATTTACAAAAACTTTTGTTGCCGTAGAAGCCCACCAAGTTACTAACCTTGATATAACATCTTCGGCAAACTCCTGCAATCCCGGGATTATTACAAATGCTGCCACAATTATTGCTAGCGCAATACCCAGTACTTCATTCATACCAAATCCATTTCTGTTTTGCATAAGTGTGCAGCCTTGCCTTAAGACTTGCCTGAGTAGATTAACTTTAAAATTCGACAAGTTATCTTTCAATTCAGCAGTTGCTGTTTTAAATCTAAAAATGGCATTATTAAATTTAACAATGGCCTTATTTATAAAGAAGATCGTACTATTTATAAAAAGCAAATGTTTACGTTTTTTCATCTTCATTTCTCCTTTTCCCCTTTTTATTAATTACTATTGTTTACCCTTTAAATATTAAAGAGCAAATGTTCTTATCTTATCAATATCTCATTAATATTAAACTTTTTATCCCATGAATATTTTTTCCAGAGCACCGGCTGCATCATAAATCAGTGGTATTAATATCATAATTACAATAATTGCAACGAATACAACCGCTGCCATTAGGCACCTGGTTTTCCGGCTGTCGGTTTCAGCTTGTATATAGGCAAAATATTTTTTAAACATGATTTCCTCCTGCCTTGCTAATAATTCAGTGTTGTCCCCGGTCAATATGCCCTGTTTTATTGCTACACAAAAGCTTTCTGCTTCATGAGTGTCATATACTGATCTAAATTCATTTAGGGCAGAGTCTATATCCATTGTCAGCTCATACCTCGCAGCCATCCGGATTAAAACATTTTTTAGCCTATTATCATTTATCACTTCATACACGTTTTTTATTGCATCAGTTACCTTAATACCCGAGGAAATCTGGTTGTGAAGATATTTGTAAATTTTATAAGCATATTTTTGAAGCGAAAGCTCCAGTTCCTTTTCTTTTTTCCTGAAATTTACTTCAGTTATGAAAAGAGCAATTACTGATGCTTTGAGTGCTTCATCAAAAGAAGGAAAATTAATAAAGAATGCGGTTATGAAGATCAAAATGCTAATGCCATATCTTACGAATAAATATGAAACTACTCCGTTTTCTCCTTCAAACCCAAGCTTTTTAGCTTTTACTTTAACTTTTTCTTTTGCTTCTGCTAAAAAACCGGCTTTTTCAATCCTCCTTTCATAATTTTGCAAGTATGTCTTTAAAGCAAAAGTACACCTTTTATAAAGTGATTTGCCTATCACCCTCCTTCCCATGGCTTCAGTGATATTTTTGTTAGTTATTGATTCTATTTTTTGTATTAATAAAAAGCTTAGTATCATATTTGTAATAGACATAACAAGTATGAAGATTTTATTGCCCATTGAAAACAAAACTATATCATTTATGATTTCTTTAACACTTACCACAGAAACACCCACCTTTACGGAGTTACTACCCTCATATGCTTTTACCACCAGCTTTACTAGGTTATTTCCAACTCATTTTAAACATCAAATTTAGTTATTCCTACGGTCAAATAAAATCCTATGGCATAAAGTACACAGAAAAACATCAACAATAGCTTTCCTATATTTGTAGTCAAGTAAAAATGTTTAACTTGGGGGTTAATATTTAAAAATGCATAGCCTACTATTAGAACAAGAGCCATAATAAAATAGATGATTATTCTGTCTTTATACGTTGATATTTTTCTTCTGTTATATTCCTCCTCAATTTTATAGAACTGCTCTTCCATATTGCTTAATAATTTTCTTATATCTCCCCTGTGTTTGACATTTTGCTTAATGTTGACAATAAAATCCTTAAATTGCGGGTTGTCCACCTTCATTTCCAGCATGCTTATGGCTTCCAAGGGTTCAACACCCCTGTTGACCTGAATGATCATATCTCTTATGTAAGTTCTTAAAGGCTCTCCTATACCGGATTCAACGGATTTTTCAAAAGCATAGAATATGTCCTCTTTTACAGCGCACCATCTGTTCAATACCGAAACAAATCCTGCCAGTTTTCTACGAACCTTTTCCGAATTATACTTTGTCATGATATCAAGTATAAATACCGGTGTTAAAGCCATTAAACTGCACAATATTATTGCAGACGGTACGAACAGGGTAATCTTATAAACTATTTTGAAGCTTGCAATGAAAATAATAACGGAACATGCAATTAACAAATAAAAATTAGCAAATGGAATGTAATTTTTTATATTTGATTTATCAATAAGATTGAGCTCTACCTTTTCAATTAAACTCATTTTAAAAGAGCCTGGACCGGAATTCATATATCTTCTTATCTCTTTGAGCATTCTCTTTTCTTTCTGTTTGTTACTTAGTTCTTGAATATTTTTGTTTATATTCTTATCAATAAAAATACAAGTGATTTGATATGAAGTAAAAACAGTTGCAAGTAGTATTAATAATGAATTTATTATGAACAGTATTAAGAATTTACTGCTTCCGATTTCAAGCCATAACCCCATCTTAATTCCCTCCTAGTCCTCTCCTGGAAAAGATGCCGGCTAACCTTCCCTTAACTTCAGAGTGTTTAATGAACTCACCTTCCAGCTTTCCATTGCAATCTTCACGATGAATCTTGAATTCAAATAATCTGTTATATGTAAACTTATCATCTACCGGATTGTAGCCTATAACTTCCAGCACATCTACAACTTTGAATGATTGCAAGTAAAATATGATATCTATGCTTTTCGCCATCATCTCTTTTATTGTCTTTTCACTTTCCTGAACATTTGCTCCTTTGCTTAAGATAAGCAACCTGGAAAAGGTATCTTCTGCGCTTTCCGAATGTATTGTAGCTATACCTCTATGGCCTGTGAAAGAAGCTTTTACAAATTCCCAAGCTTCATCGCCTACAATTTCGCCAATACAATAAGTATCAAGGGACATCGTAAGACCGTCCTTAACCAGCTCTCTGAGAGTTACAGGCCTTCCTCCTTCGTTTTCTTTCTTTACCCTCTGTTGTATGCAATATGGTTTATCCGGATATATTTCCGCATCTGCTTCGACAATCAATACTCTTTCCATCTCAGGAAGAATATTCACAAAAGCTCTCATAAGAGTGGTTTTACCGGCAGCACCTTTGCCGCAGAATAATACCGTGGCATCTGAAAGTGCCAGTTTCTGCATAAATTCTTTAATTTGATGATTTATCATCCCAAGTTTCACTAAATCATCGAGATTAAGGCTTTTCAACCGGTGTTTCCTGATGCTAATAGCCGGTCCGGATATGTTCCTGGGCTTTATGGACACATTAATTCGAAGACGCCATTTTTCATCCGTCACCCTGCAATGGCTGTCGTTTTCATTCAGGATTCCCCCGTTACGGATAGCAATTAATTTACAATATGTATCAAATATCTTCTCATTACCAAAGTTTATGTTGACCTTTTTTCTCACACCATTGCGCTTAATTACAAATTCATTGTATTTAGTACCATCTATATCCGTAATCTCTTCATCCTCAATATATTGCTGCAACTCCCCGTAACCAAACATAAAATCAAAAACCTTTTTAATCAATTCTTCCCTAAAAATACCATAGTGATATTTATTTTTATCGATATCCTTAATTATGCTGGTCTCAAGTACACTTCTGTCAACCAAGCCATTAGCCACATCAGCAACCAACCCGGGAGAATCCCGCAGAATATTGAAAGTGATATTGGATACAATTGTACTAAGATCGCTTTTATCTTTTTCATAGATCAGTTCATCTCCATTGCTTAAAATATCTTTATGAATAGTACTTATTATTGGCATAAATACCACCTTATTCCATTATTAGTTATAAAAAAAACTTCGTCATGGAAACAAGAAAATATCAAGGTTTTCAGGTAATACTTTAAATGCTTAAATTGAAGTTTTAAGCTAATATTTTAATCTTACGCAAAATCCTGATGTAATCTTCTTTAACTTTTTTATCCATCTTCTGGGAATATGCAACTCGCTGATTTCTGCACTTCTCCCTTTGAAGACAAAATCTCACACTTCCAAGATAGTTGTATTGAGTTGCTTCATTTATCGCAGGTTCTTGCAAATGGACTTTGGCATCATATTCAAAAGCTACAAACTTGTTCTTTTCAAGAGGAATTTTTTGTTTATCCTTTAAAAAAACAATATAGTTGTTAAATTCACGCAATTTATGCACGACTGCACATATTGGTATTATATTTATATCGGATTTAATTAATGAAATCACTGTAAATGCATCATATATGGATCTATTTACAGCGAGAATTACCACATCAAATAGCTGTCTCGATTTATCAATAAAGGTAGTTAAACTTTCGTTACTGTAATATTCGTAATTTTCCAGCCTATAGTTGCCTGTCAGTATGTACAAGTTGCTTACTTCTTTACGTTTAATGCAAGCATTGATAAAACTCTCCCGAGTCAAAGTACCTCTTGCTGCTGAATCTAACACAATATTAAGTCCGGATTCATTTAAAATTCCTTCCCTCATTATTTTTTCAGGATACTTTTTAATGTTAAGTATCAAATCAATAGTGGGGCATAGCAAATCCATATCAGCTAATAAAACATTTAAATTTGTTGATTGGGCAAGAACATATGCGAGCTCGCAAGCAAACTCAGTGTTATCCCAAACGGTTATTATCATACTTTTGTATGATAATTCCGGTTTTGATTTCCTGATACTACTGCTCAAATTATTAATAAATTTACCAATAAACAAATTTTTAAATTCTGCAATTTTGTCTTTTGTATTTTGATTATTTAATGCTATTTGACCGGTTAATTCTTTCGGCTGATTGTTTAATTTCAGTTGGTTTTTTACATTTAGAATATCCTTTTTTAATTCTCTCACACTGCTATATCTCTCCTCAGGATTAAATCTTGTGCACTTGGAAATAATTTCTGACATGCAAGGAGGTAAATCATCTGCAAAATAACTTGGTAACTTCATACTTAGAAATAATTCCCGAGGTAATTTACCGGTAATAAGCTGGAACATGGTAACTCCAAGGCAGTATATATCCGTAGCCACACTTGTCTGTCCATCTCCGTATTGTTCCGGGGCTGCATAACCTTTAGTTCCGATGTATACCGTGTCATTATTTCGTCCTTCTTTATACTCCCTTGCAATGCCGAAATCTACAAGCTTGATTTCATTCCACGGTGTAAGTATTATATTCCCCGGTTTCATATCCCTATATATTATAGGGTTGGGTTTAAATTCATGAAGATATATAAGCACATCACATATCTGTAAGGACCATTGAAGAACAGTCCCCAGAGGAAACTTTCCCACCTTTTCTAATTCTTTGTCAAGCGGAGTTCCTTCAATGTAATCCTGAACTATATATAGGTTATTATCATCTTCAATAATGTCTATAATCCTTGGCAATGAAGGATGATTAAGCTTCTTTAAAATTGTTGGTTCTACCAAAATATCAGGACCGTTTTTATTACCTTTGGGAATCTGCTTAATAGCCCAAAATGTTCCAAGGTTAATATTCTCCGCTAAATACACGGTACTCATGCCGCCGCTGCCCAGCATCTTTATAAGCCTAAATCTGTCTGCCAGGATCCTTCCTTCAACACCGGTTTTATTTTTCATCTTTTCATTCTCCATATTTATGTCTTCTGAAACGGTATTCATCAGGCTTGAATTTTCATGAACATCATTATTGTTCATCATAACTACCTCACATAACGCATTTGTCATTCATATCAAGAGTTTATAGTATGTTAGAATTTGTGCGTATCAAACTTTTTTAGATATATGAGCTTTAGAGCGCATTGCATATTATTAGTAGAATTCATTACGAATAATTTAAATTTCGTATATTAATAATTTAAGTTACATGCGTTAAATCATGTATAGCTCCTATGTATATTATGTATAATTTGTTTGTTATTTCCAATTATACATAATATTTTCCATTTTGTCAATAATTTGTTGTAAAAATTTAGAAATTTCATTTGCATAAATTTTCAATAAAAATATGTTTTAATATATCTGAAAATAAATTTAAACATATGTTTTCATATATAATGCATTAAATTGCTATTGCAGGCAGGATGCCATATGAAATGCTTGCTACAGAAATGCATTATTAAGAAGTCTATTTCTTTTTATCAATAAAGTAGGACGGATTGGTTACAGCATAAGGCTTATTATACACAGATATTGCTTTTCTTCCGACAGCAATATTATTTATCTGCTTTTTATAAATGAGCATTGAATCTTTCACTTTTTCATTATTTTCTTTTTCAAGTTTCATAATATCGTTAATTACAGAAACAATCCTTTCGGTGTTTTGCTTAAGTTCCCTTGCTTCCGGTATGTTGCTTTCTTTTGTTTGAAACACATTCAGCAATCCTTTAGATTGAATATAAATCTCATCGAACTCTTCGTCTATTTGATCAATAGCATTAATACAGGTCTGTTTTTCATCAATTAACCTCATAAGTTCAACTATATCTTCCGCAGCTATTGATTCGGATTGTTTTTTTGTCAGTTCCCACATTTTTTCAAGAAGGTTATATTTTTCTTTCAATAAATTATTTAGCATTCTTATGTTTTCAATACCGGAAATCATTTTTTCTCTCCTTAAATTATCAATATAGTAGATTTATTAGCAAATTAATACAGATTTATAAAGTAATATAACAGAATTATTCTAACCATACATTAGCTAAATATCAACATCGATAGCCTAGGCTCTTCTTTCCTTCTTAGCTATCTTCATGGCTTGCGCCCACGTATCTCTAAGTTCGGTTGCATATCCTAAGACTTCTTCCAATATATCCTTATCTTTACTTAAATTCGCATCAACTAGCCTACGATGCATATAATCGTATAGAAGAGCCAGGCTCTTTGAAATCTCATATTTGTGATCAAGGGTGTTTTGGAGCTCAAAAACTATATCTTGCGCTCTTATAATACTGCTATTAGCTTTTTCAAATTGTTTTTCTTCAATTGCCAATTGTGCTTGCATTATAAATTTTACAAGCCCATTATATAGCATAAGGGTAAGTTCTTCCGGTGTGGAAGTAAATATTGTATTTTCCTTGTACTGATTATAATACTGGCTATATGCTTTATTAACTGCCATTTTCTACATCTCTCCTTTTGCTACATTATTACTTGCTTGTCAAAGACGACAACTGGGCATAAAGCCAATCACTTTGTGCATACATTCTGCTGAGAGCTTCTTCCATAGCAGCAAACTTTCTAAAATAGTCGTTTTCTTTTTCTATAAGCTTCTCATACATCTTGCTTATTGAAGATTCATACTCCCTAATCTCTTTATATATCAAATTGGTAAACTCGGAAGCATCTCCTTGTATTCCCGCCTTTTCAATAAGGAAACCCTTTTTACCGTTGCTATCTCTAAACGTTGAAATATTATCTTCTATTATATCATAAATTCTTTGAGCAATGCCTGACTCTTTATAACGTATTGCTCTCTCTTCTGCTGTTAAAGTTCTGGAATAAGTAGGATATTTTTCCGACTTTTTGTTAAACAGCTCCATTACACCTTCAGGATTATTTCTAATAGCTTCCTTAAGTTTTTGCTCATCTACAACAAGTTTGCCCCTTTGCTCATATGAACCTGTTTTAATACCAATGGATGTAAGATGAATGCTAACTCCTTCGATGCTGTCATACAATGCCCTTCTTAAGTCTAAAATCATTCTTTCAAGGATACTGTCATTTCTAAGGAGCCCCGTTTTAGCTTTTTCCTCCCAAAGTTCTATATCCTTTTCATTCATTGCTTTCTTCTGTTCTTCCGTTAAGGGAGGATAATTTCTGTCGTACTTCTCCGTTAGTTTACTGTTTATCTTATCTATCATTTCGTTGTACTTATTAATAAATCCGGTTATAGTTTCATAAATTCCGTCTACATCTGTGTCTACCCTAATAGTAATAGTTTTAGATTCATCGGCTTTTTGCAAATTATATGTGATCCCGTTCACAGTAAAACTGTTACTGCTTCTTGTAACTAACGTTTTTTCTCCTCCAACCATACCTATTTCAACTTCCGCATCTGTGCCATCTACTACATCAATTATACCTAAAATCTTTTTAAGAGTATCGTCTACGTCTAAGTTTTTTCCTGCACCAAGCTGTTTTGCCGTCAGGACAAATTTACCGGTGAGTTCATCATATTTAATAGTAGCTTGGGCATTAGCGTTATTGTTTATGGCGTTTAACATGGCGGAAATTGTTGTATTCTTGGAGAAAGTAAACTCTTGAGAATTAATGGAAAATGTTAAATTCCCATCATCATCAAATATTGAATCAGCATCCGTTCCTAGAACTCTTTTGGCAAGGCTTTCAAGAGTTTCATTGGTGTTTATCCTGTTGCTTGCACCGTTGTTTATGCCAAGTAAGGATAAACCATCTTGCGATGCATCGCCATAATTATAAAGGGTTAGTTTTGTAGCTCCGCTTTCTTGTGCTGTTTTAAAAGTAATTTTATCATCAACAATGCCTACTTCAATCTTACTTATATAACTATCTCCCTCTTCTTTAATTACTTTGACTTTTCCAAAAGCTTCATCTATTTGTTTTTGCAAATTATTCTTCAAATCATCGATGCTATTAATTCCTGATCCAATAGTTATAGTCTTTGTAACTCCATCCAATGATACGATTATACTTTTCCCTTCAAAAACTTTAAAATCCCCGATTTCACTCAATGATTTACTTTGTA
The DNA here is from genome assembly GCA_012840075.1 of Clostridiaceae bacterium. Classification (GTDB taxonomy): domain Bacteria; phylum Bacillota; class Clostridia; order Acetivibrionales; family DUMC01; genus DUMC01. The sequence continues at coordinate 1,214 of DUMC01000072.1, read as the reverse complement.
TCGTATCCCCTACTGTTCCGCTGCTCCTTGCCTCTGCCGCCGTAGCCAATTTTTTGACAACTATTTCATAAGTACCTGCCATTGCCTCAGCATTGGCAGAAGCTGTTACGACAGAGCTATCGGAACTGACGGCAGAAAATTTCTTATAAGCTGAATTAGACAACAAATAATTAGCCGGCTTAATTACATCGAAATACTCATCTCTTAAGCTTCTTATCAAGTTTATGATATCCCTGTATTGATCTCTTTTCCATTCTGCCAGTTGTTTTTTCTGATAAAGCCTATCTAAGGGGAGTCTCTCTATCCTCATTAAGTTACTGATTATTAGTTCCGTATCCATTCCGGACGCTAATCCGGATATTCTCAACGTAGATGAAGTAAATAAATTAACCATACTCATACCTCTCTACCTTCTTTCATCAACTATTATTCCGATCATTTCCCATATGCAGGCTACCATGTCCAACATTTTTTCAGGGGGAATCTCTCGAATTACTTCTTCAGTTTCGGTATTTATAACCTTTACTATGATTTCGTTTGTTTTTTCGTGAATGCTATATTCTAACCTTCTGTTAGCAAGAGAAATAGCCTTATTTGCACGTTCTATGGCCTCAAGCACAACTTTTTCACTTACCGGCAATTCCCTTCTTTCAAACTCATTAAGCTCTGATAATTTCTTTTTAATATATTCTGTCCTGTTCTGCTTTTCGGAAATTTCCTTGCTGTTTATTACACCCGTATTATTAATGTTATCTTTTGCTATCTTTATCATATTAACTTCATTTGTTCCCGTAACTGCACTTCCTCCTGAAACTCGCATACACACACCTCCTTGTGTGACTGTAACATAACTTGTTCTTATTTTTATATCGGCAAATCTTAAATGGGATTTAGAGCAAAAATTTTATTTTTAATACACTTGCAAATATCTTTTATATTTGCGCAAATAAGTTATAATAACATTGTAGTATGTTCAATTATTTAAAAAGCAAAGGAGTTTTTATATGAAGTGTTACTCTAATAATCTGATTTTCTGCTGCAACGAAAGTAACGATTTGTATAATGTCTTAAAAAATTGCGGATATAGTTTTGAAAGAAGTTCCGATCTTATGTCACTTGTTAAAAAAGCCGAGGACAGTGCCGGGATACTGATTCTTGCAGATGATTATCCCATACAAACAGTAGTTATTAACCAGGATGTACTAAATCTAGCC
>DUMC01000071.1 GCA_012840075.1 Clostridiaceae bacterium | reverse complement strand
TTTTCACTTGCAAGACATACTTTATTTCCATATTCGTCAATTAGGATACCTTTCATAGAAGTTGTACCCGCATCAATACCAATTAAATATTTCATAATAAAGTCACATCCTACATATAAATATCTCTATATATGATGATTGTCAGTTTTATATACTTGTTAATTTTTACATACTAGCTTCTATTTTATGTAGTAGCATTTATCTACACTTACATTTTTAGTGAGGTTGCTAATAATTGTAACTTACAATGCATGCTGATTAATTTTGGGAAAATTCTAAGCAGTGTTAATACTTATTGCTGATATCTATTAATCCTAAATCACTGTAATGCTTTTTTTTTATTAATTATAATCTTGGTTTTGATATCAAATATTCGTAACTTTTTTTATTACCTTCAAAAATAATTCAATTTTATTATATAATATATGTCAGAATTGTCAATAATATTTTCGATAATTTTTCAAAAGTGTTTCGTTTTTTTATGTATTTTTTCGATAATAAACTAAAATTTTAAATCAATACTGTATTTCCAAAATAGCAAAGTTTAGTTTTACAAAGATTATATTTAGTTTTAAACCTTTCACAATTTTACTTTTTACGTTCATATATTGACTTGTATCTAATTAATTAACTATATCTTCCAAATTCGAAAATGATATGCTATTTAAGTCAATTAAAAGGTATCAATATAGAAAACTTATAATTAGAGATAAAAAATTTTAAATATCATAACTTCACAAATTAAAAAAGCTGAATTCCTTGTCATTATCACATTATCATTTAACAAGTATTTAGCGCTTTCTGCACAAATTCTGTACAAAATGGTATTTTCAAAAATTGAGAATAAATATAACTAATCATTAAGCATTCTGATTAATTAATTTAACCGATTTTCTCTCAATTAGCATCGGAGACAGCTTCACATTTTGTATTACTTTATAATTCGGATCTTTAACCTTTTTAAACAATAATTTTACAGCAATTTTACCCATTTCCTCAATTGGTCCTGCTATTGTGGTCAGTTCAGGAGAATAATAAGAAGCTATTCTCACATTATCTATTCCAATCACAGAAATATTATCCGGGACATTAAGACCCTTATCATGAATTGCTTTAATTGCACCTATGGCAATATCATCATATGCACCAAGGATAGCTGTAGGTAATTCATCGTTTTTCAACATATTACACATCAAATCATAACCGCATTTTTCGAATCTCTCTTCACTTACTTGGATCCACTTTTTGTTTACTTTTAACTTGTTCGAATGCATTACATTCATAAAAGTTTCAAGCCTTGGGTTTGACAATTCATCTCCTATATATCCTATATCTTTATGCCCTGATCTGATTAGATATTCTACAGCTAGCTTTACCCCGTATTCATCATCAATTTTTATACAGTCAAAATCTTGTGTATCAGTATTTTGAGCGATTAAAACCAGTGGTATGGAAGTGTTATTCTTATATTCTGTTAAAATGTCACTTAAATCCAAGCTTTCAGATATAAATATTATTCCTTGTACTCCTGCATTATATAAACTTTTAAGATAATATTTTTCACTTTCTTTTTCGAAATTTGTAAAACCTATAATACAAAAATAACCTTCATCTTTTATTTTTTCTTCTAATATACTTACTATTTGAGAGTAATAATTGCTTGTTATTTCCGGACATATCACACCTATAGTTCCTAATTCATTATTAAGCCTTTTTTTCTTGACAGCTTCATATTTGTAACCCAATTCTTGGGCTATTTTTATAATTCTTAATTTAGTTTCTTCGTTGATGTCGGAACTATCTCTTAGTGCTTTTGATACAGTCGAAACATTCACCCCTGCAATTTCTGCTATGTCCTTTAAAGTAACCATTTGTTCCACCTTTCTTTTATAAAATTAGCGTATTTTTTCAAAAACTGTATATAGTTTTATATACATAGATTTATGTACCATAATATTCACTAAGTGTCAGAAAATACACAAAGTTTAATACTATTATAAAGAAAATTTTTCTTGTATACAAGGGTTATTTTCGAAATTTTTGCGTTAATTAAATTTATTATCCTCTTATTTGATAAAAAAACTAAAAAAAGCTGCTCAGATTTTTATCAAAATTTCGAGAGTACATTATTTAAATTATCTTACGACTTAAAATATTCTCCAGGTATTTCCACGTTTTCATTGCTTCATCATCTGCTATCATAGGTACAAAACCAAAATCCAGGTACATATTAATTGCTTTATAACTCGTGGTTTGAGAAGTCAGATATGCTTTATCGTGATGTTTTGCAAGACACAACATAACCTCTGCCAATAATGGCTTTGCAAGTTTCCTACCTTGGAAGTCAGGATGTATACCTACCCAGTGGACACGCCCGTATCTTTCACCTTTAAACTCATTATTGTACCATGCAGTAGCTGTTCCGATAATTCTATCACTTTCCTTATGTACGATAAAAAAACATCTTTCTTCCATCTCATTCCTGTATGGTCCAAACTCTTTTTCAAATCTCTCCAAAGCATCTTCTTTTGTTTTAAATTCTCCGGCGGCCGTCTCAACTTCAGCCCAAAAAGTTTCTTCACCCTTTTTATAATTTCTTATGAAAAATTCATTATGTATTTTATATTTTTGCGCAAACTTGCGTATTTTTTCTTTATCTAAATTTTCGCAAATCATAATTACCGGGAGTCGCTTAATAGTATTCGTCATACAATTTAACTCCTTCCGAAAAAAATTTAACCGAATATAACAATACTTCCGTCCCCTTTATAAGTAACTAAGTCCTTATCCTGCATAAACCTGTTAATATCTTTAAAATATTCTTCCTTGGAAGAATATCGAATATTCTTTTTGGCCAGTATTTCTTTTGCCCTTTCTGCATTATTTGAAAGCAAGAGATAAATCATACCCATTATCATTTTTGCCGGATTTATGCAAGCTTCTTCAGGATCGACAATGTAAAAATCGTTACCATGAGGTTTTCCCGCTGCACCTGCCGTGTAAGGATGTATTGCCGGCATGACTGCTGAAATATCTCCCATATCGGTACTGCCTGCCCTAAAGTCATCGAAAATCTCAATATTTTCACTGCCTACAATTTCTTCCATTACAGTTTTGGCAACTTCCATCAAATTCATATCATTAATAAGTGGTGATGAACCGGGGCGATCAGTTATTCTTACGTTTGCACCCATACTTACGGCAGCTCCTGCAAGTGCACGATTAACCTTATTATTAACAGCATAAATTGCATCACTGCTAATTCCTCTAACATAGCATTCCATAACAACTTCAGCGGGAATAGCATTAGCGGTTTCTCCTCCTTTAGTAATTATTGGATGTACTCTTATACGATCTTCTTCTTTAAATGTCTCTCTTAATGCATTAATGGCATTTAGTCCAAGGTTTGCAGCATATAAAGCGTTTATTCCGTCATAGGGATGTGCTCCTGCATGAGCTGCAACACCTTTGTATATAATTCTTTTCTTAATATTGCCAATACTACCTCTTGTTATTGTGAAACCTTTTTCCTTGTTTGTTACGTGTACCATGATAGCCATATCTACATCATCAAAGTAACCTCTATGTAAGAATTCAACCTTACCGCTATAATATTGTATTATGCCGGACTTTCTTAAATTTTCTCTATATGTAATATCAACTCCTTCTTCTGCCGGAACAGCGCACAATCTTACAGAACCGCAAAGACCTTCCAATATACCATCTTCTTTCAATGCGGCTGCAACGCCCAGTAATGTTGCACATTGCGCATTATGACCACAAGCATGAACCGCCCCAGTTTTAGGATCTGCATCAGGATGGTCTTTGCAAATTAAAGAATCTAATTCGCCGAAAATCAATATTTTCGGACCGGGCATTCCTGTATCTAAATCAGCGTAAAATCCTGGAATATTACCTGCTCTTGTGAGCTTGTAGCCAAGTTTTTCAAACCTTTCCTCCAAGTAAGCACTGGTCTTCCATTCTTTGTATCCAATTTCGGGATTTGCCCAGATATGTCTTTCTGCACTTAAAATCAAATTCCTGTGTTTGTCAACGGCTGAAAAGAATTTTGCAAAACATTCACCTTTCATAAAAGAAAAGGTCTCCTTTCTCTACATTTTAATAATATAAGACTTTATTTTTAAGAGCATTAGAAATAATATAATTTAATTCTAATATAATTTAAATATAATTTGACTTAGAAAAAGGAAACTTAAATTATCATTTTGATAGACCTTTTTGATGTTATTAACTTTTATCACATGATGTCAAACACTAAGGTTGCTAAATAAGCCGGAAACATCTATTGCCAATCCGTCAAATATGAATGATTGTGCTATATCACCCTTTTTGGAAAACTTACACATATCTATTTCAAAATCTTTGAATGTATAAAGAATGATCTGTTCCTGCTTCTGATCAATAATCCAATATTCTTTTACACCTGACAACATATAAGTATTCAGCTTTTCAACCATATCCTTGCTTCGCGTGCTATCCGATAATATTTCAATAACCAGACTTGGAGTCCCCATATACTTACCCTTTTCGTTGATATTTCCTTCAACATCACACGCCACAAGCAAGTCCGATTGCATAACATCCGGCTCTTTAATATCCTTTTTTCTAAAATGTACATCAAAAGGTGCCAAAAATACTTCACACTTTTTATCTTTAAAATATTCATTGAATGCAAGATGCAACCTTCCTAATATTCTCTGATGGTTAATATTAGGAGAAGACAATAGGTATATTTCGCCATTAATAAATTCCATTCTAAGATCGCTTTTTTCGTAAATCTCCATGAACTCCTCGTAAGAAACCTTTTTTCCTCCGTACTGATAGTCTAATGCTTTCTCTTTCATCAAGAAATATTGTCCGATATCCGTTATATAAGGAGTAAGCCTGCAAATCTTTTTACCGTTTTTTGTAATTACAACCTCATTTTGTTGTTCAACAAAATCTAGATACTTCCCCAAGTTTTGTTTAAGTTCAGTTGCTGTTATTACGATACTTTCCTTATTATCAACAAATTTCATATAACCACCTCCAAAAGTATCATATCATATCGAACACATTTTTGCAATATTTTGTGCGAAAATATTATTATTTTGTTCCATATATTTTATATTTATCGTGCGATGTTCGGATTTTTTGCATCGATTGTTAAGCATTTTTTGCCAGTATTAAATGCTTTTAGCCATCAAAACCGCTTTACCGACTATTATGTCCTCTACTTCCGGCACAAAAGGTCCCTCAAGCCTTGCAAACATAAATGATTCACATTCATAACCGCCTTCATTTAATATTTTTCTTGTTGGAATATAGCACGCGCTACTGTTAGAATAACCAAGAACAATTACATCCTCGTTATCCAAAATCTTTTTGATATTTTTCCCTATTTCACTGACAACTTCACACTCCAGTGCAATTATGCAAGTTTTATCATCAAATCTAAACACTGAGATGTAATAAGGAAGAAAATTTTTCTCTATACCTTCATTCATGTTACGAATTATGTCTTTAATTATCGTTATCCTGTATTCAGGTGTTTCCGGGTCATTTAGAAGTGATTCCCACTTTTGTATGTTCCAAGTTTCTGTGTACAATTTTATTTCCGAACTGCTAGTTCTAATATTAAAATCTACTTTTCTCCATTTTCTCCTTTTTATTGTATCATCTTTATTGTCGCTAAATGTTTCTTTTTCATTTTCTTCCGTTTCATTTATTAACATTTGAATTTCAGCTGCGAGCTGTTTTCCGGCTATTTCAAGTTCTTCGAAACTACAACCTTTAAAACCGTCTCCGTCAGCTGCAATATAAGGATTAATGTCGGCGCAACAACCTTGCAAAAAAACAGGTATCATTCCTGGATACCTACTCTCAAGATACTTTCTTACAACTCCGGGATAATCTGCAGATATTAAATAATTATCAGCCCCTAGAACAGTAGCATGGCATGCATAATTATATATAAGTCCGCGTATTTTACCGTCTTTATCTATAAATTTTATGAGAAATAAATCCTTATCTATTGCATCTTCATTAAAGTATGGTTTAAAAAGGACTCCGCCATTCCATGGATATCTTCTGCTTACACCAAATTTTGAGCTTCCTTTGCATATATAAGCTTCACCTTCAATGAGGTTTTGTAAGCCTTTGCCAATCATATTAATTATTTTGTTTTTTATAATATGATAATACTCTATTTTTTCAAAATATTCAGTATCTTTCTTATCTTTGTTCCATGCACCGTTATACTTACTTTCATCTTCTTCCCCGATTACTCTTACTACTGAATGGGTGTGAGAATAATTTATTATTATATCTTCTCCCTTTATGCCATACTTTTCATATATGGCTTTCTTAATACCATTGGCAAAATTCCTGTCGCCATAAAGCAAATCCAGCGCAATAAAAATAACGGTTTTATTAGCTTGAATTATAGCAATCATTGCATATGGATCATCATGAACTCCTTCGCTCTTATGAGTTCTTGCAGCATATCCTCCTTGAAACATAGGGAAAGGCGGGGTTATCTTATCTTTAATAAATGAAAACTTCATATAAATAACCTCCATTGATTTATTTTTTCATTAAATTTTTGACACTACCGTTGTCAAATCTTTTATTTGAATATAATGCATATTTTCCATAACTTCCTTAAGTGTACAAACATCCGAACCTTCTTTAGAAGCAGTTATTGTTCCTGCTGCCACTGCCATACAAGCAATTGTTTTAAAATCGTATCCTTTCTGAAGCCCATATGCCAATGCAGCTACCATGGAATCTCCTGCGCCAACCGTGCTTTTACATTTAATTTTAAAAGGAGTAGCCAGATAAACAATGCTTTCGCTTACAAAAAAAGCTCCTTCTGCTCCCATAGATATTATGATTATATTAGCAGCTCCCATTTTTATGTATTTTTTAGCAGCGGAAATTATTTTTTCATAACTGTCAAGCTTAGCTCCCACAAGCTGTTCGAATTCAAAAAGGTTTGGTTTAATTGCGTAAGGTGAAGCTTCAATACCACGTTTTAGTTTTTCACTGTCAGCATCTAAAATGACTTTAACGTCATAATTCTTTGCAATTTCTATTAGCCTCTTATATATGTCATCATTAACCCCTAGCGGTAAACTACCTGATAAAATCATTATCTCTATAGACGGAAGCATCTTTTTTATATTTTCAATACAGTTTTCGAGCACATCTTGATTTACATAAAATCCGGGTTCATTTATTTCCGTAGTAATTCTGCTTTCAATGTCAACAATTTTATAATTAGTTCTTGTCTCTCCTTCTGCATATGTAAACAAATTTGGAATTGAATTATTATTTAAAAACTCAATAATTTCACGACCTTGTTTTCCTGCTACAATACCACAAGCAAACACATCCGTATCGAAATTCCTTAAAACCTTCGAAACATTGATACCCTTCCCCCCAACATCAGTTCTTATTTTTTCTACACGATTAAGCCCACCGTATTTAAATC
>DUMC01000070.1 GCA_012840075.1 Clostridiaceae bacterium | reverse complement strand
AGTGGCAAAGGGCCTCCCCTGCACAACCTGTGCATAAACTTCTCTGTAATTTTGACCTGCAGGTCAGGTAAAGGTGTGGTACAGGAAGCGTTAAAAAAACCCTTCCAGTTAATATTAACCGAAAAGGTACCATTTTAGCTTGATGACATTGCGCCCTGGGTGCCTCCTCCTCCACCCCATGTAGTCACAGGAATTTTGTAATAGTTTGCTATTTTTAAAACCTTGGAAGTTTCCTCTGCATCTTTAGGACATACAATGATATCTGCTTCTGGCATTTTCTTTCCTCGGTCTGTCCACATCCTGGGCAGCCAGAAGTAGTCTACACTATGTACCAATTTATCAATTTCCCTGGTGGAACAGTTCTCTCGCCCTACTACATCCTCAAGTTCAGTTAAAATCATATCGAATAGGAATTCGCTTATCTTCATCACTTCAACCCCTTTAGAGAAAATTTCTTTTGTTATAATTATAACGTATGTGAAAATTATTTTCAACCACAGGAATATACAATAAAGTATACTTTGAAATAAAATTGTTGGGTGTATTTGTGAAAATATTAAACACACCCAACATTAACCGCACTTTCCTGTTTACATCACAGCATCACAATAAATATTAAATTTCTACTATCTTTCTCTTATCAAAACTTAATATTATTCGCTAGAATGAACCGTCAAAACGCTTCTGATTGAATTCAATGTAGAAATCGTAATTGTATTCTTTCAGGTTTTTCAAATATTCATTCCAACTTTCGTCAGTAACACCCTCCATAATGCTTTTGGCTCTGAAACTATTTATATAGTCTTCGAGTCCTTGACACTTAAAATTATATTCCTCCAGTTTATCGGCTGGTACTGGTGTTTTCGGCATTTCCTCCTTAGGTAGATAATCAACAAGCAAATCAATAGCACATTGCCTTGCATAGCCTTGAGAAGGATATTCGCCCTCCTTGGGTGGATGATAGGATAAGTTGTTAATTATTAACGGATGAAAATTATCTATATAGAATGATGCATTTGTCATTGTATTATTGTATTCGGGGGCTAATCCGGCTTCTTTGATTAATCTGGTTTTTTCTTCTGGAGTCGGATTTGCAAGGTATGTTTTTCCATCCTCTCCGTATTCCCATATGTATCCTTCGATTCCACGTGCTGTTAACATACGTAGTTCCTCAGAGCCTTGCAGGTAGTCCCACCATCTCAACAAAACCTCTTTGTACTTACTGGAAGCTGATATAACAAAAGCAGTTAGGTTTGCTGTCATTCTGGAACCAAGTGGGTAAAGAAACTTATCTTCATAACCAGGTGCCTTGATAACTCCCAATGGAGCATACTGGGCAGCTAATTCTAATTCTAAGTATGTTTGCGATGCCCATGCAAAAAATAGACCCGCCTTCATAGCTTTTATATTGGCAATGAATTGATCTGATGTTTGAGAAAATCCTTCCTGGTTAATTAGCCCTTCTTTATATAATTTGTGGCAATACTCCAGGTAGTCTCTATATGCTTGAGTATTCATAGTAGGTACTATTTTACCGTTATCGATATTAAAATTACCTGTAATCCCCCAACTGCTTTGCAAAGTTCTAATATGTCCAGCCCAGTCTTTTTCACAAAATTCAAAGGGTATTTCATTATTGGGGTCGCCATCCAAATCGACATCTTTCTCTTTGAATGCTTTCAAAACATTATATAACTCATCGGTAGTCTTTGGATGTTCTAATTCTGCATTTTTTATCCACACTTCATTTATATAACCAATACCGCCAGCTACAAGATTCTGATAATTGGTGTAGAATCCTCCCATTAACGAATAAATATGTCCATTAGGAAATGTTAACAATTCTTTCCAGGGTATATCATTTTCTTCATAGAATTTAATGGTATTAGGACCATACTTAGGTAGCAATTCCTCCAATTCTGTAAATAATTCATAATTTAGTGTTATTAAATTTTGATTTATGCCCCCAATAAAAGCATCAGGCATATCACCACCAGCTAGCATAACCGATATTTGAGTGTTAACATCAGTTGCTAAATCAATCCAATCGAATTTAATATTTGTATCCTTCTCAGATTTCACTGCAAAGGGCTTAACAGCGGTGCTGGAGGATTGATCCCCTGGCTGTCTTACAATTGCAATCCTGACTGTAACCGGATCTTTTACAATGGGAAGTCCAGTCGTATATACATTGTTTACTAATTCCCTTTCTGCTGAAACTTCTGTTGTATCAGTTTCAGAAACTTTTTCGGTATCTTTCTTATCTACTTGTGAACCATCACCTTCTTGCTTACCTACACATCCTGCAAATAATCCGGATATCATGCATGTTATCACCAGAAATACAATAAATCTGAACATGCTTTTTTGTTTTTTCATTTTGCTTCACCTCTTCATAATTTATTTTAGCTGGTATTGTTAAATTATGAAAAATATATTATTTGTGTATAAAAATACCAGTATTTGTAACTGCATGAAATAACGTTATAACAAGTACTAACAAAATAATAGTACATTTTTTTACAAAACTATCCGTGTATTAAACTATTATATTTAGATGTAATAGTGATATAATATGTAAATTAATTGAATATCACAAATCACCCTTTTAATGAGCCTATCATAACACCTTTTACAAAATACTTTTGTAAAAATGGATATACACACATTATTGGTGCTGTTGATACTACAATTACAGCATATTTAATAACTTCCAGAAACCTCTGATACTCAGCTAGTGATTCTGCATCACGTGTCTCTTGCTGCATACTTTCAGTGCTAATAAGCAAAATTTCCCGCAAAAACAATTGTAGTGGCTTCTTACTCCTATCAGTGATAAAATTAAAGCATTAAAATACGAGTTCCAATAACCTACTGCCAGATATAGAGATATAACTGCTATAATTGCTTTAGAAAGAGGCAATGCAATGGTGAAAAAGAACTTTCCAAGCCCGCAGCCATCAATGAAAGCTGCATCTTTCAGTTCACTCGGAATTGTACTCATAAAAAAGGTACGAATTAGTATAATATTATAAACTGATATACTACCTAGAATAATCATTACTAAACGGGTATTTAGTAAATTCAATGATTTAACAACAATATAAAAAGGGATTAATCCACCACCAAAATACATGGTAAATACCATCAAAGCCATAATAATATTCCTTCCGGGCAGGGTCTTTTGGGATAGTGAATATCCTGCAAGCAATGAGCAAAACGTTCCGAGCAAAGTACCTCCAACCGTATATATTATCGTATTAAAATAACCTATCCAAATCCGTTTTTCCTTGAGCACATATTTGTAACCCGTTAAATGAAACCCTTTTGGATATAGCAGCAAATCTCCCGAATTTACGTACAAAGAGTCAGATACGGACGCAACTATAACAAAGTATACAGGATATGCTACAATTATAAAAACTGTAATTAGTAGTATATAATTAACAAATACAAAAGCTCTATCTACTCCGGATTTGCGTATTGTGTTTTTATTCATACCCATGTAAACCTCACCTTCAATATATTGAAATCTGAAAACCCTCATTCTACCATAAACTAGTTTCAGAAAGCTTTTTGGAAGTATAATTTACAATTGTGAGTAATACAAAGTTAATCACATTATTAAATAGCCCTATGGCAGACGAATAGCTAAATTTTTGCTGCAAAAGACCCATTTTATAAGTATATGTAGATATAACCTCAGATACTTCCAAGTTTATATCATTTTGCATCAGATATATTTTCTCAAATCCGATGCTCATAATGCTTCCACAATTCAGAATTAACATAATTACCATAGTGGGCATTATAGTAGCTACATCAATATGCCATATACGCTGTAAAATATTTGCACCATCTATTATGGCAGATTCGTGTAGTTCCGGACTAACTGATGTAAGTGCCGCCATATATATAATGGAACCCCATCCTGCTCCTTGCCATATACCGGACCATACATATATATGACGAAAAAATTCCGGTTTCCCGAAGAAATATATTGGCTCCCCTGTAAACAACTGAATAAATGTGTTAATAAAATCTGACCGTGGAGAAAGGAATGAGGATAACATTCCAACAATAACAACCGTTGATATAAAGTGAGGTAAATATGTTACTGTTTGAATAGTTCTTTTAAATTTTTGATTACCTACATAATTCATCATTATTGCCAATATAATTGGCACCGGAAAGCCTGCTACTAACCTATATAAATTAATATACAGCGTATTTTGGATAATAGTACTAAATAGTTTGGATGAGAAAAAATACTTAAACCATTTGAATCCGGCCCAGGGACTACCGGCAAATCCTTTTGCTATAGTATAATCTTTAAAAGCTATTTGTATTCCATACATTGGAACATAACTGAAAATAATAATGTATATCATAGCAGGCAATAAAAATATGTATAACAAATAGTGCTCTTTGATAACCCTTGCTATTTTCTTTTTTCTTGTATCATTTTCCATCTTCTTGCTTAACATAAATCAGGTTTCCCTTCTTTTTTATTCCAATATCATCTACATTATTGTAAAATATTTAAATTCCTTCTATGTGTTATTTATAACACCTTTTGTTCACTAAGTAAAGATGCCCAACCTTAAAGCAAAATACAATGCAAAATCCTGATCATTAGCCCATTCATCATAAAATTCTCCACGATGATTATTGATTCTATACGGATAAACATATGCACAAGATGCACTTCCATCCTTATTAAACAGACATAAACTACCTCGTATCGTCTTAACTGCTTTTTCCAAATACTTTTTATCCCCTGTAATGTCCGAATAGTGCTTAAAAGCCGCAGCACTCAAACAACTCCAGTAATGTGGGAATGTATCCCCAAGAAGCTTTCGCTTTCCGAACCAATAATCATCCCAATGACGTATGGGAATCTCATGCATGTGATAATCCGGTTGTTCTCCATTGAACCTTTCAAGAATTTTTATATGCTTTTTGGCTTCTCTCTGATATTGTTCCTCACCGGTCAATTTATACATTTGAGTAAGATATAAAACTGCCGGAGTTACAATTGTTTGCTCAAAATTTACTTCATGCTTGGGATAGTCTAGTCCATTTTTTATTATTACATTTACATGATTACGATACATACTTAACAAATTTAATGTTTCTTCCTTTTTATTGTTTTCAGCAAGCAATCTTACGGATTCCTCCATTGGCAGCCCATTTGGATAAAAATTTTTCCCTCCTGTTTGATAATAATATAGTAATGTCCTGTACATAAGATCAAGATAATAATCATTCTTTTTTAATTGGAACATTTCCATCCAAAATGTAGCCATCCACGGAGCATTATATAGCCTTATTTTTGAGTTTCGCTTTCTGATTGTATCATATACGGCACCTGTTTTTTCATCAAAAAATTCCCTCTTTACAAAAATCTCATACTTATTAAGGCTAGACATAATTTTTTCGTCTGGATATAACTGAAGATACTTTGCTAAGAAAATTCCCATACCAAGCCGTTCTCGGCTGGCATTATGATCAGTAGTCAAAGCATCAAAATACAAGCACTTGTCCTCATTATCGTAAATCAAATATGCTCCGTCTAAATAGCTGCCTTCCTTATGAAATTGCTGCTTTTCCACTATAAAATTTGCCCTTAAGCCCAGCAGGCTTTGCATAGGAAGTAAACAGTTTACTTTAACAAAAGTTCTTATATCATCAATGTAAAAAACAAATTCATGTTCTCCTAGCCTCTTTGTCAAATATTCAATTTTTATGATGTTATCCTCCAGAACATACGGAATATACTCTTCATCGCAGTGTATCCTCACTTCCTTTGCTTCTCTTGAAATATGTGCTTTAATGATTATCCTCTCGCCGTAAAAAACCGAATACTGTGGCACCTCAAAGAATACAAAATTTAAATATTCTCTGCAATGTCTGTAAAAATCTTCAACACCGGTATGCCAGAATAACTCCCAAGCTAACGTATAGCTTTCTCCATTTCTTAAAGAAAACGGAGTAGGGTGCAAAATGAAATCACCGCGATCATTACTATGATGTTTGAAATTCCTTTCGATGCTATAGCCACTTAAACCTCCGCTTACAACTATCAATCCTAAGTTTATAGGAGAATCTCCCTTCTTTAGGGCGTTAACATAACTAACATTATCTCCACACCAAATATGAGTATGACATCGTTGTTGTAAACATTCTTCCAAAGTCAAGCAATCATCATTAAATGTAGCATAAATTCCAATGTCACCTCTTTTAACAAATACATCTTCCTCTATAATATTTTTAAAAGTATAACTTTCACAAAAATTTCCCCTGCTATTAAAGTAACGTCTCACTGTTACTTCAAGTTTTTCATCTGAATAAACAGAAACAAAACCATCTTTACTATCTTCACAAGATACTAAATCCATATCCTTTAGTGTACCCCAAACATTATCTCCCTGGCACCAATTCATTTCAAATTCATCTTTTACATTTCGTATCGCTAAGATACCACCACTTCGCTTATCAAAGACAACCTCGAACATGCCGTTTGTCATGTTTATCATAAGTTTAGTCCTTTCGCTATCTTGTTTTATAATCTCTTGTTTACATAAATCCTTATTTTAATAATTTCTAATTTCAGTAATTTTTGGCTTTTATAATTCTGATAATAGTTTTTCAATGTATTTCTTTGCCTTTAATATATCTTCTATCTGCCTAGGACCGCTTATCTCCCGTTCAATGGTAATATATCTGTCATATCCAAGTTCCTTTAGTTTTCTAAGTACACGTGGAAAATCAACCATTCCTTCTCCTACAACTGTTTCTTTCCCCAGTTTGCGCGGATTCTCAGGCAAAAGTCCATCTTTTCCATGCACGTTTCTTACATACTTTCCGTATACATGTAATGCATCTACAGGATTTCCATAACCATACATTAAAACATTGGCCGGATCAAAATTGATAAATAGATTATCACGTCCTATATCCTGTATCAACCTTAATAGTGTAATGGGGGATTCTGCTCCTGTTTCAAAAAGTAGATTTAAACCTAACGCCTGACATTTTGATGAAAGAAATTCTATTGATGACAGCATAGTTGCATATTCAGGTGAAAATGGATTGTTCGGTATAAATCCTGCATGAATAATCATGTCTGTTATTCCTAACCAATGAACAAATTCCGCTCCGGCACACAAGTATTCTAAACGTTCAGCCCGATATGCTTCAACATTCAGACCTGCTGTACAATAACCGTAATATATATCCCAGATTGTATAATTATCATAATAGCCGCAAAATTGTGCTGATATTTCTACTCCTGCTTTGTCTGCTGCTTCCTTGATAATTTCCGCATCCTCTTTCTTGTATTCTTTTGGTTTATAAACCAGCTGACAGGTTTCAAGACCTAATTCTCTGACTTTTTGAAATTCTTCATTGCAAGAATTTATATCTTTAATTCGCAATAGCACACCTAGTTTCATGATAAACCTCCATTTGATATTTCTTTTTTCATCATTGATACTGTTAAAACTATCTCTATACTTGTATTTTCAGTGTTATCGCATACCAATGCTGCCGCTTCTTATCTTATACATCTCTTCCTTTATACCTTATATCCTAGTCTCTAAAAGCTTCCTTGTAATAACCATCTCACTATCCGGATGAAGTTGCAAGAAAGATGCCGGTGCAAACCTGGACGGAGGTTCAAGAGCAATTTTTCTCATAATTCCCCATTGCCAATCACAATACAGATAAATCTTTATTTTTTTTGTTTTGAGGATTTGTTTCATGCCAAGGGTAATACATCTTTTGGGGAATATGTCTAATGCTCCGTATATCTTTCTGGCTCCATTGTTCACAATAGTTTCTTTCGAAAGATCCAGGCACCTGGTACCAAGTTCCATGTACTGTTCATCTGTAATAGGATCATCCTCGGCAGGAGGTTCATTAAATGCAATATGCCCATTAATGCCGACTCCGGTTAAGCAACAGTCTACAGGTCCAATTTCATCAAGAAGCCGGTCAATCTTTTTCTCTTCACCTGGAATGGGAAAACACCTTTGTTCTTTTGGCATCAACAACTCCGGATCTATTTTTGAATAAACCAGCCTTTCCATAGTAGAACGAAAGCTTAGCGGATTTTCAGAAGAAATCATATTATTGTCATCATCCAAATACTCATCCATATTGATAAACCATACATTTTTTAAGCTTATCCTCATATTGTTGACTTTTTCGACAAATAACGGATACTGACCTATAGGGCCTACCGGGCATATAAATACTTTCCGCTGGCCTTCTTTCTTAACAATGGTATCTATCATTATTTGTGCTATTTCTTCATACATTTCTTGTTCACTTTCTTTTACTCGTATTGGAATTCTGCTATTCTTCAAAAATTCGTCAGGTGAACAGAAGTAAGTGTTTAACATTTACCTTTCCTCCGTTATTTCCGAAATCTCAACATATCTTCTTTCTTCTATTGACTTTAGCGCTGCATCAATTACACTTTGACACTTAACTCCGTCTTCTAATGTAGCTATATATGGGTCCTTTTTACCTTTAACCAGATCTATAAAACATTGAGATTGACTTGCAACGAAGCTTTCAGGAGGAGTAATTGTATGTCTACCTTTTCCGCTTATGTCAGTAATACCCGTACAGATTTCAATAGTCTGTTTCCCGTCAAAATATGTATACTTAATAGCTCCGTTCTTCCCAAATAACTCAATTTCTATTAAATCGCTAATAGTTGTTGCACAACGTGATAAAGCAATTGTTGCACTAACACCGTTCTTTAGCTTTGCAATAATATTGGACCAGTCATCGGTAGTAACATTATCAATTTCATCACTATCAATTCTTTGACGCTGTTTTACAATAATACCACTATCTGCATATACCCCTTCAAACTCTTGTCCAAAAAACCGGATAATGTCAAACATATGAGAACCTAAGTCCCCTAAGACACCTGAGCCTGCCTTGTCTTTTTGAAAACGCCATTCCAACTTGCGGTTAAGCCACAATCCGCTATCCTTAATACAGCGTATGTAAATATGATATAATTCGCCAATTTCATTCCTATCGATTACCGATTTCATAAAACGTATATGTTGCCGGTAACGCCAGGTAAAACACACAAAAGTCGGAATATTGGTTTTTTGGGCTCTTTCGAGTAAATCCAGGCTTTCTTTATAATTCATAGCCACCGGCTTTTCAATACTAAAGGGTTTACCTGCCTGGATAGCTTTTTGGGCTACTTCATAATGCATGTGATTCGGTGTACATATATCAACTACATCTACAAAATCACTCGTAATAAGGTCTTTGTAGTTCTTGAAACAATTCTCCTTAGGTAAATTGCATATTTGTGCTGCATAAGCTAGCCTGGAATCGTCACTATCACAGATAGCCGTAACTTCACAATCCTCACTATGCATATACCCTGGCAGATGAGCTCCCTTTGCTATGTTCCCAAACCCTATAATTCCAACTCTTATCTTTTTATTCATAGATAATCTCCTCTTTTTTGTGAATTTAATTTTTTTGAACTTAATCTTTTATATGATTAATCTCTCTGCATTTACTGTATGAATTATCCTTTAATGTTGCAGCTTGTATAAGAATGTCAAATGTGATAGTAAATTTGCAGAGATATGTGCTAAAACGAATACTTTTTAACAACAATAAAAATTTTTATAACGATAATGAATACTTATACGATAACTATACCACTACAATACTACTTATATTTTTCATTACAGCTTCTATTGTTCTTTTAGTTGTATATATTGCTGTTATATGTATTGTAGTATATTTATTAATATGATAAAATCCCGAGTTTGACAGTTTGAAAATATAAAAGAGGCGTCAAACGCTTGTAATTTCTAGGTTTACGCCTCTTTATTGCTTTTCAAGAATGTTGTATGGAATAGTCTCTAAAAATTTTTTCTGCATTTTTTGTTGAGTTCCTTTGGCAGATAGTATTGCTTGTCTAATCCCAGGGCAAATACTCCCTCTAATGCACTTAATGTTTTTGAACCTGTATACTGTGCCGCGTAGCAAAGGTCCGAGATGTTAGCTACCTGCATGTTCTGCAGGGTTTCAATGATATTCCTCGTGGTAAGATGCACATTTTTATCGAACCTATTCAACTTGACTTCAAGCAACCTGTAAATCAAAAGTGCTGTGTAACAAATCATAAAGTGAGCAATGATTCTTTCTCTTGTGCGGTGGAAATATGGCCTCGATGCAAAATCCGTCTTCAATATTTTGAAACAATCTTCAATCTTGTAACGCTGCTCATTGATGGCGAGTATGTCCTTTACACAATCATCCAGATTTGTAGCGATAGCATAAAAGCCGTCATACTTTTCTTCCTCTTTGATTTTCTCAAGGTCCAACTCATATTTATCTTTTGAATGCCCCGTCTTCTTGATGAACCGGGTAACATCATTTGGCCCCTTTTTGTATTGGTCAGGATTCATTTTCTCAAGAAGCTTCTTTGCTCTTTCAATTTGACGATTCCTGATGAAACGTTGATATTCCATGCTCTTTCTTGAAAACGTAATGATGACGTGCTGCTTTAATGCGGCCTTTGATTTTACCCTCTTTGTTTTGCCGTTATTCAGAATCCTCTCTTCGTAAAGCCCTACATCAAGCAAGGTATTTGCCTCAATGATTTTGTAGGCTTTGTCATTGTAAAGGAACCTGTTCTTTTCATCTTTTTTATCGAAGGTTTTCAATGCTTCAATGCTTACAGGTGAATCATCAGAAAGAAGTCTGTAATCACAATCATTGAATACAGCCTGCTTCAGTGCATCGGATAATTTCTTAACCGACTGCGTAACAACAAAGGCTCTGCCTCCCATGGAGTTGAAGTTTCTTATGTGATAGGAACTTAGACCTGCATCAGCACAATAGATGAATTTGTTCTTCTCTTCTCCAAACATCTTCACAAGCTCTTTTTCAAGTGGAATGGCAGTTGTTTGCTCACTTGTGTTACCGGGTGCTATGCACATAGAAATCGGAATTCCGTTGGTGTCCATAAACAGCCCCATTTCAACAAGAGGATTAGGTTTATGGTCTTTGGAAAAACCATATTGACGAAGTCCTGTAAAGATTTCTCCGGTAACCTCGTCTACATAGTCTGGATCCTGACTTTCTGCTTCGCAATAGTAATTAGTACAATCATAGTAGCAGATGGTGGTATTGCGTTTAAGAATATTTCCACTTGCTTTAAAAAGGTGTTCGATGTATTCGTTGTAGTGTTCATACGCCAGATCCATTGTTCTCATGATATGCTGATAATCAAATACAGGTTCTTCATAGAAGGTATTCAGATTTTCAAAGCTCCCAAGTTTTGAATCAGGAGCAAGAATTCTTGAATAAGTCATAAACCTGTTTACAAGGTCAGGGTTGAATCTGATTTTTCTGTCTTTTGTGATATTACTGAAAAACTTATCAATCTCAAGCTGATAGTAAAGTCTTTGCAAATATAGATAACCAATGTTTTTCAACGTACTTGCAGAAGCTGCCTCGTCTGTTGATCTGATTTTTTTAGCGAAATCAAGGTGTACCTCCATATCAACCTTGTTGTTTTTTTTCGCTTCCTCATTGTACTTTGCAACCTGTTCTTTTGCATAAGCCAGAGGATCATCAGTAATCTTAAGCAGTTCTGAGTGTTTACCTATTCTTGCAATATTTTTAGATGTAACTTTTTTTCCGTTGCGGACGCCGACTTGTATAAAATAAGTCGGGTCTTTGGATTTTTTATCATACCAAAGTTTCATATTTTTATTATATCATATAATGCAACGCCATGCAACAATTATTTCCAAAAAACTTGACAAAATTTTTGCATTAAAAAGGCCCATTTTTCAATGGGTTTCAGACTTTTTAATTTTTGATTTTCAGCAATTAACTGTCAAACTCCCGTACTTATATTTTTCATTACAGCTTCTATTGTTCTTTTAGTTGTATATATTGCTGTTATATGTATTGTAGTATATTTATTAATATGATAAAATGAACAAAACAACAATTTTATTGAATATTTCGGTCAATATGGGGGTGCTTAACATACGCTATATAACATTTAAAGAATTACCATACGCAAACTTTTCAATAGAGAATATTATTGTTTGCAATTGGATATGGAAGCACAACGATATTGATGATTATAGCATTAACGGCAGGAAAAAAAATCTCTTGTATTACATGACTAACGGCAAAAGAGAGTATTATGTAGATGGTAAATTGCTTTTTCGTATGTACAGCTCCAGTATGATTTTTATACCCAATGGCTTCCGGTATTGTACCAAAGTCGTTATGGACGATGAAAATGATATCTGTACCGGATATAATGTAACCTTTGATTTGTTTGATGAAAATGGTAAAGAGATCTATATAAATGAACCAATAAAATTGTTCGCTGATGATACACATAAGCATTTTTTAGAGTTAGCGTATCAAATTCAAAACTCAGTATTGCGTCCAACCCCGAATCTAGTTCGTGCAAAATCCTGTTTATACAAGTTCTTTGACATAATAACAACCGACAAAGACGAAGAAGAATATAAAGCAAGGTGCTTCAAAGATATTCAACCTGCTATTGAACGTATCGAGTTATATCCCGAAATCAATACTCCCGTCAGCGAGCTTAGCAAGTTATGCAATATGAGTGAAAGCACTTTTCGCCGGAAATTCAAACAATATACAAATGGCATTTCTCCTATTATCTATAGAAACCGCATACGTATCATGAAAGCTGAAGAACTGTGCAATAATTCCTCTTATACTATTGAAGAAGCAGCCATAAAGCTAGGTTTTTGTGATGCTGCTCATTTATGTCGGCTTTACAAGCAATTTACAGGGAAAACTTTGAAAGCACGATAATAATTGAAAGTTTTCTTCAAGCAAACTCACTTCCCTCGGGGATTCAGTGGAGGTCTTGTAATCCCCCACTGAACAAGGGTGTTATTATAATTCGCATCCATTCATCTCTCGCTTATAGAAGCGAGAGACTTCTTGATGCTTAGGTTAACCTAAATTTGATATTCTCTGCTTACGACAAGCCCAGAAGATGAACTAGCTATTATGATATCACCTAATAAAGACTTCTTCTTATTGCTAGATAGTCATTGGTAAGTATAGTATCTATCCCCATTTCAATAAATTTTTCAGCCTCAGCAGGATCATCCGACCAAAACATATTGCATGTGATATTATGCTTGTGGGCTTCATCGATCATTTCTTGCGTATAATAAGGCTTAAATAGCTGAACTTTTTGACATTTAAACTTAATTGCATTATCTATCAATGTATAATCAAGTTGACCTTCAAGACAGCATCTGGGAATATCCGGTGCCAGCTTTATAGCTGTAGTAAGAACATCCCGTTCTCCTGCAATATACACATGATTCCTGCAATCATACTTCTCTATTAAATCTGTGATTTTCTTAAACACTTTGTGGTCATACTCTTCCTGTGGCTTTGGAGATTTTACATGTATATTTATGATAGTCTGTCTTGCAAACTGGCGGAGAACATCCTCCAAAGTAGGTACTCTTAATCCTTTAAAGTGAGGAGAGAACTTAATTCCTGCATCCATCTTTGCAATCTCCTCATAAGTCAAATTAGCAATTTTTCCATGCCCATCGGTAGTTCGGTCTACACTGTCATCATGGCATACCACTAATTCCCCATCGGTGGATGCCCATATATCCAGTTCAATTTCTTCAGCCCCCAGAGCAATTGCCGAAGCAAAAGCGGGCATCGTATTCTCCGGAGCAATGGTGTTAAATCCCCGATGAGCACATATACGAGGGTAGGGGGTTTTGTCATCTCCCGGGCGAACCATACTGCCAGCAGGTCTATATGCCCAGGGAGTTCTCCCTTTTTCAATAAATAAGTTTGATTTTATCTCTGGCTGACCATAGCCATTGCTACGCATATATTTTCTCTTTGGATCTATGTTTTCAGTCAGTACTCCTACATCTTGTTTCATATTCTTAACAACTCTTCCATCTGGTGATACCAGCATCGAACAGCCACCGGTCTGGCTATTGGCTCCCATGCTGTAAGAAGAGCGAAGCACATATGCATTGCAACGAAAGGCACAAGCCTTTGCCTGCATTTCAAGAATATCCATTCGTTCGCCCCTTTGGTAAGAAGATACAAGAACCATATCAACATTCATTGCAGCCAAACGTTCAATATATTCATTAAAATAAATATCATAACAGGTCAGAAAACTGAACCGAATATCATCACACTCCAGAACTGTCGGAGCATAGGTTTGGAAAGTATATTCATCATTCACTCCTACGGCTATTTCTCCAACGGGCAGATGCTGCTTGTAATATTCTCCAACGATTTCTCCATTTTTTGAAAATAAATATGTAGTATTTACAAGCTTACCATCAGCTTCTTTCAATAAATTAACAGCCACAAAAGCGTTACAGCGTTCAGCAGTTGCTTGCACTTCGTCAAGCAATATTCTTGTATTATTACGGACACACTCCTGTAATTCAGTTTTTGTTTTAACTCCCGGGGCATTTGAGTATTCCGGCAGCAGTACAAGATCAACACTCTTGTCACATTCCTTTAACGCCTTTAATATATATTGGAATGTATTCAATTTCTCTTTATCTGTGAAAGGATAAGGTGGCTGAATTATTTTTACTATCATAAAGGATTCTCCTTTTAAAGCCTATAAGATTATACTCTTTGATCCAGTTGACTCTGTTTCTTCATCATTTTATCCCATTTTATTCTTAATGTAAAGTGCTTTGGCCCCTTAATATTGGACACTAACTTACTTTTTCTTTTACAATCTCAGTTTTATTCATAAATTCCATATACACTTGCCTCGGAGTCTTTAGTTTAAGTCCCCAGTGTAACCTCCTGTTATTATAAAAATCTTCCCAATCTGCTAAAACTGCCTTCGCTTCTTCCAAACTGTCAAATTCACTCCTGCTCAGTAATTCTTCCTCAAGTATCCCATGATACGCCTCTACATGCCCATTCTCTTCCGGACTCCTTGCATGGGTAAATTCATGATATATTCCTTTTATCTTGCAGTATTCTTCAAACTCTTTGCTTATATATTGCGAACCATTATCGCTCCTTAGAATAAGCCCTATCGGATTTATTCCTCTCTCTTTAATTGCCTTGTTTAAAGTCTTGATTGCTGCTTTTGTACTTATACTATAACTAGCATAACTTCCAACAAGTTCTCTCGTAAATACATCTATATAATTGATTATGTAAAATGTCCTGCCACTTCCTGCTATATAGCCATACTTTATATCTGTTGCCCACATTTGATCCGGCCTTTCTACTTTTCTGTCGTCTATCCTGCGTCTATGGGCATATCTTCTGTTCCTTGGCTTCAATAACCCATTTTCTCGCATTAACCGGTATACCTTCTTCTTATTTATTTTTATTTTGTACTGACTCCTAAGATAAACTGTTATCTTCTTATACCCGTAGCAACTGTACTCTCTATTGCTTCCCTTATTCTTGAAATAATCTCTTCATCTTTTATTTTTTTCCCATCCTCATCCAGGGAGTATCCCGGAGGCTTTTTCCATTGCTTGTTTTCCTTTAATGTTTTTCTCCTATTTTTTAAACTCCTCCAGTAATAATAAGTACTGCGTGCTACTTTAACTAACTTTAATACCGTTCTCACTGCATATCCTGCTCTTATGTATTTCTCTGCTATTTCTAATCTATCTTTAAGCCCGGGTTCGTTTTTTTTTAATAGGTCTTTATATATTTTTATTGCTAATTCTTTCTCCCCTAAAAGTTTCTTCAATTCTTCATTCTCTCTCCGGAGTTCCGACTCTTTTGAACTGATGACATTGTTTATCACTTTAGGCGCAAGACCATCAATTCCTGCTTCCTCATATTTCCCTTTCCATTTATAGAAAGTATTTGGATTAACGTTATGCTTCCTACATATCTCTGCTACTTTAATTCCTGCCTCATAATCTTTAATTGCAGATAACTTTTGTTCTACTGTAAATTTCTTCATAAGCCATTTCACCCCTTATACAAATTGTATTACATTTTTATACAATTTGTCCAATCTTAAATGGGGTCCTTAACACCACCATCATACCTACTTCTACTTTTGCACCTTTCTTATACCAATCTTTTAGCAACTCTACCGACAAATCCATCAAGTCTTTTAGCAGATCACGTCTTTTCAGAAATATCTCCCACAATTCCTCAGGTAATGTAAACATTACATGTCTATGAGGCATATCATACATATTTTCAGCTGTTTTCATACTCCATTCCTGCATATACCCTGTGGCACATACACTGCAAAACCTACCTTTGCAGCGATGTGGTACTATCTTTATGTCTCCACACGCTTCACATGCAAACAGACTAAAGCCTGCTTCCTTTTCACCACATAGCCTGAATTTTTCTACTTCATCTATTACTATTTTTCTGATACTTTTTCTGTGGATATTTACAAATCTATCCCAGTTTTTATTCTCATCAAAGAATATTTCCTTAAGTATATTTCTATTCATATTCATAGTTCACATTTTACCATTTAATCATTAATTTTAACAGGCACTTATTACCATGTAAATTGTTGGTGTATACCTTCTAATCTACTTACACCAACTGCTTCATTTAAACTCGAAACATATAAATTCCTATACGTTAAAAAAAGCCGCTTTTCAAGCGACTCAATCGGGGTTCCTTTTGGTTTTTCTTTTGGTTTAAGCTTTTGCAGGATGGAATTTGTTACTGCCTGCCTGCTGAAGATCATTCCTCCTGATACTTCAAATTTGGATGGGAATGATTCATCCTCCATAAACAAGATTCCATCGGCAAAGCCAAGTTCCACCGCTTTTCTTGCGTTAAACCAGCTTTCTGCATCCATTAGGTGCGATATTTTTGCCCTGGAAAGTCCGGT
>DUMC01000069.1 GCA_012840075.1 Clostridiaceae bacterium | reverse complement strand
GGTAAAGTTATTTTAAAAAGTATTTGAAAATCATTAGCTCCATCTAAATATGCAGATTCCACTAAGCTCTCAGGTAATTGAGAAAAACCTGTACGCATAATAATGATTGACCATGTACTTATGCATGTAGGTAAAAACATTACAAGCCTTGTATTAAGTAAACCAAGATTTTTAATATTCAAGTATGTAGGTATTAATCCTCCTCCAAAAAACATGGTAAAAACAATTATAAACAAGAAAAATTTCTTACCAGGAAAGCTCCGTTTCGCAAAAGCATAAGCAGCTAAGCTCATTAAAAAAAGTCCTAATATGGTTCCCATTGATGCATAATAAATTGTATTTAAGTATGACAATCCTAACATCGGATGTTTTAAAGCAAAACTATAAGCTTTGAGATTAAAACCTCTAGGCCATAATATAAGCCCTCTATGCATCATAACATATGATGAAGAACTAAATGAAGCAAAAACTACATGCAAAAAAGGATATAACGTAGCAACAATCAAAATAATCATGAATAATATATTAAAAGTATCAAATATAATATCGGAAACAGTTCTTTTTATCTTCACATAACCACCTTCTCACCATAAACTGCTTTCAGTTGTTATTCTACTTATATAATTTGCACCAATTAAAAGGATGAAATTAATAATTGTATTGAATAGACCAACTGCTGCAGCATAGCTATATTGAGCTCTCTGAAGTCCGCTTCTGTAAACAAACGTAGAAATAACATCTGCTGTTTCATAAGTTGAAGCATTGTACATTAAAAAAACTTTTTCAAAACCAACGGACATCATACCTCCAATTCTAAATATCAGCTGGATAATAATAGTAGGAGCTATTGAAGGTATAGTAATAGATATTATTTTTCTAAATCTTCCTGCTCCATCTATAATTGCAGCTTCGTACAGTTCTGGATCTATACCTGATATTGCAGCTAAATATATTATAGAACCCCAACCGATACCTTGCCAAATTCCGGAACCTACATATAGAGGTCTAAACCATTTAGGTTCTATTAGAAAGTTAATAGGTTCTATACCAAATAAACTAAGAAGATTGTTAACAATCCCATTTTGGGAAAAAAAGTCTACTATAAATCCAACAACAATCACTACCGAAATAAAATGAGGCAAGTAGCTAACAGATTGAACAAATCTCTTGAATTTTTCACTTCTTAATTCATTAAGTAGTATGGCAAGAATTATAGGTGCAGGAAATCCAAAAATCAATCCGTAAAAATTTAATAAAAACGTGTTTCTAATAAGCCTGAAAAAATAATAGGAACTAAAAAACTGTTCGAAATGCTTAAATCCAACCCAAGGGCTCCCTAAAATGCCTCGGCTGGCTTTAAAATCTTTAAAAGCAATTATAATACCATACATAGGTAAGTAATGAAATATTATGTAAAAGGCAATTGTAGGAAGAAGCATTATGTATAAATACCTACTTTTATATATACGTTTTAACAAATCTTTATTAATATTTTTAGGTCTCATTAGAGAAATATTAGAAGCATTAGTAGTTACTTGCACATTTCTTCACTCTCTTTTCTTCTTAATTTACTTCTTTTACACTCCTATTAAAGGAAAAAAGTTATAGATACAATAAAGTTATAATAAAAATTAATTTACATTTAAATTTACATTTCATTTAAATTTACACTTATTGAATTATAAGATTTATTCAATTTGATTTAGTAGGTTATTGAATATCGTAATTTATTACTAAATATTTCTTGGTTATAGTGTAAATTATAAAAAACATCATTGTCAATTATTAAT
>DUMC01000068.1 GCA_012840075.1 Clostridiaceae bacterium | reverse complement strand
TACGGTATAATGAATTACTTTTTATTCCGGTAAAACAAAATGTAGGTAGAAACATAAACAAAAATATACAAAATTATACATGGATGAAAATTTACAAAAAAATTGCCAACTTAAACTTGACAGTAACTATGTTGATTATCATATTGACAGTATAAAAAATTTATAATAGCATCAAAATTAAAGATAAGTAACTAATTAGATAGGAATACAAGGAAAAAAAGAGGTGGTTTTTACGAAACTTTCAACAAAAGGAAGATACGGACTTAGAGCTATGGTAGACTTAGCGATACGGTCTTGCGGTGAACAAGTGGCTCTTAAAAGCATTGCTGAAAGCCAAAACATATCTGAAAACTATCTTGAGCAGGTTTTTTCGTTATTGAGAAAAGCAGGCTTGGTTAAGAGTGTAAAAGGAGCCCAAGGCGGATACGTTCTTGCAGCACAACCCTCTGAAATAAAAGTAGGTGATATACTGAGAGCTTTGGAAGGAAGTTTGAATATTATAGATTTTACACCGGAAGCAGAAAAAATAGAACCGAATAGTATCCAGTACTGCATTAAAATTAACGTCTGGGATAAGATAAATGAGAGTATCAATAAAGTTGTTGATAATATTACGCTGGAAGATTTGGTAAATGAGTATAAAAAGATGAATGGACCTCAAGCTCTAATGTATTATATCTAAATGTAACATTATATTTTGCTTAAAATTATTTAAATTTAATTTAAATTAAAAAGTTTAAAAATTCAACATGACGAAGAATATTGACGCAAAAGCTATATCGTGTAGAGCAGATGTAGCTTTTTGCTTTTTTATAGATGCAGCAATGTTACATTAAGAAGCATTAAATAATAAAAGATGTATTGACAAATAATAGAATAAGTATTAAAATTATAACCAATAAAACATATAAGAATACTAGGAATTAATATCAAACAAAATAAAAATGAATATACATAAAAATATTTAATATCAGGAGGAGTTTTAAATGTCAAAGATAGCAAAAAATCTAACTGAATTAATTGGAAATACCCCTCTGCTTGAGCTTTCAAACTACAATATGCAAAACGGGATTGAAGCAAGATTAATAGCTAAACTTGAATATTTTAACCCTGCTGGAAGTGTAAAAGACAGAATAGGATATGCCATGATAAAAGATGCTGAAGAAAAGGGACTTATCAATAAAGATACGGTTATAATTGAACCAACCAGCGGCAATACAGGAATAGCTCTTGCATTTGTCTCAGCAGCAAGAGGATACAGATTAATCTTAACAATGCCTGAAACAATGAGTATAGAAAGAAGAAAACTTTTAAAGGCTCTTGGAGCTGAATTAGTATTGACTCCCGGTGCCGAAGGTATGAAAGGTGCTATCAAAAAGGCCCAAGAATTAGCTGCACAGATTCCGAATTCATTTATGCCTCAGCAATTCGAAAACCCCGCAAATCCTGAAATACACAGAAAAACCACTGCTCAGGAGATATGGAATGATACGGACGGTCAGGTTGATATTTTTGTAGGAGGAGTAGGAACCGGTGGGACAATTACCGGGGTAGGAGAAGTGCTTAAAAGTAAAAAACCTGAAGTAAAAATAATTGCTGTTGAACCTGCGTCATCTCCGGTGTTATCAGGAGGAAATCCGGGTCCTCATAAAATCCAGGGTATAGGAGCAGGTTTTGTTCCAGCTGTTTTAAATAGAAGCATAATAGATGAAATAATTACAGTAAAAAATGAGGATGCATTTGAAACATCGAGGAAAGTTGCAACCAGTGAAGGATTGCTTGTAGGAATTTCATCAGGAGCTGCTCTTTATGCAGCAACGCAAGTTGCAAAACGTCCTGAAAACAAAGGCAAAACAATTGTAGTGCTACTTCCGGATACAGGAGAGAGATATTTGTCAACTGAACTATTTGCAAGCTTAGAATAAAATAAACAGATTTTAGAAACAAAAATATTAACAAACCCTATTGACATTAACGTAACGTTAAGGTGTATAGTTAATTCAAGATTGTTTCAGTGCACAAGAAGAAGCAGCAAATGCAATTGTTTCTGTAACCATTAACATCCTTTATGGAACTTACAAAAATATTTAAGGAACTTACAAATGCTGGTGCACTGGGGAAAATTTTTTGAATTTTTTCAAGGAGGTATTCATGTGGAATATACGGTGCAAGGGCTGAGCAATCTGGCCGGTGTCAGCACAAGGACTTTAAGATATTATGATGAAATAGGGTTGCTTAAGCCTGCAAAAATCAACTCATCAGGGTACCGGATTTACGGTGAGGCAGAAGTTGATAAGTTACAACAAATATTGTTTTACAGGGAATTAGGTGTAAAATTAGACAAAATAAAGGAAATTATATCATCACCGTCTTTTGACAAAGTAAAAGCACTGAAGGAACATCGTGAAAAACTCCTTGAAAAAAGAAAACAACTGGATTTGTTAATTGAGAATGTAGAGAAAACTATAGCCTTAACGGAGGGAAAAATTAAAATGAGTGATAGGGAAAAATTTGAAGGATTCAAACGAAGCTTAATTGAAGAAAACGAAAAGAAATATGGAAAAGAAATCAGAGAAAAGTATGGTGAAGATGCAGTTAATAAGTCGAATAAAAAAATCTTAAATATGACACAGGAACAATATAAAGAGTTTGAAAAACTAAGTTCAGAAATACTTGAAACATTGAAAGCAGCATATAAAACGGGAGATCCTGCAGGAGAACTGGCTCAGAAAGCTGCAGATCTTCACCGCCAGTGGTTGTGCTATACATGGAATACCTACAGCAAAGAAGCACACGCAGGTCTTGCACAGAGGTACGTTGATGACGAAAGATTCAGAGCATATTACGATAAAGAACAGCCCGGATTAGCAGAGTTTTTAAGAGATGCCATTCTGGTTTATACCGGAATGAAATGATTACAAAAAGTAATTAAAGGATAAATTAATAATATTTTTAAAGGATAAATTGAAGTTAATTAAATATAAACCAATTATTATCTTTATCAAAAAGATATTTATAAAGTTTGTAGTTTGGGAAATCCCGGAAAGGAACAAACAATGATTCCTTCCGGGATTTTTTAATAAATTAGGAATTGTGAATTAGAAATTTTACTTTCAACGAAACATTTCCCTCAACTTTGAGCGCTTAAGCATATTTTTGATACGTAGAGTTATCCCTTACTCTTTTAAAATTATCTAACACTTTTAAAATTGTTTTATAATCATATAATATAGCACAAAATCCGACATGTTGACTCTTGAATGGATTTTGGGTTAAAATCATATAGTTGTGTCGATATAAGAAGAAATTAAATTTTATATGCAGCAATTAAATTTTATTTATAGTAAATTTTGTGTATCAATTATATTTATTGCATCATTTATATCTTGGAGAAAATAGGAAGTTAAAAGCAGAATATTAAAGTAACATGGAACATAAAAGAATAAGGAGACAGGTGACATTAAAACAAATGGCAAGGTTAAAAAGTAATATTGATTTAACATCAGGAGATATATTTGGAACACTAACAAAATTGGCTTTACCTATTATGGGAACATCGTTTATACAAATGGCTTACAATCTCACAGATATGATGTGGGTGGGCAAAATAGGAAGCGGTGCAGTAGCGGCAGTCGGTACAGCAGGCTTTTTTTTATGGCTTGCAGAAGCTATAATCATTTTGTGCAGAATAGGGGCACAAGTATTTGTAGCTCAAAGTTTGGGAGAGAAGAACCTCGAAAATGCAAAACAATTTGCGCAGAATTCAATACAACTTTCACTTTTTTTAGCAATCCTTTACAGCTGTTTTGTTTTCTTCTTAAGGCATGAATTAATAGGTTTTTTTAAGCTTGGTGATGTGACGGTTATAAATATGGCTGTGACATACCTGTCTGTTGTTGTAACAGGGTTAGGCTTTACCTTCATAAACCCTGTTTTTACCGCAATTTTTAATGGAGCGGGAAACAGCAGAATTCCTTTTTTAATAAATACTATAGGTCTGGTAACTAATATTATATTGGATCCCGTGCTTATCTTCGGTATTGGTCCTTTCCCAAGGATGGATGTTGCCGGTGCAGCTCTTGCTACAGTATTTGCTCAATTTGTTGTTACCGTTATTTATATAATTGCTTTAAAGAAACAGGATGAGAGTTATTTTAAAGTTAATTTATTTAAAAAGGTAGATTTATCGAAAATAAAAGCTATCATTAAATTAGGTCTTCCTGTTGCAGCTCAGGAAGGCATATTTGCCCTTATTGCAATGGTTATAAGCAGAATTGTAGCTTCATATGGTCCTACTGCAGTTGCAGTTCAAAAGGTGGGTGCTCAAATAGAATCACTTTCATGGATGACTGCTGGAGGGTTTTCCACGGCACTTGGTGCTTTCGTAGGACAGAATTTCGGAGCAAAAAAATATGAAAGAATAATCAAAGGTTACAAATCAGCTCTGTTATCCGCTTGCAGTATAGGTTTTTTTGCCACAATATTATTTATATTTTTTGGCGGACCTATTTTTGAAGTTTTTCTGCATGAAAAAGATGCAATAGATATGGGCATTGTTTATTTACGAGTGTTAAGCATATCACAATGTTTTATGTGCTTGGAGATAACTACCCAAGGTGCTTTCAATGGATTGGGTAAAACATCAATACCATCTGCAGTGGGAATAGTTTTTAATGCATTGAGAATCCCTGCTGCATGGATATTGTCAAGTTATACTCCGTTAAAACTGAATGGCATATGGTGGGCAATAAGTTTAAGCAGCGTATTCAAAGGTACGGTTTTGTCATCATTATTTTATCTAATTGTAATAAATAAGTATGATAAGAATGGTATAATAAGTTACGATTCGCAAGTTCAGGATGAATCATCAGAAGGATTGGAGTGAATACAGGATATGAAAAGTAAATACTTAAATCATCTTATAAATTGCAGTAATAAAAAGCGGATTAACAGAATTATAGCTTATTGCGTGAGCATGGTATTAAGTTTTAGTGTTGTATTCTTATCTTTACCTTTAAATTCCGCCGGTTCAGCTGATAATAAAAATAAAACCGGTATGTTACATAAGTTTTATAGTATAAACAAGATTGATGATTTGTATGTTGCCTATAGTGAAAATGAAAGTTTGAACCCCGGATATGGCAGTGCCGTTGAAACAAATGAAGATGAACATCTCCCCAGTTCTTGGGCAATAGAAGAAATATCTCAAGCAACTGAATATGGGTTAATAAAACCGGAATTACTGAAATATTTCAGAAGCAATATAACCAGAGAAGAATTTTGCGGAATTGTGGTAAGGTTATATGAAATATTATCAGGCAAAAAGGCGGAAGAATACAACCCCAGTCCTTTTTTAGATACACAGGATTCGGATGTGCTCAAGGCATTTAAATTGGGAATAGTTAAGGGAACCGGTAATAATAAATTCAGCCCACATAATACCATTACAAGGCAGGAAATTTGTGTTATTATATTACGTACCATAAAAGCAGTATCACCCGAGTTAGATACATATGTTTCTTCATTTGTCTCCAAAGACGGAGGAAAATTGAGTTTTACTGATGCATACTTAATATCGGACTGGGCTTTGGAAGGTGTTTCATTCCTAAGCAGTATTGATATAATGAAAGGTGTGGGTTCAAATAAAATAAATCCTCTTGGAACTACTACAAGAGAGCAAGCTATTGTTATAGGTAAGAGAACGTTAGAATTCTTTCTGAATATATTAAAAGGGTTGAAAAATAACACTGGCAATGATACAAGCAGCAATGAAACAAACGACAATAATGCAAACAATAAAGAAGATCCGGCTGACAAAGATGATCCATCCAATACAAACAATTCTAATGATTCGTCTATTAACGACTATTTAAAAGATAATAACGGTTCCGGTAATGAAAATGGATCAAATAATGAAGGGAAAAAATCTGTTGAAACAAAAACGCTTTCTATATCGGTCGGAAATAACGTGATATTTATGGGAGAGGCTGAGGAGAAAGTTCTTAACAAGCTAGGAGAACCTTCAAGAAAAGATTTAAGCAAGTACGGTTTTGAATGGTATATCTACAACAAGGATTATAATGAATACATTCAGGTTGGAATTTCAAATGGGAAGGTTGTAGGACTCTACTCCAATGCAACAAAATTCAAATTTCATGATGAGAAATCGGGTAAGAGCTTTGATGCTTCCAATACAAAAAAGCAAATCGTTGACTGTTACGGTGAGCCTTTAAAGTACATACAAAAGGATAATGTAATTTTTATTTCAAATGAGGGTATGAATATAAATCTCTACTTAATCGATAATAATTATGTAAGTTTTTATTTTGACAGCTTTAATAATGATAAAATCAGTTCCGTACTGGTTATTGACAAAGAAACGGAAGAAAATCTTATGGATTTTTATATAAAACCTACGCCTGAACTTATTGAGAGCTATGAAAGACAAATGCTTGACCTTGTAAATGCTTCAAGAGTTAAGTTTGGTAAGAAGCCTATTGAATGGGATGAAGTTGCAGTTAAAACTGCACGTAAGCATAGTAAGGATATGGCTGACAGACATTTTTTTGACCATATTAACCCTGACGGCAAAGATCCTTTTGAAAGAATGAAGGATGATGGCATAAACTTCAGAGCGGCAGGAGAAAATATAGCAGCGGGATATGCATGGGCTATAGATGCTCACGAAGCATTAATGAATTCAAGCGGTCATAGAAAAAATATTTTGGGTGAGTATGATAAGTTTGGTGCCGGTGTATATTTTGGCGGTGATTTTGAAATTTATGCTACCACGATTTTTTTTACACCTTGGAAAAGTGATATGTAAATTTTCGGCTCCGGGTAATATCAATTTCGAATAAGTTGTTCACAATTTTAACTTAAAGTGGTAAACTAAAAATGTTGATGAACGTGTTTTAAAAATGTGTCTGAGGGAAGGAGTTGAATACAGGATAGGTAAATTATTACTTGATCCTGATGCATTATGAAGATAGGATTAGTTGGATTACCGGCTGTTGGAAAAACTACATTGTTTAATTTACTGACCGGGGCTGAACCGGACACTACAGATTATTCAAAAATTAAAGTTGAAGGAACGTTGGGAATAGCAAAAGTTCCTGATGAAAGAGTGGATTTTCTTGCAAAGCTGTATAATCCAAGAAAAATAACATATGCAACCATAGAAGTAATAGACTTGCCCGGCTTGGTTAAAGGTTCAAGCATGGGTGAAGGCGTAGGTAACAAATTTCTTGAAAATGTAAGGAAAACCGATGCTCTAATACACATAGTCAGAGCTTTTGAAAATGACAATGTACCTCATGTCGACGGTAATATTGATCCCATGCGAGATATAGAAACTATAAACTTGGAATTGTTGTTTTCTGATTTGGGAGTAATAGAAAACAGAATACATCGAATAGAAACGGGAAAAAAAATTACAAAAGAAAATCTGGCTGAACTGGAAGTGTTAAAAAAATGCAGGGAAGGTCTTGAAAACGGTGTACTTCTGCACAATATTGAGTTAAGTGAAGAAGAAAGGAATCTTTTAAAGACTTTTTCATTCTTATCTGAAAAACCTATTATTTTTGTAATAAATCTTGATGAAAAGCAGTTTACATCCAAAGATTATCCTGGGAAAGAGGAACTTGCAAGTTATACCAAGCAATTTAACATACCAATGATAGAATTGTGTATAAAATCCGAATTGGAAATAAGCCAATTGGATCCTGAAGACAGGAAATTATTTATGGAAGACCTTGGTATAACTGAAACCGGAATAGACAAGCTTGCAAGAACTACTTATGATTATTTGGGTCTGATTTCTTTCCTAACCACGGGAGAAGATGAAGTCAAAGCATGGACGATAAAACGGGGAACTACGGCTAAAAAGGCTGCCGGGAAAATACATTCGGATATCGAAAAGGGCTTTATAAGAGCAGAAGTTTGCAAATTCGAGCATTTAAAAGAGCTTGGGTCGATGCAAAAAGTCAAGGAAAAAGGTTTGTTAACCCTAGAAGGCAAGGATTACATAGTCCAGGACGGTGATATAATTAATTTCAGATTCAATGTTTAATACTGTGCATATAATAATTGGAGTAATATAGTTTGCACTTGACCAAAGAGAGGTATGTATGAATTTAGTTATATCAATTATAGTTGGTGCTGTGATAGGTTATATAACAAATTGGCTTGCAATAAAAATGTTGTTCAGACCGCATGATAGAATGGAGATATTCGGCTTACATGTTCCGTTTACTCCGGGACTTATACCAAAGGAGAAAGATAGAATTGCAAAAAGCATAGGGGATGCAGTAGGAGAGCATTTGCTAACTTCGGATGTGCTTACTGAAGTTTTATCCGGAGAAAGAATAAACAGTCAGTTGCAGAAATGGATTATAAATAAAATAGAATACCTGAAAAGTAGCGGCAAAACAATAAAAGATCTTCTGGGTGATTTATTTAATGAAAAAAATGATCTGCTATTAAAAGCTATACAATACAAAACTTCGGCTTTTATATGCAATCAGTTGGCAAAAGAAGCTTTTATTGATAAATTAGCCGAATTTGTTGAAAATAAGATCTATAACAAATATAAAGATAGCTTTAAAGAACTCGTAACGGAAAAAATAAAGCAATTTATTACACATTTAAGCACATCACAAGAGTTAAGAGAAGAGCTGGAAGCAATTGTCGCATCAAAGCTGAAAAAACTTGAAAAAGAGGAGCGTGCATTAAGTGAAATTATTTCAGCTGAATTAGTAAATATTATTTATTCTTATGTCAATAACAATAAAAGAAAAATATCCGAAAGACTTGCCAAATTGCTGAAAAATCCTTTTGTAAAAATAAAACTAAAGACTGCCTTAACGGATGCTATTTCTCAGAATACCAGTAAAGTGGTTACTATATTTATCAATCCGGAAAGC
This sequence comes from Clostridiaceae bacterium, assembly GCA_012840075.1. GTDB lineage: Bacteria > Bacillota > Clostridia > Acetivibrionales > DUMC01 > DUMC01. The sequence goes on along the minus strand of DUMC01000068.1, from coordinate 38,735 downwards.
ATTGCACAGAAAGTTGTTTCCGCCATGGAAGCATATTTTGATAACGGTGAGAATGATGACAATATTTTATTAATTGCCAGGATACTATTGGACAATATACTTAAAACCAGAGTATCAGCTATTCTTAAAGAGATACCGGTAGAAAGTAAAAAACAAATCTTATCACAATTAGTTGAGACATCAAGTAATTATATTTCAAGTAGTGAAGTTCAAGACAGAATTTCTGACTTTATAAACAATAATCTAATAATTACAAGTGAGAATATTAGAGACGATCTTGCTAACTTGTTAAAAGAGAGAATACGTAGTTTAACCGGAACTCCGGCCTTTAATGAGAGCATTCATGAATTAACGGGTGAAATTATTGGTGCACTTATTAATACACCCATATCTTTAATTGTAGAAAATATTGGTGATGAAACTATTTCCAGAGCTATAGATTCGCTGATGGATATTTATAAAGAAATAATTAAAAGTAAGCTTCCAAAAGCTTTGGAAACCTTAGATATCCCTAAAATTATCGAAGAAAAAATAAATACCTTTGATGCTGCTTATGTAGAAGAGCTGATTTTGGAAATAGCAAGTAAAGAATTAAGCGCCATTACATGGTTTGGAGCGCTGCTTGGCGGAATAATGGGATTGATATCAGCTTTAATGCAATTAATAATGTAATAATGTAATGTAATAATGGGTGCATTTAGCGAATATGAAGAAATATTTGGCCATAGAGCATAGGGTATCGTTGATTAAAATAATTATGATTTAAGATGAGAGGTAGTTGTACTTGTTATGATAGACAAAAAAGGGATTATCGAAAGACTTAAAAGTATAGAAGAAAAAATATTCCTTGCCAAAGTACTTGATAAAGCGATTAAAGCTGAGAAATCAAGAACCATAACATACACTGATTTCCTTGACCCCTACCAGCAAAAGCTGGTAACAAAAGTATTTAACGGTTCGAAAAAAACAGATTTCCTCGGTGATGTAGAGTATTGTTTCGATGGTGGGTTTGAAGATGCAGAAAGAAAAATTATAATATTCGACGGAAGTTTCAATCTTGACAAAAGGTGGGAAAATGATAATAAGTTGCAAAGCCCTATCAGATTTCTTAATATCAAACTTAAAGCAGATGCTTATCTTTCTCATAGAAATTATCTGGGCTCAATATTAGGATTGGGAATAAAAAGAGAAAAGATAGGGGATATAGTTGTAAAGGAAAATTCAGCGATTGTTGTAGTTTTAAAAGATGTGGCCGAGTATATTTTATATAACCTAGTAAAGATCGGCAGTATAGGTGCTCAAGTTGAATACTGTGGTTCAGAGGACATCATATGCAATGGACCTACTATAAAATTTAAAGAAATCAAATGCACGGTACCGTCTCTAAGGTTGGATTGCATAATCAGCCAGGGATTTGGAATATCCAGAAGCAAAGTAGGCGAACTTTTTACTGCGAACAGAGTATTTCTAAATTGGGAACCTGAAAGAAAATTATCTACCCAACTAAAAGAAGGAGATGTTGTATCTGTTAAAGGGAAAGGAAGAATTATTTTAAGCGAAGTTGGTAACATTACCCGCAAAGATAGAATAGCTGTTGTAATAAAGAAATTAATTTAACATCGGTGTATTTTACGGATTTATCGATTCATTACAGATGTATCGATTCATTGTTAAATAAAATAGGAATAACAATAATCAGCTTAAAATACCCTGCAATAATACCCTGCAACAAATATTTAATGTTGCAGGGTATTTGTTTTCCATTGAAAAATTAATAGTATCTCAAGTTAATTAGCATGAATAGTGAACCTCTTAATAATTTTCTACGAAAACTTCGAAATATGCTTGAGGATGTGCACAGGACGGGCATACGGCCGGTGCTTCAGTGCCCTCATGTATATAACCGCAATTACTGCATTTCCAGAGAACTTTTTCATCTTTCTTGAAAACTTTGCCATTAGCTACATTATCTGCTAATTTTCTATATCTGGTTTCATGTCTTTGTTCAACTGCAGCAATATATCTGTAAACAGCAGCTATTTCAGGGAAGCCTTCTTCTTCAGCAACTTTAGCAAAATTAGCATATAGATCTGCCCATTCTTCATGCTCACCGTCAGCAGCAGCTTTTAAGTTATCGAGAGTATTTCCTTTAGCAACAGGATATCCGGCATTGATTTCAATTGAAGTTGGAAGCTCATCTTTAAGTCCTTCAACTAAGAAATTATAGAATCTTTTTGCATGTTCTTTTTCATTGTCAGCAGTTTCCAAAAAGATATTTTTAATTTGCTTGTAACCTTCTTTATCTGCAATGGATGCATAAATAGTATAGCGCATGCGTGCTTGTGATTCTCCTGCAAATGACTTAAGTAAATTTTCAGCAGTTTTTGTACCTTTTAAACTCTTCATAATAAATAACCCCCTAAGTTTTTAATTTACTTAAAAAGTTTATTATATATCTTCTATACAATAACTATGAATAATTTTAGATAAATAAACTTGACATAAAAGTCACATACTATAAACTATATTCCAATTATATCATAAATTTAAACAAAAAAATAAAATCTATTGTAAAATTAAAGAAATACGAAAATGTAATTGGCGACAAGATTAATTTATAAATTTTTCTGTAAATTTGTCATTAATAGTATATAATATATTATATTATTACATTTAGCAATGTTTTGTGCTCAACATATGTTAAATAATCAGGAGCCCTATGTTCATCCAAGATTAAGAAATATATTATATTCGTGTATAAGTAAATAAATGTTTAAAATGAAAAATATAAATGAAATTTTCAATAAATATGAGTATAGGAAGCGGTGAAACAGAAGAATGGATAGATATAATAAAAGAAATGAAAATACAAATAATCGTTTTGAATCAACAAATTATGAAACAGCTATATTTGCCGGTGGATGTTTTTGGTGCATGGAACCACCCTTTAGACAGATGGATGGAGTAATAGAAGTAGTTTCCGGCTACACCGGAGGTACTGTAAAAAATCCCACATATGAACAGGTTTGTTCAGGGACAACAGGTCATCGCGAAGCAGTTCAAATAACTTTTGATCCTTTGAAAGTATCTTATTCCGAACTACTTGATATTTTTTGGCTGAATATCGATCCCATTGACGCGGGGGGACAGTTTGAAGACAGAGGCGATCAATATAAAACGGCAATTTTTTATCACAATGAAGCTCAAAGAGCAATTGCAGAAATATCAAAAATAGTTTTAAATGCTTCGGGATGGTTTGACAAACCTGTTGTCACGGTTATCAGAAAAGCTGTTGAATTTTATGCTGCAGAGGAATACCATCAGGATTACTTTAACAAAAATCCTTTAAAATATAAATTTTATGAACAATATTCAGAAAGACACCTTCAGATTGCAAAAAGATTGGAAAAAGAATTAAGGAGTAAATGGGGAATTTATGCCTATAAAACTTATAAAAAACCTTCGTTAAACGAACTGAAAGAGAGATTAACACCTTTGCAATACCATGTCACGCAGGAGAACGGAACAGAACCGCCTTTCGAGAACGAATACTGGAAAAATGACAAAAAAGGCATATATGTTGACATAATTTCAGGCGAGCCACTTTTTGCTTCAACAGACAAATATGATTCCGGAACAGGCTGGCCAAGTTTTTGGAAACCAATAAAGCCAGGCGCACTTATTTATAATGTGGACCCTGATTCTTTACAGTACATTGAGATAAAAAGTAGGATTGCCAAATCTCATCTGGGACATGTATTTTATGACGGTCCTAAGCCAACCGGTTTAAGGTTCTGCATAAATTCAGCAGCCCTTAGGTTTGTGTCTTTAGATGATATGGATAAAGAGGGGTACGGTGAGTTTATAGTTTTGATTAAATGAAATTTGCATGAAACTTTTGACGTAATGCCCGTACTATTGTATACTATTTTTTGTGGTCATGATATAATTTTATGTTCAATGGTAAGACGGTGAGGAGGAATTTTATGGCAAGAATGGTAGGTACGGTAGCAAGGGGAATAAGAGCTCCCATAATCAGGGAAGGAGATAATCTGGTAGCTATTGTAGTTGATTCAGTGCTAAAATGTGCAAAAGAAGAAAACTTCTACATTAAAGACAGGGATGTTATAGGTATAACTGAGTCATTAGTAGCCAGAGCCCAGGGTAACTATGCGACAATACATGATATAGCTTATGATGTGAAGAGAAAGTTTAAAGGTGACACTATTGCAGTTGTTTTCCCTATTCTCAGCAGAAACAGGTTTTCAATGATACTTAAAGGAATTGCATTAACAGGGAAAAAAATATATTTGTTTTTAAACTATCCATCGGACGAAGTAGGAAATAGTCTTGTTGATATAGAGAAAATGTACGAATTTGGAATAAACCCTTACAGTGATACTTTAAGTGAGAAAAAATACAGGGAATTATTCGGTGACAAAGTAATACATCCTTTTACAGGTGTGGATTATGTTCAGGAATACAAGGAGCTTGTCGGTGATGATAAAGTTGAAATATATCTCACAAATGATCCTAGGGAAGCTCTGAAGTTTACAAATGAGATTCTCGTAGCAAACATACACGAGAGAAAAAGAACCAAAAGAATGTTGCTAAAAGCTGGCGCTGTTAATGTTAGAAGCTTGGATGAAATAATGAATGAACCTATAAACGGAAGCGGTTTTAACCCAGAATATGGATTATTGGGTTCTAACAAGGCTACTGAAGATAAAGTTAAATTATTCCCGAGAGACTGTTTCAAATTTGTAAAAGAAGTTCAAAAGCTGATAAATGAAAAAACAGGCAAAAATGTTGAAGTAATGGTGTACGGTGACGGAGCCTTTAAAGATCCTGTAGGGGGGATATGGGAACTGGCAGATCCTGTTGTGTCTCCAGGATTTACAGAAGGACTCATAGGAAAACCTCATGAAATAAAATTTAAATACGTAGCTGATAATGAATTGTGTAACATGGATAAATGTGATGCTGAAGAAGCCATGAAGAAAAAGATAAGAGAAAAGGAAAGCTGCCGGATTGACGATGCTGAATCTCTTGGAACTACACCGCGAAATATAACGGATCTAATTGGCAGTCTGTGCGACCTTATGAGCGGAAGCGGGGATAAAGGTACACCAATTGTATTAGTCCAAGGATATTTTGACAACTATGCAACCGACTAGATATGAATGAAGAAAACCAGTGACTCGCTCGAGTGACTTGCTTGAGTCACTCGAGCGAGTCATCTGAAATAGTAAGCTGAACGAATGACTCAAACAAGATAATCTCATTTGCCTCTATTGCAGCAACTATGTATGTTCCTTTGTGTTAGCTGTAAATTGTTCATTTCTTAATAAATTATTCACTTTTCTGTCTAAAGTATATACGGGAGATTGAACAGTTTGCTACATTTATTACTACAAATAAGATGGTGGAAAGAATAGGCTCCATTTATAGTCTCAATCCAAGAAACATCATGAATGTAACCGAACTTAAGGAACAACTGATAGCTTATTCTATTTCTAATGAAAATATAACTGATTATTTTATCTACTTTCCAGGAGGAAACTTCATATATTCACCGCATGCTACATATAGTGTAGAACTTTTTTATGAACATAGGTATTTTTTTGAAGAAGGATTTGAAACATTTAATCAGATATTGAATGCTTATTACACGGGAAGTTTTCTACAAATGTTTCTTCATGATTATACAAGCAATAAAAATTATTTGGTTTACGCTAAAACATTTTCTAAATACAAACCAGGCTCAATTATAGCCAATGCTTTTATAATTTTCGACTTGTCAAAGTTACCTTCGATTTTTAACTCTTATCCTGAAGTTAATATAATTGGTAATTATATGATAATCACAAAAGACGGAAGGTTAATTTACGGACAACCGAATTCTATTTATAATAATGAGATGATTTCCCAAATAATAAAGAGTAATTCTAGCTATATTGAATATAATGACTTCATAATATCTAAAAATATATCAGGTGAGGAAGAATCATGGCTCTATATTGTTTCAACATCTACAAAAGAATTGCTTAAACCCATATTTGATATCAGGGAAGATTCATTTATATTATTTATTGTTTTAATTGTCTGTAGTATTTTACTTGCATATATCTTATCAATTAACAGTTATCAGCCTATAAAGAATTTATTATCCGAAATAAAACCCATACTGGATCAATTTGTTATACCAACAATGAAAAGCAAAGCCAATATAAAAGATGAATTTAAACAGATAGAAATTACTTTGAAGAAAATGGCTTATGATAATCAAACTGCAACAGAACGAATAAAGTCTATGATGCCTGTAGTGCGTAATAATTTACTTTTATCTTTCCTGAATGGCAACATGAAAACCGAAAAAGAGGATGATTTGGATAGAATTTTTCTGAGCCATGGAATCTATTTTCAGTATGAATAATTCACGGTAATAATAGTTGAAAAATTTGAAATCAGTATGCATGAAAATATAAAGAGCAAGGGCGGCTTTATGTTTTATGCGACGGTGTCTGAAATTGCAAGGAGAATAGCAGATGCATACGGAATTTGCATGTGCATAGAGATACCGGTGGGAACTCCGTGTATTATACTTAATACTCCCAAAGAGCTTAGAGAAACTGAAATAATTGAATTTGCTAAAAAATTAATTCAAAATATATCATCTAATCAAAAATTACGCACACAAGCTTACATAGGTAGTTGTTACAAAGGATTTTACGGAATATGCCAAAGCTTTGAAGAAGCAAAAATTGCACTTAATTATCGAAATGTAATAGTATATGATGACATTATATATTATCAGAATATAAAAAATACAAATATGCCAATTATTTATTCTACTGATGTTCAAGTTAAATTTGAAAATAATATTCGTTCAGGTAATCTATCTGAAGCTTTAAAAATTCTAGATACGATATACCAAACTAATTTTTCTCAACGGACAATAGCTCCGGAGATAGCTTCATGTTTAATGTCAAGTATTTATGTCTCTCTTATGCGTTGTGCTGAAAGTATTGATGCAGAAATTTATAAGTATGTATGTGAAAAAAGTGAATTACTTACAAATGGAAATATTCATGACTGTTATTTATCATTGAAAGATATATGCGAAGTAATATGCAATAAGATAAATATGCAAAAAGAATCCAGGAAGGCAGAGCTTAAGAGAAAAATTGAACTTATTATAGAAGAATATATTACAAGTCCAAATCTCGATCAAACTTTTATAGCCGGGAAGATAGGAATTACTCCTTCCTATTTTTCTTGCCTCTTCAAAGAGTTATTTAATGTAGGCATGTCTGAATACATATCAAAAAGAAGATGTTCTTTAGCTGCCAACTACCTAAAAGAAAGTGTTTAGTATGTTCAATAAGTAGACCTTCTCTTTTGATGTCTCATAGAGGGCTTTTGTTTTTACCGTTGGATTTCAGCCTTGCGTCATATAAAACAATAATGAGTTATAAAAGTTTATGGATAGGTTATGCAAACACCATCTTTTATGTTATAGTGGGTACAGCAATAAACATTGTAATGACTACTCTTGCAGCTTATGCTCTTTCGAGAAAAAATGTGATGTTTTCAACGGCGATAACTTTTATGATTACTTTTACGATGTTTTTTGGAGGTGGATTAATTCCAACATACCTTAATATTCAGCGACTTGGTTTGCTCAATACCAGATGGGCATTATTATTACCGGGAGCTATGAGTGCTTACAATTTTATAATAATGCGGACCGCCTTTAAGGAAGTTCCTGAAAGTTTAGAAGAATCTGCCAGAATAGATGGTGCACAAGATTTTACAATATTGCTAAAGATAATGGTACCTTTGTGTAAACCAGTCATTGCCGTTATGTTGCTCTACTATGGAGTTGGTCATTGGAATTCCTGGTTTAGCGCAATGATATACTTAAGAAACAGAAATCTTTATCCTCTTCAACTTGTATTAAGGGAAATTTTGATAACCAACAGCACCATGGCTGAATTTGAGTTTATATCTGCACAGGGGGATGAAGTGGAGCCTATTGCAATAAATATTAAATATGCGATAATAGTGGTGGCAACAGTTCCAATTTTAACTATCTATCCTGTTCTGCAAAAATATTTTGTTAAGGGTGTGATGATAGGAGCAATTAAAGGTTAGCATAAAGGTCGTACTGGTGTACTGATGACGGGTTCTAAGTAAAATATTGTATTTTTTCCTAATAGTAATCAGCAAGTAATTTTTATCAATAGATAAATAACTGTTTTATAAATAATTCATAAATAAATTTATAAATAACGTGCCTGTAACCTAAGAAAGGTGTGAACTCTTATGAAAAACAGTTGTTACATGAATAGTAAGCATTATATAAAATTGCTTGAACCATGGTTTGAAGCTGCAAAAAAGTATATATATCAATGCACGGACCGGCCTGACTTGGAGTATTACGGTTGTGGTTACAACAATTGGGGTGTTCAGACAGTACAGAAAACGTTGGCAGCATTTGCTGTAGCGTCAGTTGATCCTGATTTTGATGAAGAACGTGCAGGTATTACAAGAGAAGAACTTTTAGATCATGCAATAAAACTTTTTCGGTTTAATATGGAAAGCCACATAGAGGGTAGTTATCAATGTATGGATGGAACCAAATGGGGGCATACATGGATAAGCGCTCTGGGTACCGAGCGTATGATGCACGGCATTGATGCCATTTATGAATTTTTAAATGATTCGGACAAGGAACTGTTAAGGAAGGTATTGGAATCCGAGTGCAACTGGCTTTTGGATGAATATGAAATTGTGGCAGGGTTGATCGAAAACAATCGTCCCGAATCTAATCTATGGAATGGAAGTCTTCTTTTGAGAACTGCTTTTATGTTTCCCGATCTGCCCCGTGTAGAAGAATACAAGGAAAAAGCACACAGGTTCTTTATAAACTCAATTTCTGTTCCGTCAGATAAAGATTCGGAAGTTTTAATTGACGGAAAACCGGTAAAGGATTATTTTATCGGTCCTCAGTTTTTTGAAAGCTATGGCCTTAATCATCACAGGTACATGAATGTAGGATATATGGTTATACCTCTTTCAAACTTAGCCATGCTTCATTTTGCATATAAAAAGCGAGGAGTAAAACCACCGGAAGTTATTTATCATCATGCATCAGATTTGTGGAAGCAGCTTAAAAAGATGATTTTCCCTGATGGACGGCTGATAAGAATAGGAGGAGATTCACGGGTCAGGTATTGCTATTGTCAGGATTATGCCATCCCCATGTGGCTATTCATAATTGATTACCTGGGAGACGAAGATTGTATACTATTTGAAAAGAATTGGCTTAAACAGGTTGCAAAAGAGGCACAATATAACAATGACGGAAGTTTTCTTTCACGTAGGCTTAAAGACATGGAGGATAATTTCCCGTTATACTACACAAGGTTGGAATCTGACAGAGCTGTAACATTATCTATGGGTGCTTACTGGAGGCGTATTTTTGATTTACCTTATTCTACTAATAAGAATTCTGAAGATTTAGCTGTAAATGCAGAATGGTATGATGAATATCATGGTTCCTGCTTAAACAGAGGGAAAAGAAGAGTAGCTTCCTTCACATGGAGAGCCTGCGAAAGGCCACAAGGTTTGTGTGTACCTTTTGATAAAAGCAACATGGCTGAATGGTGGGAAAATATTTCAGGTCAAATACTGACTTATGGCCGTAAAAACTATCAGGAAATAGTAGAACACAAAGAACACATCTTTCTAGGAGGATTTCTAACATATGGAAAAACGGATGTTATTTCCGATGAATTTATGGAAGGGCAAGGAAAAATCAAAACCGCAGTAAACAGGCTTACCTTTGCAGCTTTGCCTGATGATAAGACAGTAATAGGAATGCAGTATGCAACAAGTTGTATACATAATTATTATCAATCAATAAAAGGGCTAAATTTAAATATTCCTAATGATTTATATAATGACAATATCAGAGATTATTATTATAATACCGGCTGCCAATCCCTTAAAGGTCCAGCCGGAGAAGAAAGAATCGTTAAATTACATACAAACTGGATTAATGTAGATAATTGTTTAGGTATTCTGAAAGTGTATGGTGATGACAAAATAACCGTATATTCACCCGGACGCAGGCAGATAGGTACTAATGACACTGTAAGAGGATATGGATTGGGTTTTATGCATGTCGACCACATTTGTTTTCCTTTCATTAAGAATTCGGGGGCTATATTTCCCGGTACCGTGCTCTACGACATAGGCTATGTCATCCGGGCAGGAGATACGGCAGAGGAAACTGCAAAATTTGCTAAAGAAGGTAATATTAAAAGACTGGAAGTTGCCGGTAAGAAAGAAAATGAAAAAGTATATACTAACATCCGGGCAATGTTAGTTTCGGATGACTATAAGAATAACTACATACTTGCATTCAACATTACGGATGAAGAAGCAGAAGCTAAAATAATACTTCCTCAAGAAAATGAATTTAAAGAACATGCTTTAATTTGCATAGCCGGGGATTCTTACTTACAAATAAATCATGTTCAGTTAAGCGATAAAAACAATAAAGGTTTTGAAATAGGTATAGATAATTGGTTCCATATTAAACTTGCTCCTTGGGCAGCTGCTCTTTTAAAAATAGAATAATATGATAAAGTTTCACATAGAAGAAGTGAATTTCATAGAAGAGGTGAATTTCATGGATTTTTTAGGGTATATTAAAAATATAAAAAAACCTGATAATTTTCAACCAACCGGTATTACAAAGAATTATTATTTGGATATTATTGAAATGTGTGTTGATGCATATAGTAAGGAATACCTTGAAAGCAAGCTTCCTAAATCAGATACGGGTATTATTGAAGATATACAAGCATACTCAAGGGTTACAAGTGCTATCGGGATATTACTGGCAAATGGTCGAAAACAAGATTACATGGATCTATGGCTGAAGATGATGGATGCTTGTTGTTATTCAGCAGGTAAAATAACTAATGATTCAAAATTGGATTTTTCGGTTAAGGAAATAATGTTAGCTTATAAAGCCATGAAATATAAAGTTCCAAAAGAAAGAAGAGAATATTGGTTGAGGCTGCTTAAAGAAGTTGATCCCTATAGAAACTATTACCATGTAATAAGGGATGAAAAAAGCAGGAGAATGCTGCATAATATTAATATTTACAATATGGTGGGAGAATATTTAAGAGAAACGGAAGGTTTGACGGATACTACCCGTTACTTTGATGAGCATTGGCCTGAACAATTGACTCGGTTTGATGAAAATGGGATGTATAGGGATCCGGGGAATCCAATGCTTAACGTTAAATGAGGTTTTAAATTGGAATTTTTTTCTGCGTTATGACTAAAATAATATATAATGAAATTAATGAACTTATCAGTTGTATAAAATGTAATAAATGAAAGGATGAAAATAATGGATATTAAAGCCTTATTTGATATTACATACGGTCTGTATGTAGTATCGACAAGATATGGAGAAATAATTAACGGACAGATTGCAAATACGGTATTTCAAGTAACGGCGGAACCAATAAATGTGGCAGTTTCTATTAACAAACAAAATTATACGCATGAACTCATCGAAAAAAGCGGGCGATTCGGTGTTTCAATTTTAGCCCAAGATACGCCTATGGAACTTATTGGCCTTTTTGGATTTAATTGTGGCAGGAATGTAAATAAATTTGCAAAAGTAAAATATAAAAATGCAGCAGGAGGAACTCCCGTACTTACTGAGTATTGCATTGATTACTTGGAATGTGACCTCAGACAAAAATTTGATGTCGGAACGCATACTATATTTGTCGGAGAGTTATTAGATGCTGATGTTTTGAAAAAGGATAAGCCTTTGACATATGCTTATTATCATGAGGTTAAAAAAGGTACGGCACCTAAGACTGCACCTACTTATAGGGGTATTAATGCGGAAATTTCTGAAGTGAAGGAAGAACAGCAGACCGCTTCAAAATATCGATGCCCGATTTGTGGTTATATATATGATCCGGAAGTTGGTGATGTAAATCACAACATAATGCCGGGTACGAGATTTGAAGATTTACCTTCTGATTGGTGTTGTCCCATTTGTACGGCAGCCAAAAGCCTTTTTATAAAAGTATGAATAAAATATAAGGCGGGCACCTTTCCGTACACCCTGGAAAAGTGCCCGATGTATTAAACAGCATTTTTATAATGCTTTTGTAACATAATTATATTTTTATTATATTTTTTAAAAAGTGTTCAAATTTAGAAAAATTTTCTAATAATTTTAAGAAATCACTCTTTTAGCTCCAATATACCTTTGGGCAAAATAAGGATTACTCATACTGGATATTATAATTTTACCGCTGCCGGAACTTGCATGGATGAACTGGTTGTTCCCAATGTAGATTCCTACATGGGAAGGACCTGCTTTGTAAGTTGTGAAAAATACCAGATCTCCTCGTTTCAGATTACTTTTTGAAACCCATGTTCCTGCATTATAGTATTGCTGCGAAGAGGTTCTCGGTACAGTTATGCCGTTTTTTTGCATAACATAGTAGATAAATCCTGAACAATCAAAGCCTGAAGGAGAAGCACCTCCCCATACATACGGAATGCCTTGATAACTTTTTGCCGTTTTTATTATTTTATCAAGTTTAATTTCTCTTGAAGTATTTTTTCCTACAATACCGTCTGCAACAAGTCCCTTGCTCAATTGATAATTAATTACCGCTTGCTTTGTTATACTTCCGAAATAACCTGTAGAATTTGCCCAAAAATATCCTAGTGATTTAAGATCGTTCTGAAGCCTGACTACTTCGCTACCACGCATTCCATAATACAACAGGATCCTTTCTGAATAATAGTCGGCTCTAACCGGTATGCTGATTACCGTTGTTGCTAAAAATAAAATAGCTATAATTCCAATAATTTTAAGTCTTAATTTTTTCACTGTAATTACCCCCTCTCTAGCCTACGAGGTTAGCTGACGGGTGCGGAGAGAGTGGCATCCCCTACTGCATTGACCGGCATTTGTCGGCGTTTGCAGATTAACCCCAAAATAAATTGCATCCCCCGCTCCTGGTTAACAGGATTCGGCAAATTAACCGGGATATACCCGGATGAAATATTATAAAATGTTTTGGAGAAAAGTTCAACCTGTAAATATTGGTACTTTTAAAACATTCACTTTCTTTTATAAAGATAATAAGATATAATATTTACAAGATTTGATGTTTTAACCAGATAAAAAGCAAACAAGCTGGGTATAATTACTGATAAATAATAATTTTTACAGTACATGAATTGCATTGGATGAACTAGTATGTTAGTTAAAATTTGAATAGAAAGGAGAGCAGGGGGAAAGTCAATATAGTTACTTCCTGCCGCAACCCAATGAGATTATTACTTAACAAAATGAAGGATTCTATAAAATATATAAAGGAGAATTGTACAATAAATCCTGAAATCGGTATTATACTTGGTTCAGGACTTGGAATGCTGGCGGAGGATATAGAAAATAAAATTAGTATTCCATACAAAAACATACCATATTTTCCTATGTCTACAGTGGAAGGACATAAAGGTCAACTTGTTATAGGATATCTGTCAGGAAAACCTGTTATATGCATGCAAGGAAGATTCCATTATTATGAAGGTTATAGCATGCAGAATGTTGTCTATCCGGTCCGTATAATGCAAATGCTTGGAGTGTCAAAATTAATAGTTACCAACTCCGCAGGAGGGATAAATACTGATTTTAAGCCAGGAGATTTAATGCTAATTGAAGATCACATAAACTTGATGGGCACCAATCCTTTAATAGGCAAGAACTATGATGTTTTTGGCAAAAGATTCCCCGATATGACTCAAGCTTATGACAGGCAACTCATGGATATTGCTTTCCAAACAGCGGAAGATCTTGCAATTCGGCTTAGAAAAGGTGTTTATGCAGCAGTCGCAGGTCCAAGCTATGAAACACCGGCTGAGATACGTTTTTTGAGAATAATCGGTGCAGATGCCGTAGGTATGTCCACCGTTCCGGAAGTTATCGTTGCAAATCACGGAGGCATGAAGGTCTTAGGTATATCCTGTATAACAAATATGGCTGCAGGTATACTTGAAAAACCGTTAAACCATGAAGAAGTAGTTGAAATTGCCAACCGGTCAGCATCCAAATTAGTGGAACTTGTAAAAAAAATAATAGAGAAACTATAAATGATAGGTTTGAATAATAGGCTTAAACCCAGGAATAGTAACAAAACTATTCAGGGTCAATAATTAAGCTTGAGATCAGAGGTGAATGAGTTTTGCCTTTAATGAAAGTACTATCTGCTGTTGCAAGAGAATTTTTGACAGCTTTTATTTTTAATTATAGATTTATACCGGTATTTGTGATTGTTGTTTTTCTTATTAAAATCCAGCATGAAAAGTATGTGGCTTTGATAACCAATACAGCTTATAAACCGATGAAGAAAATATGGGATAGCCTCCAAGAAGTGATTTTTTTCGGGGCTGTTATATCTTTTGTAGCCGGCGTTATTTTAATAATGCTTGGTGTTACTTTCACACCTGTTGTATTTGATTACATGCTGATGATCATGAGTGTTTTTTTATTGTTTAACACCAGATACATGTGCATTGTTTATACAGGTGGTATACTTGCTCTAATAGCAACGATATTCAAAATACATGATATTAATGTTACGTCAATACTTGTGCTGATATCCGTTATGCAGGTTTTTAAGAGCATTATGATATATGCCGGAGCGGAAAAAGACTGCGAACCGGTGTACATAAAATACGATGACGGTATTGCCGGAGCGTTTATAACCAGAAAAATATGGCCTGTACCTGTAATATTCGCGGTTTTTCTTACTCAGGAAATGAGAGAAATTATGTTTAATACCATTACCGTAAATTGGTGGACTTTGTTTAAGCCTGAGAATTTTTACGCAGGAGTTATAGCTTTAGGGCTTGATTGCTCCGTATCAGTTTTATCATTTGATGATATGACAATTGCAATGCAACCGGAGAAAAAAAACAGAGAAACGGCTGTATTGTTAATGGTATATAGCATATTATTGTTTATCCTTGCGGTTTTATCCAGGAACATGGCTTTATTTAAACTCTTAGGTTCAGTTTTTGCCTTGGTAGGACATGAAGCTATATATTTTTACAACCGTTTCTTGGAAAAACACAAAGAAGCTTTATTTGTGCCGGTTCATAGAGGAGTAAGGGTTTTGGATGTTTTACCCGAGAGCAGTGCATATAAAATGGGAGTAAAAAGAGGAGATATAATATTAAGCATAAATAACATGGATGTGCAGACGGAAGAAGGCATTGCTGAAGCATTGCGAAAAGCTCCAAATTACGTTTGGGTTAAAATATTAAATATAGACGGACAGGAGAAAGTTTACGAATATAAAAGTTACCCTGAAGGAATTGATAAATTAGGTATAATTATAGTTCCTAGGGAAAATGAAGTAACTTACAATATAAGATATTATGGCGGATTTAATATATTGAAAAATCTCGTAAAAAGATTCAGAGGAGACAGTCAATAACTGGTAAACGGGATAAAAGGAGTGAGGATTTTGAGCCTGATACGTAATTAAGTGAAGACAGGTTTGTAATGAGAGCAAATTCAATTAATATTATAATTTCATTTCTGCAAGGAGTGAGGGCTTTAGAATCAAACGAGCAATTATTGGATGAATTCAGCAAAGAAAAGTACAGCGGCAAATTCATAGGTAGCAAGTAAAATCTACTTTATGCACCTGCACCTCTGTTTAGCTCAATCCAGACAGAGGGGCTGATACCGAATTTTCTTCTGAAGGCCTTATAGAATGTATTTGATGTTGTGTATCCGACTCTTTCTCTAATCTCGTTTATGGTTAAATTAGTATCCCTCATTAATTCAATTGCTTTATTAAGGCGTAGATTTTCTACATATTCAGAAAAATTACAACCGGTTTTTTCTTTGAAAAAGAAAGATATATATTTATCTGACAATGAGAATTCACTGGAAAGTGTTTTTAGAGACATAGAAGGATCACTGTAGTTGTCTTCAATGTATTCAATTAAAGTTTTAAAAAGCTTGTTTGTTACAACATTTTTTTGATTGATTGCTACTTCTGCCACTTCTTTGAATATATCTTGATACATTGATATCATATTTTCAAAATATCCCAAATCATTGGTGATTGTTATTTTCTCCAATATATTTTTTATTGGAATATTGTTTGATATACGCAATAAAACACCGTTTATATCGTAAATGCAATATGACATCATTAAATTCTTTCTTTCATGAGAGACGGAATATTAAAGGTTCATGAAGAAGCTGAAAAGGCAGGAGATTTTTCCTACACAAACCACCAGAACCAAGCGATGCCCTATGCAGAAGAATTACCGGACCCTGTTCCCAATGTTTATGGGGCTAAGAGAAAAGAATTGTGGTGGTATATGGCTGCCCAGGAGTTTACTGCATTTGGTCCAGATTTATATTATGAATTTTTACTTCAATATCAAATACCAATTTTAGAAAAATTCGGCCTTGTTGCCTATGGATGCTGCGAAGATCTTACAGACAAAATACATCATTTAAAGAAGGTTAAAAACTTAAGAAGAATTGCAGTTTCACCCTTTGCAAATACAAGAAAGTGTGCAGAATTGATAGGGAAGGATTATATTCTTTCATGGAGACCACATCCAGCCACAATGATCTGCCAAGGTCTGGATGAAGATTTCGTACGAAAACATATGAGGGAAAACTTTAAAATATTCAAGGAAAACAATAATCATTTTGACATAACTCTTAAAGATGTTGAAACGATAAACCACAAATCGGAAAGTTTAATCAGGTGGGTTCAAATTGTAAAAGAAGAGATAGATAGAGCTTTTTGATTGCTTTTAACAGATGGGAGGTCAGAGTCCATAATTTTTCTAAGCTTTTCTAGTCGTATAAAAATGTAGTCCGGTGTTTTCATAGAAAGCATGTTTAATAAAAAGTTTATAACATCAGATTGGAGAAAGAAAGCTTAATCTATTACTGAAAAAATAGATGTATCTCTAAATTAAGCATAAACTTAGCTCCTGTTTGTAGAAACAGGAGCTAAATTTATGTAAAATGATATACACTTAAATTAAAATTCCATTAATTTGGTTATAGAAAACATAGCTATAAATGAGTTATAATGAAAAATATATTATAAGCTGAACAGTGTGGAGGGAAAATATGGATTCAACTAAATATAGTATGGCTGATTTTATGAATATACCTGGCAAGGACATTATGGAAAGAGCCAAATTATTCAGTGAGTTTGTAGATGATGTGAAAGCAAAACATCACTTTCAGTATAAAAGAGTGGCTCTTAGCGGGTCGGGACCGATAAGACGAGTGTTAGACCCTTATACCGGTGAAGTCAGAGAAATGATTAATCTTGCATCAAATGACTATCTTAATCTTACAATGCATCCAAAAGTAATTGCAGCCGGACAGGAAGCATTGCTGAAGTATGGGGCAGGAGCGGGAAGCGTGCCTCTTCTAGGTGGGACTATTGATTTACATATTGAACTTGAAAAAAAGATTGCTAAGTTTAAGGGTTGTGAAGCAGCCATCATATATACTTCAGGTTTTGGTTCCAATGCAGGGACTCTATTATCGCTACTACAGGAAGAAGATGTTGCTGTAATTGACATGTTAGCTCATGCCAGCCTCATTGACGGATGCAAAAATACAAATGTTAAACCTTTTAAACATAACGACCTTCAATCTCTTGAATCCATACTAAAAAGGGTGAAAGACAAGTACAGAACAAAGTTGGTTATTGTTGATGGTGTTTACTCCATGGATGGTGATATTGCTCCTCTTGATAAAATAGTTGAAATAGCAAAAACATACGGTGCCTATGTTATGGTAGATGAAGCCCATGCTACGGGAGTTATAGGTAAAAACGGAAGAGGCACACCGGAGCATTGCAATGTAGAAGGAAAAGTTGATATAGTTGCAGGCACGTTTTCAAAAAGACTCGGAGCAGTGGGTGGTTTTATTGCATCAAATAAAGAAATAATTACTCTCCTTAATTTTTACTCAAGAACTTACATGTTTTCAACAGCTATGACTCCGCAGGTTGCAGCTTCCCTTATTGCCGCTATTGATGTAATAGAAAATGAACCTGAATTGAGAGAAAATTTATGGAAAAATATTAATTACTTCAGAAAAAATCTCCTGGACTTAGGTTTTAACTTAGGCAATTCAGAGACAGCAATATTTCCAATCATAATAGGAGATGACTACAAGGTAAAAGAAATCTGTCGTAGACTTCATGAAATGAACATTTATGCCAACCCTGTATTGTATCCTGCGGTTCCCAGAAAACTTGCCAGGATAAGGATGTCACTGATGACAAACCACACCAAAGAGCAGCTCGATACCGTTTTAAATGCCATGGAAGACTTGGGAAGAGAATATGGGATACTATGTCAGGTTTAGAGGATAAACGGAACGGGGAAAGGCTTAAATTATTTGCCTTGTTTGCTTAGAATTTAGAATATGGTATAATAAGTAAAACTACTTGAGGTTTTTATTTAATATGTTTACAAACGGAGGATGTTGCTCATGAGCTTGCGGTTTATATACGGCAGAGCCGGTAGTGGTAAGAGTTACTATTGTTTAAATGAAATAAAAACAAGAATTAATGAAAAAGCGGAGTACCCTTTGATTCTATTAGTCCCTGAACAGTATTCACTACAGGCTGAAAGAAATTTAACCCAGACTATAGGAACCGGAGGGATAATAAAAACAGAGGTTCTTAGTTTTAAAAGAATGGCTTATAAGGTTTTTAACGAAGTTGGAGGTATTGCCGGTAGCCGTATTAACTCAGCAGGCAAATGCGTTATAGTATATAAAGTTCTTGAAAAGCTAAAAGATAAACTTGAATTATTTTCTACATCAGTAGACCAAAAGGGCTTTGTTAACACAATTAGCAATATGATTGCAGAATTTAAGAGGTATGATGTTACACCTGAAAGTTTAAGTGAAGCTTGCAGCAAAGTAGAAAATGATTTATTAAGAAAGAAGCTTTCGGAACTTGTCCTCATCTACGATGAATATGAAAAAATAACCGGAGAAAAATATAAAGATGCAGATGACGAACTTGCCATGCTTTATGATAAGTTGGATAAAACAGAAATATTTGATGGGTCGGAAATATGGATAGACGAGTTTTCAGGCTTTACTTCCTTGGAATATAAAATAATCGGAAAGCTTCTCCGGAAAGCCAAAAGAGTAAATATCTGCCTTTGCACTGACTATCTCGGATCCGTGGAAAAAGAAAAAGCAGATGTTAAAACAAATAGGCCGGTTTTATCTACTTCACAGATTGATTTGTTTTCTCCTATTAATAACATATACAATAAAGTAGTAAAAATGGCTGCAGAATATAATGTTGTGATAGAACCTCCCGTATTTTTAAACGGTACCGGAAACAGATTTAAAGATAGCCCTGAGCTTCAGCACCTGGAAAGATACTACTTTGCTTTTCCATACAAAAAGTATGAGATTAATCCGCAAAGCAGCTACTATGGAGATATCAGCATATTTACTGCTACAAATATATATACGGAAATCGAAGACACGGCAAGACATATAATTTCTTTGTGCAGGGATAAAAATTTAAGATACAAGGATATCACCGTGGTTTGCGGGAATCTCGACATTTATGAGAAGTTCATACGGGCAATATTTGAGCAATATGAAATACCTTATTTTATTGATAGAAAAAGGGAAATAACCAAACATCCCTTTATACAATTAATACTGTCAGTATTTGAAATATTCTTATACGATTGGTCATATGAAGCAGTTTTCAGATACTTGAAAACCGGTTTAATAAGCATACCGCGTAATGAAATCGATTTAATTGAGAATTATGTCTTAGCATGTGGTATCAGAGGCAAAAAATGGACGCAAGAGGAAGACTGGGACTTTATCCCGGATATGACATGGCAGGAAGAAGATAAGCTAAAATATGATGAAATGCTGAAAAAAATAAATAGTATAAGGAAAAAAATTATTACACCTCTTATTAAATTTCATAAAGCAGCAATCGGGAGGAAAACCAGCAGGGAAATAGCAGAAGCTTTGTATGAGTTTTTATGTGAAATACAAATACCTGAAAATATTGAGAATTATATAGAAAAATTTAAGAACAACGGAGAACTTGCACTGGCAGCAGAGTACGGACAGATATGGAACATAGTGATGGAAGCTCTTGATCAGGTAGTTGAATTAATAGGGGATGAAAGACCGGGCATTCGTAGATTTAAAGATATACTTGAAATAATTTTCAGTGAATATAAAATCGGGCTTATTCCTCCTGCCGTTGACCAGGTCCTTGTTGGAAGTATTGAAAGGTCCAAGAGTCACAATGTAAAAGCCCTCTATATTTTAGGTGTAAATGACGGAGTATTTCCTATTCCGTGTAGCGAAGACGGTATATTGTCGGATTCGGATAGGAACATATTGCAGTCACTGGGTTTGGAGCTAGCAAGCGACAGTAGGACTAAAGCTTTTGAAAGTCAATATATAACTTATTCAACCTTAACAACGCCGGAAAAATATTTAAGACTCAGTGTTCCTATAGCGGACCATGAGGGAAGTACACTGCGTCCTTCAATAGTCATAACAAGGCTCAAAAAAATTTTTCCAAATATTAAAGAAGAAAGCAATATAACAAGGGATTCCGGTTTTGATATTAATTATATTTCAAGTAAATCTCCGACATTTAATGAGCTCATGTGCGCTATGAGAAAATCTTATGAAGGTGAGTCCGTAAATCCTTTATGGCTGGAAGTATATAAATGGTTCCTGAACCGTGATGACTGGAAGGAAAAGTGCAGGGTGATTCAAAATGCTTTGAATTATACGAATTTAGTTGCACCGTTAAGTAAACGGATAACGGAAAAATTATACGGAAATCCCATATATTCAAGTGTATCAAGATTTGAAAAATATGCATCCTGCCCGTTTTCATATTATATTCAATACGGTCTGAAAGCTAAAGAAAGAAAAATATTCAATCTTACACCACCGGATATAGGTACTTTCTTACATGCAGTGATTGAAGAATTTTCAAAATATATACAAAGCAGTGGAATGATGTGGAGAAATATTACAAAAGAACAGTGCGCCGATATCATAAACTACATAGTCGATAATCTCCTGGAAAAAATGCAGGGTGGACCAATTAAGAACGGAACAAAACGTTATGAAGTACTTGTCAGGAGATTGAACAGGGTTGTTCTGAGAGCTGCCTGGCTGATTGTAGAGCACATTAAAAGGAGTAATTTTGAGCCTTGGGCATATGAAGCGGATTTCGGCGAGAAAGAGGGATTACCTCCAATTGTTATAGAGCTTCCTTCAGGAAAACAGATTAGGTTGACAGGCCGTATCGACAGAATAGATGTTTTTAAAACAGGTGACGAAACATATATAAGAATAATTGATTATAAATCCGGCTCTAGTGACTTCAGCCTCACTAATGTATTCTATGGAATACAACTACAATTGATAACATACTTGGATGCTTGCACTGAGGCAGTAAAGAGCATGCTTAATGAATCGGGTATGGTACTTCCCGGAGGAATATTGTACTTTAAAATAGATGATCCGATAATAAAGAATAATAAAAGGGCGTTTTCGGAAGATGAAATAGAAAAAACAATAATGAAGAAGTTGAAAATGAAAGGATTGCTGCTTGCTGACGTCAAAGTTGTCAAAGCCATGGACAACACAATAGATGGTCACTCATTAATTATACCGGCCAGGATTAACAAAGGAGACGTTTTAGGCAGCAGCTCTTCTGCTGCGACTGTTGAACAATTTGATACATTGAGAAAATATGTGAAGGAAATTTTACAAAAGATGGGGGAAGAATTGGTTAATGGAAACATTTCCATCAATCCATATAAAAAGAAGGATAAATCATCCTGTCATTATTGTTCGTATAGCTCAATATGTCAATTTGATACTCTTTTAAAGGACAATAAATTCAGAATTTTGCATGATAAAAGTGATGATGAGATATGGAGTCTCTTTGAGAAATGGAAAATTGAAAAACAGGGACAGAAAGGCACAAGGGGGTAGAAATTATTGGCTGATACAACATGGACAAAGGAACAGTTAGAGGCAATCAGTACACAAGGTTGCAATCTGCTGGTTGCGGCTGCGGCAGGGGCTGGAAAAACCGCAGTTTTGGTGGAACGAATAATAAGAAAAATAACCAATGAAAACGATCCTGTTGATATAGATAAACTGTTAGTAGTTACTTTTACGAATGCCGCAGCAACTGAAATGAGAGAACGTATAGCAGAAGCCATTTCAGTATCTCTGGATAAAAATGCTGGTTCAAAGCTGCTTCAAAAGCAATTAGCTTTGTTAAATAAAGCTAATATTACTACAATACACTCTTTTTGCCTTGAAGTGGTAAAAAATAATTTTCACTATATTGGTCTAAATCCAGGGTTTAGAATAGCAGACGAAACGGAAGCTTCGTTATTGAAAATAGAAGCCATAGATGATCTTTTCGAAGAAATATATTCTGAAGACGCACTCAAAAGGGAATTTTTTGAACTTCTTGAGTGTTACGGAGGAAACAGGGATGATCAAACTTTAAAAAGCATGGTATTGGCATTATATGACTTTGTCCAAAGCTACCCCTGGCCTGAAGATTGGTTGAAAGAAAAAGTAGATTATTTTAATATTGATGATTCTAAATGCAATGATTTTGCTAAAACCAAATGGGGCAAGATTCTCTTGGAGTATATTTCAATTGAGTTGAAGAGTCTTGTAGAAAGGATGGAAAAAGCGATATCTGTATCAAGTACTTCACAGGGTCTTGAACCTTACCTTGAGAACTTGTTGCCGGAGAAAAGAAAAATAGGTTCTTTGATTGAGTTATGCAATCATATACAAAAAACCGATTATATTCAAGAAACCAACACATGGGATAGTCTGTATGAAGCCTTTCAAAACATCACATTTAACAGGCTTCCCAGGTGCAAAAAAGATGCGGATAAAGAAAAGCAGGAATATGTTAAATCTTTGAGGGATGAAGTTAAGGATCAACTTAAAAATTTGCAAAATGACATTTTTACAACTACATCAAGAGAAATTATGGAAGATATGAAACATATATATCCCCTTCTTAAATGCCTTGCAGAACTTGTAATAAAATTTGAGAAAAAGTATTCGGATTTGAAAAGAAGTAGGTCGGTTTTAGATTTTAATGATCTTGAACATTTTTGCCTTAAAATTCTTACCGTAAAAGACAAAGACGGAAATATATTGCCATCAAATGTAGCGAAAGGATATAGGGAGAAGTTTGAAGAAATCCTGGTTGATGAATATCAGGACAGTAATATGGTACAGGAGATAATTTTGAATATAATATCAAGGAAAGACATAGGTAAACCCAATATATTCATGGTTGGAGATGTTAAACAGAGTATTTATCGCTTCAGACAAGCAAGACCTGAGCTTTTCCTTGAGAAATATAATACTTATTCCACTGGAGATGGTGGAATGTACAGAAAAATTCAGCTTTTTAAAAACTTCAGAAGCAGAAGGAATGTTATTGATACTGTTAACTTTATATTCAGCAGAATTATGTCTGAGGAAGTCGGAGAACTAAATTATGACGAAAATGAGGCTTTGAATTTCGGTGCCGTCATTTATGATGAAGCAGCTTGTCCGGCCGGTGATACAGGTTACATGGATAGAAATACCGAGATACACATTATTGATATGAAAGACAGTGATAAAAATGATACATCAACTGATGGAAATGTTAGTGATGAAACAACGTATGCAGATACAGACTTTAATGGAAATGAATCCGGAACTTCAGCTGAAAACGATTATAATTCGGACGGTAACATGACAGATATATATAGATTATTTTCGGATGAACCAATTGATAATATAAAATGTGAGGCAAGGTTGGTAGCCTGGAAGATACATGACCTTATTAAATCATTCAGAGTATATGATAATAAGATTAAGAGTTACAGACCATTAGAATACAGGGATATAGTAATATTGATGCGTTCAACAAAAGATTGGTCAGATGTATTTGTTGAGGAACTTAGTTTGCAAGGTATTCCGGTTTACGCTGATACCGGTACAGGTTTTTTCAAAACAATTGAAGTGCAAATCATGATGTCGCTACTTCAGGTAATAGATAATCCTTTGCAGGATATTCCGCTGCTTGCAGTTCTAAGAGCCCCTTTTGCGGATTTTACACCGGAAGAGATGGCTGATATAAGACTTGTGGATAAGGAAGCTACTCTTTATGAAGCTTTGGCAAAAGCATCAGGTGTGGAGAAGTATATTATCAAATATGATAAAGGTCAGGAAAATCCGGAAAATAATCAAGAAAATAATAATTTAGTAAATAATCCATCTGATAATAACCCAATAGACAATATTGATATTGATGAGAAGCTAAGAGAGAAAGTCGTAAAATTCCTGGAAAGACTGGAAAAATGGAGAGATAAGGCTTCATATATGTCTGTGGACGAGCTGATATGGTATTTGTATAACGATACAGGGTTCTACAGCTTTGTAGGCGGCATGCCGGCAGGAGAACAACGCCAGGCGAATTTGAGGATGCTTTTCGAGCAGGCAAGAAAGTTTGAAGAAACAAGTTATAGAGGATTATTTAATTTCATTAATTTTATAAATAAAATAAAAATCAGCCAGGGAGATTTGGGAAGTGCCAAAATTTTGGGTGAGAACGAAAATGTAGTTAGAATAATGAGTATACACAAAAGCAAGGGTCTGGAGTTTCCTGTTGTATTTGTTTCAGGATGCGGAAAAGGATTTAACCTAAAGGATCTGCATAAAAATATAATATTTCATCAGGAATTAGGTTTTGGACCGGATTATGTGGACCATGAAAAAAGGATATCCTATCCTACCACGGCGAAACAGGCTCTAAAATGTCAAATAAAAAAGGAAAGTTTGTCTGAAGAAATGAGAATTCTTTATGTTGCCTTAACAAGAGCAAAAGAAAAGCTTATATTAACAGGCACTGTAAAAAACGCTAAAGTAAGCATGGACAATTGGAAAGAACAGAGCATGCTTAACAAGGAAAAAATACCCAGTTATATTATATTAAAAGGAAAAAACTTCTTAGACTGGATTTGCCCGGCTTTAATGCAAAAAGAAGAGCATGAACGATATATTAAAATTTGGAGCAAGGAACAGTTCGAGAATGAAACTACAGGTGATGCTGAAAGTGTAGGAAATGAAGATAATTTAAGTAATACAACAGATAACAATAATAATACTAGCAATGAAGTGAAAATAGGCAATGAGGATAAATTTAATAATAGAGATGAGTTCAATAATGAAGGTGAATCCAACATCGATGTTAATTTCGGCAAAGATGAATTCGGAAAAGAAATTGCCTATATAGCCAATAAGGATGAACTTATAAAAGAAATTGACAGAAGACTAAGCTGGACATATAAATACCGTAATTCTACCGTAATACCGGTCAAAGTATCAGTAACGGAATTAAAAAGGAGATTTGTCAGTGAATTAAATGATGAATATCCGTCATACCAGGTTTATACACCTACTCTTGTTAAAAAACCCGCTTTCATGGAAAAGAGCAGGGGATTGAACAGCGCAGAGATAGGATCGGTATTACATTTTGTAATGCAGCATCTAGATTTAAGATATGTTAATAGCGCTGATGAAATAAAAATGCAAGTGGATAAAATGGTGGAGAATGAGCTATTGACCGAACAACAAGCGTCATATGTTGATATTAAAAAGATACTGAGATATTTTAGTTCGGAAATCGGTCAACGAATGCTAAACGCAGCAAAAGTATACAGGGAAGTACCTTTCAATATGCAAATAAGCAGCAAGGAGGTCCTGAAAGCGTTAACACCGGGAAAAAACATACCTTATGACATTCCGGAAGAATATAATTATAGAATACCTGATAGTATGCCTGAAAAATATGATATAATAGAAAAAAATGACAAGGAAAATGATGGGAGATATGAAACTGACACAATACTTCTACAAGGTGTTATCGATTGCTATTTTGAGGAAGATGACGGCTTAGTGCTATTGGATTATAAAACGGATTATATTTCACCAAGTGAGGGTATCTATGGCATAGAAAGAATAAAAGCCAGGTATGCAACGCAGCTTTACTATTATCAAATAGTGTTGGAGAAATTATTAGAACAAAAGGTTAAAGAAAAATATATTTATTTATTTTGGAATGGGGAGACAATTAAGTTATGAGAATATTGCATACATCTGACTGGCACTTGGGAAGATCTCTTGAGCATATAAGCAGGATAGAGGAACAAAGGGATTTTATTTCTTGCTTAACTAGAATAGTGGAAGAAGAAAAAATTGACATGGTTCTTGTTTCCGGGGATGTATATGACACGAATAATCCTTCCTCAGCAGCGGAGGAACTCTTCTTTGAAGCAATGGACAAGCTTAATGGAAAAGGAAAAAGGCCGGTAATAGTTATAGCAGGAAATCATGACAACCCGGAGCGGCTTTGTGCTGCAAGCCCCTTAGCATACAAAAACGGTATTATTCTTTTAGGTTATCCTAAAAGTGATGCAGGTAAATACAAAATTGAAAGCGACAATATTTCTCTCATGGATTCAGGACCGGGTTGGATGGAGTTGAGTTTGACCGATTGCAATGAAAGGGCAGTGATACTAACACTTCCTTATCCCTCCGAAGCGAGGTTGGAAGAAGTGCTTGAAAAGGAAGCTGATGAAGAGCTTCTGCAGCTTGCTTATTCAGATAGAATTAGAAGCTTGTTTTCAAAACTAAGCGAAAAATTCAGAAAGGATACGGTAAACTTGATAATGAGCCACATTTTCATGCTGGGAGGAAAAGAAGGAGGTTCCGAAAGGAGGACTATACAAGTCGGAGGGGCATATACCGTTGATCCGTCGGTACTTCCATCAAACACTCATTTTGCAGCTTTAGGCCATCTTCACAGACCCCAATGGGTAAAAAATGCACCATGCCCTGCTTGTTATTCAGGATCACCTCTTGCATACAGTTTTTCTGAAACCGATTATGCTAAAGCGGTTTACATAATAGAAGCAAAACCCGGAAAAGAAGCAAATGTAAAAGAAATATTTTTAGATTGCGGAAAACCTTTGAAATGTTGGACTGCTGAAGAGGGAATATTACAAGCACTTGAATGGTGTGAATTGGGCAGGGATAAAAACGCATGGATAGATCTACAGATAGTTACGGACAGACCCATCACAATGGAAGAACAAAAAAAACTAAGACAGCTTCATCCCGGAATTATCAATATCCGTCCTTTGCTAAAAACTGAATATATAAAAGAGGAGAATTATGAAAACCGGGAAGGGAAAAAGATTGATCAGCTATTTATGGAATTTTACAGGTATAAAACCGGAAGTGAAATATCGGATGAACTAATGGCAACCTTCCTTGAAGTTATCAGCGGGTAAGAATATGAAGAATATAAGAATGAAGTGGGACTTGAATAATACACTATAAGTGAATAATTCAAGTCTTGCTTCGAGAATAGGAAAATATAAGTAAATTATTTAAACCTAACCCTGAATAAATTTAAATATTACAGGTGATAGCCTATGAAACCTAGATACCTTGAAATAGAAGGACTGCAAAGCTTTAAAGAATCCCAGAAAATTAATTTCGATGAACTGGGTGATACAGGTTTATTTGGCATATTTGGCCCTACAGGAAGCGGAAAATCCACTATACTTGATGCAATCACCCTTGCCCTCTATGGAAAAGTACATAGGGCTACTATGGGTACTCAAGGAATTATAAATATTGGAAGTGATAAAGTAAGAGTAGTTTTTGTATTTGATTTGTTAAAAAATGACAGAAGAAAGACTTATAGGGTTGAAAGGGTTTATGCAAGAAAGAAAAGAACGGAAAATTCATGCGAAGCTAAAATAGTAAGGTTGTTTGAAGTCGAAGGCAATTTAGAAAAACCTCTTGCAGATAAGCTTACCGAAGTAAATACAAAAATTGAAGAATTATTAGGCTTAAAGCATGAAGATTTTACAAGGGCAGTGGTATTGCCGCAGAATAGTTTTCAGGAATTTCTTCTAATGGATAAATCCAAAAAGCGGGAAATGTTGGAGCGTATCTTCTATTTAGAAGAGTATGGTAAAGAGCTTAATTCAAAATTGACACAAAAAATATCCGATGTAAAGATGACATTATCCAATATTGAAGGTGCTTTATCCGCATTAGAAGATGCTTCAACTGAAGTTTTGGAAGCTAGAGAAAAAGAACTTAAGGAAGCAGAGTCACAAAAAGAAAAAGCAGTAAAGGACCTGGAGGAAACTGAAAAAATATACAGCGAAGCTAAAGAAATATGGGGACTTACAGAAGAGTTGAATTTTATAGAAATAAAGCTGAAAGAACACTTATCAAGTCTCAATGAAATTAATACCAAGAAGATAATATTGGAACGGGCTAAAAAAGCAAATGTACTGATAGATTCAATAAAAAAATATAAACAAGCTTATAACAAGCTCAAGGAAACTGAAAATGAATTGGCAAAAATTTCACAAATGCTGCCACAGATAAAAGAAAAACTGGAAAATACAAAAAGTCAATACCAAAAAAAAGTAAAAGAGAATGAAGAGCTAAAACCGGCCTTGCTCGACTTCAATACGAGGTTAAAAAATGCTTTGGATATAATTAGAGAAATAAAGGAGATTAATGCAGGACTACCTGCTTTAGAGGAAAACCTGAAGGTAATGGAACAGAAGATAAAGATTAAGACTCAGGAACTGGAAAACGGGAAAATTTCAATTGATAAAACCGAGAAAAAAATAGATGAACAAAGGCGTAAGGTTGAATCATTGACAGTAGATGTTGAGTATAAAAAACAAATACAAAATGCAATTAAGCTTGAAGAAGAATTGTCAACTGCCAAAGACAACCTCGCAAAACTCAAAAGCAAGCGGGATAATCTTAAGGTAACATTGGCAAATCTGGAAGTTGAATTTGCAAAAGTTAATGAACAGGTAAAAGATACAAATAGCAAATTGGCATTATTAGAAGCAAAAAAATCTGAGCATCAAAATTCAAAGCCCGGTAATAGAGATGAAGTTACGCAGCTTATTGAAAAATATCATGAGCTTAAATCTCTTTTCACTAATATGAAAGCCAGAGAAAAGGATATAGAGAATTTAACTTCAAGGATCAATGAAATAGAGAAGCAGATAAAAAAACAAAAGCTGTTATTTGACAATATTATGAAGTCAAAGGAAGAATTGGAAATAGAAAGAAAAAATGTTAGTGAAGAAGTTGAAAAAATCAGAAAACATATTGAAGCGAATGCTGCATATATGCTGGCAAAAAATTTACGGGAAGGTGAACCATGCCCTGTATGCGGATCAAAACATCATCCTAATCCTGCAACTGATCCAGGTATGATAGGTTTAGCGGGTACGGATATGGAGGTAATAGTTACGGAAACAAATATAGTATCGAATCATACTGTGAATTTGGAAGAAAAACTCAATACTCTTCAGTCAAGCCTTACGGAAGTTGAGGCTTTACTTAGAGAAAAGGAAAATAAATATATAAGTTTACAAACTCAAGTTAAAAATCTGGAAGATCAAGAAGAGCAGTATAAGAAAGATTTGGATTCAAAAAAAGCGGAATATGAAAGCTTAATTTTGAGATTACCTGAGCATATGCATAAAATGTCGGTGGAACAAATTGAAAGTGAGATTGAAAATATAAATAAAGCGGCCCAGGATAAACTTGCTCAAATTACAAAATGGGAACAGAAATTAGAGGCTATAGAAGAAAATTATAAAAAAGGTTTGGAAATATTAAACACACAAAAAATAGAGGCAAGCAAGATAGAATCCGAATTGAACGTTAATAAAAATAATTATGAAATAACTTTAACGGATATTGAGGAAGCTAACAAAATTTATACGCAAAAAGAAAATGATTACAAAGCTTTTATAGAAAAATACGGTCTGAAGTCAATTGCTTCAGAACTGGAAAGAATAAACAGAAATGAAGAAGAAATAGATAAGCTTCAAAAAGAGATTAGAAAACAGGAAACATATATGAAATCAGTCAGAGAAAAGGTAGAAAAATTGCAAGAGGAAAGGCAGGAGCTAATCAATAAGAAATCTGCCCTAGAAGCTGATGAAAAAAACCTTAAAGCCCAAAGGCAGCAGAGGTTACTGAAAGTTAAGGAGTTTATATTTCAAAAAGTAAATGAATTAATAAATAAAGATACGGATTTTCTTGTCTCACATG
Organism: Clostridiaceae bacterium; assembly: GCA_012840075.1. Lineage (GTDB taxonomy): Bacteria > Bacillota > Clostridia > Acetivibrionales > DUMC01 > DUMC01. The sequence goes on along the minus strand of DUMC01000068.1, from coordinate 8,374 downwards.
AAGTTAAAAATAATGTATTTGTTATTAATGCATTTAAAGATGATGCAATTGAAAGTATTGAACGCACAATTGAAAAACAGCTTAATGAAAATGAAATAAAGCTTCTTAATCTAAACAAAGAGGAAAAGTTTTTGTATGATAGTTTAAGTGAACAGCAAGAAAAATTCAACATGCTTAATATGCAAAAGAATACCTTGGAAAACCAGAAAAGAATATATACGGAAAACTATGAGGCCGTAAACAGCGAACTGATGTCCTCATTAAAAGAACAAGGATTTGCAAACATCCAGGAAGTAGAACAAGCCGTTATGAGCGAAGAAGAACAAATCAACATTAAAAAAGAGATCGATGAGTTTGAAAGAATTGAAAGGAATTTATCCGCTCAAAAAGAAATGATATCCAAAAAGCTTAATAATAAAACCATCACTAAGGAAGAATGGGACTCAATAAGCCGGCTTTATCAGGAAAAAGTAGCTATAAAACAAGAAAAAATGTCTCAATACGAAGTAGCTAAAAATAACTTTTTAAATACAAAAGAAAGACATACAGACTGGGAAAAATTTAACAATGAATATACGAAACTGAGTAGAAAAGCAGAAATGCTTGACCAGATAAAAACTCTTTTGAGAGGCAACAGCTTTATTGATTACGTAGCCGAGGAACGCTTACGATACGTGGCAAGAGAAGCTACGGAAATTCTCGGTACTATAACCTCCTATAGATATGCTTTAGAACTTGATACTGATGTAGGATTTGTAATCCGGGATTATGCCAACGGCGGCGTTACCAGGATGGTCAATACCTTATCAGGAGGAGAAATTTTTATTACATCTTTAGCTCTTGCCCTGGCATTATCAAAACAAATCCAATTAAAGGGCCAAAGTCCTTTGGAATTCTTCTTCCTTGATGAAGGCTTCGGTACTCTCGATAGTAACCTACTTGACACGGTGCTTGATTCTCTTGAACGATTAAGCAGCGAAGAGAGAGTAATTGGTGTAATCAGCCATGTACCTGATATGAGGGCAAGAATTTCGAGACGATTAATAGTTACACCTCCATCGGAAGACGGTAACGGAAGCAGGGTAAGAATAGAAAGAGGTTAGTTGATGGAGTCAAACTAAGGGTGCATTTAATTTAAATTTATGTGAAGAGTAATTTGTTAAATGCACCCTCAAACTTGAATAAATTACTTGTTGTTGACAAATTTGTGTAAAAGATTTATTATTTATGAAATTGAAATAATAGATGTCTTAAATTAAAAGGTGGGGTAGTATATGAGTATTATAACTATTGTAGGTGCAGGAATGATGGGATCTGCAATGAGCATTCCGGCTTCCGATAACGGAAATGAAGTCAGGCTGGTCGGAACTCCGTTGGATCGCAAAATTATAGATAATGCACGAAAAAATGGTTATCATATAACATTGAAAAGACAACTCCCGCAAGGTATTAAATATTATCAGATTGAAGAACTTGATGAAGCATTGTTAAATTGTGATTTATTAATAGGCGGCATAAGCAGTTTCGGCATAGAATGGTTCGGTGAAGTTGTATTACCTAAAATCCCCAAATCTCTGCCCGTTTTGCTTGTTACAAAAGGACTTCATGCAATGGAAGACGGAACTCTTGTACCGTTTCCGGAATATTTAGCGACAAAGCCAGGATGTGATAACCTTTCAATCAATGCAGTAGGCGGTCCTTGCACAAGCTACGAATTGGCGGATAGGAATAATACGGTTGTTGCTTATTGCGGGCGTGATACTAACATTCTCTTAAAAATTAAAGAAATGCTTTCTACTGACTACTATCATATAAATATTTCGACAGATGTAACAGGCATTGAAACTGCAGTAGCAATGAAGAATGCCTATGCTCTTGGAGTCACTCTTGCAGTCGGATTGAAGGAACGAGAACACGGAATAGGGTGTAAAGAAGATTATAATCCGCAAGCAGGATTGTTTCTCCAAGGTACACGCGAAATGTATCGGTTGCTTAAGATCGTAGGCGGAAGAGAAGACAGCATCCCATACGGGGTTGGAGATTTGTACGTTACTATATTCGGCGGAAGAACAAGAAAAATCGGCACATTGCTGGGACGAGGCTTGACTTATAAGCAGGCGCTGGAAGAACTAAGCGGTATTACACTTGAATCCGTTGCAATTACCAAAGTCGCATTTAACGCTTTGAAAAAATTGTCGGAAAGAGGCAAAGCCGATATTAATCAGTTCCCGCTTTTATCACACATTTATGATTTAATAAATAGTAATGCCACGGTTAATATACCTTGGCACCTTTTTGAGGAAAGCGAAGATTTATTACGAAAAATTTAAAGCTTACCGGACCTCAAAATGGATATTAATACCCAAAAACCCAAAACCCCTGCGCCCAAGAAGCCGATAAGTCCCAGAATATTAACATTTGTTATACCGAAAACCTTTAGTCCCTGCCCAAAGTCGGATCTAATTATAAGGGATGATCCGATGATAAGGCTAGCTACGATTATACTGAAAACAATGCGGTTAACCATTTTATTAAGTTCATTGAAAAAGCCTTTATCTAAATTTGTGTGTTCAAGCTTAATTTTAACTTTTTCATCAAGAATATTACCTATTAATTGACCTAACTGCAAAGGAACTTTAAGACCTTGTTTTGAAAGGAGAATGTACATGTTGTTGACTTGATCCAAAAAATCATCAGTTATATCATTAATGCCGATATTTTCTAACTTCAATTTTCTTATAAAAGGTACGGTTATTTGCATAATATTAATGTCGGGTGCGAGGTCTGAAATAATAGATTCAATCGTTACAATTCCTTTAATCAGCATGGTTGCTTCCCGGGGCATTGATATACCGTTTTTCCTGCATATTTTAAATATTTCCTCTGTAATTTCAGGAATGTTAATTTCTTCCACAGGAAGATATGCATAATATCTATATAGGTCTTTTATTTGTGAACTAAATCTATCAAAATTTAAATCTCGTTTCTTTATAGCTATCCTGAGTATGGAATTGGTTAGCTTATCTATGTCACCGGTTGCTATCCCTTCAAGAAGTGCAAGATATTTTTTGCGGGCAGTTTCATTAAGAACGCCCATCATACCAAAATCAATGTATGCTATAGCATCGCCGGTTATAATTATATTAGCAGGGTGAGGGTCTCCGTGGAAAAAACCGTCAATGAAAATTTGTTTCATATAATTGTATACCAATTTTTCTGCGATTTCATCAAGCAAATAACCTTTTTCAACAAGCAAGGATTTTTCTGAAATTTTTATACCTTCAATATATTCCATGACAATCAGGTTTTCTGTTGTATATTCGTTATAAACTTTAGGAATCTTGATATATTTAATATTGCTGTTGTATTTTTCAAAAATCTCAATATTTTTTGCTTCATTGATAAAATCTAGCTCAGTTTTTAAAGTTTTTCCCAATTCGTCTATGATTTCAACCGGATTTACAACAGCTACCTGGGGAGAAATATTTAGAAATTTTGCAAGCTTTTTGAGAATGTTAATATCACCTATTATCATATCCTTAATATTTGGTCGTTGGACCTTTACAACTACTTTTTGACCGCTTTTTAGCTTTGCTGAATGAACTTGTGCAATGGAAGCACAAGCTATAGGTTCTCTGTCAAAAGACGTAAAAATTTCATATAAAGGTTTATTAAGTTCTTTTTCAATAATAATTTTAATATCTTCAAATTTGACCGGGCTTACATTATCTCTTAACTTCTTAAATTCTTCAATTATTGGCTGGGATACGATATCAGGTCTGGTAGAAAGTACCTGACCTATTTTAATAAAAGTAGGTCCAAGCTCTTCTACGGCTTCTCTTAATTGAGCAGGATTATTAACAATAGCTAAACCGTCTTTTAATCCGTGTTTTAAGAAAACAGATATTATTTCTCTGACTCTTTTGTTCATCAGCGGACACCTTTTTTCAATTTATTAAATGTACAATAAAATAAAATTAAATTAAATTAAATGTATAATTTTTGCATCTGATGCGGCTCAGCAGCCTCCGGACATTTATCAGTTGTTATTATCATTATCATCAGGTTTAGATAAAAGCAATTCTGGATTTCATAATCACGGCCTAATGCTATTATACCACATGGATGTATTTTATAAATATGTGGAAGTATTTTTTGGGTGTATTAAAATTATGAAGGAATACACTCGAATTTAATAAATACTGATAAAGAAACTGTTATTATGTAAAAAGATTTTACGTTTAATAATTAGAATGCTATATTGAAAAATTTTTAATTATTATATAATTAAAAATAAATAAAAATTGATGAGGTGACAATGGCAATATGATAAAAAATATATATTTAATAGGTTTAGGTGCTATAGGTAGTGCTTACGCAGCTAGATTGTATGAAATGGATCCGCAATGTATTAAGATAATAGCTTCTCCGGAAAGGATTGAAAGTTACAAAAAAGAGGGAGTGCGTGTAAACGGAAAGCTATATCCTTTCGAATATGTTATTCCGCCGCAGACGGGGATCCAAACTTCGCCGGTTGATTTGCAAAAAGCAGACCTCATAATAGTGGCGGTAAAATATCATGACCTTCAACAAGCAATAAGGGATATGAACGGGTTTGTGGGTGAAAACACAATAATTCTTTCTTTGCTTAACGGAATAACCAGTGAAGAAATTATAGGACGGGAATATGGTATGGATAAACTCCTATATTCCTTTGTTGTTGGGACGGATGCCGTAAGAATAGGAAGAAATACTGTATATGAAAATATTGGAAGGATTGTTTTTGGTGAAAAAATAAACAAAGAGTATTCACAAAAAGTAAAACTTGTAAAAGAGCTATTTGAAGCAGCACAAATACCTTATGAGATTCCGGAAAACATGATAAGGGAACTTTGGTGGAAATTCATGATGAATGTAGGTGTAAACCAGGTTTCTGCAGTATTAAACGCACCTTACGGGGTGTTCCAGAGGATTAAAGAGGCGAGGGAATTGATGGAAGAAGCTAGCCGTGAAGTTGTACGTATTTCTTGCAAAGTAGGAATTAACTTAGATGAGAATGATATAAAAAAGAGCATAAATATAATTAATTCAATCTCTCCCGAAGGTAAAACTTCCATGCTACAGGATGTTGAAGCAGGAAGAAAAACAGAAGTGGAAATGTTTGCAGGTACTGTTGTCAAAATGGGTAAAAAATACGGGATTCCTACACCTGTAAATGAAGTGCTTCTTAAAATGATACATGTTTTGGAGCAAACAAAAAAACTTTAACGAAATTGTAAAACAGCTTTAGCTGAAAATTTATTAAAAAATAAATAGCTTTAGCTTCAACTATATTGACAAAGAAAAATTTACCTGATATACTAAATGTAAATGATAATCATTATCATTAAGGATATAAAAATTTAACATTAATTTTGATAAATACTTATTAATATTGATATATATGGGAAGGTGTGTATGAATATGCCGTTGGCAAAAGCCAAAGTGGGTCAAAGGGCTATCATAAAGAGTATATCAGGTAATGAAAAAATCCGTAATTTTCTATTTACACTTGGTTGCTGCGAAGGAGAAGAGATTACGTTAATTTCTGCTCTAGGCGGGAATTATATTGTAAATATAAAGGACAGCAGATATGCAATAGATAAAAGAATGGCAAATGCTATAGAGCTGGTTGAAGCGGGTTAATGAAGTTGTGAGCTTGTAATTGTGATGCTGATAGTGATTATGATTTTCGCTGCTAACCGGCGACGTTCTTAATGCTCATAACTTAAAATAAGAAATAGTTGAAACATATTTTTTTACAGTACTATTGAGAATGATTTTCAATATCAGTAAAGTGTTAGTTACAAAAAGAGCGTAGACTTGCACCTGTGGCACGGAATATTATAACAGGGGGTATGTATCGTGAAAATAGCCTTAGCAGGCAATCCCAACTCGGGTAAGACCACGTTATTTAATGCGATAACAGGTAAAACGGAATATGTCGGAAACTGGCCTGGAGTTACAGTAGAGAAAAGAGAAGCAGATTTAAACCGCAAGTACAGAAAAATATTCCCTGAGGGCAGGGTGGTAGACTTACCGGGAGCTTATTCTATTGCTCCGTATACAAGTGAAGAAGCTATTACAAGTGATTTCGTTGTAAATGAGCATCCTGATGTTATTATAAATATTGTAGATGCAAGTAGTTTGGAAAGAAGTTTATATTTTACTACCCAACTTCTGGAACTTGGAATTCCTGTAGTTGTCGCTTTGAATAAACAGGATTTGGTTAAACGTTACGGAAATGAAATTAATATCGATGGATTATCAAAAGCCTTACAATGCAGAATAGTTCCTATAATAGCAAATGAAGGCGTAGGATTGAAAGAATTGATTAAGGCAGCGGCTGAAGCTGCAAAAGAAGGGAAAAAACAACCTGCACCTGAATTTGAAGGAAAAGGAACTGAAGATGAAAAATATGCCAGACAGAAATATGTGAAGGAACTTACAAATAAGTATCTTAAGAGGAATCGCGATCCAAGTCAGATAACTTTAAGCGACAAAATTGACAGAATTGTGGCACATCCGGTAGCCGGATTGATAATATTTGCCGTTGTAATGTGGGCTGTATATGCATTTTCAATTGAAGGACTTGGTGGATATTTATCGGAATATTTCAATGAGACTTTATTTGGTGAAATCATTCCTGAAGCAGCAAATAACTTCTTTGAAAGTATAGGACTACATCCATTGTTGCATTCGCTGATTGTAGAAGGCGCTATTGCAGGGGTAGGTGCAGTTGTTGGGTTCTTGCCGTTAATCATGGTTTTGTTTTTCTGCCTAGGGTTACTTGAGGACAGCGGTTATATGGCAAGAGTAGCTGTCGTTATGGATCGCTATCTTAAAAAAATCGGATTATCCGGAAGATCTATAATACCAATGATTGTAGGTTCAGGATGTTCGGTCCCGGGTGTCATGTCTACAAGAACTATTGAGGATGTAAATGAAAAACGTATGACAACAATGTTGACCCCTTACATTCCTTGTGGTGCAAAGCTTCCGATTATAGCACTTTTTGCAGCGGTATTCTTCCCGGAATCCTCACTGGTAGCACCAAGTATGTATTTGGTAGCATTTATTGTTATTGCAATCGGAGGATTGTTCCTAAGAAAAATATTTGGTTGGAAAAGTACTTCCGTATTTATTATTGAATTACCCGAATATAAGCTTCCAAGCGTGAAACACGCTTTCAGACATATGATAAAGCATGCAAAAGCTTTTATCATAAAAGCTTCAACAATAATATTGGTAATGAATACTTTTGTTTGGTTTACTCAAGCATATGGATGGAATTTGCAGATGGTTGAAGACTCAAGTGGCAGTATATTAGCTTCAATAGGTAATGTTATAGCTCCTTTGCTAATTCCTCTTGGATTTTCGAAATGGCAACCGGCAGCTGCTGCGTTTACAGGATTTGTTGCGAAAGAAAATGTAGTATCAACCTTGGCAATTACAATAGCAGCTTCATCGGAAGAAGTTCTGAGTTTACCGGGAGGAGTGCTGACACAATTCTTTACACCTGTTACAGCTTATGCATTCCTTGTTTTTAATCTGTTTACACCCCCATGCTTTGCAGCCATAGGTGCAATGTACACCGAGTTGGTCGAACGGAAATGGTTGCTAAGAGCACTTGCTTTCCAATTTAGTGTAGGTTACCTGCTGGCTATGCTTGTAACTCAAATAGGTACAATTATATTATATGGTAAGCTGGCAACAGGTTTTGTTGCAGCATGTATAATTCTAATCTTGTATGCAATTGTTATTTATTACTTAATAAAAAGAACAAGTTCAGGGAAAATACAGTTTTCAACTGTTACACGATAAGTTAATATACAATCATAACATGAGCTGATAAGCTGTCAAATGTAGTCCGCTAAGTTACAAATGTAGTCGTATAAGTTCTCAGCAGAGGTAAGCTAAATATTAACATATACGTAGTTGAATAAAATGTATGCAGTGAAACATAAGCTTTATTGTAAAAAACTGAAAGCTTGAAAACAAAAGATAAAAGTTTAATATAAAAGGAAAGAGATTTAAAGGTCTAAAAGGAGAGAAATTTATGTTAGGTAATATAATAATAGGAATAATTTTCTTTGGATTAGTCGGTTACGGTATATATAAATCAGTAAAAAGCATGAGAAGCAATTCTTGTCCCGGATGTTCGGGAGCATGTTCCGAGCAGATGAAAAAAAGTTGTAAAACTTAAGGTGAATTAGTATAAAATAGAAAATAGTATAATGCAGCTCAAAACATTGCATAAATGGTGGTTTTATATGAATTTTGACGGTGGCACATTAAAATATTTCTTGAAAGCTTTAGAAAAAGTATATTGATC
>DUMC01000067.1 GCA_012840075.1 Clostridiaceae bacterium | reverse complement strand
GAATATTGATAGCAGAAATTTTTCTTCGCGTCGATTGCTCAATTGTATTAGTGGATTGCTTAATTGTATCGGTTGACTGCTTAATTATATTAGTCCATGGTTTAATTATATTGTTTATAATGTGCACATTTTTGGTTGATGTATCAAAACATATCTCACCTGCATTTTCCAGACGGCAATTATTTTCCAGGTAATTTTCTTCTATGAGCGTATCATGACCGGTGAAATTCATCTCATCAGGGCGGAAATAAATCCCTGCTCCACCGTTATTCACAATACGATTTTTCCTAAGTATGCTATTATTATCCCTGTGCCCGATGGATATGCCATGCCTTTTATTATCTTTTATAACACAATTCTCACAGAGCGTATAAGATACTCTAAGGCAATAAAATATGCCATCTTGTCCGTTTGCGGAAAACGTGCAGTTCCTGATAACCGTTCCAACGGATCCGCTTCCCGGGTGTAATCCGTGGCCTGTGTTATCGATGCAGACACAACCTTCTACTATGGTATTAATGCACTGTTGAAAACTAATTCCATCGCCATTGAAATTTTTCACCGTTATATTTTCTAATCTAATATCATGAGCTTGGTACAGGTAAACTCCACCACCCCTGCAGCCATTAATATATTCATTTTCAGCGCTGTTTCCATCAATAATAATATTTCGCAATATTGCATTTTTAATGTAGCAGCCGCTAACTATCGGATACACGGTTACGGCTCTGCCGTCGTTAGCAGGATGAACGTCAGCATTTAGCATTCGTGAAAGACCTATTTCATTTCCCTTTTTCCACACTACAGTAGCCACCGTAGAATAAAACCCCGGTGTTTTTTTGTCATATATGTAAATTCCACTCCCTATAAGAAATTTCTCCGGTTCCTTTACTGAAATATCAAAATGCCCATACCCGAGATAATATATAATAGGAGAAGAAACACTTGGCGGCTTCCATAATATCGTTTCGCCTTCGGTACCTATAATAGCAACATTTGATCTCAAATGCAATGAATCCAGCATAGTATATCTGCCGGGTTGTATCCTTACAATTCCACCACCTAAGCTTGCGGCTTTATCTACGGCAGCTTGAATGGCCACGTTTGTATCTCCGACGAAGTCGCCGCTATGTATGCCAACGGTCAATTCGCATACTTGCTTCATTTCATAATCCTCCAGTTCATATATTATAATTTCTATTTTAGGTTTTTAATGTTTCCATAAAATTTTTGATATTGCCTTAAGTAAATCTGCCTACCCTACTTGTCAAGTTAATATTACTATATTAGTTTGCTAAAAACTTTACTTTTATAACAAGTTTAAAGATTCAAAAACCTTATACTAAATTTCTGCCGCTCAAAATTTGAGCGGCAGACTTAGCGGTTTTTCAACTGAAAACACTTTTACCATTTATCCACTTCAATCCAAGTATCATCACTAGTCAATGCCTTGCTGCCGGCTTCGATTAAAGCCATTATAGTCAAAGTCTCTTCCTTCGGGACAGGAGGTTTTCCTGTTTCAAAAAAATTCAGCATGGAATCTATCAACCTTGGGAAAAATTCAGTGCATGTGAATATATATCTTCCTTCCCCGTTTTTCAATTGCAGCGCAAGTTGGAAAGGCAATTGAGACATCTGTTGCATGGATGCTCTCCGGCCGTCAGGATACTCTATGATCAGCGTTCTATAATTCTTTGTAGATAAGCTTTTAACCCTTCTCGCTCCGGGTCCCATTAAAGATACTATCATTTCAAGCTGGTGCACGGAATATGTTTCAAAACTGCCGGGACCTGTTGTAGCAACAAACTCTATTGAGCCGGGATTGACTTTTTCACTTGGATACTCTGCCAACTCTTTTGAAAATCTAAGTGCAGAGCTTGAGAACATAGGAGTTCCATGCTTCTCTGCATGTTCAAATATCCGTATGCCTGTTTTTAAATCAGGAGAGAAGGTTTTGTCAATATACACAGGCTTGCCCGACATAAGAGGGATTTTGGAAAGCCTTTCATGGTGTTCGGGATTGTCCGGTGAAAGCACAATTATGTAATCGGATTTTTCTACCAGCTCATCAATAGATGAAATTCTTTGTACCCCATATTTTTTACACCAGGAATCCGTATCTAATCCTCCGGGCTTATCAATATCGGCAAAAGCATATGAAAATTCCATATTTCTGCCTTTATTACGGCAATTTTCAGCTATCCACTGGGGATAATTATTTGCATGCCATTCATCAATGTAATAATCTATAAAACCTATTTTTTTCATATTGCCTTCATCCCTTTTTCAATATCGTATTTTTGCGAGCTGTTGCCTGTACCCCGCTTTTTTCACAACCGCTTGCGATCAGCTTCCCATAACGCATAACTTGCCGTTTCAATTGCACTACTTCTTCATTATTTTTCGCGGCACTATTTCATTATTCTTTACAGCACTATTTCCTTGTTATAGTACAACTTCTCTGCCCAATTCAGCAGATTTGTAAAGAGCATCCATAACTAAAGATACGGTTAATACATTATCAATATTTGCCCTTGTTTTAACACCTGTTGCAGCAGATTTTAGGAAGCTGTCTATTTCTTCGTAGAACATGTCTGCCTTTTGGAATGAAGGTGATATTTCATATAGAACACCGTTTTTTGCGGTATATACTTTGAAATCTCCGCCGTATTGAAGCTTTATGCCGGCCTTATCCCCAAGGAATTCAATAAACATTGCAGATTCCCCGATATTCTGAGCCCAGGCTCCGTTTAAGCTTATGGACGGTCCTT
>DUMC01000066.1 GCA_012840075.1 Clostridiaceae bacterium | reverse complement strand
GAATATTGATAGCAGAAATTTTTCTTCGCGTCGATTGCTCAATTGTATTAGTGGATTGCTTAATTGTATCGGTTGACTGCTTAATTATATTAGTCCATGGTTTAATTATATTGTTTATAATGTGCACGTTATTAGCTGATGTATCAAAGCATATCTCCCCGTCATCTTCCAACCGGCAATTATTTTCCAGGTAATTCCCGTCAATCAGCATATGATGACCGGTAAAGTTCAATGTATCCGGACGGAAATAAATACCTGCTCCACCATTATCAACAATATTATTCCCTTTAAGTATACTATTATTATCCCTATGTCCAATGGATATCCCATGTTTTTTGTTATTCTTTATAACACAATTCTCACAAAGCGTATAAGACACTCTGAGGCAATAAAAAATGCCATCTTGTCCGTTTCCGCTAAACATACAATTTCTTATAATTGTGCCAACGGACCCGCTTCCCGGATGTAACCCATGACCGGTGTTATCGGTACAGACGCATCTTTCTACTATAGTATTTATACACTGTTGAAAACTAATACCATCGCCATTGAAATTTCTAACCGTTACATTTTCTAATTTTATATCATGAGCTTGATACAGATAAACACCACCGCCTCGGCAGCCATTAATATATTCATTTTCGGAGCTGTTTCCATCAATGACAATATCACGTAAGGAAGCATTTTTAATGTGGCATCCACTGACCACCGGATACACAGATGCAGCTCTGGCATCGTTAGCCGGATGTACGTCAGCATTGAGCATACATGAAAGACCTAATTCATTTCCTTTTTCCCATATTACTGTAGCTACCGTTGCCTTAAAACCCGGAGTTTTACTATCATATACGTAAATACCGCTACCTATGGGAAACTTATCAGGCTCCTTTACAGAGACATCAAAATGTCCATATCCAAGATAATAAAGAACAGGAGAAGAGGTGCTTGGCGATTTCCATAACACTGTTTTATCTTCTGTACCTATTATAGTAACATTTGACCTCATATGTAATGAATCCAACATGGTGTATCTACCAGGTTGAAGCCTTACAATTCCTCCACCCAGACTTGCTGCCTTATCTACTGCAGCTTGAATTGCAACATTAGTGTCACCAACAAAGTCCCCATTGTATAATCCAACAGATAATTCACACATTTGTTTCATTTTATAACCCGCCCTTCTACTTAAACACTTATTACCCGTTTTAACATAAAAAAATTAGACCCTATCAATACTAACTTCTATAATTGCATGTTATTGTCTACCATATCTATTATAGTCGATTAATATTCTTTTGAAAACTCTTTATATGTAGCAACTTGAGCCTAATTGTTCAAGCTTTAACTGAACCTAACATAACCCCTTTTACAAAATATTTCTGAGCAAAGGGATAGGAAAGAAGAATGGGAAGTACTGCTACAAATGCGGTTGCCATCTTTATTGCCTGTTCATTGGTTATTTGGGAGGTGATGTTTTCATCTACTACTGTGGTCCCTGTTACTAAAGAAAATAAAACAACTTGTATAGGCCAAAGAGAAGGATCATTTAAATATATTAGGCCTGGCAGAAAAGAATTCCATAAGGAAACAGCATAAAACAGGGATATTACTGCAAGACCGGCTTTTGACAGCGGTAGTACAATTCTAAAAAAGATTCCTATATCATTGTAACCGTCTATATACGCTGCCTCTATTAGACTTGCTGGAATATTTTTGAAAAATCTTATCAAGACAAGTAAATTATACACTGCTATGGCATCGGGAAGTATGAGAGCCCAAAAAGTATTTACCATCCGATAGGAACGTATCACCAGATACGTAGGAATAATCCCTCCATGAAAAAGCATTGTAAAAATAATAATTTGTTCAAAACCTGCATGCATTATCCATCCAACTCTTAATATCAATGTTAGTACAATTACGCTTTTTATTGATGGGAGGGTGATGTACCACATTTGCTGCCACCTGTTTGCTCCGTCTACTATGGAAGATTCATATAAACTAACCTCAACTTGTGTTAATGCTGCTAGGTAAATAATTGTACCCCATCCTGCATTTTTCCATATATCAGATACAATGAGCAATGGAACAAAATGCCTGCTATTAATCAGCAGACTTGCATTCTCTCCCCATATCCTTTTGTATAAACTGCCTAGTACACCAAATGTCGGAGAAAACAAAGATATAATAACAGTTCCAATCACCGTCCAGGAAACAAAATATGGAAAATACAATACAGTTTGTGTTATCTTTTTTATTTTTAGATTTTTCATTTCATTAAGAAGTAATGCAAGGATTATGGGAACAGGAAATCCTATTATTATTTTTCCTAAGCTTATAATCAACGTATTTCTTAATACATTCCAAAAATCTGCAGAGTTAAATATATCCAGGAAATTTTTAAATCCATTCCACGGACTTTTCCATATACCTTTAAATATCGAATAATCTTTAAATGCAATTACTAATCCACCCATAGGAGTATATCTGAACATTATAAAATAAATTATTCCGGGAAGAAGTAAAAGATATAGATATTTATCCCTCAGCAACCTATTGTAAATCTTTATATTGCTCTCTTTTAAGGCTTTTTCTTTTTTCTTTTTTCCAGCGATCAATGTATCCACTTCCATTTCCGTAATAAATATATTACTGTACAAAAATCACGGGACGGTTGCCCGTCCCGATTAATCTTAAATATGAAACAAAGCATAAATTTTACCGCTGCTGCATTTCTTTATGAGCTTTATTTAGAGCTTCATATAATTCTTTATATCCTCGTTTGTTCAATTCTTCTATGTAATTTTCAAAACCTCCGTCAATAGGCACGTTGCCAATTATCATCTTTGAAAATTGCTCTCTTGTATAATCATCTAACTCCCTGGTATATTCCAGTTCAGGAACAAGGTACTTGTCAGTCATATTTATTACACTGGATTTTGATAAGTTCAACATAGCATTTCTCAAATTTTCATTAGCTGACAATGCCAAAGTAGTTCTTACCACAGGAATATGGGTAAGGTTAATTCCAAATGCCTCCATTTCCTCAGGTTTTGCAATAACCCTTACCGTTCCATCCGGATTTTTCACATAGTGTTTTCCTTCAATACCATAATTATAAATCATAGTATACTCATCAGAACAAATTAAGTCGAGAACCCTCAAGGCAGCATCTATATTCTTTGAACCGGCGAGTATTCCTGTCTTCATCCATCCTCTCATGGGCAAGCCTCGACCACCTGCAGGAGTATACCCCTCCTGAGTAAGCCTTGGTCCTGCAACATATTCACCATTTGGATTGTTTTCTTTAAACTTTTTATATATAGCATTATCCGGATCTAACACATTCTCCAAATAATAGCTTCCTGCTCCCATTATGCCAAGTTTAATTTTTTCATCGCGTCTTTGCTGATCATCCGTAATAAATTCAGGGTCAATCATGCCGTTATCATACTTTTTTTCAGGAACTTAAGAGCTTCCTTTGTTTCCGGTTGCGCTGAACCGAAAACTATTTCTCCGTCTTTCTCCATCCAATTATCAGGTTGAACTCCGAAAGCACTAAAGACTTCTCCAAAAGCTTCCATTAACCCTAGACAGCCTATAATAGCAAAAGTATCTTTTTTATTATTTCCATCAGGGTCACGGTTTGAAACAGCATCTGCCACCTCATAGTACTCGTCCAGCGTGGTTGGGATATCAAGGCCGAACTTATCCAACCAGTCCTTCCTGTATAAAGGTCCCGAGTCAACCATAAGGGGATTGTCATGGTCAATCTTTGCTGTGGTAGGGACAAAATAAACATTACCATCCTTATATGTCATGATCTCCCATATCTTCTCACTTCTGCACTTTTTAATGTTGGTATACTTATCCCAATATTTATTAAGAGGAAGTATTATTCCGGCATCACAGAACTTTATTTCATCAGCTGTACCGGTAACAATCATTATGTCAGGCAAATCCTGGGATGCAAGCATGACATTCTGCTTATTACTATATGCATCACCCCAACTAACGGCAATTACATTAATTTTTGTGTTTGTTCTTTCTTCAATAATTCTAGTAGTTTCAACATTATTGAAATCTGTCCCCCTAAAATTACCGGTAAGTATAGTAATTTTAGCCGGAGGCTCTTCACTCTTTTCGCTTGGTTTTTCTGTCGTTTGCTCATTTACTGTACTTTTCTGTGTGTCTTCTTTTTGTCTGCTTTCTTGTGATTGGCAACCAGTAAATAACGATAGAAGTAATACTGTAACTAATATTATATTAATAGTAGAAATTAAAGACTTGTTCTTCATAACCATCCTCCTTATTAGTAAAATTCAAGGAATCCGGATTCGTACTAAATTGTAACATCGGAAATTTGTGATGTTAATAACATATATTTCAGATAGTTAATAAAAACACGCTTTTTGAATTAAAAAAAATTAACTTGGTTTATAAAATGGCACTTCATTTAATAAATTAGAACTTCATTTCGCAAATTTGAACTTGATTCTATAAATCATCAATATGAACCTTTTTTCTATATTGCTCAGGAGTAACACTGTAGTATTTTTTAAAAAATCTTATAAAACTTTGAACGTTATTATACCCTACCTCGCTTGCTATATCCTTAATCTGCGCTTCTTTTGTGGTGGCTATAAGCCGGCTTGCGTAATCCATTCTTAACTTTGTAATATATTCGTATATAGTACAACCTACTTCTTGTTTAAAAACTCTGCTTAAATATCTTGAAGAAAGGTAAACCGAACTTGCTATATCATCAAGAGAAATATCTCTTGTAAAATTCTTATTAATGTATTCCATGGTTTTCTTTATAATTTCGCTGTGCTGGGTTTCTTTAAGACTTGTAACAAGGCATATGCATTCCTGTGCAAATGAGATAATAAAATTCTGAAGTTCTTCTAATGATTTTGCCTTTTGAATATGGCAAAATATTTCGTATCTTGTAGCATAAACATGAGTAATTTTAATTCCTATTAATGCCAGGTTATTAATTATACTTGTACATAGCTGAAAATAAAGGTATTTGATATATTCTATAGAATCAATGGATTTACTGATATATTCATTCTTTAATTCATTCTTTAGTTTTTCCAGGTAAAATACAACTTTCTCTTTGTTTTGTGATTTTATTGAATTTATTATATTTTCTTCATACGAATAATCATATTGTGTTATAGCATCGTGATTAAAGCTGCACCTGTTAAATATTACTTCATCTATTCCGCTAAAAAATTTACTTTCAAGCTGTCTGATTGCTTCCTTATATGATATATGTAGCTGTTCAAGACTATCAACTATTTTTCCTATTGATATTGTTGTCATAATATGAGATTTATTGAATAATTCTTTTAGGTCTTTGAAAACAGAGTAAATTTCTTTTTCATCATAATCAGTATTAATTATAAGAATTGCCCTGTTTTTCTTCTCATAGTAAAAAACCATGGATATTTTATCCGAATGTTGATTCAAATACGTCTCCATAAGGTTTTCTTCATCTGCTGTAAAATTATTATTTTCTAAATCTATTGCGATTATAATATATTTTTTAAAATTCAATTCCATACCCATAATATCGAGTGCTTTTTCAAAGCTTTGTTTATCGAAATGATCCATATTGAGCAAACATTGAATTGAATGTTTTTCAAAATACTGAAAAACGAAATTGTAGTTCGTAGTTAGTTTTTTGTTATCCTCATATATGTTTTTGAATATTGAATCAATTAAAGTGTATTCATTATCTTCTTTGAAATTTTTGTTGCTGAAATATCTTTTTATGTTAAGCATTAATTTTAAAAGAGGCTTATACAAATACAAAGAAAAAATATATATTAATACAAGAGAAAATAAAAAAATAATCATTGTAGAAATAAATACGGTTTTTTTAAGAAGTTCAGAGGATCTTACCAATCCCATGTAATCTTGAAGATATAAATAAGTCCAACCTGTAACGTTAGATTTTGTTCCACAAACGAAGTACTTGTTATTGTTTATATCTATCAAAGTTGACGTTTGCTCCTCATTTAAAATCTTTGATATGTCTTTCGCATCAAGAAGAGTAATAACACTATCTTCTGGAAAGTATAATAGTTTATCTCCATTGAATATTATATACTCAGAATAAATATCAGATTGTTCTCTGGCAACATCGCGGAATAGCTCATCATAATCAATATTGAAAATAAAATATCCCACATTGCCATCTTCAAAAACATCAAACTTTTTCATGTAACTAATAATTTTCGAATTATTTATAGTTCTTACTCCTTTTACAAAAGCGCTGTTTGGCATATTCCCTTCTTTATCAACTTCCAGTATGTCCTTGTCATAAAAATCCAGTTTTGAAAATTTAGAATTGCTTATAACAAAAGAATGAACAGTATCATAAAAATAGATAGAATGTATAACCTCATTAGCATTGACTATATTCGTAAAGTCATCAATAATATCTCTAATAGGCCAAAAATGGCTTTCATTTATTTCTGCACTTCTTAATAGCATCCATACATTTTTATCCATCATAGTCTGATAAATAATATTAATCAAGTTCAATTATTTTTTTATCAATAGCTTCCTTTTTACTGTTTAGTAGATGCATAAAAGAAACACTTACCTGATTATTTATATTTTCTACACTGAATTTCAATGAAAAATATACTGTACATCCTATGGAAAGAACTGTAGTAATAAGAAAGGTCAAAAATATTTTTTTGAAAGTCGGGTTTTTAAAATTATAAATCTCACTAAAAGGTATCCCCATTTGCTTACCTCCTTAATTAAGGAAAGTACTTTAACCTGGATATTGAACTTCTGTACGAAGGGGGAGATATAAGAGAAATATAACTATCTTCCCTCAGGTATATCATATTATATAATACATTATGATATAATATGATATCAATAATATTTCGCTTAAAAGTGAATTTTTATTAAACAAGTTAATTTTTATTAATCAAGATTAGGCTCCAACTAAGTACTAATGAAAATTAATACCTTGAGTTTTAGGAATATAATAACTAACCCTAAATACATACAACTATTTTCTTTTGGCATTTAGGGTCAATTATTAATTCATACAATGTTAGTTTAATCGATATTTACTATATTTTACTGATACTGTATGGATTTTCGACACTTTAAATATTTGTTTACTTTTATTTTTTCTTAATACAGGAAGCTAACAAATCAAAAGCAGAAGATTAATATACGTACACAGGGCATTAGCACATTTAACATTACATTCTATAATCTACTCTATATAACCCTGATCTGTCTCGGCAGTAACGGCTTGTTTTCATTTTCTCAATGGACATTTGAAGGTCTCTTCTTTCAAATATTTCAGTTATTCCATACTTTCTCAGTTCCCGACTGAATCTTTCTATCATTACCTCCCTTGATGGATTTTCTAAGGGCATGCGGCTTATAACAGTATATGTTACTTGCAGCCTCAGGTTTCCAATTCTTTCCAGCACCTCTTCATTATCTGCCATCCTTTCAGCTTCATCAAATAAATCTTCTGCCTTGGACAACAGCTCATCTGTAAAATAAGGAGCATCAGGCATATCATAAATACTCATATGGTAAGGTTTCACTGCTTCATGCATCATTTCCAGGTATTTGCCTATCGGTACTGAAGCTTGACCAAAGTAGCCTACCAGAAATTCATTTATAACTTTTTTTACGTCAATGTCCGGGTTCCACAGCAATTTTGATTGCACATATGCCTCCAACTCAGCCATGATTCCTCCTCCACCATGTGAAAAGTTCCCTTGCATCATTACCCCTTTAACTCCATACTTTCTGTACAATTGCAAGTTAGGTTGTAAAACATGCAAATTCGGAAATGGCATTAAATAATTTGCAAAATTAGTTGTATAATCCCATATAAAGAGATTATCACATATTCTTGACCATTCTCTAAGATCGTCTAAAAACGAAGTTTTGCTTTGTTCGGCTCTCTTAATTGCTTCAACATTGCACTCCTCTAATGGATGCGAAAAGCAACATTCTATTGTGCATAACCTTACTATGACATTTTTTGCAGGTCTTACGTATTTTGGAGCTTTTCTTGTATATTGATATGCAAAAGTATGTATATATTTATCCGGATATTCGGCTGCAATAGCTTCAGCTACCTTGTTTACAAAAGTAATCATGGTACCTGCATGACTTCCTTCCCGTTCGTCTATTTCTCTGCATTTCTCACATGTACAAAAATTATGCCAATCATTTTGCGCTACAGAATATACATTACAAGTAGGGTCTTTCTTAATCCATTCCTTAACACCCTGTATACATAGTTCGAGTACATCAGGATTAGTAAGACAAAGCTGGGTTCTTTCTGCTACCCTTTTGCCGTTTATCTCCGAAAAATACTCAGGGTGAGTGGAGAAATATTTCTCTACCGGCACCAGGTCATTGAATGTATGATGGAAGTTATAAAACTTGAATTTTCCTCCTTGCCTGTCGGTAAATTCACCCTTGTTGGAATTCATCTTATTTCTTACGGCAAAATATCCATTAAAAGCATCACGCCAATAAGCTTCCCTGTAATTAAAAGCTGGAACCTGCATATCGTCTATTTCAGGCAATTCTATTTTTGAACGTTGAGGAATTTTGCTCACCTTTGAAGAAAACCATCTGCATCCCAGGTATGTTTCAAGGAAAGTATATACTCCATAAATCGTACCTCTGGGCTTAGCACCGGTAATAACTATGTTTTCACCCACGGTTTTTATTATAAAACCTTCTTCTCCTAACTTCTCAAAATCCAAATCTATTTCGTATTCTTTATATCTATTGCTGGGTCCTACTAAAATTTCAGGTCCCCTTTTTTCTACTTTATCAGTAACTACAGGAATAACTGCCCCGCTTATTTTGTAAATAAAATGTTGCAACTCATCTGCAGCATATTTTTGTGGTTCGGGTGCATCCCATGATACTACTATATGCCAGGATGTAAGCCCATTCTCGGCTAATACATACTTAACGTTTTTCATGTTTAGTCCTCCTCGTTCCCAGTGTTTTATTGACTAAAAGTGAACAATTCAAGCCTAGCCTCCTATTATAACAAACAACTTCATCTCATCAGGCTTAAATTCTAAGTTCACACGACCATTTTCAATTAAGTATTCTTTCTTAGTATATAACTCCATTAGTTTTCCTTCGTAAGGAACTTTCAATACTCTTTTGCCGCCGGTGTGACTGAAATATCCAATCATGCTCCTGTTTGCATATATGGGTTCATCAGTTTCCGAGTACACAAATGCCCCTGCTTTACGGGCCAGTTCTTTCAAAACTGCACCTGGGATACTACCTACTGCTGACCAGGCATCAAAACCGTTTTTATTTTTTCTCTCTTTCACAACCAATCCTGCTTTTCCGGATTTTTTATATCTTCCCACTACTACCGAGCAATCTTCCTCTTCTGCTGAGAACATAGGCGTAAGTATCTGATGCATGCCAAAACATAAATCTTTTCCTGAGCGGTTATATTCGCCCTGTTTTACTATTAAGTGAGTTTCGCCCATTTCTTCCAGTTCTTCAAGTTTGATTCCTGTTAATTCATTCATCGCTTCTATTGAAAAACCGGTATTTGTAATAATTCCAGGTGCATATACGAATAACATGGATTTGCCATGGGCTTTAAGCTCTGAGATTTTATTCAACATTTTCTCATCCGGCTTAAAAAGGTTTAGGAATATGTATAACTTGTATTGGTCATGGGGCATCTCTTCATAAGTTATATCTGTACTTACATAGCAGTCCCAGGGAAGGCCCATGCGGTTAAGTTCTTCAATCTGGCTTATTACAATTGATTCTAATAATTTCATTATGGAATCTCCAATACCATATAGCTTCTTTTCTTTTTTCGGGATGCCTAAAAATTCCGTAATCAGTATTATGCAATTCTTCAAAGTTTGGAAGTTTTGTCTTTTTATCTGACAACCAGTTCTGATAAACTTGTTCCTTTAACGGATGATAATAACCCTTGTCATCTGAAGTGTACCATTCACAAGTGCCACCTGCAAAAAGGAATACAGCATACACTTTTTCCGGGTAGTGTTCATCAATGTAATCAATAAGGTCACACATAAAACGGGCTGCTGATTCTCTCCATTTTTGATACCCGCATGTCTGCGCAAGATATTTGAAGGTATCGCTGCACTCGGGATTTTCTTTAAGAAACCAGTCCCTGGTGTCAAGATGCACCATTAATGAAAAGTAGGCATTAGGAGCATTTTCAACGAACATATCTATTTGTTTCCTTAAATTTTCCCAGTTATATTTTCCTTCACCTTCCCATACTTCGCCAAATTGCGAATAAGGTACTTTTAGTGAGCAAAGAATACCGGATGGGAATATGCTCATTAATCTGAAGCCGTGTTTTTCAAAATTATTAACCGTATTAGGCTGTGGCCAAAATGAACGGAATGAGACAGGATTATATATCTCTCCATTGATGCAGATTTTATGTACACCGTTAATTTCAACTAGTTCGGCTTTCATTTTCCATCTCTCCTAAATATAAAAATATTTTAATATTATAAAATCTTACAAATATGCTTGTATTGTAATAGTAAAGTATAAAAATTATATTCAGTGAGGGTATTGTAACCCTCACTGAATAAGCCTGTTCCTGCAATTTATGATAGGTTATTTGTCTAATTTATAATGGCTTGATGTTTATTAATCTAACTTGCCAGGATTCTCCTTCTTATAAATTTCAGTTGCCTGTTGCTCCCAGACTTCTCCGCCTTCATCCATCCATCTTTGAATATAGCTTTCATATTCGGCTTTCACATCTCCTGTTGTTACTATAAGATTGGCTAATGCTTCTATCTCAATATCATACAATGTAGAACCTAACTCCTTAGCTATTTGAGGTACTCCGAAAATAAATGCATCTTCCAAAAAGTTTTGTCTGCAAAGTTCTAAACCTTTACGCGTAAGTGAGTTCAGTGTCCTGATTTCCGTATTGTCATCAACACGTGAGAATAACGGCCAGAAAATAAATGCTCCGTCAGCTCTATGTGTAGCTGAAACATCGTAAGGGGGCAAATACTCGAATTTACCTTCCTCTTTATCTACCCACTTAAAGTGTTTTCCTTCAATTCCTAAGTATAACAGTTCGTCTCCTTCAACCGAGCTAAGATAATTAAGTAATTTCATTGCTTCTTCAGGATGTTTGCAAGATTTGGCAATACCTTTATAAGTAGTACTGTAAGTTCTGATTGTCCCACCGACACCGTCTTCGCCTTTAATAATTGTAAAATCAAAAGTAGGTTTAGGATCTTCAGTATATCTTCCTATCCAGTTATTTGTAGTACCTGTAGGAGCAAAGTCAATAGCTCCGTATGTTCCGTTCCACAATTTCTCAAGGCAAGACATATTAGGTATCGTTGCAAAATCAGGTTCCATTAAGCCTTCATTATAAAGTTTTCTAAAATATTCAATTGCTTTAAGATAATTTGGATGCTTCATGGAAGTTGTAACTTTTCCATCGACAATAATAGGTCTTCCGATAGGGATACCAAATGCACCGAATAAGTTTGAATACATAGAAGGATAGTATTTTATGCAATTAGCAAGCCCAATTGTGTCATCTTTACCATCCTGATCAGGGTCGTTATATGTGAATGCCTTCATCACATTGTAAAAACTATCCAAGTCAGTTGGCATTTCCAGGTTAAGATTTTTCAGCCAGTCTGTTCGAATAGCTAAAACAGACGGATAACCTGCCGGTGCTGGAATTCCCCATGTAACTCCGCCGGCATTTAAGCCTTGCCCAAGGTAATCTTTAACGTTTTTAAGAACTTCTTGGCCATATTTTTCTAACAAGTCATCCAGCTCAAGCAAAACACCATTTTCAACGTATAACTCACCTTTAGTCTGATCGAATGAAAAAATATCAGGTAAATTACCGGAAGCTATCATTGTGTTAAGCTTATTTTCCAATTCTCCGGGTCCTACCAGGATCGGGCTCCAATTTATACCGGTTCTTTTACGTACTTCAAGAATAATTGATGCATTTTCAGCCGGTACGGTTCCTTCCGAATGTAAGGTAACAATTGTTACAGGTTCTTTATTATCTGTAGCCACCGCACTGCTTTCTCCAGTCTTAGTTGTTTCACCTTCTTTCTTGCTTGTCGTAGTTGCTGAACATGAAGTTACAATTAATGATAGACACAAGATAAAAATCAGGACCAATACATTAATTGTTCTTTTTTTCATAGTCATTTAATACCTCCTTAATTTTTAATTTTAAATTAGATTTTTTTATTTAAGTAGCTTAGTTTTTTATTTTAAATAGTTTTATAATTTTAATAGTTAGCATTAGAAGTAAGCGTTTTTTGTACAGTATGTGTTTTTTTAATACAGTAAACCTGCTTTTGCAGAAAACCAGTAAGGACCCTTATAATTTTCATAGAATAAGGTTCAAAAATTCTTTTCCTTGATGTTCACAAATTTTTCATATGGGAAAATATTCAAAAGTTCTTTACCAAAACATTTTTCACAAGTTTCTTGCCATGACGGAGTTTACAAATTTTTGATATGACAAAGTTCAAATGCAATTTTGTTGTAGGAAACATAATTGAATAATTAAGGTTTATCGCAAGTGAATTTTCAAGCCTAATTACACATATCTTATCCCTTAATTGATCCGATAAGTACTCCTTTAACATAGTATTTCTGCAACCATGGATAAATGATAATTATAGGTATAACAGATGCTGAAATAGCAGCCATTTTCATTGTTTCCTCGGACATTCCGGTGCCTGCTATCGCTGCTCTATCCGCAGCTTCGCCTACCTGTCCGAAAGCCGTTACATTAATCATGGAACGCAAGTAAACCTGAAGTACTTGTTTTGAAAGATCATCTATGTAAAGGACACAGTCTATATATGAATTCCAATGGGCAATTCCGTAAAATAAAGCTAATGCTGCAAAAACAGGTTTTGAAAGCGGCATAATTATACTAACAAGTATACGCGGCGGTGTTGCACCGTCAATATTTGCAGATTCCTCAAGACTTGGGGGTATGGATTGGAAAAAGTTTCTCATTATAAACATGTTATAAGCGCTTATTGAACCGGGCAAAATTAATGCCCACATGGAGTTTAATAATCCAAGTTCTTTTACAAGCAAGTAAGTAGGTATCATTCCTCCTGAAAAAAGCATGGTGAAAAATATTACCATGGTCCAAAAATTCCTTCCGATGAACCGTTTTACTGATAATGGGTATGCAATTGAAGCTGTCATTATTAGGTTAATACATGTTCCCACCACGGTACGAATAATTGAATTTTTGTATGTAGTAAATATAAGCTTGTTTCTAGCCAGCAAACTATATGCAGCCAATGTAGGTTTTCTTGGGAAGAAAAATAATCCTCCTTCCATTGCAGCTTCTGAAGCACTTATTGAATACATAATTACATGCCAGAATGGATAAAGAGTTAAAAAGGCTAATAATCCAAGTATAAAATATATAATTACACGGCCTATTACTGTTGATACCGGAGTTTTTATTTTTTTTGAAGCTGTCTTCTTCATTTTAATCCACTACCTTTTTATCATTATTAGCTATAATACATAGCTACATATTAAAATAATCCATAGCTACACATTAAATAAATTTATTTTATTTATTTCAACCGTAACAACACCTACAGTAAAATCGTCTTGCCACAATACTTTCCTTTGCCATAACACTCCACCTCACTTCTTTTACCATTCAATTGCTAAATAATCACTTTTACTTACCATGCATTTAAGCTGTATTGTTTTGTCATCTTTATAATTAGCCTCTAAGATCCGCCCACTTCCCGATGCTATACACAAATCATTGATATCATTTATAAAATACTCATCCGTATTGAATTCACAAGTAAATGAAATATCTTCATCGCCAATATTAAACATAAACAATACCGACCTGGAATTGTCCCATAATCTCCATGCTCCAGCAGATACAACCGGTACATCAAATACCCTAGGGAAGCGCATTCCAGGTATCGTTACAAAGTGAGGTACATCATCAACAATTTTCGGCGGTCTTAACAACGTTCCCTTGTAAAAGAACCGACGGTAATCCCAGCGCAACCTAACCATCTTTATTAAGTATGATAGTTTTTCTTCATGATATACTATATCCGAGTTTATCCATCCTATTTGCTGCCCGTATAAAATTTGCTGGGACACATGATATTTGAAATATGTTACATCCTTTTTCTTATATCCGTTGGTATTGCGTCCCAACATTGCAATATATCCGCTATATATAGCAGGGAATGCAGGAACCTGGTTAGAATTTATCCAAATCCATGTCAAATAACCGTCAAAACTTTTGACATATACTTCAGCATTACTCTCACTTGTATATATACAATTAGCAGGCTTTACACCATTTACCCTATTCATAAAATTCCAGTATGCTTCAACCCACCAGCTGCCTCCACCTGGCAAATGATTATGGCTTTTGTCCATGCACAAATTAGAATATGCGGCAGCTATTTGATCTATGTAAATCGCACTTACTCCACACTCATTAAAGAGTTTTTTGGCTATATTTTCTATGGTTTTTTTCCATATATGGCTGCTAGGGCACATAGTTGCCAGTTTTACCAGGGTACCATCCGGTTCATGAGACGCATAGGTTTCAATGCTTAATTCTCCGGATTCTTTTTTCACCGCTCCTTGTTTTGCTTTACTGCTAAACTGGTAGTCCTGGTCACGCCTGTCTTTTGTGTCCCATATTCTTCCATTGATGTACGGCATTACATGAATGTCATTCTGCTCCATTATCTTAACTCCCTCGGTAAAACCTGCTTTCGTGGGAAAATAATGAGGATAGTCATTGTTAAACGGGATCCAATGCCAGTTGTAAACATGGTATCCACACGGAACCCCCAGTTTTTCTCTTAACAGGAGAGGATTCTTGTACCAACTATCTCTGTCAGTTTCCTCTTTTTCCGGCCGTACGCTTATAGGAATAGGATCTGCATCGGGGTTATCGTTAGGCATCCAATCCATAATCCAAAATGGTACTTCCCTCATCCACAATGGTGTATCTTCTCTGCCTTCATTTCCCACTTTAGGTATCCACTTGGCATAATTATGAACAAAAGACTTATATATTAATGTTGCGTCATACCAATCTCCCGAAAATATCTGCCATACCATACAACCAGGAAGCGAAAATGCATTGGCAGCCTCCCCGTAGTTTACGGCAGGATAGCTGAATGAAAGTATACCCTGTTTACCGTTTCCAAATGTATTAAGCGATATGTCTTTTCTGCTCCCCCTGTCATCATGTACGGCAACATATAATCCGTTATTAACATATAATTCTTCATTCTTGTAATTAGTATTGTTATAATTAAAACTAATATTGTTGCGGTTAGGATTAATATTACCCTCTGTTTTATCGTCTCTGGCGGCATTATCGCAGCTGTCGGTATAATCACAGCTGCTGGCATAAATTGCAAAGTATGGCATTACAAAAGTTCCGCCTGAAGGATAACTGCCGTACAAATGAGTTGAATATGAACAACAGTCATTTATTAACTCCCCGCAATTTACAGGGACAAAAATATCCAGGTTTTCTCCCTGGAAAAATATATTGGGATACGTAACCGAAAGTACAGATATTCTGTTACTGTCATTAAGCACATCCACTGTCCATTCAATGCGATTTTCACTGCTTACAGCCCAACCTTTAACTAAAACCGTCAAATCCTTGAATTTTCCGTTCCCGGGATTTTCAAAAGCAAGAGATATGTATTCGTTCTCATTACGAATCACTACATTTTCCCAACCACTGTCGGAATCAATCCAATGCTTTTGCCCTGTCTCCAAATCCAGGATGCAAGCATCAAACAAAGGACCTAATTTTTGGTTCAAAAAGGTTGATAGTTTTAAGTTACAATTGGCACCATTATTATAATTGAAACCATGATTTTTTATTTCACTTAGAAATACGCCTGAATTCCTTTTTTTAAAGACAACTTCAAGAATTCCTGATTTTAATGAATAACTTTCATAAGATTCATTATTTTTGCAAGAAGATCCATCAATTTCACAAGATTGAACAGACCTATTACATTCTTGAGTACTTATAATTTCATGAAATTTCCCGTACTTATTCTTTTCGGTTATCCTTTTTATCTTACAGGCAATCTCTGTCAAGTTATCGGAAAGTACTTGATATTCCTCATGGGAATAGCCTTTATCCTCGGAAATCTCTCCAAAAACCAACCATGCACTTAAGCAGCGGTCGGAACTTAGATAACGTAAATCACTATAATAGCTGCGTAATTCATAATCAGGAGTTAATGAACAATCATTGGGATTCATTAATATATTGCTACTGGAAATTACTCCAAACCAAAATTTGTTTCCCACCAGATTAATACCTTTTCTGAAAGCAATGGGGTATAGAATTTCATTTAATTCTCCATGCATATAAGGTTCTATACCGAAAAATTCCTTATATTCTTCCTTAAAGCCCGACTCAGCAGGGACTATATTCATCCAGTTTAAGTTGCAACAAAAAGCTCGCTGGCTACCTTCAAAACTTGTAGTGATATAAATTGCCGGCAAATCTTTCATTAAATACATCTTATATTCAACTACCAGTCCGGGGATAGGTTCATGGGAGTTAACTTCAATAGGGCATGTGGTTATTTGTACTATTGACGAACAAAACTCGGAGTATTCATCATTACAATCTAATAGCCGGATCTTTGCCTTTTTGTGAAACATGTGATAAATCCCTTGATTTAGTATATTCTCTTGTAGTTCGGTCTGAAAGTTAATTATTTTGTCTTCAACTGCAAAACTTAATCCGTCTGTACAGGATTCACGTTTTATTTTTATTTTTAGCTTATGGTCACTATCATCAATTGTGTAATCTACATGATATTTGTCATAATTTACAACTTTCGACACTGTATTATTCATTTCAATACCTCCTATTATTCATAGCATCTGCCTATATA
Source organism: Clostridiaceae bacterium (assembly GCA_012840075.1). Taxonomy (GTDB): domain Bacteria; phylum Bacillota; class Clostridia; order Acetivibrionales; family DUMC01; genus DUMC01. Next base: position 10,186 of record DUMC01000066.1, on the reverse strand, counting down.
AGTCCACTATTCTCATCTATCTTTTTAGAAATAGCGTTAGTCAGAAGAACCATGACCAATCCTATAACCGATTTAAATAAACCCGCTGCTGTTGCTATGGAGAAATTATGCTGTAATATACCAATCTTATATACATATGTATCTATTATTTCGCTTACTTCATATACAAGCGGATTATAAAGGGTAAAAATCTGATCAAACCCGGCGTTCAATATTCCACCTACTCTCATTATCAGCAGTATCACTATAGTAGGGCGTAATGAAGCCAAGGTTACATGCCACATTTGCCTCCACTTGCCTGCACCGTCAATTATAGCCGCTTCATACAATTGTTGGTCGATTCCACTTATAGCTGCTAGGTAGACTATTGTACCCATGCCCATGTTCTTCCAAATATCTGATATTACTATTACATATCTAAAACTACTCTTATTTCCCATGATATCGGTAATTCTGCCTGTATACCCAAAAAATGAAGCAACTCCTTTAATGACTCCTGAGTTGGGAGAAAATAATACATACATAATTCCTGCAATGACAACCCATGATATAAAGCTTGGAAGTAATACTGATGTTTGCACAAACTTTTTATACTTGGTATTTACAACTTCATTTATCATCAATGATAGAATAATAGGGGCAGGAAACCCGAAGATTATTTTTCCAAAACTAATTATAATTGTATTTACAAGAGCACGGTTAAAAGCAGGCAGGTTAAACAACTTTTCAAATATCTTAAATCCGACAAAAGGAGAAGCTGCCAAACCTTTAAATATGTTATAATCCCTAAATGCTATTGTAATGCCGTACATAGGTACATATTTAAACAGTAAAAAATAACATATTCCGGGAAGGGCTAATAAGTATAAGAGGTAATCTCTTCTCATAATTCTTAATTTTTTCTTAATGACGGCTATTAACTTGTTAATTCTTGTACCTGATTTGTTGCCGCCACTTACTTGTAAATTATTACTTACTGTCATTATTTAGCACTCCCTAATTCATAGATTAATAAATTAATTAATAAAATTAATATAGATTAATAAAATTTAATTTCATTTTGAAGTTTCATCTCTCTTGGTGCTATATTGATGCTACCGTAATACCTTGATATCTGTTTTAAAACAACTCGAAATGGCTTACGCAACCTACACAACTTAAACAACTTACACAGCTTGAAGCAACCAATCTGAAGTAACTTTAAATTTAACAGATTTCAATTTAATATAACCTTTTCAATTTTCAGTTTCAATCCAATAATAACAAAGAAAATTATTTGTCACAAGACACGATTAATATTCGGTGGTAACAAAAACTACACTCAATTGAATATATATGACGAGTAATATTTTCTATACAAAGTCACGTTTTCTATACAAAATAGCTTTAATACAAATTTTGATACAAAAACGGCTTTATTACTGACTGTGAAGTTTTAATTACTGCAAAGCTTTAATTACTGAGAAGTCTTAAACCGGCTTCTATATTGAGCAGGGGTGCACAAAAACCTTTTCTTGAACTGACGGTAAAAAGCCTGTTTTGTTTCAAAACCACATTCCATACCTATATCTATTATTGAATCCGTTGATATTTTTAATTTATCTGCTGCATAGTTAACCCGCAATTGATTTATATATTCTGCAGGAGTTATGCCTAATTCTTCTTTAAATAATCTATGCAAGTAAGACGTGCTAATGTAGAATCTGGAAGCTATATTTTCTATTGTAATAGGTTCTGTAAAGTGATTATCTATATACTGTTTCAATTCGACTATTATTTTCTTTTTTTCCTGGGTATTAATCCTGTGGTAATACTTGCTTACAAAAATCGAATATTCTTTAATTACAGACAGCAATTCATCCAAGCTTTGTGCTTTTGTCATTAAAGATAAAACTTCGGAAGATTTTTCTTCTGTTTCAATTGAGTAATCATTTAATTCATACAATAAATTTTGAATATTATTATATATGTTGTTAATTATGAGCTTTAGTGCCATTATATTCTGAGGAGTATTTTTAACCATAAATTCTCTAATCTCGCTAATACTTCTTTCAATTCCTTCCTCATCGCAGGTTCTTATAGCATTGAAGCGACTCATCCTGAATAAAAGGAAAGCTTAGCTGCCTGTCCGAGATTATTCTTTTGCCCATATACTCATAACAACCAACGGGTTTATTGCCTATCATTACTTGATATTCATATGAACGAATCGCTTCGATAAAAGCCTGATTTAACAAGCAGACATCTTTTTTCTCCGTACTAATACCTACATACACATCAATGCCAAATTCATATTTAAATCCGCTTACAATTTTTTCAAACACATTAATAAGTTTTTCAACCGGATATTCTTGATAGTTCATAACTACAAAAAACTTGAAAGGTTCAAACTGCACTATATAAAAAGTATTAATATCTTGCAGATTTTCTGTTAAATACTCTTTGTACATTTCAATTTTTAAATAATCCATTGTACCAATAGTATTAACGTGATCGTGTATATATATAACAACAACACGGAATGATTCATCTTCAAACTTAATTTCTAACGAACTTAGCTTGCTTTTAAGGCTTTTTTCATCTTTAACCTGTTGAAATACAATTTGCATTAGATACTTTTCTCTTAGAAGCGGAATGTTTTGATTTGCAAGGCTTCTTAGCTTATTATTATCCTCAAATATGGTGTTAAAAATGCTTTTAAGATATTGTATCCTGTCAGCTTGCTCTCTGTTTTTAAAGCGCGCTTGCACCATTTCGCACAGTCTTTTTAACGGTTCATATATTTTTATTGCAACAGGTATGCTCAATATAATTCCAATTAATGCGGAAATATACAATAGAACAATCACCGTGGTCTTTAAAGGGTTACTAATTTTGATAACTTCTTCATACGGTACCACATGCATAAAAATCCAACCTGATACATTTGACTTATCGTACGTGGCCATGTATTTTTTATTATTTATATAAACAAAACTATCTTTATTTTGGATAGCTCTTTTTAATACTTCAATGTCATAAATGTTATTCTCAATGTTTCCGTCATTCTCATTAACTAAAAACTTAATGTCACCATTTTCTACACCAAACAATAATTCTTTATCATCACTAAATATGTAAATATTCTCGTTTTTAAATATTTTAGCTTGCTCCAAAACAGACTTGGCGTTCTTTTGATTTATTTGTGCTGCCAGATAGCCGTTATCCTTGCCTGTGATAAGTTCATAGGTTATGTATATTTCCGTACCGTTTTGAGTGATTTTATTTATCATGTTAAATCCCCAAAAGTTTATCTTCTTCCATTCGGATGCCATGAGAGTTTCATATTTTTCTTCGGAATATAACCCGTTACTAATTACTATGCGCTCCTTCGGATAATGAATATATAAATTATTGGCTATCATATTGTAATGCAATACTTCAAGTATCTGCTTTTCAGCCTTCATAACAATATTTATCTGCTTTTGCTTGTTAAAGTCCGAATACCTGGCAATCGCCAAAATATCAGTATTTGTCGATAATTCATAAAGATCGGTTTGCAGATTCCTTATCTGGTTATCCAGCCGGTCCCTGGTTTCTTCAATCTTCATTCTGATAAGTTCCGTATATGTATTCACAATATGCTTTTGTGCAGTCATGTATATTAATCCTAACACAATGCCGGATATCAATAATATTATGATGGATATATACATTACCGCCCGTATTATATTCGGATCTATAAGCAGTTTCGTTTTCTTGATATTAACCCTTAAATAGCCATTCAATCTTTTATTCATTGAATAATTTTCCTCCTTCAGGAAAGTGCCCATTTGAGATACAGTGGTACAAATAAGTCGGACTTCATGGCTACCAATTCAAGAAGCTCAAATTTATATCAATTTCAGCATTTATTTTGTACTTGTTTTGTAATTCGTTTAATATTTATTAAATATTTGTTTAATTCCATTTTAAGTTTAATTTCATCTTAACTATTACATATTTACAATCTGTTGGCATACACTGTTGGCATACAACATGATAACCTCTTAACATATAAAAAATCGTTTATATAATTAATCATCATTTATGTTGTGCGTAACAATATCTGGTATATTAATTATATTATAATTTTATTTCATTGTATATATATTTTTAATTGTATACAACAATATCACTTTTTGTTTTCTTTTTTTACGAATTTTAAAATAAACTTGGATGTTAAATTTCAGCTTGACTTTATATAATATAACGAAATTCATCATAGCTTTATAATGAATAATGAAATTTATTATGACTATAATGAAACTCATAGTGAAGCTTCTGCTATAATAAATAATAAAACCTTAGCATGATTAAAAAACTAGCCGCAACTTCACGATGCAATTTCTTTATAAAGTTGCAGCCCTAGTTTTCACTTTTTTATTTTCTGTAACTTTTTTGGCTTTTGACAGATTGTCATCTGCATTTATTTTCCTTTATCTTCTTCCTGTTCTCCTATCATCATTATTGCTTCTTTTATAGATTTGCCAGCTCTATTAAAATATTCCTCGGCAACCTCCCGGGCTACTCCCGTTGCCTGCATAACCAGCCTTATGGCTCTATCAAGTAATTTCTCATTAGTAGGTTGTATATTAACCATAAGATTTGAATAAACCTTGCCAATTTTTATCATTGCAGTAGTAGTTATCATATTTAGCACCATTTTCTGCGAGGTACCGGCTTTCATTCTTGTTGAGCCCATAATAACTTCAGGCCCTGTGACAACTTCTATCTTGCACTCTGCTATCTTGCCTATTTCTGAGTTTGGGTTATTTGCAAGTGAAATTGTTTTTGCTCCTAACTCCCGTGCCTCCTTTAAAGCACCTATTACATACGGAGTCCTGCCACTTGCAGCAATTCCCATTACCACATCCTTTTCACAGCAGTTCAGATTTCTTATGTCGATACGTCCCTGTTCCTCGTTGTCTTCATTAGCTTCAGTAGGTACACGTATTGCTTTATCTCCTCCGGCCATAATGGCTGTAACCATTTCGACAGGTACACCAAAAGTAGGATGGCATTCCGAAGCATCGGCAATGGCCAACCTTCCGCTTGTACCGGCACCGACATAGATTAATCTTCCGCCTTTGTTAAATGCTTCTACTACCAACTCTACGGCTTTTGAGATATCCGGTATTGCTTTTTCAACACAATAAGCTATTTTCTTATCTTCTTCATTTATAAGCTTTAAAATTTCAGGAATATCTAATTTGTCAATGTTCTTAGTACTTTCGTTTCTTTGTTCTGTAACAAGCTGTCCAATGTTCATATAATTTTCCTCCTGTATATTCTAATAATAAAAATATTGAAAATTTATAGTGTTTAAGAGTGTTATATTAAAGGTTTAGCAATTCCTGCCTTACCTTTATCTCACTAATCTCAAAACTTCTTGCTTTATGTCGAGTATTTTTTCAAACTTACTAATGGATATAATATAATTTTGCTTGAAATATTTCCCTTATGTTTTTTGTATTTGGCATATAAGTAAATTATTCCCATAGCTTTCATGCAGTGAATTACATGCAATGATAACAATAATATCATTTTTAACTTTCTTTTACATTGTTATAGTTGTATTGCAACAAACTAGCTAGTTTAATGTATTCTTGAAATTTTTATAAAAGTTTCCATCTGTGAGAATATATTCTCCGACAGCATATTCTTTTTTGGCCCTGGCTAAAGCCTCAACAACTGCTCCATATACAGGAGGGAGTTCAGGCTGTATGAGTAAAAAGTCCTTGCCAAGATTTGATTTAAAACGGTTCATCAAGGCATCTTTGGATTTCCATAATCCTCCTGCAAGGACAACCTTATATAATTCACCTGATCCTGTTAAATGTTTTGCTCCTGCCTTAACTAACAATGCCAGCTCTGCTGCACATTCATCAAGGATGCTTCCGGCTACTTTGTCTTTCCTGGAATCTGCCTCAAACACAAGAGGTGCAAAGGATGCGATAAATTGTTTTCCTTTTTGATAGATTTCAGGAATAAATTTATAAACCGGTCCTCCAAGATGCTGACTGTATAGTTCGGATAATATTGTACTTTCTCCTCTTCCGTCATAATCCCTAAGGGCAGCGCAAAATCCCCTGCGTCCTATATCATAGCCACTGCCTGCATCATCCAAAAGGTAGCCCCAGCCTCCTTTTTGGATAATCTCTCCATCCTTGCGGACAAATAATGCAGAACCGGTACCGGCAATTAACACCATGCCATTATCACAGCCGATACCGCTATTCAATGCATTTATGGCATCACTTCCATTATAAACATTAGCCGTATTTATAAGCATTTCTTTGAAAGCCAGGGTATATCTTTCTTTATTTTTACCAACACTACCACCTGAAAGACCGGCATAAAAAGAGAACAATCTCGCTTCTAAGCCACCGTAATTTTCAAGAAGTTTTTCGAGCAAGCTTTTTAAGTACCTTACAGATTCATCAAAACCAATATCATTAGGGTTTGAAGAACCTCCAATTACACGATTTAGTACTTTTCCATCAATTGTGCACAAAACTATGTCGGTTTTTGTAGCACCACCATCAATAGCTACTATGTATTTATCCATAGCAATCACGCTTCCTATTAAATTATTCTGCAAGTTATGTAAACTTCACATGACTAAAGCCACGTGCTTCTGTTGTCACCAACAGAATTTCCTGCTTCTTCGTCCTCGCAACGGACTCACTCCACAGGCGTCTTACTTCGGATAGTTCCTACCCTAGTTATATTAATTGCCTTACTCATGACTGAATTCACGAGAGTGCGGCAATATACTTACCAAATAATTCTAAATACTCGGATTTGATATTTTGCCATGTAAATTGAAATCTCATCAGTGACTTCCTTACTAATGTCATCATTATTAATATTACCATTATTAATTCTATTGTCAATTAATTCAACTACTTTACGTTTTCGGGAAGCTTGATATTATTGGTAAAGCAAATGATGAATAAATAACTAAATAATTATGATTAACATAAATAACGTCATTTGTTTCATAGGTTGGTATATCACAGTCATTTACTTGTTTTCCAAGGTCAAAATTACAGGCTAACGCATTCAACCATGGAATCCCAATAATGGAAAAGGTGCGCTCGGAAATTTAAGTTCCGCACTGCTAGAATTTATACTTGCTAAAAAAGTTTGTTTCATGGCAAATATAAATAATGAAAATATTTCATTAGCATTTCAACTGATTTTTGAATCTTCATTTACATTTATTTCACTACTCATCTCAAAATTGCAAAGTTCAAATCTTTTACTACATCAATTAAATTTTCTTCAACAAAAAAGCCCTAAGTGCATATAATTCTACAATCATTTTGCACTTAGGGTCATTTATTTAGACTGTATCACTTAAAATTTAATGTATACAACCTTAATATATACAACCTCAAAATTTAATTAACATAATCATAGTTTAACAAAGTACACTCTGATTACAACAGTTTACTCTCTGCTTACAGGTTACACCCCACCAGTACTACATTCTACAAGTACATGATACTATACTCTATAGATATAGCATTAGAACAATAAAATTAATATTTGTAAATGAACTTATATTTTTATGCCTACCACTTCTCCACATCAATCCATGTATCATCATTGGCCAGTGCCTTGCTGCCGGCCTCAATTAAAGCCATTATGGTTAACGTTTCCTCCTTTGGCACAGGAGGTTTTCCTGTTTCAAAGAAATCCAGCATGGAATCTATCAGCCTTGGGAAAAATTCAGTACATCCGGGTATGTATCTTCCTTCCCCATTTTTAAGTTGCAGTGTCAGTTGGAATGGAAATTGAGACATCTGCTGCAGGGAAGCTCTCCGGCCGTCAGGATATTCCATAACCAAAGTCCTGTAATTATTTGTGGATAAACTTTTAATCCTCTTTACTCCGGGTCCCATTAATGATACTATCATCTCAAGTTGATGCACGGAATATATTTCAAAGCTTCCGGGACCTGTTGTGGCAACAAACTCTAATGTGCCAGGATTCACTTTTTCATTTGGATATTCTGCCAGCTCTTTTGAAAACCTTAATGCTGAGCTCGAGAACATGGGAGTTCCATGCTTCTCTGCATGCTCAAATATCCTTACACCCGTTTTTAAATCAGGTGAGAAAGTTTTATCAACATATACAGGCTTGCCTGACATAAGAGGAACCCTGGAAAGCCTTTCATGATGTTCCGGGTTGTCAGGAGAAAGCACAATAATATAATCGGATTTTTCTACCAGCTCATCGATGGATGAAATTCTCTCCACTCCGAATTTTTTACACCAGGAATCTGTATCTAATCCACCGGGTTTATCAATATCGGCAAAAGCATATGCAAATTCCATATCTCTGCCCTTATCCCGGCAATTTTCAGCTATCCATTGGGGATAATTATTTGCATGCCATTCATCAAGGAAACAATCTATAAAACCTATCTTTTTCATTTTTTATACATCCCTTTTCTTAATATCGTTTTATTCATTTTAAGACTGTACTGATCATTTTTTAACACTGTACTGATCATTTTCTCTTACATTTTCTCTTAGTTCGGTTAATCTGGCATTGAAAGTTGTTTGTTTTCCTTAGTTTGGCAATGCCCGCTGTTATTTAATTTTGCACTGAAACATTATAATAGCACTGAACCCTCCCGCGATTATACCCGGCAAGGTTCAGTGCTACACAATTTGCTGTTCGCAATTCTCTATTCACTACCCACTGTCTTTACAGTACCACTTCCCTGCCCAATTCAGCAGATTTGTACAGGGCATCCATGACTAATGATACGGTTAATACATTATCAATATTTGCCCTTGTTTTAACACCTGTTGCAGCAGATTTTAGGAAGCTGTCTATTTCTTCATAGAACATGTCGGCTTTTTGGAATGACGGTATTATTTCATATAGAACACCGTTTTTTGCAGTATATACTTTGAAATCTCCGCCATATTGAAGCTTTATGCCGGCTTTATCTCCAAGGAATTCTATAAACATTGCAGATTCCCCGATGTTCTGAGCCCAAGCTCCGTTTAAGCTTATGGACGGTCCTTCTGTACGGATATAACCTGAAACAAAGTCCTCTACATCATATGTTCCGTTGTAATCCGGTGGTCCTGCCCACATATTAATATATGCGTAGTTTTTCATATCCTTTCCTAATTCGCCGCTTATGCCGCCGGATACCGTAAGTACTTTCGGTGAACCAATACAATAGAATATTAGATCTAAGAAATGGACTCCCCAGTCGATTAACACTCCGCCGCCGGATATGGCTTTAGTTGTGAACTGTCCTCCAAGTCCGGGAATGGAACGATGTGCCCTAAAAGAACAATAAATATGGTATATCTTGCCCAGCTCACCATTATCAATCATTTCTTTAATTTTATTCACTGCGGTATTGAAACGATTAACAACACCTATATTTAAGATTTTGCCGTTTTTATCAGCTGCTTCTTTCATTTGCAACACTTGTTCATGGTTAAGAGCTGCCGGCTTTTCGCAAAGTACGTTCTTTCCTGCATTTAGGCAGTCAATAGTAATAGGGGCATGAGTATTGTTTGGTGTGCAAACCGATACGGCAGTTACTTCTTCATCGTCAAGAATTTCCCTATAGTCTGTTATTGCATAGGGGACATTATACTTTTCAGCTAATTCTTTAGCACGTTCAGGTATAACGTCGACAAGGTACTTAATCTCAGCTTGCGGGTTTTTTGCATAATTAGGTATATGCTGACTTCTCGCTATAGCACCGCACCCTATTACTGCAACTTTGGTTTTTTTCATATAAAACTAACCTCCCTCTAATAAGTTTGTCTAAGTACTCCTTTCCTCTATGCACTCTTTGTTTCCATAGCTTTGAATAATTACATCAAATATGTTATTTTTTACATTAATATCAAGTATATTATACATAAAATAAAAATTCTTTTCACTATTAAAAACAAAAAAGTGATTTTTATACAATTAATGTTCAAAATTAATAATAAAAAAATGACTTTTATACAATTAATCTTCAAATATAATTTGCAAAATTCCTGACTGATGTTTTTAATTTCATTTGAGCATTGTCACTGCTTCAAAGCCTTTATAAGTGCCGCCAGTATTTCAATGGCATCACCTACAAAAGCATAATTGGCTGCTTTCATAATAGGCGCATTAACATCTTTAT
>DUMC01000065.1 GCA_012840075.1 Clostridiaceae bacterium | reverse complement strand
CTTAACATTTGTATGTTTTTTGTTAAGAGGTGTTCAAATATGAGAAATAGTGATATAAGAATTATAGGACTTAAACTTTATTTTCTTCCGGTTAAGACTAGAATACCGCTTAAATTTGGTCCTGAAATTTTAACAAGGGTAACTTGTGCCAGAGTTTGCATAAAGGTTGAAAACGCACAGGGGAAAATATCGGAAGGATGGGGAGAAACACCTTTAAATGTCCAGTGGGTTTGGCCAAGTAAATTAAGTTATGAACTGAGAGAAAATGCATTGAAAAATTTCTGCCGTATATTAGCTGAAAACTTGATGGCATTCAATAAAAGAGGTCACGCTTTTGAGCTTGGATACGATTTCCAAAAAGAAGTATTGACGGATTTGATTGATAAATATAATAAAACTGAAAAGTTTGATGAACCATTTCCTTATCTAGCGGGACTTGTGTGCCTATCTTTATTTGATATAGCACTACATGATGCTTTTGGCAATGTAAATAAAGTTCCCGTTTATAATACATATAATTCTATATATATGAACAGAGATTTGTCATATTACCTTGAGCCTGAAGAAAATTATGATTTTGATTTCAAAGGGAAATATCCAGAGGATTTTCTTATAAAACCAGCTCGTTCTAAAATGGTTGCATGGCATCTTGTTGGTGGGAAAGATTTATTGTTAGAAAGTGAACTTACCGGAAATGAGCCAGATGATGGTTATCCCATAGTATTAACAGACTGGATAAAAAGAGATGGACTTAAGTGTCTTAAAGTGAAGCTTACAGGTTCTGACAGTAAATGGGATTATGAACGTCTTGTTTCTGTGGGGAAAATTTCTCTTATGCATAATGTTGAGTGGCTTTCTGCAGACTTTAACTGCCAGGTTACAGACTGTAGTTATGTAAATGATATTCTGGACAGGCTTTTGATTGAGCATCCTGAAATTTATAAAATGATTTTATATATTGAACAGCCATTTCCGTACAACTTGGAAAAATACTCTATAGATGTTAGAAGTGTAAGTGCAAGAAAGCCTTTATTTATGGATGAAAGTGCTCATGATTGGCAACTTGTAAAACTCGGAAGAAAGCTTGGTTGGTCAGGCGTCGCACTTAAAACATGTAAAACCCAGACAGGTGCACTTTTAAGTTTGTGCTGGGCAAAAGCACACGGTATGACTCTTATGGTGCAAGACTTGACAAACCCGATGCTGGCACAGATTCCCCATATGCTTTTAGCTGCTAATGCCGGTACCATCATGGGAATAGAAACTAATAGCATGCAGTTCTACCCTGAAGCATCAAACTTTGAAGCTAAAGTACACCCAGGAATATATAAAAGAACAAAAGGTGAGGTGGATCTTTCAACAATAAAAGGTTTTGGTTTTGGATATTGTCTGGATAATATTAACAGACCTTTACCTGAGCCTGAACTCGAGTATTGGTAAATTATTCAAAATTATTCGAAATTATTCAAAATTATTTACATTTCCGTTTTTCTGTAATGTTTTGGACTTAGACCTGTATTTCGCTTGAAAAATCGGGAAAACGTGTATATGTCTTTGAAGTCTAACTCATGTGCAATTTCCGATATGGTCCGTTCACTGTAAGCGAGCATTTCTTTAGCCTTTTCAAGACGTAAGGTGTCAATATAAGATTTAAGACTCATACCGTATTCTTGTTTGAAAATTTTGGAAAGATGGCTACGAGAATATGAAAACTTTTCAGCAAGTTCATTTATTGTAACTCTCCTCCCATTTTGGCTTTTAATATATGCCATAATGTCCAATATGATTTTACTTTTATTTTCCGTACTTTGTTTAAATCCTTCAGATGTAATATAGAATATAAGTGCATCTAAATGACCTTCTATGAATTTTTTCTCATAGATATCTAAGACAGTGGTAGAGGTAAGTACATCAATAGATGAAATTATTCTTCCGGTAAAAAGAGAGCGTTTTATATATACTTCATTCTCAATATCTATATTTTTATCTTCTATACTAAACTTTATAGAAATAATGGATACTCCGGGTGCTTCATATATGAATTGATGGAATAGCCCCGGTTTGATTAATAACATATCTCCGGGACTCATTTTTAAAGTTTTTTCTTCTAATAGGGCTATTATATTGCCACGTGTTGTTATTTCAAGTTGCCAGAAATCGTGGAAATGATGAGAGGATTTTGTTTGACCCTCTTTCTTCATTTTGTCAATATACAATAGTTTAGTACTCATAAACACCCGCCTTTTATTTTTGTCGTGTATTAGGACTCAATACACATCTTTTTATTACACATTATTATCATCTTACACATTATTATCATCGAAAAAAGGTTTACAACTTTTCAATTTTCTAATTGTAATTATAACATAAATCATACATATTTTATTCTGCAGAGAATATATCATGTACT
>DUMC01000064.1 GCA_012840075.1 Clostridiaceae bacterium | reverse complement strand
TTGTCAATACATTTGTGGTAATATTTTTATACAAAAAGAAAAGACTATTTATCATAGTCCATTTTGCAAGATTTGCATATTAAACTTTCATTCCAATATTTTACTCCACTATAAAGTTAGAAGAACCCTTTATTTTTGTCAAACTTTTCAGCTTTATCTCAAATTCATTGTTCTCTTTTCTTAAATTTATTGCTTTCTTTTAAGGATATTCACCATATCAGTGAAAAATTCCTCAAACTTGCTGTACTCAGCTTCGTCAGGAACTTTTTTCCCGTATCGCACTTTGTTATATACATTTGTGGCATAATTCAAATCATCCTTTATCCCGTCTATTCTTGATGCCTTTATATATATCTCTCCAGTCGTATCCGACTTCTTTATATCTATACCATAGTTTTTTATATAATTAACAATTAATTTATACATAAATCTGATTCTTTTTATATAGTCTGAATTCTTCCATGCCTTTCCGCCTATCCGCCGGATCTTCTTTTCTTTGTCCTTTTCACTGTCGGCATTGACTTGAGGTTTTATTATCATTACTTCATCAATATAATCAGTCTCTTTTTCCAAATTGTTTTCTTGAATAACAAAGAGTTTTCTAAAAAACTCCGCTACAATTTTTATCAACTTTCCAAGTTTCCTTCCAATTACTCTTAATATTGCAGGTAGCTTCCATATGACGAATCCTAATGCTCCAGCCAATATTATAAAATAAAATATTCTGCTCAATAGCGCTGCAATAGGGTTTTCTTCACCGCCTTCAGGAAGACCTAAAAAACTGTCCCGGCCACCTCCTTGATCAACCTGTCCTTCACTTACAGGATAAAGCTTGGAAAGCAGTTCAAGAAACTTAAAAAAAGCCAGTATTAAAAATTTTGGAGTATTTTTTATAATTGTAACAATAAAATTTGTAAGCTCTTGTATGTTAAAAATTGCTATTATAATCAAAAAAAGTATTGTTACAAATACTGAATTATAGTTTCTGATATTTTTCGGTACTGTGGAAAGATCTATATGTTTTTTGATAAAAGTCCTGTCCAGGTTTTCCTGGTTTCTGATCAACAGCGATAGGATGATGAATATGTAAGTAAATACATAAATCGTATTTTTCAAGTAACCGACTTCTTTATAATATTGAATAAATATTAATGAAACAATCAAAACGATTGAGCCAAAAACAAGTTTTTTTCCGGTGATAACTGAATCATAACTGTTAAACCTGCCTCTTATTCCTGCAAAATACAGAATAAAAATACACAGTGATTCAAAAATAATATTCAATATTTCAACAACTTTAGAACTTAAGTAACTATTAAGCCTGGTTGGAAGATACTTATTGCCCGGAATAAAACCCCAATAAATAATTGCAAAAACAGTTGATATTATAAATACTGATAAATACGTAATAAACAGCCTGGTAAAATTTTGCTTCTTTTTAGTAATCAGTCCCGCAACGATATAACCTGCATATAACAAAATAATGCCGAATGCAATACCCGGCATTCCCCACGTAACTCCAAACAGAACAGCTCTCATCAAAAGAAGTAGGGGATATAAAAACGCAAATACTGTCAATAACGATATTTCTTTTCTGAAAAGATTCCAAAGCTTGCTTCCCATTTAATCGCCCCTTTGTTTTCTATCAATCGGTCCCTAATTTCAATTTATTAAATGCTTCTTTTAATTCTTTGTTTAATGCACCTCTTAATATGTACATTTCAAAATCTTCAGGTAAGGCACTTGTATTTATATTTTCATTTGTTATTAATATTCTTACATTATTATTATACATTCTCATTTTCCTCAAAATATTACAGATGGGCTCCGTTAAATATGAAGTAATTAACACAACATCAGCATTTGTCACACTTATATGTGTGTCCTTCAAAAAGTCTTCAAAATCTTTTATTCTTTTTAATTCCAGCTTAGCCAGTATGCTTAGCAAGCTGCGGATGTGAGAAGGTCCTGAAGCTTCATTTGTAAATATCATTTGACGAGGATTGTCAACCGTGGCTCCGTTAGTTGCAAATCTTACAGGTATGCCGTTTCTCATTGCTATATCAAATATAGTTGCGGCAGTTTTAATTCCCAATTCAATGTAATCTTTGAATACAGAACTGAAATATTCATTTTCTATGGATTGAATATTTAGGTATACAGTTAAACCATGCTGGGACGTATAATCCTCTTGCCGAACCATTAATCGTCCCGTACGTGCTGTTGAATTCCAGTGGATTTTATTTAAAGGGTCATTTGGTGAATATTCCCTCACACCTGCAACTATGAAAGGATCTTCAATTATCCATCTTTTAACAATAATATCTCCGTGAAGATAGTTTACAGGGGCAAAAAACTTATCCAATTCAATGGTCTGCGGATACACCATCAATTGTGCGTTGACATCTTTACCAACTGAATTTGTGGCATTACCCAGCAAATCCCCGGTTACCAGGGATACCCGTTTTATTTGAAACAGACCTCGCTTTATGCATTTTAACTTCCATTTTCTAATTACTTGTTGATGTCCTTTTAAGAAAAAACTGCTGGTCACGTACCTGTTTTCAGGAGTCAGTACGGATCTTGTTTCAGCAAAATCCAACCATCTTGAAGTATTCAACTCCACCTTTAGCCACGGCACAGGAAGCAGTTTACCGTTATATACCGTTTCAATAAGATATATTTCATCGCCTTCATTAGCTTCACCGGTACTGAATTCACATTTATACTCCACTTTTTTAAAACCGAATCTTTTAAATATGACAGACTGTATGAAAATCATTACTAAAACTATTAAAGCCAGGGCAAGTACTTCCATTTTGATTTACATTCCTTTCACTCCCTTTAAAGGGTGTATTTATTCGACAAAATATTAGGTTTTATTCTTCAATAGGCACCGGCACTTTGTCCAAAATTTCCCTGATAATCGCTTCCGAATTTTCCGCTCCTGATGTAATTGCGTGACTTCGCAAAATAATTCTGTGGGCGAGAACTGAAGGTGCGATATACTTAATGTCATCCGGGGTTACAAAATCCCTGCCGTTTATGGCCGCATATGCCTGTGCTCCGCGCATTAATGCGATACTGCCTCTTGGGCTTATGCCCAGCACTATTTTTTCGTGATTTCTTGTAGCTTCTACTATATCGATTATATATTTTTTTATATCATCGCTGACTTCAATTTGAGATATGGAGTCCTGAACCTCTATTATTTCTTCCGCTCCGGCAACACTACTAATTGTTGGCAGAGGATTTTGTTTTTGAAACCTGTCCAAAATAGCCTTACCCTCTTCCGTTGTAGGATAACCTATTTTCAATCTCATAAAAAATCTATCAAGCTGGGCTTCAGGCAACGGAAACGTACCTTGTATTTCAACGGGATTCTGCGTTGCTATAACAAAAAAAGGTCTGGCTAATTGCTTTGTAACTCCATCAATAGTTACCTGGCATTCCTCCATGCATTCCAGCAAGCTGGACTGCGTTCTGGGTGTGGCCCTGTTTATTTCATCAGCCAATACAATATTAGCAAATATCGGCCCTTCCCTGAAAACAAATTCCTGCTGCTTTTGATTATAATAGTTAATGCCGGTTAGATCCGAAGGCAAAAGGTCCGGAGTAAATTGTATTCTTTTAAAATTGCAATTGATGGACTTAGAAAGCGACTTGGCCAATGAAGTTTTACCCGTACCTGGTACATCCTCCAATAAAACATGTCCTGAACAAAAAAGAGCAGTTAATACTTTGTTTATTACATCTTCTTTACCTACAATAACCTTTGAAATGTTATTGCGGATTCTTTCGCTCAATTCCTTTATCTGAACAGCATTCATATGATTTACCCCCTTTATTTGGGAACAAAGAAACGGATCTTAGTTCTCAAATCGACTATTAATTATATAAAAGTTTTATAAAAGTTTGGCTAAAGTTTTACCATATTCCTTGCATTCCAGCAACTCCTGTTCCGTTGGCCTATATTTGACTTTTATCGGCTGCAATGGTACTTTCAGACCTGCTTCTTGCAACCTTTTGCTTATAATGTTAGGCGCCTCTCCGCTCCATCCGTAACTTCCGAATCCTGCTGCCAGTTTATCCTTAAATCTTAATGCTTTGATTTCCTCCAGGAGTGATATTATAGGCCGCATAACTGTATTGTTTACCGTACAGCTTCCTATGATTATCCCTTTTGATTTGAATAAATCAGTTATAAGGTCGCTTCTGTCGGTTATTGAAGCGTTGAATAACTTTACTTTAACACCGCTTTCAATAAATCCCTCGGCAATAGCCTCCGCCATTTTCCTTGTAGAATCGTACATTGTGTCATATACTATGCTTACAAAATCCTCTTTATAATTCTGACTCCATTCGTAATATTTTTCTATAATTTGCATTGGGTTTTCGCGCCATATTACGCCGTGAGCAGGTGCTATAATATCTATTTGTAAATTCATAGATTTGATCTCTTCGATTTTTCTCTTTACTAATGGACTATAAGGCAGCAAAATATTGGCATAATACTTCATTGCTTCCTGGTATAATTCACACGAGTCTACCTCATCATTAAAAAATCCCGCACCTGAATAATGCTGTCCAAAAGCATCATTTGAAAAAATAACATTTGCTCCTTTTACGTATGTCAAAAGGCTGTCGGGCCAATGGAGCATGGTCATTTCAACAAATACCAATTCATACTTTCCCGTCTTGACCGTATCTCCTGTTTTTACTATCTGAAAATTCCAATTTTTATTATTAAAATGCTTTCTTATTGTATCTGCTCCGTTTTTAGTGCAGTATATTGGAGTATTCTCGGGTAATTTGGACATTAAATATCCTAAGCCGCCGCCATGGTCGGGTTCCATATGCTGTACAACTATCATGTCTATATTCTTCAATCCAACTTCCTTATCAAGTTTCTCAACATATTCTTCCTGATATATATCCCAAATCGTATCTATTAGCACTGTCTTTTCATCTTTTAAAATATAGGAGTTATAAGTGGTACCTCTGTGTGTTGAAAGCTCATGGCCGTGAAAAATCCTAATCTGCCAATCCTTTTTCCCAACCAGTAAATATCATCTATTACCTTTAACACTTTATACACCACCCTTTCAAAACTTATCATATGTTATGCTCTTACAAACCGGTAATCATTTGCTATACTCTTACAAACAGCATTCATCGCGCAAAAGCAATGTTCGCAAAGCAATATTTACTTGCGGAGCAATATTAACTTGATCTTTGCATGTTATCATGTTTAAAAATAAAAAAACAACTTCTCCAGTGCTTCCTCAGGATTAAAATAAAAATCCTTTATATACATTTTACCATAATTATCACCTTTTAAAAAAGGATTATATGATATTTCTTCTTCACTTATCCACCCAAGCAACGAATAAGCATGCCAAGTTCCAAATCTTACTACCATTTCTTGAATTGCTGATAATTCATTCCCCATATTACAAAGATAAAGTCCACCGGTAAAAGGTCTGTATTCAAATATCCCACACAGGTTTGTGCTCAGATCCAGGAAAACGCAGGTTCCATCTTCTCTGCGGGGAAGAATCAACGGCTCACACTGGTTATATTCATACAATATCGCAGCTTTCACTTCATCAAGACCAAAATTCACCATAAAATCTTTAATTCCCTTTCGCCTCTTTTCAAGATCCGGTTTCTCGGGTAGAACCACATATTTATCCAGTACTTCTTTAAGCCCCATATTTGTTGCATTTTGAATATTTATAAGATCCAATCCTAACACAGGTATGGGCTGATTGCAGCATTCCCCGCACCCTTTACAATTTTTCGTCTTTAAATCATTTGTCAATCTGAAGGAATTAACTTCATCGGATAATTCCTGCAATGTAGCATCATCGGAATAATCAACAAGTTCAATTTTATCTTCTATAACTTCAAGTTTAACCATCCAAACCCTACTTTCATTTATTGTTTTACATTATTTTTTATTTAATATTTTTATTTTACGATAAAATTTTTACAAATACTCTAGAATTTAATCTATATGGAATAAACGATTTTCCATAACTTTCTTCATATTTATTAAATGCACCCCCATTTTAATATAAACTATAAATTTCACATGTGCAACTGCGTAACTTATACCAATCATATCATACAACCTTGTTGACAACACCACCAACTATATATTATATTATACTATATTGTTAACTATTTCTAAAATTATGGTTAACAATTAAAAATCAAGCGAAAGGGGTTAAACTTAAATGAAATCAATAAAATCAAGATTTAAATCAAATAATCCGAGATTTGCTGTTCTAGGTTTAAGAGAAATGATTCTTACTGCAATTTTCTCTTCATTAACAATAGTTTTTGCTCAAATTTCTATTAAGTTGCCTTTTTCTCCTGTACCCATTACAATGCAAACTTTGGCTGTATGTCTTGCTGCGGCTGTTCTTGGTAAAAAATACGGTGCTATTTCTCAGGTTGTTTATGTACTAATGGGAGTCATAGGACTTCCTGTTTTCTCGGGATTCAATTCCGGGTTGGGTGCCCTTATTGGTCCTACCGGAGGTTATCTGGTAAGCTTTCCTCTTACAGCATTTGTTGTTGGATACATATTAGAGAAAAATAACCGAAAAGGTAGATTACTAATGTTTTTTGCGATGCTTGCAGGTTTGGCAGTGTGCTATACTTTTGGAACTTTGTGGCTTGGGCTTTCATTGAATCTGAGTTTTGCAAAAGCTCTTGTTGCAGGTATGGGATGGTATCTGCCCTTGGATGTCATTAAGATTTTCTTTGCTTCCTTCCTTGCTTATAATGTAAGAGAAACATTGATAAAATCCGGTTTCTTAAATGGAGCAAATTCCTTGGAAAAGAAGATGCAAACTAATTAAGTCTAAAAGGGGATGGTTCTACATTTATACCCATCCCCTTTTATATTCAATTTATAGTAAATTTATCCAACCTGCCTCCAATTAGGGCTTCATTCTAGTTTAATAATTAGTTTAACGATTAATCGGGCAGTCTATGATGCAGCGTTCGGCTGTTGTAGGACGGAATTTTAGCACTACATCAGTAGTTTTCAGTGCAACAGAGAGATTGTCAGGATCTATTTTATCGGGTACAGGGACTTCTGTAGTTGAACCGGTATATTTAGCTCCTTCCTCACCGCATAATGCATATTTCTTAGCCCAATCGCACCGTAAGCTTATAGTTGGTATCCACTTATATGTTACTCCGTTTAATTCAATGTCAACTGCATTTTCCCATGCAAGTGCTTGTGCCGGACAAGCTTCTATACATTTTCCGCAATCTGCACAATATACAGATATTTTACCATATCCCTTACCATCGCATTTAAACTCATCTTTATTGCTTCTAAATTGTTCTAACGGCGCATCGGTAATAATTGCCATAAAACGTTGGTTCATTCCATGCTTTTGTGTATAGCATATTCCATTTGCCGCCAGTTGGCCAAGGCCGGCTTCAACAGCTTCCAAGCTGTTACAAAAAGCATCATAAAGAAGTCCTCTTGGAGATCCAATATCTCCTCCGATTCCCGTTAAGTCTCGTGTCATAACGGCATTATATCCTTTGTCCTGAAGGTACTTGCATATTTTGAATCCTGATAGTGCTAATTCAAAGTTTGTCTGATAGGTGGCAAAGACATAGGGACCAACAGCATATGCCGGAGGTTTCAATGCCATTTCAGTTACCTTGCCCGGAAAATGTAATCCAAATATAATAACACTCTTTGCATTTTGTAAATAATCAGAAGGTTTATATATCCTTCTTTGCGTTTGGCGAATTTCCGGAGCATATTCCATGAAAGGCGGATTCATGTCACGGGCTAATAATAATTTTTCTCCTCCTTTTATAGAAGCAATTTTTTCAGCTAATGCTTCCATTCTTTCGGCAGGTACTATTGCATAATATTCAGAACCTTCTTCTTGTATTTGTTTTAGCAGGCTTTCCGTAAAGCTCATACTCGGGTTATCGAATGGTTCTTGCAAACCGGTAAATTTTATATGTTTGAAGGCTGCCGATGTTAATACCGCACCGTAAACTTCAATTCTATCGCACGTTTTATTTTGAGAATCTTTCTTGGTTACTAAACCTGCGACTTCTGCGTACTTTTCTGCACTATCAACAGAGTTCAGCGCCTGGAAACCTGCGTTTTCCAAAATCCTTGTAATATCAAGATTTGCAAAACCGTTAAATAGAGAAAGTGCTCTCTTGACAGGTGAAATGCTTTCATCAATTACTCCGTCCCCGCACCCGTGATTATTCAAAAGTTCAGTAAAAGATAGTGCAGTCTCCGTATTTTTTATGCTGATTGAGTATACAACTGCGCCTTTTGCAGGAGAAAATACATTTTTATAATCAATGCCTGATGAGTTAAGAGCTTCTTCGTCAAGGAAAGCTATATTATCAACTGAGTAGCGCTGCGCACAATTTGCTATCTCATCGTACAATCTGCGGTGTACAGGTAGGTCGCTTGCGTATGTATGTTTTTTCCTAATGTAGGTTGATGTAAATTCCCCACCATCCTGGCGAAGATGCTCGGGTAAGCAATACTTTAGGCAGCAGCCCATTTCCCCTCCGCGGCGCCCGTACTTTTTGATGTTTTCAAGGATCACTTCTTCATTGACTACATCCGGTATCTTAAGATCCAGGTCAAGATCAAAATGCTCTCCCCACGCACACCGCCATAAATTTTTATTGGCAAATCTGAAAGTCCTTCCTTCAACTTCAATGGTTTTTACACCGTTTATTTCCTTATGATATGCATCCGTTGGGCAATGTTTTATACACTCACCACACATATCACAAAGTTTCATATCATCATACATCGGGGTAGGGCATAGAGGAGCATCAGTGATTATTGATATAAAACGATTCCATGGGCCGTATTCCGGAGTCATCGTAAGTCCATGCCACCCCAATTGACCTAACCCTGCACAAGTAGCAGCATATATGTGGGATATGTCGGGTGCGAAATTGGCATCAAGATCCATAAATCCTCTGTAACGCCAGATGTTAGAAGATGCAATGGGTATTGCATTATAACCGAAGGAATCAATTAGTTTAGCAATACGTATTGCGATGTAGTCAAGTTTGCAATTCATAATATACTGTATTGAATACGGGCCGATAGCCTGCGGATGTTCTTCTCCGCCAAGCTCTATTGCTGCATCCGGGTGGTGAATTGCACATACAATGACATTCTTTGCCGTAGGCATTAAACCTTGAGGGCTCATCATTATAGGAGCTTTTGCAAAGCGCTCTATAGGTGCTATTCCAACAAGATCAGCACCAAGGTCAAGTGCATATTTCTTGATCTTTTGCGTTAAATTTCTATTCATTTTGACCACCTTCCGTTTTTATTTAAATTAATATTATTGAAAGATTAATTCTTTTATTATTGAAAAATTAATTCTTTCAAACCTTGGAAGTTATGTCTTCAAGCCTATCAGAAATTTCAGCGGAAGTTTTTATTATATTTTCTATTACTTTCTTTTGAAAATCAGGTGTAAATTTGTATTTAGGCATGTAAACACCTATAGCTGCAACTACATTTCCATTGCTTTTTATGGGTGCAGCAACTTCTGCAACTTCCTTCTTTACGGTCATTGACAGGTAGCCGTCTTTTCTTATCGAACTCAAAAAACTGAGATAATCTTCTTTATTAGTGAAATTTAAAGGCAGTCCGTTTTGTTTTATTAGTTCATTTATAATATCTTCTTGCTGATAAGCTAATAGAACAAGGCCCGTAGATGTTTCATATGGATCTGAAATATCCATTGCAGTTGAATTAACCTGTATGATGCTATTACTTTCAATTCTTAGCAATACATGTTTCCTGTTGTTTTTCAATACGGAGAGTACAGCTGATGAATTAATCTTTTCAGACAGCTCTTTTAGCGGATCCTTAGTTTTATTAACCAGATCAATATCATATCCTGATATATTTACAATGCTATACGCCATGATGCCAAGCTTGTAACCTCGCTTACCGACACGTTCCACATAACCTCGCTCAAGCAAGGTTTTTATTATATTTGAACAAGTTGTAGGTTTTTCATCTATTGCATTTGCTATTTCCGAAAGGGAATATATCCTGTTCTTGTCGTGAGAAATGAATTCAAGAATATCCAAAGCTTTATGAAGGACTTTTATCATCTTTTACCTTCCTCCAAAATGATGTGGTTCTTTTTTTGTTTATCGATTATCGGTTTTTCTATTTATAAATTAAATTAATAATTAATCCAGAATCAAATTTGATCTCAAAAGTTTAAATCCTATAATTTTATTATTCAATATTAATGAATTAAATTCATTATTGTTAATGTAATTATACAGCATATTTCAGAACTTTGTCAATAGTATACAAGCAGGGGCTCGTCTAAAAATAAAGGAGTCTCAAATAAAGGAATCCCGAAAGCAACAAAAAAGCCCTGCACTACAACAGTACAGGACTTTTTAATCAATTATTATTATATTTAAGAATATCAATAAACCAAAAACAGTTCTGCTATATTCTTTTATTTCAACTATTTAGAAACCCAATCAAATTATTCAATGATCTTTGAAACAGTACCGGCTCCGACGGTTCTGCCACCTTCACGAATAGCAAATCTCAAACCTTCATCCATAGCAATTGGAGTGATGAGCTTGATTGTCATGGTTATATGGTCACCAGGCATACACATTTCAACGCCTTCAGGCAATGTGATAGTACCGGTAACGTCAGTTGTTCTGAAGTACAACTGGGGTCTGTAACCATTGAAGAAAGGAGTATGTCTTCCGCCTTCTTCTTTGGTCAAAACGTAAACTTGGCCTTCAAAAACAGTATGTGGCTTAATTGTACCAGGTTTTGCAAGAACTTGTCCTCTTTCAACTTCGTCTCTTTGAACACCTCTTAAGAGTGTACCAATGTTGTCACCTGCAACTGCCTGGTCAAGTATTTTTCTGAACATTTCAACACCGGTAACAACTGTCTTTCTTGATTCATCTCTCAAGCCTACGATTTCAACTTCATCTCCGACTTTTATACTACCTCTTTCTACTCTACCGGTAGCAACAGTACCGCGTCCTGTAATGGAGAATACGTCTTCAACAGGCATCAAGAAAGGCTTATCAATTTCTCTTACCGGTTCAGGAACATATTCGTCTACTGCATTCATTAACTCAAATATACACTGATATTCAGGAGCGTTAGGATCATTTGATGAACTTTCAAGAGCCTTCAACGCAGAACCTTTGATTACAGGGATATCATCGCCTGGGAAATCATATTGGCTGAGCAGTTCTCTTACTTCCATTTCAACCAGTTCAAGAAGCTCTTCATCATCAACCATATCGCACTTGTTAAGGAAAACAACGATATAAGGAACACCAACCTGGCGAGCAAGAAGTATATGCTCTCTTGTCTGAGGCATCGGACCGTCAGCGGCTGAAACTACCAGGATAGCTCCGTCCATCTGAGCTGCACCGGTGATCATGTTTTTAACATAGTCAGCGTGACCGGGGCAGTCAACGTGTGCATAGTGACGCTTTTCAGTTTCATATTCAACGTGAGCAGTTGAAATGGTTATTCCTCTTTCTTTCTCTTCCGGAGCCTTATCAATCTGATCATAAGCTATAAAATGAGCTTTTCCTTGCAATCCCAATACTTTTGTTATAGCTGCTGTCAAAGTAGTCTTACCATGGTCAACGTGACCTATTGTTCCGATATTAACGTGCGGCTTTGTCCTTTCAAACTTAGCCTTTGCCATTATATAACTCCTCCTTTATACCGGTTTTACCGGGTTCTTTTTTTGTTATTTTTAACATGTTTTATTGATATTTTTACATTTTTTGTTAGCAAACTGAAATAAAATTTCTAGTTTATTGATGATATATTAGCTAACCTACACCATATTAATAAATATTTTTAAAGTTTTTTATACAAATATTTCTTTAAATTGATAATTTAAAGAGTATTAAACAACTTTACTAGTTATATATAAAATTAAACTAAATTAAATAAGCTATGTCAATACTTCATTAATTTTTCCTGAAGATTTTTAGGTACCTCTGCGTAGTGGTCTGACTGCATTGTAAATAATCCTCTGCCTTGAGTTTTGGAACGCAATTCAGTAGCATACCCAAACATTTCAGCAAGAGGTACGTATGCAGTTATTGCGTGGTTGCCTTCTCTGGCTTCCAATTTTTCTATATTACCTCTTCTCGCATTCAAATCTCCAATTACATCACCTAAATAATCGTCAGGTACTATAATGTCAACTTTCATAATCGGCTCCATCAATACAGGATCTGCCTTACGGCATGCTTCTTTAAATGCCATTGAAGCTGCAATCTTGAAAGCCAATTCTGATGAGTCTACTTCGTGGTAAGAACCATCCACCAAAGTTACTTTCACATTTTGGACAGGATACCCGGCAAGTATACCGCTACCCATAGCATCTCTTATTCCTGCGTCAATAGCCGGAATAAACTCTTTAGGTATAGCTCCTCCCACAATTTTATTTTCAAAAATATAAGTGTCCTTCCCATCTTTTATTGGCTCAACTTCAATTATACAATGCCCGTATTGACCGCGTCCGCCGGTCTGACGGATAAATTTACCTTCTGCTTTAACAGCTTTTGTAATAGTTTCTTTATATGCTACTTGTGGTTTACCTACATTTGCTTCAACTTTAAACTCTCTCAACAGACGATCAACAATTATGTCAAGATGAAGTTCACCCATACCTGAAATTATAGTTTGACCTGTTTCATGATTTACCCCTATTTTGAAAGTAGGGTCTTCCTCAGCCAATTTCTGTAAAGCTATACTAAGTTTTTCCTGACCGGCTTTTGTTTTAGGCTCAATTGCCACTGAGATTACCGGTTCGGGAAAATCCATGGATTCAAGTATTATCGGATGATTTTCATCACATAATGTATCTCCTGTTGTGGTATCCTTCAGACCTACAATCGCTATAATATCACCTGTATATGCCGTATCCGTCTCTTCTCTGTGATTTGCATGCATTAAGAGTATTCTTCCCATTCTCTCCCTTTTTCTTTTTGTTGAATTTAACACATGCGCACCGGTACTAACCGTTCCGGAATAAACCCTGCAGAAGCACAGCTTGCCTACATATGGGTCTGTGACGATTTTAAAAGCTAATGCAGAGAACGGGCTATTGTCGTCTGCAATTCTCTCTTCTTCTTCACCGTCAGGGTTAACACCCTTTACCGGCGGAATGTCTAAAGGAGACGGCAAATAATCTATAATAGCATCAAGTAATTTTTGTACTCCTTTATTTTTATAAGAAGATCCACATGTAACAGGAACCATTTTAGCAGCAATAGTACATTTCCTTATACCTGCACGCAACTCATCACTAGTTATAACTTCTCCTTCAAGGTATTTATTCAAAATACCTTCATCTTGTTCAGCAACAGCTTCGATTAATTTGTCATGATATTCGTTCACAATATCAATCATGTCATCAGGAATTGGACCTTCTTCAATTTGTTTACCTAGATCATCTTTATAGTAATATGCTTTACTTTCTACAAGATCAATAATGCCTACGAAATTTTCTTCTTTTCCGATAGGCAGTTGGATGGGAACAGCATTTGCATTTAACCTGTCCCTCATCATTTGAACTACTCTAAAGAAGTCGGCCCCTGATATATCCATCTTGTTTACATATGCAATCCGAGGAACTTTATATTTGTCAGCCTGCCTCCAAACAGTTTCTGTCTGGGGCTCAACTCCTCCTTTTGCACATAAAAGTGTTACTGAACCATCGAGAACGCGAAGTGAACGTTCCACTTCAACTGTGAAGTCAACGTGCCCTGGCGTATCTATAATATTTATTCTTTTGCCCTTCCACTCTGCCGTAGTTGCTGCTGAAGTGATGGTTATACCTCTTTCCTGCTCCTGCTCCATGTAGTCCATAGTTGCAGAACCTTCATGAACTTCTCCCATTTTATAAAGCCTTCCGGTATAAAACAGGATACGCTCTGTTGTGGTCGTTTTACCTGCATCTATGTGAGCCATGATCCCTATGTTTCTTGTATCTTCCAACTTGAAGCGCCTGGGCATCTATTTCCTCCTTCCATTTCACGATAGTTCACACAAAAAGCAAACTTCATAAAATTTCTAACTGTATACAAAATATAAAAATACAAAGTCCACCTTACCCTTTCACTTGTACTACCATCTATAATGCGCAAAAGCTCTGTTTGCCTCTGCCATTTTATGCGTATCTTCTTTCTTCTTGAAAGCTCCGCCTGTGCTATTTACTGCATCCAATATTTCAGCTGCAAGCCTTTCTTTCATTGTTTTTTCTCCTCTTTCGCGGGCGTAATTCACCAACCATCTGATCCCTAATGCTTGCCTTCTTTCAGGTCTAACTTCCATAGGTACCTGATAAGTTGCTCCTCCAACTCTTCTTGCTCTTACTTCCAAAACAGGCATTACATTGTTCAGAGCTTCTTCGAAGACTTCAATTGGATCTCTTCCTGTCTTCTCTCTTATTATATCAAAAGCACCATATACTATTCTTTGCGCAAGACCCTTTTTACCATGAAGCATTACCTTATTAATAAGTTTTGTGACTACTTTGTTGTTGTAAATAGGATCAGGTAGTACTTCTCTTCTTGGCACATGTCCCTTTCTCGGCACTATCCTTCCCTCCTTCCATCAAAATTGATATTCATCGGTACTCGTGGCTCGACGGCCAACGTCAGTGCCTTATATTAACCATGAATAATTAATATGGCACTTAACACTTTCCTACACTTTACTGGTTCATATTACTTGCTCTTATTATTTTGCACTGCTTTTAGGTCTCTTTGCACCGTACTTGGAACGGCCTTGCATTCTGTTTGCTACTCCTGCTGCATCCAGTGTTCCTCTTATAATGTGATACCTTACACCAGGAAGATCTTTTACTCTTCCTCCCCTTATCAGTACAACGCTATGCTCCTGCAAATTATGGCCTATTCCCGGAATATATGCTGTAACTTCTATTCCATTGGTCAGCCTGACTCTTGCAACTTTTCTCAATGCTGAATTCGGCTTCTTTGGCGTAGTGGTTTTTACTACAGTGCAAACTCCTCTTTTTTGTGGTGAATTAACCTCAATCGGAACTTTTTTCAAAGAGTTAAATCCTCTTTGTAAAGCAGGAGATTTAGATTTTTCTTCAATTTTCTTCCTACCGTATCTAACCAATTGATTGAACGTTGGCATCCATGCACCTCCTTTCACAGTCTGCTGACATCTTTTATTTCAAAATACAAACTACTGAAGCACCGACATCAATACCGCATGCTTTTCCAAGTTTTTTCATCTCATCTATATAAATAATTTCTATAGATTTTTTCTCACAAAGCTCCTTTACACGTCGGGTAATTCTTTCTTCAGCGTCTTTCGCTATAATACAAACCTTAACTTTATCAGCCTGTATGGCTTTTAACGATTGTTTTAAGCCCACAGACTTTTTGCTGTTTTTTAATTGTTCCAGCATTTTGTTTACCTCCGGCAAATGCGTGTGTAAAAATAACCGTTGATATGACACAATTATACTACTCTCGTTATTTTACACACTGCATTATTTTACATCGTAATAATGCATTTGTCAACAAATAAATCTATTCTTGCCCGAGCTAGGTGTGTCCTTATGCATTCGCTCGAGCAAGGTGCGTTCCTTATCATACATTCAGCATCTCAACTTATACTGCTTTCCAGTATTTTCAATAAATAAATCAAGTGCTCCCTACATTTCTCTCCTCTAACCGGAGTTGCTGGTCTTCCGTCAAAATTTCGATGTCCCTGTATCTTCTCATTCCTGTTCCCGCAGGAATCAATTTACCGATTATTACGTTTTCTTTAAGCCCTAACAGAGGATCTTTCTTGCCTTTAATTGCAGCATCTGTTAAGACCCTTGTAGTTTCCTGGAAAGAAGCTGCGGACAAAAATGAATCCGTAGCCAAAGATGCCTTTGTTATACCTAACAGTACACGCCTACCCTCTGCAGGTTTTAATCCTTTCTCAATTGCAATTCTGTTTTGTCTTTCATATTCAAACATATCTACTAAGCTGCCGGGTAATAAATTGGTGTCTCCCTGATCTTCAACTTTCACCTTTCTCAACATTTGCCTGATAATTACTTCAATATGCTTATCATTTATATCAACGCCCTGCATCCTGTAAACTTTTTGCACTTCATGGAGCAGATAAGCTTGAACCCCTTTTACTCCTCTAATCTTTAAGATATCATGAGGATTAACCGAACCTTCAGTCAATTCGTCTCCGGCTTCTACATAATCGCCGTCCATAACTTTAATTCTGGAACCGTATGGAACAGTATAACTTCTGGATTCACCGCTGTTGTTTGATACGATTATTTCTCTCTTTTTCTTTGTTTCACTTATCCTGACTGTACCGCTTATTTCGGAAATCACAGCCAAACCTTTCGGTTTTCTTGCTTCAAACAACTCTTCTACACGTGGGAGACCCTGTGTGATATCTTCTCCGGCAACACCACCTGTATGGAATGTTCTCATCGTCAACTGAGTACCCGGTTCACCTATGGACTGTGCAGCAATTATACCTACAGCTTCACCTACATCTACTTCTTCACCTGTTGCCAGGTTAAGACCGTAACATTTTGCACATACACCGAATTCCGAACGACAAGTCAGAACGGACCTTATCCTTACTTTTTTAACTCCTGCTTTTTCAATCCTTTCTGCTTCTGCATCGGATATTAGTTTGCCGGCTTTAACTATTACTTCACCTGTCTGAGGATCTTTAACATCCTCGAGGCAATATCTTCCGTTTATTCTCTCGGACAATGGCTCGATAACCTGGCCTCCGTCAGTTATCTCGGTTACTTCGATTCCGGAAGAGGTTCCACAATCCTCCTCGCGAACTATTACATCCTGGCTTACGTCAACAAGACGTCTTGTAAGGTAACCCGAGTCAGCCGTTCTTAATGCGGTGTCAGCAAGTCCTTTTCTTGTACCGTGGGTTGAAATAAAGTATTCCAAAACATTGAGCCCTTCACGGAAGTTAGATTTGATAGGTATCTCAATTGTCTTACCCTGGGTATCAACCATCAAACCTCTCATACCGGCTAACTGCTTAATCTGGTTTACGTTACCTCTTGCACCTGAGGTAGACATCATGTAAAGAGGATTATATTCGGAAAGATTGCTCATCAGTGCTTTTGTAATATTTTCTCCACACTCGGTCCATGCTGCTATTACTGCATTATATCTTTCTTCTTCAGATATCAAACCTCTCTTATACTGTCTGGTAATATTCTCAATCTTTTCCTCTGCTTGTACAACATAGCGAGTCTTTACCTCAGGAATGATCATATCAGTAATACTTATTGTAATAGCACCTTGGGTAGAATATTTAAAGCCCAGTGCTTTAAGTCTATCCAGTACAATAGCCGTTTCAGTAGTTCCATGTATCTTTATACACCTATCTATTATTTTTTCAAGTGCTTTTTTATCTACTAAAAAGTCAACTTCCAATTTAAGTATGTTCTCAGGCTTGCTTCTGTCGACGAAGCCCAAATCTTGAGGAATAGCTTCATTAAAAATTAATCTTCCTACAGTCGTTTCAATTATTCCATGCACTGTTTTACCGTCGATTTTTTTACTTATTCTAACTTTTATCGGCGTATGAAGAGTAAATCTGTCTCCTTCAATTTCGCTAAAAGCATCGAATTTATTAGCATCTGCATCATAGACTCTATTAAGTCGGGCATCTTCATAAGCCATGATTGCTTCTTCAGGAGAACTGAAAACTCTGAGTTCGCCGGTATATTGTTCATTCTTCATTGTAAGGTAGTACGTTCCCAAAACCATGTCCTGAGTAGGTACTGTTACAGGTTTTCCATCCTGAGGCTTCAGCAAGTTATTTGCTGACAACATCAAGAATCTGGCTTCCGCTTGAGCTTCTGCAGACAGTGGCACGTGAACGGCCATCTGGTCTCCGTCAAAGTCCGCATTATATGCTGTACACACAAGTGGATGAAGTTTAATAGCCCTACCTTCAACAAGCACGGGTTCAAAGGCTTGAATACCCAGCCTGTGCAGCGTAGGTGCACGATTCAAAAGAACAGGATGTTCTTTTATAACATCTTCAAGTACATCCCACACTTCATCCCTTACTCTTTCAACCATCCGCTTAGCGCTCTTTATATTGTGGGCAATACCGTCACTAACAAGCTTTTTCATTACAAAAGGTTTAAATAATTCGAGAGCCATTTCTTTAGGCAAACCGCATTGAAAGATTTTTAACTCCGGACCTACTACAATAACCGAACGTCCTGAATAGTCTACACGTTTTCCCAAAAGATTCTGACGGAAACGTCCCTGTTTACCTTTAAGCATATCTGACAATGACTTAAGCGGCCTGTTTCCGGGACCTGTAACCGGGCGCCCCCTTCTTCCGTTATCAATCAAAGCGTCAACTGCTTCCTGGAGCATTCTCTTTTCATTTCTTACAATAATGTCAGGTGCACCTAAGTCAAGTAATCTTTTTAACCTGTTATTTCTGTTTATTACCCTTCTGTATAAATCATTCAGGTCAGAAGTTGCAAATCTGCCACCGTCTAACTGGACCATGGGACGCAATTCGGGCGGTATTACAGGTATTACATCCAGAATCATCCACTCAGGCCTGTTTCCTGATTGCCTGAAAGCCTCTACAACTTCCAACCTTTTTATTAATCTCATTCTTTTTTGACCCGTTGTTTCTTTGAGTTCTTCCCTAAGTTCCTCGGAAAGTTTGTCAAGATCTATTTCTGCCAATAATTCCTTTATTGCCTCCGCACCCATGCCGGCTCTAAAATTTGTTCCATATTTTTCTAAACTGTCTCTGTATTCCTTTTCCGAAAGAATCTGCTTCTTGAATAACGGTGTCTGTCCGGGATCAAGTACCACATAAGCTGCAAAGTAGAGTACTTTTTCAAGTGCGCGGGGAGACATATCAAGGATCAATCCCATTCTGCTGGGTATACCCTTGAAATACCAAATGTGTGAAACGGGCGCAGCCAGTTCAATATGCCCCATTCTTTCTCTTCTTACTTTTGATCTTGTAACTTCAACTCCGCATCTATCACAAACAATTCCTTTATATCTAACCCTTTTATATTTACCGCAATGGCATTCCCAATCTTTTGTAGGTCCAAATATTCTTTCACAAAAAAGTCCGTCCCTCTCCGGTTTGAGTGTACGGTAGTTAATGGTCTCCGGCTTTTTTACTTCACCTTTCGACCATTCCCTTATCTTTTCCGGTGATGCCAGACCAATTCTAATTGCATCAAAATTCCCCAATTCAAGCATCGATTTTTACTCCTTTCAAAAATAAAAGATGGATAATGCTTTTGTCTATTTAACGATGCATATTAATATTTTTAAATGATACATATATAAATATTTATAAACGGTGCATAATAACATTTATAAGCTGTGCGTATTAATACTTATAATTTATACATCATCATCTCCCGAATCATCATCCAAGTTGCCAATATCATCCAAATCATCTATATCTATGTCATCAATATTGCCGATATCATCAATGTCATCGAAATTATTAATATCGTCTAAATCAAGGTCGTTGAGATCATCAAGAACATCATCCAAGTCGTCCAAATTAAGTGAATCAGGATCAATATCTATATCATCATTGAAATCATCAGGTTCAATAAACAAGTTATTTAATAAATCATCCTCTTCATCTTCACCGGATTTTTCAGAAGGTTCAACATCAATATCCAAATCATCTAAATTAATATCCTCATCAGTGGTTTCTTCTTCACTTTCATTGTAATCGGTGAAAATTTCTTCTTCCTCTCTGCCTTCCATGCTAACACCCAGATCTTCTGCCTCTTCATCATCAATTGATTCTCTGATGGAAATTTCTTTATTTTCTTCAGAATAAACCTTAACATCCAGTGCAAGACTCTGGAGCTCTTTAATAAGTACTTTAAAGGATTCAGGTATGCCTGGTTGAGGAACATTTTCCCCTTTTACAATTGCTTCGTACGTTTTTACTCTTCCTACCACATCATCCGATTTGACGGTAAGGAGTTCTTGCAAGGTATAGGCAGCACCATAAGCTTCCAGTGCCCATACTTCCATTTCTCCGAATCTTTGACCACCGAATTGTGCTTTACCTCCTAACGGTTGCTGCGTAACAAGTGAGTAAGGTCCGGTTGAACGGGCATGTATCTTATCGTCTACAAGATGAGCCAGCTTAAGCATATACATGTACCCGACTGTAACCCGGTTGTCAAAAGGCTCTCCTGTTCTACCGTCATATAATATGGTTTTACCGTCTTCATTTAGATTAGCTTTCTTTAGCATTTCAATAATATCATATTCATTTGCACCGTCGAATACAGGGGTGGCTATTTTCCATCCAAGTGCTTTTGCAGCATACCCTAAGTGAACCTCAAGTACCTGTCCTACATTCATACGGGAAGGAACTCCCAAAGGATTCAATACAATCTCCAGTGGAGTACCGTCAGGCAGGAAAGGCATATCTTCTTCAGGTAATATCCGTGATATAACACCCTTATTACCGTGCCTGCCGGCCATCTTATCTCCGACGGAAATCTTTCTTTTTTGTGCCACATAAACCATAACCATCTGGTTTACTCCAGGCGGCAGTTCATCTCCGGCTTCCC
>DUMC01000063.1 GCA_012840075.1 Clostridiaceae bacterium | reverse complement strand
GAATAGCCTTGATTTGGATTTTTTATACCTTCTGGGGCATTCCCAATTGTAAGTGTTATAACAACATCTCCGTCTGCACAACTTGAACACACGTTCAGCAGTCCGTCCAAGGTATCCTGGAGAAGTTTTACTGCGGTTTTTGCCAATTCATCCTGGCATTCAAACGAAGTTTCAATGCGGTAAAAGGCTTTACCGGGTACTCCTAAAACTACATCATTTCCGGACAGATACTCGATCCGTTGAGGAACTGGTAAGATGCGTTCGTTTATACGCATATTTTAGTTACCCCCTTCTTATTAACTTATATGTATTTATTATGCTTTTATGTATTTATGCACTTATAATATGATATGTTTTTTGAGTTTATTTTATCATTCGAGCGCGAAAACAACAATGGGAACCCGTCAATGTGGGGTCGCAATATAGGGCCGTTTCTTCTGTTTTTTATTATAAAAAGAGCGTCCCCAAATTATAGGGGACACTTCTTCATTATTAATGAATTGTCCCCATCCGGCGGCTCAAGTGATGTAAGTCCGCATTTATATTACTTTTCATTAATATATTACTTTTCATTAGTATGATTCCATGTTTTATTCAATTCTCTCCAAACATCCGTGTGAGCTTCACAATCAAGATAGTGAGCAAAGTGCTGGTTTTGTATTTCAGTTGAGTTTTCAGTATAAGCGTTTGCAATTACTGAAAGATAGAGGTCTTTTACACTTTCACAGAACTTTTCCCAGCCTTTTATCCATTGACCGTTCCTTAATTCTTCGTTTCTTTGCTCAAAGGCTTCCATAATGGCATCTTTTTCACTGCCTTCTGCAAGAGCAATACCTGTTTGGGTAGTTACTATAGGTATGAAATTAATCTTCAAGGGGGCATTATCTTCTTCGTCAAAACTAAGTTCTACAATAAGTGCATTTTGCCAATATTCATTATTCATATATTTGACAAAGTGGAAATTACCCTGTCCGTACAGGATATGCCCGTTTTGATAATTCTCATAACAGCCTATGCAGTGGCTGTGCTGGCACAGCACAACGTCAGCACCGTTTCTGACCATAGCACGACACAGTTTGTGCAGCCTGGGGGAAGGATAACGGCAATGTTCCTTACCTCCGTGGTAAAGCACTATGACATAATCGGAAAAAGCTTTAGCTACACGGATATCATCCATGGTATAGTATGGATCATAAGGATTTGCACCCATCCTGTCAGACAAGGCATATGTATATTCATGTTCACATACGGCTATGATTGTTACGGTTTTATTGCCTACTTTCATAACGTGGGGGCGGCGGGAGTCCGTATCATTATCACCAACACCCGTCCAGAGGATGCCGTTTTCATCTAAGTGTTTGATAGTGTCTTGCAGTCCTTTTATTCCAAAATCAAAAATGTGATTATTGCTTAAAGAGCAATCGGTAATGCCGACTTCTTTTAAAACTTTTGCACATTCAGGAGGAGCTTTTAAATTCGGACCGAATTTTTTTATTGGGGTATCTGCGGTGGTAAGCGCACATTCAAGATTAACAATTACCCGGTCAGCGGCACGGAATAACTCTGCCACATCTGAGAAAAGCGCTTTAATGTCGCCTTTCATAAAATACGGTATTGTATATTCTGTAGGGCATAAATCTCCTGCAATCAATATTTTCATAATCTTTTCAACCTTTCTGTTAAAAATGATGCAAAAGAATTTAACATAAAGTAAAGCTGTAAAAATTAATTTAAAACCATGAATATTCAACTTAAGAATAAATTAACTTTAATATAAATTATAAATTATTCTTTCATATTAATACTACTATGTTAAATATCCTGAAGTTGGAATAAAATCTTCTTCACATTCTTTTTTGTGAAGTTTTAAACTTTTTTGCTAGCAATATCAAAGTAGATTTATTGGTAAATCAACATAGTAGTATTAAATATAATCCATATAATCATTTTTGAACATTCGCCCTTATAAAAGCGTGCATTACCGGCCATGCATCATCAGCATAAAAACGATGGCCTTCATTACCAACAACCAGCTTACAGTTATCCGGCGCTCCTGCTGCTTGATATAAAGCTTTAGCAGTTTCGTATGATTTCTGTACACCGTGCAGGGGGAAGATTTTGTCGTCCTTTCCGCAAACAATTACTAAGTATCTTGGCGCTATGAGACCGGCAAGGTCGCCCATATCGAAATATTTACGGATGTTAGGGATAAAATTACATGAACAGTGGTACATGGCACCTATGGAATCTTCATACGTACATACTGCACAACTCGGCATTGCATATTTTATTCTTGGTTCCAGGCATGCTGCATAAAAAGTTGCAGTTCCTCCTCCTGAGTTCCCCATGCAGATAATATTATCTTTATCTATTTGCTGGGAAAAATATTTTTCCAAGATGTCTATAGCCCGCTGTATATCCCAAACACGCTCACCTATAGTAGTCCTGCCGATCAGCAATGCAGCCATGGTAGAATTGTAGCAGTCAGGTCCTTTTTCAGTGCCCCCGCACTCACCGAAGTTGCGCTGCTCAATGGTAAGTGCACAATATCCCTCTTTTACGGCACGGATGGCAAAATCACGATCGCCGCCCGTGATAGTTACTTCATCTCCCGGGTATTTAGGGCGCCCGAGGGAAATGTGCATACCTTTAGAGTGACCTTGCAAGCAGATAACAACAGGCAAAGGAGTTCTTGTACCTGCAGGTACTAAAAAGTGGCAGGGAACGTAATATCCTTCTTCACTTTGAAATAAGAAACGGGTTTCAGTGAAATCATCATATTCTTTTGCATATTCTATCGTAAAGCAGTCATCGCATTTTTTAAAAGGTAAGCCAAGAAGTTCGTTTAATTTCTCAGCAGCCCTTTTTTGCCACACATCAAAAGGTTCTTTGTAATCATAAGCCATTGAAGGCTTCATTGCTTTCATTAATTCCAAGTTATGCTGGTGAGGCATTTTCAGCATATGTGTTACCTCCTAAAATAGATATTTAAGTTATTTTAACATTTTTACGTAAATTATTCTATCTTTTAATAACAGCTTCTTCAACCTTTTAACATAAAATAACAATTCAACCCTTTACTGCACCAAGCATGATACCCCTGACAAAGTATTTTTGCAAGAAGGGATAAATTGCCAGGATGGGAAGTGTAGCTATAACAATAGTCACATAACGAATCTGTATTGATACTGCTGCTTTATCGTCAGAAGCTATATCACCGCCCATTAACTCGCTGGAAGACTGTATTAATACACGACGTAACAAAACTTGTATCGGTATCAGTCGATTATCACTTAAATAGAGAAGAGCCGTAAAAAAGTTATTCCAATGGCCAACAGCATAGTATAACGTCAGGACTGCGAGGGTCGGTGTAATAAGACGCACTGCAATACTATAGAAAATTTGCCAATCATTAGCTCCTTCAATTTCAGCGCTTTCGATTACTTCGTCGGGAATGTTTGAAAACGCGCTGCGGCAAACCATGACATTATACGTAGATAATAACGAAGGAATAATCATGACCCAGCGGGAATTGTAAAATCCAAGGTTAGTAATCAAAAGGTAAGTTGGAATTAAACCTCCTGAGAAATACATGGTAAATGCAATGAAGAAGTTAAAAAACCGTCGAACAAAAAACTGCCTTCTTGACAGGGGATAAGCTGCAATCGTGGTTGCAGCCATGTTAAATATCGTACCTACGACAGTATAAAAAATAGTATTGCCGTATGCAGTCCATAGACCTTTTTGTTTGAAAACCTGCCTATAGCCGGCTATAGTTGGGTTTACAGGCCAAAGGAAAACTTCACCCCGGTAAACGGAATGTGAATTGCTGAAGGATACGGCCAGAATATAAATGAACGGATAAAGAGTAATAATGAAACCGATGATAGCGACTAAATACACTATAGCATAAAACAACTTATCTGAATCTATGGGATTCATATCTCTTTTTTGCTTCAGCGCCACGTTTGCATCTGTATTCTGCTTTATACCTGTATTCAACTTCATTAAAGATTACCTCCTTTCCCTACCACAGGCTGGTTTGTGTTATGGCCCTGCTAATGCGGTTTGCAATGTATACAAATGCAAAGTTAATTACAGAATTGAAAAAGCCTATAGCCGTACCGAAGCTATAACTTGATCCTTCAATACCTTTTCGATAAACATAAGTAGAAATAACATCCGCTGTTTCATATATGGCTGGACTATACATCAAGAATACTTTTTCAAATCCCACATTCATGATATTACCCAGTTGAAGGATAAATAATATTATGATGGTAGGAGCAATTAGCGGGATTGTGATATAAATTACTTCTTTGAACTTAGTAATGCCGTCTATCTTAGCTACTTCATACATAGATGGATCGATTCCGGTAATGGTAGCTATATATATAATTGAATTAAATCCGAAATGCTGCCAAATTCCTGAACCTACATACAGGGTTCTGAACCACTTGGGATTAATCAGAAAATTAATCGATTCTCCGCCAAGTTTTGCTATAATAGTATTAACAATACCGTTACTCATAGAGAAAAACATATGAATCATGCCTACTACAACTACAGTTGAAATAAAATGTGGAAGATAGCTGGCCGTTTGAACAATACGTCTAAATTTCATATTCTTAATTTCCGTAATGCAAATAGCGAAAAAAATTGGAACCGGAAATCCAAATATAAGCGAATATAGAGAAATCAAGACGGTATTCCTGATAACGCGGTATGCGTACGGAGATTCAAAAAACTGGATGAACCATTTTAGTCCGACCCACTTTCCGTGATATATTCCGCCACCGGGTTTAAAGTCTTTGAATGCAATAATTAGTCCTGTCATAGGAACATAACGGAATATTACATAATATACAAAGATAGGTAGAAACATAAGGAGAAGGTATTTTTTGGTTTGTTAACAAATCCAAACTTTAATTTCCATAATGAATATACATATACTTATATTCCTTGGATAAATGACGGAAATCCGTATGTGCTTGCTGTTTTAGAGCCAAAATTTCAAGGTAAAAATGAACTTCCTTCTCCTTCAGTATTTGAGGAATTAGCTGAAATAGCACTTCATTTTTGTACTTTTTCTATTCTGTATAATGATATGTGTATATTGCTGTGGTTCAAAGATAAAGAAGATGCTAG
>DUMC01000062.1 GCA_012840075.1 Clostridiaceae bacterium | reverse complement strand
TTGCAATGCATTCAAGATTTTCATTCTCTCCCAGTAATAAAGCTTTAGCCTTGTTTAATCTTACCTTATTGATATAATCTTGTATTCCCTCTCCCATGGTATCTTTAAATATTTTAGAGATATATGGCGCCGTCAACCCAAACTTACCGGCTATGCTGGTAATGCTAAGATTGTCGTCCATGTAATTATTTTCTATAATATATACAATTTGCTCCGATAATTTTTTGTTGCGATCCTTGCTGGTAGATTCAACATACTTACAAACTTTTTCAAGTATATCCATCATCTGACTTTTCATTTCCATAATTGTGTTGGAAGAAAGCAATCTTGATATTGGATTCAACTCTTCTATAAACTCATTATTGTTCATTAAGTTTATATCATTCAAAGCTTTAATCATTGTGCTTATTAAGTCAAAAAATAGGCATTTTATCATTTGTACGGACAATATTTCACCCGAAAAATTCTTCTCAAATATTTCATTAACAATTGCCTGGGCTGTTTCCAAATCTCCTATCTTAATAGCATTTATTAGCTGCTGCTCAAGTTCCAGAGGATAATCATAAAAATTTTTACTGGGATTTTGAATCTGGTTATATCGTATGATTTTCTCGCTTCCCATTACCATTCGATATTCCATTGCTTCCTGTGCTTCTCTGTAAGATTCCGGAATGCCGGTCAAGGTTTTATGTATCCTTCCTATTGAAGCGGTAAAGTGAACATAAAAATTCTCTTTTATAAACTTTTGAGCTTTTGAAACAATTTCTACAAGTTCGTCCTCAATTTGTTCCACATGGTTTCCATTTATATTAACCAGACAAACTATCATATCATCCACTTCTGTTACTAATCCGTAATGATTCTTGCCAACCAATTCTTCAATTACATTAGAGAAAATGAAATGAAGCAGCTTTACTTGTTCCATTGAGCCGGATCCTTTTAAAGAAGCTTTTTGAAACAACTTATTCTTATTCAAGTACTCGATATAAAACAGCATTACGCAAAATAAGTCGCTAATCCACTGAATGTCATATGAAGATAAAGCTTCTTCAATTGGCACCGTTTGATCATATTTACCTTTTATTAATCGAGCAAGGAAGCTGGAGCGTAAAGCCAGATTCTGCTTTTCCAACTTTTCCATTATAATCTCCTTTTCATTTAAGGTATTATTTATTGCCTGCTGAACAAAGCTATATTCATTTAAACCGGGATTAAGTTCAATTCCTACTCGTCCTGCCAAAGCCTGGACCATTTTATAGATTGGATCGTAGTTCTTTTTTGTAAAAATATAAGCTACAATTCCGCCTATGAACAAACACATTAATATACTATACATCATCAGGGTTTTTATATATTTTACCTTTTCCATGAATATAAAAGACGGCATCATAAATATGTATTTCCATTTGTTCTGAGTAGAACTGATACTTGACATTATATATTGCTGTCCGTTTATATTTTTATATAACAACATACCGTCACTAAATTCGTTATAATCCAATACTAAAGAAGCATTATTCTTTCCCGTTATTGCTATTATTTGATTATTTTCTCCAAATATCAGCACAGTTCCTTGTTGAAGTTCTTCAATTCTTGAAACTTCATCCAGAAAGGTGCTATAATTTAAGAGAATAACCAGCGTAGCCACTGCACTATCATAAATATCATACGGGAGAGATAGTATATAAGCAATAACGTCCTTTTCTTTGTTTCCGTTTTGACGAATTTTTAAAGGAGTAAATTCATGCTTTAACTCTTGCTTGGACAACTTTCTAAATTGGTCTGCACTGATTTCTGCATCTTTAGCCAAAGCAGTCTGCAATAAATCCATGTTATATGAAGTACTGGAACTTACGAACATTTCACTGTTATGCAAATATACGTAAATCTCGTGGATATAACCATTTGCCACTTTATAAATACGCAAGTCTTTTTGCAATCTACTTATAGAGTAACGCCCTGCGGAATTCATGGGTTTTTCATTGTAGAATAAAGATACTAACTTAGAATTCCATGCGACTTGAAGCCCCAGTTGTTTAACATCTGACATTTTTTTATCAATCAAAGTCTGAACCTGTTTGAGCAGGATTAAATTATTATTGTTTATTTCATTTTCAACTATTTTTGCAGCTTTAACGTAAACAATTCCGCTTATTAATATAGGAATTAAGAGCATCGATAAATACGAAATCAACCATATAACCAATAATCTTCCAATTTTTATGGATTTCACCTTACTCAAGCACTTTAAATTCAGATATTTAAAAATAGGCATTTCTCCGATTTTCATGAATAGCACCTTTCTTATTAGGTTTTACCATTTAATCTGCAACAAGGCTTTTTATTCAAGTAGCCAAAAGCCGGGAATTAAGCCTAAAGCAGCAAATATCAAATCACATTAAGCAAGCATACATTATCTTGAGTTAAATCTTTACTTTCAGTCAGAAGATTTGAAATAATGCATCACTAATATTTCCGCAAAAATATTTTACCACATAAATGTTTCAAATTCTATACAAAATGCAAAATATAATCATAACAAAATTTTCAATTAAAGTTACGAAATTCTGTTCCCGGAATTATTCTCATTTAACCTTTCAAAGCACCGATCATAACACCTTTTACAAAATACTTCTGCAAGAAAGGATATATGCATAATATCGGTAAAGTAGCTATTACTATAGTTGCGTATTTTACTGTTTCTGCAATAGGTTCAAGATCCATCCCTGCTAAACCTGCCAGCATTTGAGTGGTATCACTTGATATGAGTACTTCTCTTAAAATGAGTTGTAAGGGATACAGCTCTCTTTTCCTTAGGTATATCAAAGCTGAAAACCATGCATTCCAATGTCCTACACCGTAAAATAAGATCATAACCGCAATAACCGGTAAAGACAATGGTATAACTATTTTAAATAGAATAGTTAGATCTTTTGCACCGTCTATTCTTGCTGATTCCTCCAAGCTGTCAGGAATAGACATAAATGAAGTTCTCATAATAATCATATTATATGTGCTAATAGCACCGGGTACTATAAGAGCCCAAAGTGTATCCGTAAGTTTTAAGCTTCTTACAAGAAGGTAAGTTGGAATCATACCTCCCCCAAAAAACATGGTAAAGACAATAATAAACATCATTAAATTCTTCCAGTACAATCCCTTACGTGATAAAACATAAGCACCCAATGAAGTCATTATAATATTAACCGTAGTACCTACAGTTACAACAAATAATGTATTTAAGTAACCTTTTGTTATCATTGGGTTCCTAAAGACCAGTTTATATGCTCCCAGCTGAAACCCTAACGGTGCCAGTAAAATACCCTCATGTTTTATTAATCTTGAAGGCGTGCTGACGGATGCAAAAATTACATATAATAAAGGATATAATGTTACTATTATTAGAAATATCATCGCCAGTATATTAAAGGCATCAAAAATCTTTTCCCCAATGCTTCTTTTTATCGCCATATTTTTACCTCCTACCAGAGACTAGTTTCATTCACTTTTCTACTGATCCAGTTTGCAATTATAAGCAAAAGAAAATTAATTACTGAATTAAATAAGCCAACTGCCGAGCTGTAACTGTAATTTGCCTCCAGCAATCCTTTTCTGTAAACAAAAGTAGATATAACATCTGCCGTTTCATATATGCTGGAATTATAAAGAAGGATGATTTTTTCATACCCTACGCTCATCAAAGAACCAATTCTCATTATTAACAAAATAACAATTGTAGGTAAAATGCCCGGCAGAGTTACATGCCATACTTGATGCCATCTATTTGCACCATCTATTACTGCTGCTTGATATAGCTCAATGTCTATTCCTGCTAAAGCAGCAAGATAAATAATTGAACCCCATCCTACACCTTGCCATATTCCCGAAGCAACATAAATAGTTCTGAATAGTTCAGGTCTTAATAGCATGGTCGTTCGTTCTCCGCCGAAAAAAGCAATGATGTCGTTTAATATTCCGTCTCTTGCAGTGAAATTTACAATCATTCCGCAGATTACCACAAGTGATATAAAGTGAGGTAGGTAACTTATGGTCTGAACCACTTTTTTAAACTTTTGATTTCTCAATTCATTAAGAAGCAAAGCCAGAAAAATCGGAGCAGGGAAAGAAAATATGAGGCTGTATATATTAATTAGCAAAGTGTTCCTAAGCAATCTTCCAAAATAGTAACTTGAGAAAAACTCTTGAAACCATCTAAACCCTACCCAGGGGCTTCCCAAAATGCCTCTTGCAGGAGTAAAATTTTTAAAAGCAATTATAACCCCGTACATAGGACCATAATGGAAAATTATATAATAAGCCAGCACCGGTACTGCCAATAAATATATCATCTTATTTTTCTTAAAATCTTTAACAATTACATGTCTTAAATTATTTTTATTTATTTTACTATTTTGGCTAACTACATTGCCATTAACTTTGCCTGCTGCGGATTTTGCCATACATATAAAACTCCTCTCTTTAATTACTATATATTACAGATGCCAATAATATTCCAGTGTAAAAAATATGCTTAGCTAGAACACCTTTTTCATTCACCTAAGTTTACTATTAAAATCCTATAATCAATCTGCATTACCTTAAATTGGAAATTTCTGAAGGGAAAAATCTCCCTTCAGAAATATTTACAATAACAAATATTTAATAATACACTTTACTTGCTTTGCGTTATTGTCTAATTTGCTTCTCACTGTTTTATCTCTTATAATAACGATCTAAAGCTGCTTGCTGGATTTCAATTGCTTCCTTAATATTCATCTTCTCAATCTGTTCTACAAAAGCATCAAATTTA
Source organism: Clostridiaceae bacterium (assembly GCA_012840075.1). Taxonomy (GTDB): domain Bacteria; phylum Bacillota; class Clostridia; order Acetivibrionales; family DUMC01; genus DUMC01. Next base: position 2,928 of record DUMC01000062.1, on the reverse strand, counting down.
TCAAGAGATTCCTGACCCATTACGAATTTCAAGAACATTTCACTTACATAAGTATTAATTTCACTCATGATAGATGCGTATCTTTGACTTTCTTCAGGAGTAGGAGTTATTGGAGGCATTTTAAGTAATGCTTTATGATTGCTCCATGTCTTAATTGCTTCTACTTGCTCAGGGAACTGCATGTACTGTTCCATGTACCTTCTGTCCTGTATAAACGATCCTCCGTGGCTTGACCTAGCATACATGGCTATAGCTTGACCCATTGACAATCCATTTGGATTATTTGTTATAATTTCTGTGTATTTTGGATAACCATCGACCATAACATAGCTTTCACCTTCTATACCGAAGTTGAAAAGCATGTGACCTTCTTCACTGTATGCATAATCAAGCCATTTTGCTGCAATTTCAACTTCTTTGCATTTGGTTGTAATTGCAGTTCCATTCCCAGGAAATGGATGATCAATTTGTCCGGTAATCGGTATCTCTCCTTTGTTCAAGGTTGGCCATGGAGCTCCTACCAATTCATATTTTGGATTTTCTTGTCTTGCCAAAGGAGTATATCTTCCCATTCCTGAACCTGCATATCCTACATATGCTGCTACTCTGCCTCCTGTTATTTTGGCATCCTTTGTCTTGGCATCCTGAGCTGCGAAATCAGGATCAAGAATACCTTCTCTATACCATTTTTCCAGTACAGCCAAAGCATCTTTAAATCCAGGTTCTATAGGTCCGTACTTAACCTTTCCGTTATCCTGCATAAATCCGTATAAAACACCAAAGGCGCTTACAATAAAACCTCCCATTGAGATTTCAGAAGTTCCTGATAATGTAATCCCGGCATCAAGTCCCTTTTTATTCATTAATTCTTTTAGCACTGTTTCCCACTCTGAAATAGTAGTAGGAACTTGAAGACCATACTCATCCAGCCAATCTTTTCTTAACTGAGGTCCGTAAAATACTAAGAGAAATTCATCGCCGCGAATAAACGGGAAGCAATAGTAATTTCCATTATCCGTTTTTACCATTTTTTCAATATCTTCATGCTGGGCATAGTATTTTTTAAGGTTTGGAGCATATTTATCAATGATATCATTTAATGGTATAATTATTCCATCCTGCAAAGCTTTTTCAGGCCCGCCGGGATAGCTAAGCCAAGTGTATTCAATTAAATCAGGAAGCTCATTCGATGCTATCATAAGATTAAACTGCTCGCTTTCCTGACCAGCGGGAGGATGTAAAAATTCAACTTTAACACCGGTCCGTTTTTCCAGTTCCTTATATAATGGTATTTCGCTATAGCTTGTAGAATGTTGAGCCACGTTACTATTTAAGCCGGCCCAGCAAGTCAGTGTAACAGGTCTGTCGGTAATTTTACCGCTTGCACTTCCTGTACCCGGACTTTGCTCTTTAGTTTCCTGAGTGCTACCTGTTTTCTGACTATCTGTTTGGGAAGAACCGTCGGATTGCTGTGTTTGACTTGAAGTACAACCAGAGAATATTCCAAAGAATATGGTTATTAATAGTAATAATGATAGAAGTTTTAAATACTTTTTCATTTAAAGGATACCCCCTTTTTTTGAGAGTAGTAAGTTGACTTTTATTAGAAATGTTTTTAACAAAATTAAGAATAATTAAGAATCAGGACGTCCTTCTTTAATTGTAGATTGTGTTAATTACCATTGTAAATATTTAAAAGTGCGAAACCATCATCATTTTTTAGAAAGGAGGCTAAATATGATTTAGCGATAAGTTTTTGTACTTATTATGTAAATCATCAAAACTTCGAATCTATTAACAAAAGTTAGAATTTTTTTATTATTATGATGTGATATAACCATTATTTTCTAACTCACTATAAAAAACATACCTAGAATATCTATGCATGACAAAAATATACATAGATGTTCTAGGTATATTAAGTCAAATCAATAAAAAGAATTTTGCATCAAGGAATAGTTTTATTACGCACTTTGAATTTTTTTATTACCCCGCTCATAGTTAATTTCATGATTCAGACAATATCAACATTGCGACATTTATCAATATTATTCGTTATTCTCTTGTAAGTAGCCTGTCTATCTCCTCCTGGTTAAATCCTACTATAATATTACCGTCAATATCAATTACAGGCACACCTCTTTGACCGGATTTTTTAATCATCTCCATTGCACCTTCATAGTCCTCTGCCACATTGATCTCTCTAAATCTTACTTCCTTATAGTTTAAATAGTCCTTTGCTACTTTACACCATGGACAAGTCGGAGTTGTGTATACTGTAACATTCATGTTAATACCTCCAAAATCAATTTATTACATTATTTTATTGTTAAATGCATTACTATTATTAATGCACAAAATTAATGTTAATTATTTACCTATCGATTGAAGACTTCATCAGCGAATATTCTGCTATAACAATATATACCCCATAAGGGTATGCTAAAACAAAAAAATTTACATGAATCACAAGCATTTGATTGTATAGTGCTTACAGCTTTAACATCTTGATAATTTCTTGAATTATTTTTTCCATACCCTTCCCCGAACAGTCAATGATAATATCAGCATATCGTTCATAAAGGGGTATTCTTTCATTATATAAATCTAACAAGCTCTGTCCCTTGTTCATTGCAATTCCCCGCGTTGATATGTTTTTAATTCGTCTTTCTATTTCTTTATACTCGATTTTTAGATAAATTACTATAGCATTTTGTTTCAAGTGATTCATTGCTTTTTCGCTATATACAACACTACCGCCGGTGGCAATTACAGTTGATTTGCAATTAAGTGAAACTATAGCATTTTCTTCTTTTTTTAAAAATTCATCTAAGCCATATAAATCTATTATTTCCTGTAAAAGCTTACCTTCTCTCTCCTGGATAACTAAATCCGTGTCAATGAAACTCATCCCCAGGGCTTTTGCAA
>DUMC01000061.1 GCA_012840075.1 Clostridiaceae bacterium | reverse complement strand
AGGGCTATGAAATTGTCGGATATTGAGATTTTTAAGTAACCGGATGCATTTATTATTGAATAAAATGTTGCAATGTTCAAATTTATTGGTATATAATTAAGTAGGTTAATATTATATGTAAATTTAAACACTTTTTTAAAAAAAACATATTATATTTTTAGATTTTTTTTGCAAATTTCATGCCAGCTTTTCACCGGCATGTTTAAAATTTAATAAAATGAATATTTAGAATTTAATCAAATTATAGTGATATTAATTTTGTTATGCATTAATTTATTTTAATGCAAGTTGCATTAATTTGCTATAGTACAAAATTGGGGGTGAGCAGTATGGAAGGTGACCCAGGTAGTTGTCATATAGGAAAGTTGAATATTTTAATAAGGTTAATAGGGCACATATTCTGTGCTGTTCACCATTTCGGAACATTATTTACCATTTCATGACATAACTGCCATTTCAGTATATAATTAACATTTCAGTTCTGAAATGATGAAATAGTAGAGGATGTTGTTGCCCTCTTTAAATGATGCTTGGCTTTCTTTTTTCCAGTACTAAGAATTCTTTTTTGATACTGCTTGTACCAGGAATTCTTTTCGATAGTGCTTGAATTTTTTCATGGAAGCTAAAAAAAGAGGGTGATTTTGATGTTGAGCGTCTTTAAGACGGTAGATAATGAACTTGTACGTGCAGAATTAAACGAAGAAGGTATCTGGGTTAATCTTGTCAATCCAACGGAGGAAGAAATTAATAAGGTCAGTAATGCATTAAATGTGGATATTGACTTTTTAAAAGCAGCTTTGGATGAAGAGGAAAGAGCCCGAATTGACAGTGAAAACGGCCAGACATTGATAATTGTTGATATACCCATTATAGAAAAAGAAGAAGATATGAATCTTTATACTACGATACCTCTTTCTATCATAGTGCTTAAACATGCAATTATTACAGTATGCTTAAGGCATGATACTTTACTGAATGATTTTATTAATAACAAGGTAAAAACTTTTCTGACACAGTACAAGACCAGGTTTGTATTGCAGATTCTGTATAAAAATGCAGCAAGATATTTGCAACATTTAAGAAATATTGATAAAACTAGCGGCGAGATTGAAAAGGCATTGCATAAATCGATGAAAAATAAGGAACTCATTCAATTATTAAAACTTCAAAAGAGCCTTGTTTATTTCTCAACTGCTTTAAAATCGAATGAAATTGTTTTGGAAAAACTTATGAAATTTGAGCATATAAAGAGTTACCCTGAGGACGCTGATTTGCTTCAGGACGTAATTATTGAAAACAAACAGGCTATAGAGATGGCAAGTATATATACTAATATTCTTTCCGGTACAATGGATGCCTTTGCATCAGTTATATCCAATAACTTGAATATAGTAATGAAATTTTTGACTTCAGTTACAATAGTTATGGCAATACCTACCATGATATCAAGCTTTTTTGGAATGAATGTTGAATTGCCAATAGGAGGGGCTTTCGGGTTTTGGATAATATTTGGAATTGCATTAGCTACGAGCTTGATTACAGGTTTTATTCTGTACAAAAAGAAGATGTTTTGATAAATATAAAATACGTGCTAAAAGAATAAAAGCAGGTATTCTGATAAAAGTCGGAATACCTGCTTTTAATTTTTTATATAATAATTGTGGTTTAATCAATTAAGAGAACGATGTAATTAAAAAGGATGATTTAACTAATTTGAAGCACGGTGTATTAATGCTGGGTTTATTGATGTTGTTATAGTATCCCATACATCCATGTATAACCTCTTTTCAGAATTGGGTATGTTTCCTAACCTCCAGATAGATATGCCTCCAATATCAAATAGTTTTGCTAATTTAATTTTCCATTCCACACTTCTTGAATCTTCATACCAGATTATGTTAACTGTTCCGTCTGTAGGGTCAATATATCTTGCATAAGGATTTTCATCAATTTTTGAGTAAAGTATTTCAGTACCTTCTTTGAGAAGCCTTTGAATGATGGCTTCATAATCGGGTCTAAAAGGTAAACTGTTTGTGACTTTTCCTTCTTTTAGCTTCCACTGGGCAGAATCAAAAGATATTTGCAATAAAACTTTGCTCGGGTCTTCCACACCGTCCTTTTCATCGGTAATTGATTTTAGCGCAAAATATACTTCCTTGATAGGGGTTAAAGGGGTTATATAATAACCCGAATCCTTTTCTTCATCTGTAAGTTGTTTTGCACTGTAATCATGAGCCATTAGGATTATTCTATCGGCAATTTCACCAATCGTTTTGTAATCATATGCATCATAGTAACCCTGACCGGGTGCTCTTCTGGGATGTACGGCCACCCATAAACTTTTATTATATTTTTTCAGTTCAGTTTTTAGCTCATATAAAAACTCGTTAAAAGCATTGCGCAAAATATCCCCTGACATATTCTCAAAATCAATTACCACACCATCGAATTCAATACCCGGCAAGTTATTTGAGATGCTGTCATCAAAGTTAGCGGTAGAACTACTGTTGATAGAACTACCGTTTTTGAAACTACCGTTGCTGAAACTGCCGTTGGTGGAACTACCGTTTATGGAACTGCCGGTAATAGAACTGCCATTGGTAGAGCTGCCGATGGTGGAAATTCCCCTGTAGGATTCACCGATGTAGGTAGAACTAATGGAAGGACTGTTATTGTTGGAACTGCTTACATAGGAACTTCCGATTGGGGGGCTGCCAGCCGGGAAACTGCCTATGTAGGGACTGTGGATGGAAGAGGCCATGGCTGGATTTACGGATTTACTGCCAGGCGACTCATTCGATGCTGTAACAGCTTTTATAATCATATCAATAACGTTGCTTCTTATATCTTTATTCGTAAGTATAAGCCAAGCAGTAGTAACAACACTACTTTCATCGCTGCCTTCATCATTACCTTCATCATTATCTTCATCATTATCTTCATCATCACCCTCAACCTTTTCTTTGATGTTTTCGTCTTTATCATTTTCCTCTTTATTATCCGCATTATCTGTAGACACGGTAATGACATCGTTTTTAAGAAAAACCATAAGATGAGCAGGAATATTATTATCTCTTGCAATTCCAATGGGCTCGTTATATCCCGAAGGTATGGAAAACTCGTTATTATTTTTTGAAGATGTATTTAATATTACTTGACCGCTGCTCTTGTCATATTCAAGCCT
>DUMC01000060.1 GCA_012840075.1 Clostridiaceae bacterium | reverse complement strand
GGTTCTTCTAACTTTATAGTGGAGTAAAATATTGGAATGAAAGTTTAATATGCAAATCTTGCAAAATGGACTATGATAAATAGTCTTTTCTTTTTGTATAAAAATATTACCACAAATGTATTGACAAATATAACGAAAAATATTATTATATTTACAAGGAGGTGAGCCAGTGGCACGAAAACAATTTACTACGACAATAGATGAGGAGGTGCAAGAGAAGTTTAAAGAAAAATGCTCCCAAAACGGTGAAAAAATGAACGATGTATTAGAAGCCTTCATGAAAAGTTATATAAATGGAGACTTCGTAATCGAAAAGGAAGTTAAATTCAGTATTAAAAAAGTCAAAAAATAATGCAGAAGGGACTCTGCTCCCTCTCCACAGTTTGCAGAATCCCTAAACCAACAACACCCAAAGGGTATTGCATATCCATTATAGCATACTCCGAGGGTGAAAACAAGAAGGAGGAAATGTGATAATGGATAAAAGTGTAAGTAAGTATGACCTTACTCTTGTAAAATCAGAAAACTTTGGCTCTGTACAATGTGATTTTTGGCAAAATGAGCAAGGCGACATTTTAATGACAAGAGAACAGATAGGCAGAGCATTAGAATATGCTGACCCTGATAAAGCAATAGCAAACATCCATGACCGTAATAGAGATAGATTAGACAAATTTTCAACTACCCTCAATTTGAGGAAAGTTGAAGGAAACCGAGTGGTATCAAGGGATGTAACCGTTTATACAGCCAAAGGTATATATGAGATATGCAGGTTCAGCCGACAGCCCAAAGCAGATGCTTTTATGGATTGGGTATGGGATGTAGTTGAAAATATCAGAAAACATGGTATGTATGTCACAGATAAACTGCTTGATAATCCTGACTTCGCTATAAAGGTATTCCAGCAGTTAAAGAAAGAACGAGAAATGAAGGCTAAATTGCTGGAACAAATAGAACAGGATAAACCATACACAAACTTTGGTAAAGCAATTTCTACTTCTGATGATGGAATACTCATTGGAGATTTCGCTAAACTTCTGAAAAATGATGGCATAGTAATTGGTCAAAATAGGTTGTTTGCATGGTTAAGAGATAATGGTTATCTCATTAAAGAAGGCAGAAGGAAGAACCGACCTGTTCAAAAGTATCTGGAAATGGGCTTATTCCAAGTAAAAGAATCCGTAGTGCATACATCTCAAGGCGATAAGGTTACAATAACTCCTCTCATTACTGGGAAAGGACAACTCTATTTCATTGAGAAGTTAAGAGAAGATTACGGGGTGGAGGTGGCTGTATCATGCTAAAGAATGATGAAATAATCCTCCAAGCCTATTATAAATGGCAAGACGAGAGTGGTAGAGAACCATATGAAGACAGTGAATATAAAGAGATTGATAAGGAGTATAACAATTTATATAATCAATTAAAGGAATTAATTCCAGAAGATAAGATTAAATTACTCATCGACTTTGCTGATATTAATACTGCTATGTTGGCATATGAAGCACAGAGAGAGAGTTGTCAAGAATTTTGTGTCTGATTAAAGTAACGTAACTGGAAAATTTGTTGTATTTCATAAATGTGAGCATTTATCATTGGTACCGCTTTTTTCCATTTTGTCCGCCTCAAGTTCTCCCT
>DUMC01000059.1 GCA_012840075.1 Clostridiaceae bacterium | reverse complement strand
TCCGGCAATTTATCAATTGATTGTGCAAGACAACGGTACATGTATAAATTACGAAGAAAACAAAGGAATAGGTTTAAAAAATATTTCAGACAGAGTCGCATCATTTAACGGCAATATGAATTTGAGTTTTGATAAAGGATTTAAGGTTTTTATATCTATACCTAAAAGATAGCATCTTGTAATAGCATAAAAGCATAAAAGTTTTATAGATTTTTTATATATTTAAATATTTTAAATATTTTAGATATTTTGCAATTAATTTTATTAATTTTTATGAAAATAGAGCATTTGAAAGGATTTGCTTGTAAGATTTTGAAGGAGGGCAAATTAAACTGTGAAGGTACTGGTTGTTGATGATGATAAACTTATATGTACTGCACTTAAAACCATATTAGAGTCTGATGAAGAAATAGCTGTTGTGGGCATGGCATATAGCGGTAATGATGCTGTTGATTTATATGATAGATTAAAGCCGGATATTATACTAATGGATATACGAATGAATGGCATGTCAGGCTTAGAAGCAGGTGAGGCTATCCTAAAGGCTGATAAGAATGCAAAGATATTATTCTTAACTACATTTGCAGATGATGAATATATAATAAAAGCCCTTAAAATGGGAGCACGTGGCTATATATTAAAGCAGAACTTTGAAAGCATAATACCGTCTTTAAAAGCAGTACATATTGGGCAATTTGTTTTTGGAGAAGATATAGTTTCAAAAATACCATCATTTATAAATAATACTAATAAAGTCAACTTTTCAAATTTTGGAATTAGCCAAAAAGAACTTGAAATTATAACACTGGTTGCAGAAGGATTGAATAATAAAGAAATAGCAGCCAGGCTTTTCTTGAGTGAAGGAACGGTAAGAAATTATTTAAGCAACATTCTGGAAAAGCTGAATTTGAGGGATAGAACCCAACTTGCTGTGTTTTATTACAAAAATAGGTAAAAATGAAAAATTGAAATAATAAAAAATATTGGATTATTGGGCATTTTTGCATTTAACAGGTTGTCTCCCGGAAAATCAATTATATTGTTATTTTTCGGAATATTTTTGTATTTAGCTGTTGCATTTGCATTATATAACAAAGGCTATATATTGCCGGTTATATATCCTCTACTATTTTATTTTATCGTATATCTAATAACATTAGCCCATAAATATATTGCTGAGCTTTTGGAAAGAAAGCGAATAACATCAGTATTCAGCAGATACGTAGCTCCACAGGTTGTGGACAAGCTTGTAAAAGGAGGGGAAGAAGCTCTTAAACTCGGAGGATCACGCAGAGAAATTTCGGTACTTTTTGTTGACATAAGGGGTTTTACTCCTTTATCGGAAAAAGCAGAACCCGAAGAAGTAGTTGCAATTCTAAATGAGTATTTGACACTTTGCGCCCTATCTATATTTAAATATGGCGGGACACTGGATAAATTTATCGGTGATGCGACAATGGCATTATTTAACGCTCCGATTGATTTGGAAGATCATGCTTTTAAAGCCGTACAAGCTGCATGGGCTATGAAACAAGGATCTGAATCGCTGAGAAAGAAATTAGAGGAAAAATACGGAAGGACCGTCCAGTTCGGAATAGGAATTAACACCGGAGATGCCGTTGTCGGAAACATTGGAGCTGATTTTAGGATGGACTATACTGCTATCGGTGATACCGTCAATACGGCAGCACGCCTGGAAAGCAATGCAAAACCCGGTCAGATTCTGATGAGTTAGTAACAATTGATGAAGATATATTACATCAAACGGAAATGGGATATGAAGTAAAAATATTAGCGGGAGAAGTTATTGGTAGAAAAAAATAAAGCTTGTAAAAGTTATTAACTTAAAAAGAGTTGGATTAGTAAAATAATGAAAACCTATATGCTATATGATATATAATATATGCTTATGCTGTAATCTTCATGCTAAATCTGCAATAAGAAAGAATGAAAAGAGAAAAGGTGAAAAAAGGAGAAAGAATGAAAAGAAAAAAATGAAAAAAACAATATTA
>DUMC01000058.1 GCA_012840075.1 Clostridiaceae bacterium | reverse complement strand
ACCTCTGACGTTCTTGCTTTAACATAGTTATTCATTAAATCTATTAACAGTGTTTTTAAAGAGTTATTGCTTCCCGCGATTTTTTCTCCTTTATCAATTCTACTAAAATATAAATTTATCTTTTTCTCAATTAAATTAGTCATTTTCTTTTTAAAATCTTCTGTAAACTCGCGTAATAACTCATTGTTAATCAGATAGTACTCTTCACCATTAATATTTTTGTGATAGACAAATCCTCTATCACTTATGACCCTGAAAGGATTATCTCTTATTACAGAAATAATCTGGCTTATAGTAGAAGTATCAACGTTTTGTATTCTAGGATCAGCATTTATATCCGGAAGAAGTCTCTGTTCTTTTCTTTTTTCATAAAATCTCTTAAATTCTCGAGCTAAATCAATTTCTTTGACTTTTCCCTCAGAGTCCATAAACTGCAAGAATAATTTTAAAAAGACAAGCTTATAAGACCTAGCATAACCTACAAGACTATATTCATCACCAATATATTTCAAAAATTCTTCTTTTAAATTCATTTGTATACCTCCAGGAATAAAACATTTTATCTCTTATTAATCACAATATGATATGGCTATCGCTTCAACTTAATTATTCGCTATTATATTAAAGTATATCATCAAGAATAAAGAAAATATATAAGAAACTAATAAAAATACTGGCAAGATCCTTTATTGATGATTAGTTATTCCATTAAACATATATTTGCATTGCATAAATATATGTAATAAATATTACATTATAATTACATATGTTTTACTTCTTGTTAAACATTATTTTAATACTTTAAATACGAAATAAATGAGCTTCAAAACCAGCAATTTTTTCGTTCCTGCTGCGTTTGAAGCTCTTTTAATAAAATATTTTAAGCTCTAATTATATTATTTAAAGTACTATCCTTACTCCCTACTCTATTATGAATTTTAGTGTTGAAAAATCTTCCGGTTTAAAGCCAACCATGCTTGACGGTTCATTTTGGCTTCCTTTTATCATCTTTTAAGACATCATCTTTTATAGTATTAATGTTCCTCACATTAAGCAAATTCTATTCTTTTATCGAGCTTACAAGTTGTCTTAAAACTTTTAAAGAAACAGCAGCATCCTCGGAAAAGTTTGAAGTACTTGCTTCTATACTTATTCTACCCTTGTATCCTATTTGCTTTAATTTATTAAATAGCTCCTGATAATTATCTTCATCAACTTTAAGAGGAAATTTCCCATTTTTACTGTTCCTAATATGTAAATGTATAATCTCATTTCCAGCTTCAACAATGCTGTCCAGGCTTTCCTTCATTGTTTTCATATGGCCGTAATCCACCATCATTTTAACATTAGGGTGATTTATAACTTTTAAAAGCTCCCAGCTTTCCTTTACGGAATTGATAATATTACAACTGCTGCTGGGTAGGTGTTCTACTGTAGCAACTATTCCGTACTTCTCACCTTCATCGCCTATCATCTTCATTACTTCGGCAAATTGTTTAATTCCCTCATCTTTGCTCCAACCTTCAGGCACTCTTCTTGAGTTACCGCTGCCTACAACAACACATTTTGTACCTAACATGGATAACCTTTCAAAAGCAATTTTTAAATATTCATCTATTTTCTTTATATCCACATCAGGTCCCGTTACTTTTAAAATCGGTGGAAAGAAAAGATTGCATACTTCGCATTCTATCCCACTTTGTTTCACTTTTTCCTCTAATTGGGCAAATTCTTCCTTATTCATAGTTGCCGCTCTAGAAACAGATCCTTCAAGGTAATCAAAACCAATTTCTTTTACCAGATTGATTTTTTCATACTCAGCGCAAATACCTATTTTCATTTCAAAACACCTCTCAATCAATATATTACAACATCATATAAACTTTTTCTTACAATTTTATATAATTTAATTTTATTTTCTCTTATGAGTCATTTAGTTTTTATTATATTTTATGATTTTAAATTTTTAAGCCCGGACCTCTTATGAATTTTTGGTGCTGAAAAGTCTTCCGGTTTAAAGCCCACCACGCTTAACGCTTTTTCAACACTTTCACGATAATCACCATAAGGAGATCTATGTACATCAGATCCGAAGACCAGTTTTACACCTTTTTCAAACATATATCTTAGATATTCATTATACTTGCGGTAGAAATTTTCAGGATAAGAATTTCCACATATCATTGACAAATTAGCTTCTATGCAAACATCATTTTCTATAAGTGCAGCAGCAAGCTCATTGTGCATTGAGCGAGGAATGACATCAAAATCACCAAACCACGGCTTATCAAAGTATCTTCCTTCGGAATCCTGCCATTCCTTGATACTTGGGAACCACCACGGATGTGCCAGGACATCCACTCTGGGATCAGTTGCAATATACATTTGCTGTCTGTGCCATTCTCGGATTATTTTATTTTGATCAAGTTCTACATTTAAAATCGAATGTGCACCTGCAACACAATACATAATACCTAACTTATCCAAATCCTCAAGGGTTAACATAAATTCCAGTTCGCAAGGTTTGTCACCGGACGGAAAAGTATATCCCTCTCTTGTACCGTACTTGGCGCAATAATCATATAATGATTTTGGAATAACCGTAAGCTCCACTCCATAGTAAAAGCCTTCATATTGATACTTCTCATACAACTGTTTTGATTTATACATGTTTTCCCAAAAAGAAGGAATGTTGAGATTAGCATGATCTGTGATACCAAATTGTTTAAGTCCGTATCTTTTTGCTGAAGCAATTAATTCTTCGACAGGCAGGCTTGCATCATAAGACGCTTCCGAATGAATATGCCAATCGGAGTTATACATAAAATCACTCCTTTCTAAAGGTTATATAAATTGGAAGAAGTAATATCATATTTCAATTATAGACTACTTAAGTATAGTATACAATATAGTCAGAATTCTGAGCGGAAAATCTTAACTGT